>JBELBV010000005.1:0-82977 GCA_042095135.1 Flavobacteriales bacterium | reverse complement strand
TTGCTGGTGCTACAACGATCAACGCATCCGGAGCCATCACAGGTGGCTCATTAACGGACGGCACTGCGACATTGACAGGTGGTGTGATGTCAGGGATAACAGGGATAACCCTGACCGGAGCTAACTTGGACTCGGATGATTTAACACTGAGTACTGTTGGTTCGGACGGAGATATTGTCATCGATTCAGATGATGAGATTCATATGACAGCTGATTTTGATTTTGAGGTCCGTGCCGATGATGATATCTTGATTTATTCTGATGTGGATGTAAGTGGTGATGGCGGAATGTACATATACAACTATTCTAGCAATGATGAAACGGAAATTTGGTCTCAGAACACGATAAACGTGGATGCCGATGGCGGTAAGCTAGAGTTAGATGGTTCAGGTGGTATTGATATTGGAGTTGAATCCGATGTGGCAGTCGACATGGATGCTTCTACGTTGGACATTGACGCGAGCAGCACGGTTGACGTAAATGGAACGGCTGTAACGATTGATGGCAGCGGAGCGCTTACACTGGGCGGATCTTCTGTTGATGTTGATGCCGACGGCGGAACGCTTTCCCTTGATGGTTCAACTGGTTTGAATATCGGAACGAACGCCGACCAGCCTATCGACATGGATGCTTCTACGTTGGACATTGACGCGAGCAGCACGGTTGACGTAAATGGAACGGCTGTAACGATTGATGGCAGCGGAGCGCTTACACTGGGCGGATCTTCTGTTGATGTTGATGCCGACGGCGGAACGCTTTCCCTTGATGGTTCAACTGGTTTGAATATCGGAACGAACGCCGACCAGCCTATCGACATGGATGCTTCTACGTTGGACATTGACGCAACGACGATTACCGTTGATGCGACGACAACCACATTCACCGGGAAAGTGGAAGGTCCGAATGCTACAGCTGATAACCAGTTTGCCACGTATTATCAATTGGACTCGCTTGCCAATCGGGCGCCGTTCAATGAAACATTTAGACGATTCCGGTTGGGGACGTCGCAGTCCATTACAACTGCCGCCGGTGCAACGCGCGTGGCGCTTTCTGGTTCGGGCATCTACACGGAGTCTTCCGATCCTGTTGAAAATCCAGTTGACCCACTGAATCCGCCCATGTCCATACAATCGACAGGTGGCCAACACATCAACTTGAGTGATCCTGGAATTTACCAAGTCATGTTGACCATGGAGGTAAGCAATGCAAACGCTTCTGATGCATTGGCATTGGTTGAAATCTACAACTACGATGCCTTGCAAACGGTTTTCCCAACCCTGCGGGTTTTGGCCTCTGACACAAAAGAAGTTTATGGGACAACTAGCCCCTTCACAACGCTTAATTCTCATTTGAATCTCAGCATGACTTTTGAGGCTGACAATAGCAACGAAGACATCTACATCCAAATCACGACCTACATTGCAAACATTAGTATCGACGGATACGGATTCACCGTCTCACGCATTGGTGAGCAGTAATTGTTCGATGAACATGCAAAAAAGGGCTCGGCAACACCGAGCCCTTTTTGCATCCAGTATTTTAGGCGCGTCTAATTTCCAATGTTGCTCCCAACGTTTCCAAGTCATCAAAAAACTCGGGATAGCTTTTGGCGATGCATTCCGCACCTTCGATGTCAATTGCGCATTGCCCGCCCATTCCTAATATCGAGGCGGCCATGACCATGCGGTGGTCACCATGCGCGTCCAATGCAGATGACGGCGGGTGGTCTTTCGGGCGCGGGTGGATGACCATGGTGTCTGCATCTTCATTCAGTTCCACTCGAATGCCAAGTTTGGCCCATTCTTTTTGAATGGCTTGAGCCCGATTGGATTCTTTGTGTACCAGTCTGTGAATTCCTGTGAGCGTCGATGGCTTTTTGCCAAACGCTGCAAGTGCAGCCAATACCGGGAACAGATCCGGAGCGTCTGTCAGGTTGATGTGGAAAGGTCGAACCGGGCGTTTAGCCACTTGGATGCCGTCCTCGATTCCAGAAAGGGCACCTCCTGCAAAAAGCAAGGCCCCTCGTATGGCTTCATCCGCCTGTGTGTACACATTATTCAATCCATGGATAGCAATGGAGTTCTCTGCGGTGACCATGCCTGCAACCGCCAATGCTGCTGCGCCTGACCAGTCGCCATCCACCACCACGTCCAAGGGGCAATAACTTTGGTTGCCTCTGGAGGTGAACGATTCGAAGCCCTTGGCTTCCAGTTGGATGCCAAAGTCCTCTAGGATTTCCAACGTCAATTCCAAATAGGGCTTGCTCGTGGGATTGATGACCTTCAGGGAAGACGCCTGTTCCATGATCGGCATGGCGAACATCATGCCTGTGATGTATTGTGAAGACATTGGAGAATCCAAGGTGCCTGAACCGCCACTCATCGGACCAGAGATGTAGATGGGAAAGGAACCTTCGGTAGTGGTCAATTGGCCACCAAAGGTTTTGAACAGCGGTTCAAACGCACCCATCGGACGTCCATGCAACGACCGTGCGGCCACCATCTCGAGGGGTTGCTGGGAGAGTCCAGCGATGGGCGTGAACAGGCGAGCTGCCAGACCGGATTCCCCGGGGGTCAATTGCCCCGTGCGCGGCTGAAGTTTCCCGCCGGTACCTGTAATCCGTACGCTTTGCTCAGCCAATTCAATCTCTGCCCCCAATTGAGCGGCCAGCATAAGAACCGATGTGCAATCGTCAGATTGGGAGATGTTGTGTAACGTGCTCGTCCCTTCAGCTAGTAGCGCACCGGCGACCAGCCGCTGCATAATGGATTTGGAAGGCGGGGCCTGAACTTCACCACGCAAGGTGGAGGGGGAGACGCGGATGATCATTTGACGCCAGTGTAGATGCTCGCAATGCCGCCGGTCAAGCGGTGCATTTGGCACTGGCTGTAGCCGCACTTCTTCATGATATGCATGAATTCATCTCGCTCAGGGAAGGCTTCAACGCTTTCGGGCAAATAGCTGTACGCGGCCGCATCTCTCGACACCAACTTGCCGACTCCTGGCATGAGGGTGTGGAAGTAGAAGTGAAAAATCTGCTTGAGCGGAAACACCGTAGGCTTCGAAAACTCCAATACCACGCCCATACCACCAGGCTTGAGGGTGCGGTGCATCTCGGTTAAGCCCGACTCCAAATTTTCAAAGTTGCGCACGCCGAAAGCCACGGTGAACCCGTCGAAGGTGCTTGCGTCGAAGGGCAAATCGGCACTGTCGCCTTCAATCAATTGCACCCGGTCCGTCCAGCCTTTGCGCTCCACTTTTTTCCGACCGATGGCCAGCATGCCCGGGCTGATGTCGATCCCTGTTACCCGGAGGTTTGGAATGCCCGACCGCATGGCTTCCAGGGCGAAATCAGCGGTACCTGTGGCCATGTCCATTAAATGAATGGGCTCCGCGGGGCTGTGGGCTGCCAGGTGCTGTTTGAGCATGCGCATGGCTTTCTTGCGCCAGAGCACATCAATTCCGAGGGAGAAGAAATGGTTTAGGAAATCATAGCTGTGGGCGATGTTGTCGAACATGCGCGCCACTTGCGCTTTTTTGGATTCCTGTTCAGGCTGGGTGTACGGGGTGATTTTTGTTCCCATGTGTTATCCGACCATGGTGTGGCCTTCCGGGTATTTGATGTGCGTTTGAACCGAACGCCCGCCGAGCGCATACGCAACGGTGAGGGTACCCACGCGCCCAACAAACATGCTCAGCATGATGATGACTTTGCCCATGGGGCTCAGCATGGCCGTGATACCGGTGCTCAGTCCCACCGTTCCAAAGGCACTCACTTCTTCAAAAATGAGGTCGAGTAAGGTGCGGTCGTTCAATTCCAAAAGGTGTGATTCCGTTATCGATAACAGGAAGATGGCGACGGTGTTTCCGACCAAAAAGAAGAGCAGCACGCTGTAGGCTCTAGACCGCAAAACTTCGGGCACAGTTCGCTTGAAGAGCTGGACGTGGTCGAGGTTGCGTACGGTTCTCCACACGTCGGCCATGACAATGGATAAGGTGGAAGTCTTGATGCCGCCCCCCGTTGAACTCGAGGACGAACCGATGAACATCAGTATGATGAGCAGGAACAACATCGGCACCCCGACCGCTCCGATGTCTACGGTATTGAATCCGCTGGTCCGGGTCGCACTTTGGAAGACCGATGTGGTCAGTTGACCAAACGTGCTCATGCCGGCAAGGGTTCCATCGGATTCCAGTATCCAAAATGCAGCGGTTCCTAAGGCCACTAGTCCCAAGGAGAAGTAGAGGGCAATTTTGGTGGCAAAACCGATGTGCTTCCACGGCTGTCTCATCCGATCCCGCAACCGCGCCGGGTCGAACAGATCGAAGACGGCCACCATGCCCAAAGCGCCGAAAAAGACCAGAATCGTAACCGTCCAATGCAGGCCATAGTGGCTATCTATTGCGGCATTGGCCAAGCCATCTGTAAAGAGGGAGATCCCGGCATTGTTGAAGGCAGAGACGGAATGGAACACCGAATAGAACCACTGCCTGCCCGCCGCCATATCGTCCAAGGCATTGCCCCAGGTCAGATGCATAATGAGCGCTCCTCCGGCCTCAATGCCCAAGCACCACAAAACTACTTTTCCAAGCAGGCCCGAGCTCGCATTGAAGGTATCCCGGTTGACAAAGTCCTCGATGACATCGTGTTGGCGCACGCCCAGGCCAAATTTGGAGGCGAGCACCAAAAAGGAGCCAAAGGCGATAAGGTTCAAGCCGCCCAGTTGGATCAACGCCAGGATGACTACCTGTCCCTTGAAGGAGAAAAAGGTCACCGTATCCACCACCATGAGCCCAGTAACACACGTCGCGCTGGTTGATGTGAACAGGGCATCCAGGAATTCCATGCTCCCCTGTTTTACCGTCATTTCTGGCAGCATCAACAGCACGGTTCCAATGGAGATCAACCCCAGAAAACTCATGATGAAGATGACCGCAGGGTTCAGTCGGATACGTGGCAAAACCCGCCCACCGCGCAGCAATTCCGCCAAGACGATGGTAAAGAAGTAGACTTGGATAAATATCGTGTAAAATTCTGATACTGAATTAAATCCAACAGATTGTATAAACCTACTTATAAGTAGCTCTCCCGTGAATAGATCACTGGCGCCCTCTATTACTAAGACGACCATCACAGCCGCTTCGAACCACGTGCGCCGCAAAAAGTCACGCGGCTGAAAATCATAAAGGAGACGGGTGATGTACTGCAGGACGTAGAAGCCAAAACTGAATTTGACATAACCCAGCAGTTGGGAAGCGGTTTCGGACTCGTTCGGAAAGCCGTAGTACAATGCGAGAACAAACAGGGCAGAAGCCGAGACGAGCAAATTGAGGACTTTCAATCCACCTAAGACGCGATCCTTGGATTGGTAAAGCCCAACGTTGGTCCGCTCCCGAAATTCTTGGAACTTCATTTCGAATTCATCAATGCCGCCATGGCGTCTGCGTGGGTTTCCCATTCCGCTTGAAGGCGTTCGAGTTCCACGGTGACCACGCCAACCTTTTCACACACTAGACCTCCGGCCAGATTGGCCAAGGCTGCAATTTGCCATACGGGAACGTCTAAGGCGAGCAGCACGGAGGCCACAGCAATGACGGCATCGCCTGCACCGCTGACATCTGTGATTTCCCGTTCAAAGGCTGGAATGCGCTGGTAGTTTTGCCCGCGGTCTGGGGCATAAAAGCACACACCACGTTCACTCAAAGTCACCATCGAAATGGATGCCTCCAATCGCTCGTGCATTCGCTCTACGGCTTGGGCCAAGCTTGCATCTGATTCTTTGTGGATGGCCATGGCCAACCCTTCACGCATCTCTTTCAAGTTGGGCTTGAACAAGTCAACGTGACGGTAAGAATCAAAATTTCGAAACTTTGGATCGACGGTGGTCTTGATGCCCTTTTCGCGGCAGAGCGTCGATACTTTTTCAATGACCGCAGGCGTTAGCGTGCCTTTGTCGTAGTCCTCGAAAATGACCACGTCGATGCGCTCATTGGCCACGATGTCCTTGCATTGCGCGATCAGCTTGGTGGTCCAAAGCTCCTCCAGTTCGCTTGCTTGTTCTTCGTCCACCCTTAGCAGCTGCTGTCCGTTGCTGATGACACGTGTTTTTACTGTGGTTGGCCGGTTTGAAACTTCGACCAGTGCTTTTGTTCCGATGCCTTGGGCGTGCAACAAGCGTTGGATTTCCTGACCGGCTGCATCGTTCCCTACGGTCGCCGCTACCTGGACCCGTGCTCCGAGTGCAACCAAGTTTTTCGCCACATTGGCTGCTCCACCCAAGCGCTTGTCCCGATGATGAATATCAACGATGGGTACGGGCGCTTCTGGTGAAATGCGGTTGACTTGTCCAATCAAGTAGGCGTCGAGCATGACGTCGCCTATGACAAGTGCCGAAACCCGGTGGGTGTTTTGAAGAGCGTTGAGCGCTTCCATACTACGAAGGTAGCGAACGGGCTCTATTGAAGGGCTGTGACGGCCTTTGAAATCCGTGCAAGGGCTTCATTCAATTGCGTTTCAGAGGCCGCGTAGGAGAGGCGAATGCACTCAGGGGTTCCAAACGCGCCTCCGCCGACCGTCGCCACGTGGGCTTCTTCCAGAAGGTACATGGCGAAGTCCTCCGCTGTCGCGATGGTGCGATTACCAATCGACTTACCGAACAAAGCACTCACATCCGGGAACAAGTAAAACGCCCCCATGGGCCGGTTGACCTTCAGGCCTGGAATGGCACTTAATCCGTCAATCATCAAATCGCGACGTGACAAGAAGGCCGCCTTCATTGTATCGGCAATGGAAGGGTCCTCCGACACCGCTGCACCTGCCGCCACCTGGGCAATACTGCACGGAGCAGACGTCACTTGGCCTTGGATTTTAGAACACGCCTTGGCAATCCACTCCGGTGCACCGATGTAGCCGAGGCGCCAACCGGTCATGGCAAATCCTTTAGAAACACCGTTGACGGTGATGACCCGATCCTTGAGTTCTTCGATGGTGCCCATGGAACAGTGGCCGTCCGTGAAGTTGATCAGCTCGTAGATTTCGTCGCTGATGACGTAAACATGGGGGTGGCGCTTCAGTACGTCCGCCAAGGCTTCAATTTCCGTTCGCGTGTAGACGGAACCTGAAGGATTGCAGGGCGATGAATAAATCAGCAACCGTGTTTTGGAGTTGATGGCGGCTTCAAGCTCGTCGGGCTGAATTTTGAAGTCGTTCTCAATGGACGTAGGCAACACCTTGGATGTCCCCCCAGCAAAGGCTACCATGTCCGCGTAACTCACCCAGTATGGGGCGGGCAAGATGACTTCTTCGCCCGGATCTACAAGCGTCAGAACCACGTTGGTTATGCTCTGCTTCGCACCGTTGGAGACCACGATTTGCGCAGGGGTGAAGTCGAGCCCGTTGTCCCGCTTGAACTTTGCACAAATGGCTTCGCGCACATCCTGCAACCCCGGAACTGGCGTGTAATGGGTGATGTTGTTCTCGATGGCTTCAATCCCCGCTTGTTTGAGTACCTCTGGCGTATCAAAATCCGGTTCTCCGAGGGAAAGGGAAATGACGTCAACACCGGATTGTTTTAATTCGGTGGCCTTCCTGGCCATGGCAATGGTCGCCGATTCCGAGAGGCGGTTGAGCAGTTGAGAAGGTCGCTGTTCCATGGGAATTGCTGTGGTCTAAAATTGAAAGCACAAAAATACAGCCGGTGTTCACAGGGCTGTCGGTCCATCGGCACAAATCACCGCTTTTTCGTTAACAGCGAAAGCCCTAAAAATGTGAGTAACCCATTCACTGGGAGCAAAGCAAACCCGAAACTGAATCCAAAGCTGGATTTCAAGCTGGATTCAAGCAGGTAACACAGAATCGGGCTCGCAATGGCCACCCACGGTATCAAGCGATCGACCGGTTGACTCTTGGTAACCAAGCCAAATGCAAACAGCCCGAGGATCGGACCATACGTATAGTTGGCCGCCGTGAAAATGGCCGAAACGACACTGGAGTCCTGAACCGCGCTGAACGCCATAATCACGGCAAACAGCACGAAGGCCACACCAATGTGAACCCTTTTGCGCACAGCAGTGGCTTGGGCGTGCGGTTGCTTTTCCGTTCCGAGCAGGTCCACACAGATGGAGGTGGTCAGCGCGGTCATGGCGCTGTCGGCGCTACTGAATGCAGAAGCCAGTAGGCCGATGAGAAACACCAGTCCCAATCCCCATCCCAAACTGCCACCCAGTGCAACGCTGGGGTACAAGCTGTCCGCGCGCTCAATGGCGAGGGTTTGGCTGTCAGCCCAGGTGTACAACAGCACGCCCAAGCCCAGAAACAAAACATTCACCAGAACCAGGACCACGGAGAAGCTGCCCATGTTCCAGCGTGCTTCTTGGAGGTTTTTGCAGGCGAGGTTCTTCTGCATCATGTCTTGGTCCATACCAGTCATGGCCGTTGCCACAAATGCGCCGGCAGTGAAGTGCTTGATGAAATGATTGGGGGCCTTCCAATCGTCCCATACCCACCACTGGCCCATGGGGCTCGATTGGATGTTCTGCACGGTTTCGCTCCACGACCAGTCCATCGCAGTGGTGATGGCATAGGCGGAATAGACAACGGCCACGAGCATGGCCGCCGTTTGCAGGGTATCGGTCCAGACGATGGTGCCCAGGCCGCCCTGTCGAGTGTACGCCCAGATCACGCTCAAGATGACCAGTACGGCCACGGCGTAACCCCAATCCAACGTGGCGCTGTCGGATGCGCTCCACCCAAGGGGTTCAAGGATGAACAGCTTCAGTACCAGCGCCACAAGAAAAAGCCGAAAGGCGGCTCCGATGGTCCGGGATAAAATGAAGAATGCTGCACCGGTGCGGTAAGCTTTCGGGCCAAAGCGGCTTTCGAAGTAGCCGTAAATACTCGTCAACCCCATCCGGTAATACAGAGGCAAGAGTACCGCCATGATGAAACCATACCCTACCAAGTAGCCCAGCACCATCTGCATGTAGGTGAACCCCTGCGAGGCGACCCAACCTGGGACGCTGATGAAGGTGACCCCGCTCAATGAGGCGCCCAGCATGCCAAAAGCGACCGCATACCAAGGTGCCCTTTTGCCGGCGACAAAGAAATGCGCATCGCCATCTTGTGCCCCGTGTCGCGCCGTCAGCCGCGCGACCAACAGCAGCACCGCAACATATCCACAGAAAATCAGGAGAACCGTAGTCGGAGTCATGCCCCAAAGATGAGCAACCGCCTGTAAATTTGCACCATGGAACTTCCTTCGAGGTTGATCGAAGCCGCTGTTGACCAAATGGCATCGCTGCCGGGCGTGGGCCGCAAAACCGCGCTGCGCCTTGTGCTGAACCTATTAAACCGGTCGGACGAACAGGTGGATGCCTTTGCCGAAGCGTTCCAGGCCATGAAAAAGGGGATACATGCGTGCCGGCAATGCCACAACTTGACGGAAGCTGAAGTGTGTTCCATTTGTGCCGATCCCGTGCGTAACGAAGCATTGGTCTGTGTTGTGGAAGACATTCGAGATTTGCTGGCATTGGAATCCACAGGGCAATACCGCGGCAAATACCACGTTCTTGGAGGCGTGATCAGCCCCATGGATGGCATCGGACCCAATGACCTCAATATCGATACCCTCGTCCAACGACTTGAGCAAAAGGAGGAGGCAAATGCCGACCGGCGGACAGAGGTGATTTTTGCGCTGCCCGCGACCATGGAAGGAGAGACTACAGCATTTTATCTGTTTCGAAAATTGGCCAATTCAGAGGTGGACGTCACGGCCATCGCTCGAGGATTGGCGGTGGGTGAAGACTTGCAGCACGCCGATGAAGCCACCTTGGTACAGAGCCTGAAGCAGCGCTTACCGTATACCTCCTAACTTCAAGCCGTGGACGTTTCGGTCATCATTGTCAATTACAACGTTGAACACTTCCTATCCCAGTGCCTTCTCTCGGTGCGGGCGGGAATTGCGGTGTTGGAACAATCGGGTTATGAAGCGGAGGTGTTTGTCGTTGACAACAATTCCGTGGACGGTTCGTGCGCGATGGTGCGGCGCCAGTTCCCAGAAGTTCATTTGGTCGACTCCAAAGAGAATTTGGGCTTTTCGAAGGGCAACAACCTCGCCATTCGCCAGAGCAAAGGCCGCTGGGTGTTGCTATTGAACCCCGACACCATCATTCAGGAAGACACCTTGTTGAAGTGCCTGGAATACGCCGATGCCCGGCCTCGCCTGGGCGGATTGGGCGTCCCGATGGTTGATGGTGCTGGCCGCTACCTTCCGGAATCCAAGCGCGGCATCCCAACCCCGAGCGCGGCCTTCTGGAAGATTTCGGGGCTGTACCGCTTGGCCCCGAGATCCGCTCGGCTCAACCGGTATTACCTGGGGAATTTGTCAAAAGACGAATCCCAGCCCATTGAAATTTTGAGCGGCGCCTTCATGTGGATGCGCGCGTCGGCGCTCGACGAAGTGGGCTTATTGGATGAGCAGTACTTCATGTACGGTGAGGACATCGACTTGAGCTGGCGCCTCATGAAAGGGGGGTATGAGAACCACTATTTCGCCGGCACTTCCATCGTGCACTACAAAGGTGAGAGCACGAAAAAAGGCTCGTTGAATTACGTGCTTGTGTTTTACCGCGCTATGCAAATTTTCGCGCGGACTCACTTCAGCGGACGGGGCGGCCGTGCGATGCACCGGGTCATTCAATTGGCGATTTACCTGCGGGCCACCTTGGCCATCGCCTCTAGGGTATCCAAGTCCGTGGCGCTTCCGGCTGTCGAGTGGTCGCTCTTTTGGGCTGGATTGGTTCTTTTCCTGAAGCAATATGGAGCCTGGCAGAACATTCGGTACGACTGGGACATGGCACTTCCCGCAACTGGTTTCTACGCATTGGTATGGTTGGCTGCGGTCAAGCTACAAGGTGGTTACGATCAACCGTGGCGCTGGAACTCCGTTGCAAAGGGGATTGTCATTGGAACGGTTGTGTTGCTAGCGACCTACGGCTTGCTACCTGAATCTTTGCGATTTAGCCGGGCTATCTTTTTGTTCGGCGCTGGAATGGTCGCAGTGGTCATTGCCGGAGTGCGAGCGATTTTCTCCCGATTCGGCGGAGGTGCCGCGGAGTCCACCCCGAAGCGCTTGTACATCTCCGGTCCGTCAGATTTGATGGCCATGCAGGACCTAGTCCGCACGCACGACGTACTCGAACCGGTGGCATTTGGGGCCGTGTATGCCTTGTCTATTCATCCCGCAAGCGTCGATGCATCTGACGATGGCGTTCAATGGCTGGGCGGGATGGACAGCTTGACTGATGCCATTCGTGTTCATCAGTTCAACGAAGTCATCATGAGCGGTCGCGAGGTTTCCGCTGGTCAAATGATCCGAGCCATGAGCCTCGTCTCCAATAAGAACATCCGTTTCCGCATTGCATGGACCGATGACGGGCAAATTGTGGGAGCAGGTGGACCCGAGCGCGGCGCCATCACCGAATGGAACGGTGCCATTTTTAAGCCGCGGGCACGCCGCGCCAAACGCACCTTAGATGCCGGGGTGGCTGTATTGGTCTTGCTAGCGTTCCCGATTTTTGTTTTGCGGAAGCAGAGCGACTGGCTTGGTGCTGCAGTAGAGGTGCTGATGGGCACGTCGACGTGGGTAGGCTACAATGATTCGTTGGACGGACACACCCACCCTTCGAACAATTTTGTTTTCCAGCGGGCTGAAGGAATGGGCGATCGAGCAAGGCAACGTGCGCTGCTCACATACGTTCGTGATTATCGTTGGACAATCGATGCGCAAGTCATCTGGGAAGCCTTAATTTCGTACCGCGCAATACATCGCCATGGCAGTAATTGAAATTTTGTTACCCAAAATGGGGGAGAGCGTGGCCGAAGCCACCATAACCAAATTTGTCCTCAATGCGGGAGAACAAACCGAGGCTGATGAGCCGTTGGTTGAAATCGCTACGGACAAGGTCGACAGCGAGGTTCCCGCCCCGGAAGATGGAACGTTGGTGGAGTGGTTGGTACAAGAAGGTGATGTGGTAGCAGTGGGTCAAGCCATCGCCAAATTCGAAATTGACGGCGATGCCGATGCAGCGGCTGCACCTTCCAGCACTGTTGCAGTGCCTGCTCCATCCCTTGCTCCGTCTCCCGCGCCAGCACCCGCCTCTCCAACCCCTGAAGTGGTTGAGGCATTGCAGGCCCCACTGGCAGCCACTGGCCCGCTGGACCACATGCCTGCCCGCATCGGAGCCAATGGCCGGTTCTACTCGCCACTCGTTCGAAGTATCGCCCAATCGGAAGGAGTGACTTCTGAAGAACTGGATGGAATCGCAGGTTCAGGGTCTGAGGGAAGGGTGACCAAAAAAGACATTTTATCGTACATCGCTGGGCGCGGCTCCACGCCAGCACCGGTGGTTGCTGCTTCAGCCGCTGCTCCAACTCCTGTTTCCGCTGCTCCTGCAGCCAGCGCTGCCCCTACGGTTTCCGTTTCCGGGCAAGACGAGATTGTGGAGATGGATCGCATGCGCAAGCTCATTGCGGACCACATGGTACGTTCAAAGCAAACCAGTCCGCACGTGACGAGTTTTGTCGAGGCCGACATGACCAAAATCGTGGAGTGGCGGAAGCGCAACAAGGCCGTCTTCGAGCAGGCGCACGGCACGAAATTGACCTTTACACCGCTGATTGCGGAGGCCATTGTCAAGGCCATTCGCGACTTCCCCGGCGTCAATGCCAGTGTTGAAGGGGACCGCATCATCATCAAGAAGCAAATCAATTTGGGCATGGCGACGGCGTTGCCATCCGGGAATTTGATTGTTCCGGTCATCCGCAATGCAGACCAATTGAGTCTGGTGGGTTTGGCTACTCGGGTCAATGACCTTGCTGACCGAGCACGAACTGGCAAATTGAAGCCAGACGATACCGCGGGCGGTACTTACACCATGTCCAACGTCGGCACCTTCGGCAATGTCATGGGCACGCCCATCATAAACCAGCCACAAGTTGGCATCCTCGCCTTGGGCGCCATTCGCAAGAAACCCGCTGTGATTGAAACGCCGGAGGGGGACATGATTGGCATCCGCCACATGATGTTCCTCAGCCACAGCTACGACCACCGCGTGGTAGACGGCATGCTGGGAGGTAGCTTCGTCAAGCGCGTGGCCACATACTTGGAGGAGTTTGATTTGAATCGTCCGGTCGTTTAAGCCATGGATGTATCTGTACTGCAACTCAATCGTCCATTGGTGATTTTCGATTTGGAAACCACGGGCACGGACCTGTCAAAGGATCGCATCGTGGAAATCGCCATGATCAAAGTAAACCCCGACGGTACGGTGGAGAAGAAGCCCGCGCAGCGCGGTGCAGAACACCGCCTGTTGATCAATCCGGGCATGCCCATTCCACTTGAAACCAGTCTCATTCATGGCATTTACGACGACGATGTGAAGGACAAGCCGACCTTTCGCCAATACGCCAAGGGTATGGCGGAGTTCCTAGATGGCTGCGATTTGGGGGGCTACAATTCCAACCGCTTCGATGTGCCGTTTTTGGCGGAAGAATTCCTCCGGGCCGGAATTAACTTCGAGTTGGAGGGGCGCAACCTCATTGACGTGCAGAACATCTTCCATAAGATGGAACAGCGCACCTTACGCGCGGCTTACAAGTTCTACTGTGGCAAGACCATTGAAGGGGCACACGAAGCACTGCCCGATACAGAAGCCACCCTTGAAGTGCTCTTGGCTCAATTGGAAAAGTACCAAGACACAGTGGTCGATGTGTCGGATGAGGAAACGGTGGGGCCAGTACCGCGGGACATGGAGGAACTTGGGGCCTTTTGCCAACGGCAACCTTTCGCCGACCCGGCGGGCCGATTTGTCTATGGGGATGACGATGCCATCTGTTTCAATTTTGGTCAACACAAAGGCAAACGGGTTGCGGACGTGCTAACCGCCAATCCCGGCTACTTCGGTTGGATGATGGGGGCGGATTTCCCCGAGTACACCAAAAAAGTACTCAAGCGCGTTCATGATTCAATGAATGCTTGACTCCCCTTATGGCCAAACGCATCGCTGTCCTTGTTTCCAATGATTTGAACCACGACCAACGGGTGCTCAAGACGTGCGCTACGTTGGAGGGAGCGGGATGGAATCCAGTATTGATTGGACGGGAGATGGCGGAGTCCAAACCGCTCAAGGTTCCCTTTGAAGCCCACCGAATGCAGCTGCCTTTCCATCGGGGTTTAGGTTTTTATGCTTCGCTTCAGTTGGGCCTGTTGCGGGCGCTTTTGCGGACCGATGTCGATGCCATTTGGGCCAACGATTTGGATACGTTGTTGCCGGCCTTTCTGGTTGCGCGTATTAAGGGGTTGCCACTGGTATACGACAGTCACGAGTACTTCACCGAAGCGGCGGGCTTGACCGGTCGTCCTCTTCAAAGGGGCGTTTGGCTGATGGTGGAACGCGCCATTTTTCCTCGTCTCAAGGCCGTCATTACCGTCAACGAGGGCATCGCCGCTGCCTATCTCAATCGCTATCCCCGTGCACTAGGCGGGCGTCCCTTTGTGGTGCGCAACATGCCACGGATGCGCAAAAAAGCTGTGCAATCTTCCGTGAATTGGAGGGAACATCTCGGCATTCCAGCGGAAGCTCCGTTCCTCATCGTCCAGGGTGCTTACCTCGACAAAGACCGCGGCGTGGTCCAGGCCGTCCAAGCATTGCGAGAACACACCGCCACCTACCTCGTAGTGGTAGGAGCAGGGGAAGAATGGGAATGGGCGCAAGCGCAGGTCGATCAATTCAATGGCCGATTGGTGGTTTTGCCGAAAATGCCGTTCGACGATCTGTGCAGCCTGACGGCATCGGCCGATGTCGGGTTGAGTTTGGACCAGGGCGTGCACGGCAACTACGTGATGAGTTTGCCGAACAAATTGTTCGATTACATCCATGCCGGAATTCCGGTCGTAGCGAGTCCCATGCCGGAGGTGGTCCGGGTGGTTGAGGAGTGGAAAATAGGTCGTGTGGTGCGTGATTCATCACCAACGGGGATTGCCGAAGCCGTCGAGGCGGTGCTGGCACAACCTGCATCGCACTGGCAAGCCGTGTGTGCAGAAGCAGCCGCTGCATTGCATTGGGGGACTGAAGAGCGGCAAATGATCAAAGCCCTGCAGCAGGCTCAGTCTTGAATTTAGCGCCTTGAAAGGCGTTTTGCCAGGTATTTCCCTGTGAGCCAAAAGGGCTGTGCCCACTTGATCCACCCCGAAAGTGCCTCTTTTTTTAGCTTCCATTCTTCTCTGTACAAGCTGGCATGAAAGGCACGTGAGAGTCCGCCTGAATCGACATGTGACCACGTTTCCTCGTGCATGGCTACTTCCACGCCCTGCGTCCACAGGGAAAGGTGCAGGGCATAATCCGCCAGCACACGGTAGGATGGGTCGAACGTGCAGGATTGAATGAGTTTTCGAGAGTAGAGTACGCCTTGGTGGTGGGTGGTATTGCGCCATTGCATGCTGCTGTCCCAACGCGCGGGATAGCTAGCAGGCACCCCGCCCTCACGGTCATCCCCCAACTCGACTCCAAAAACATGCATCGTAGGTGTATCCTTCGAGAAGTGGTCCTCTTCCAAAAATGCCTTCCACGTCGCCGCATGAGGCAGGTCACCTGCACCTGCGAACCACACCCAATGTCCGGATGCACATTGCTTGCCGTAGTTCATGGCCGGATAGACGCCACCGTCTGACGCCGAACGGATGTGGTGGATGCGGTGTTGATGGGACAACAACCAGGCCTTGGTTTCGGTGCATCCGCCTCCATCCACCACAATGATTTCGATGCGATGGGGGTCGATCGACCACAACGCTTCAACGGTTGCACGCAAGCCGATGAGGTTGGCTTTGGTCGGTATGACGACGCTGATGCGGAATCGGTCCATGGCAAGGCAGGCTAGCTCGGAACGTTGGTGGTTTCCTCGATGCGGCCTCCTGTGCAGCGCAGTACCCGTCCGGGGTACTGATTGAGCGCTTGGTGATCGTGCGTGGCCATGATGACCGAGCGGTCCTTTTGGACAAGCTCATGGAGCAATTGGAGGATGCCATTGGTCGTATCGGGGTCGAGGTTGCCAGTGGGTTCGTCCGCAATAATCAATGGCGGTTCGTTCAGCAATGCGCGGGCGATGGCCAGCCTTTGTTGTTCGCCTCCCGACAAGGCATGGGGCATTTTGTAGCCTTTGGTGCCAAGCCCAACCGCATCGAGGCAGGCTTGAATGCGGCTTTCTCGGGCCGCGCCTTTGCTCCAGCCCGTCACGCCCAATACGAAATCCAAGTTGTCGTGTGCCGATCGATCCGGAAGCAGGGCAAAATCTTGAAATACGATGCCGAGATCCCGGCGAAGGGTATGTACGTTTTTGCGGGTGATGGCTGTCAAATCATGTCCACAGACGGTGCCTTGCCCTTGCGTGAGGTTTCGCTCGCCATACAAGCATTTTAGTAAGGAGCTCTTGCCTGAACCTGTTTTGCCTATGAGGTAAACGAGTTCCCCGGTGCCAATGGTCAAATGGATGTCCTGTAGGACAGCATGCTCGGCGATGGTAACACCTCCACCAGCTATGTGGACCAGCGGTATCTCGTTCATTCCCATTCAAATTGAGTTTTGTCGACACGGGCGTTCGGTTGCACGTCGTCAATCGTCGTTACCATACGTTGGTTGTTGGTCTGCCGAATGACTTCGGTGGCATATCGAATGCCTCCAAATTCACGGTATTCCCGGTATTGAATGAACACTTGAACCGGACCTGTTGGCCCGGTGCGGTGCTCTTCACTACGCGTCAGTAGCTGGGTGGTCGCATCAAAAAAGAGCCGCTGCTCAAGCGCACCGTCTCGGTGCAATTCAACCACCCATTCCTGCCCATCTGCGCGTTGGTAGGTGCCAATGATCTCGGCGGTCAGGTTACGTTCTTCCAGCGCTAGCAAGCCCGCTGCGTGCAGTCCGGGTTCGTAGCGTCGGTATTCCGCTTCCGGCATAGGACGCGGCCGTCCCATCTGGATGGAACGGCCTTTTCCGGGTTGGACAAACTGTTCCATCATGGTTTGACCGTCGATGGAGATCGACGTGCGGTGACCAACACCGTAGACTTCCTCGGCGATCACATCCATAACCATTCCGCCTCCTGCTTCCATGGTGCCCGTTGTTCGGCAGGACTTCAGGGCCTTGAAAGCTTCCTCACCTCCGCACGCGGCGTAATGGGATTGGATGACATCCATTGCGGTCACCCCCTCAGGAACCGGACCGAATGGGCTCAAGGGTTCGGCATTCTGATCGTACCGCTTCAGGAATTGTGGTTGAGTGAAGGTGGACGCAACGGCCTGTGCAGAATCGAGCGGGCCAACCGCTACCACTTGCAAATTCCCGGGCCGGAGGTAATTGATGGCCACGCGTTGAATGTCGTTGGGGCGAATGGAAGCTGTGAACGATGCCCAAGATGAATCGGCCGCAGCGCTGAACCAGTCTGGCCGGTCAATGTACATTCGGGCAGCGGCCAAGGGCGATTCCAAAGCATCCAGGGTTTGTTGAAGCGCTGCGTCTTTCCAGGCGGCGAGGATCTCGGGTGTGGGAGCAGCTCGCATGGAGACCTCCATCGCCTGCTCGAGGGCGCGGATGGCATCGATAGCATGGGACGCATTGCCTTCGGTAACGAAATGCAGTGAGCCCACAATAGGATCGAGCACCACCCTCAATAGGCCGGACGCAGCGTCTTCAAGATGCTGCGCAAGAATGAGCAAAGGCAAAGCATCTGCATGGTCAGGCTTCAATCGCATCAATTGGCCGACGGCGGTGTAGACACTGTCTCCTTCAATGGCTGCGATGAACGCCTCGTTTTGACGGGGCCGACTTGGCAGGGGAAGGGCGGGTTTTTGCAACGCACGTTCTGGCCAATCGGCGAGGATTTCGGACCAAGCGCCCGGAATGCCTTGCAATTCGGCGGGTCCAGTGAGTACCAGCACGGCGTTGTTCGGGTGCCAGTACGCTGCTGCTTGACCCATTACATCGGATGCTGTAATGGCTTCGATGGTTGCAGGCATTACCCGTTCACCATAGGGGTGGCGCAACGAAAACATTTCCGCTTGAAGGACGCGTTCTGCAATGACCGATGGCGTGTGGTACTTCGCTTCCCAATTTGCGATCCACTCCGATTGCACACGGTCCCAATGTTCGACCGATGGGGTGCGAAGTCCCTTGAGTAAGATGGCACCCCATTCGGATGCGGTGGCCGCGTCACCTTTTGCATAGAAACCCTTTGGGGTAATCTCCCACTCGCACTGCAAACCAGTTCCCACGGTATCCAATGCCCATTGGACAGACAGGCACCGTGCCCAAGCCTCACCGGTGCCGGCTTTCTCCACCTCAAGGGCCGGTTTGAATGTCCACTCCATGGCCAATGCCGCGGTATCGTAAGTTTCCGAGGCAATCCATACCGAGCGCAGGCCGTTGGCTTCTTCGGTCGATTGGGTTTGAATCGTCGGTTGGGCGTGCATGTTCGAATGGGCGAAGATGGCCAGTACCAATGCAAGCGCGCCATGCTGAAAGGCCTTCATGTCGGGTGGTATGAAATGCGTTGTGAACATCGAAATTTCCCCCCGAATATACGGTTCAGTGAACGGAGGCGCAGGCACTATATTCGGAGTGTGAAAGGAATGGAACTAACCAACGGCCATTGGGGGGTTGAAACCGTTTGGAATGCGGTCAAAGGCTCGCCCAATTTGTCCTTGTCTGCCGATACGAAGCAGGCCATCGAACGGTGTCGGGAATACCTCGAGGCCAAACTGAATGCAGACGCGGATGCCGCGATTTACGGCGTCAACACGGGATTCGGAGACTTGGCATCGACGCGCGTTGGTACCGAAGCCTTGAGCCAATTGCAACGAAATTTATTGGTTTCACATGCATGTGGAGTTGGGGATGAGGTTCCGGAGGAGGTGGTGCGTGCGATGGTGTTGCTCAAAATCAAATCACTGGGAAAAGGGCACAGTGGCGTCCAGTTGGAAACCGTGCAGCGCCTCGTGGATCATTGGAACGCGAACCTGTTTCCCTTGGTGCCTTCTCAAGGCTCCCTTGGTGCGAGCGGTGACCTGGCACCATTGAGTCACATGGTGCTGCCCTTGATTGGCGAGGGCGAAGTGCTGATTGAGGGGACCCCCGTTCCCTCTGGCGAAGTCCTTGCCGCCAAAGGATGGAAGCCCTTGGATTTGGGAGCCAAGGAAGGCCTCGCCTTGATCAACGGCACCCAGCTAATGCTGGCCTATGGGGTCATGGCGTTGGAACGGTTGGAGCGGATTGCGGATTGGGCGGATGCCTTGTGCGCTTGGTCGCTCGAGGCCTGGCACGGGCGGATTGAGCCGTTTGATCCTGCCATTCATCAGGTACGCAACCAATCCAACGCTGAATTGGTGGCACGCAACGTAACGGACTGGCTGAATGGGAGCGAGTGGCAAGCTGTGCCCCACACCCAGATTCAAGATCCGTATTCGTTCCGGTGCACTCCTCAGGTGCACGGGGCCAGCCGTAATTCGCTGGCGGCTGCTCGGGCGGTTCTGGAGAATGAGGTCAACGCCGTCACCGACAACCCGCTCATTTTCCCAGAAGAGGACAAAGTGCTGTCAGGGGGCAATTTTCACGGCCAACCGTTGGCCCTTCAATTGGAGGCCCTCGCCCTAGCCGCGCACGAATGGGGCAGCATTTCGGAACGCCGGACGTATAAGTTATTGTCGGGCAAGCAAGGGCTTCCGGCGTTCTTGGCCGTAGACCCTGGCCTGAACAGCGGCTTCATGATTCCCCAATACACCGCGGCATCCTTGGTGTCGCAAAACAAGCAGCTCTGTACGCCGAATGTGGTGGACACCATCGACAGCAGCAATGGCCAAGAAGACCACGTGAGCATGGGGGCGAATGCCGCACTCAAGCTCTGGAAAATATTGGATAATGTGGAACAAGTGCTTGCCATCGAGTGCATGACGGCGGCCCAAGCCTGCGACCTGCGTGCGTCCGAAGGCATGGCACCCGCTTTGGCGGGCTTGCAGCGATCGTTGCGTCGGGTAGTTCCTTTCATAGCAGCCGATGCCTACTTGCATCCCCACCTGTTGGCGGCGCGCGATTGGATGTTTTCACGTGAATTGTCAGAAGGTGCCGAACACAACGCTTGAGCACGGGTTATCTTGCTGACGTGATAGAGTTGAAGTCCATTCGCAAGGCTTACCAGACCGGAAGCCAATTGCTTACTGTGCTCAAGGGCATCGATTGCACGATTTCAGAAGGTGAGTTGGTGGCCATCATGGGGTCCAGCGGTTCCGGTAAATCGACGCTTCTGAACGTCTTGGGACTACTGGATGATTTCGACGAGGGCTCGTACGTGCTCAATGGGCAAAACATGAGCGGCCTATCCGAAAAATCTGCAGCCCGCTACCGGAGTGACTTCTTGGGATTTGTATTTCAAAGTTTCAATTTGATCAGCTACAAAACTGCCCTTGAAAACGTAGCACTTCCATTGTACTATCAAGGCGTACCTCGGAAGGAGCGACAGGCCAAGGCTTTCGCGTATTTGCAGAAAGTGGGTCTAGCAGATTGGGCTGAACACCTGCCCAACCAAATGAGTGGCGGGCAAAAACAGCGCGTGGCCATCGCCCGTGCCTTGATTGCCAGTCCGAAGGTCATCCTAGCGGATGAACCGACGGGCGCGCTCGACTCGGTGACTTCCGATGAGGTCATGGCACTGCTCAAGGAAATCAACAAGGAGGGAATCACCATTGTGGTGGTCACCCACGAAAATGAAATTGCCGATCAATGCGACCGCATCATCCGTTTGAAGGACGGTCGGATCGAAGGAGCCTAAAGAAGACCATGGTAGACCGGGATACTTGGCTGGAGATTTTCCATACCGTGCTCAGCAACCCGCTGCGCACCGGACTCACAGGCTTGAGCATTGCCTTGGGCATCTTCATCTTGGTCGTCATGCAAGGCCTGGGTTCAGGATTGGAATCAGGCGTGAAACAAACCTTTGGCGACAATGCGGCGAACCTCATGCAGGTTCGGACGGGCAATGCTCAACTCGCGTTTCGAGGCCGCAAGCCGAATCGAAGGGTTGAGTTGCACAATGCCGACGAACAGGCTATGCAGGGCCAGTTGGATACGGTTCCGGCATGGAGCCGACTGGTGTACCGCTGGGGTTCGACGGTCCGATTCAACAGCGAGCAAGGATCGTACGGCGTGCGCGGGGTGGATCCCGACCAACAGGAAATTGGACAGGTGAACCTCACTGCAGGCCGATTCGTCAGCGTGCGTGACATCGACCAACAACGCAAGGTGGCGGTTATCGGTGGACAAGTGTTGGAAGACTTGTGGCCCCGAGGGACCCAACCGAAAGATGCCGTGGGCGCTTTGATTCAGGTGCGCGGCATTCAATTTGCCGTTGTGGGAACATTCAATCAGACCGGTTCCCGGTGGGAAAACAGAAGCGTTTACGTGCCGTTCACCACCGCGCAAAAACTGTTTTCGAACAGCGACGTGGTGAGCCGTGTGGCCATCGGCACTGGGGAAGCTTCCATCGATGAGACCCGGGACGCAACGGCGTCTTTGACCTCTTGGCTCAAGGACCGATTGGTGGTTCACCCGGACGACGCGGAAGGCGTGTGGGTGGACAACCGCAACGAGGAGGCAGAGATGTTCCGCCAGATCTTCGGAGGCATTCGCTTGTTTGTCTGGTTTGTCGGAATGATGACCTTGTTGGCGGGAGCCATGGGGGTGGCCAATATTATGGCCATTGTGGTCCGCGAACGAACCAAAGAAATCGGGGTGCGAAAGGCGCTGGGCGCCACCAGTGGCAGCATCGTTTCCCAAATAGTGCAAGAGGCGGTGTTTCTCATGCTGATCTCCGGGTGCATCGGGCTGTTAGCCGGCACGTGGTTGCTCCAAGGAATCGCGCCGTTCGTCGACCATGAATTTTTCAGCAACCCGCGCGTTGATTTCCGTTCGGCGTTGTTGGCCTTGGGGGTACTCGTATTTGTGGGTGTCATCAGCGCCATCGGGCCGGCGTTGCGCGCTGTCTCCATTCGACCTGTAGAAGCTTTGCGCGATGAATGATTCCCACGAAACCAAAAAACGCCTTTGGCGTCCCGACTGGGATGTGTTTCTGGAGATAATCCAAGTCCTGCTCCAAAAGCCGGTGCGCACTGCGCTCAGCGGTTTGGGCGTGGGCTGGGGACTTTTCATGATCATCATCACCATTGGCTCTGCCAACGGACTGCAAAATGGGGTGTCCCAAGACTTGGGGGATATGGCCAAAAACAGCATGTTCATGTGGACCCAAAGCACGAGCATGGCGTACAAAGGGTTTCAGCGCGGTCGCCCGATTGATTTGACCATTTCCGATGTCGAATACCTCGCCGCCAACAGCCAGGTGCTGGAAGCGGTGGCCCCCCAAAACCAGCTGGGCGGTTGGCAGGGCTCCAACAACGTCACCCGTGGGTTGAAAACAGGAGCCTTCACGGTGTTCGGTGAATACCCTGAACAGCAACTCATCGAGGCCAGGCCGCTGTTGACCGGCCGCCACATTAATGGTCGCGACATAGAAGACAAACGCAAAATCGCAGTCATCGGGGAGCGCGTTCGGGACATCCTGTTCGCTGCAGACGAAGAAGCCATCGGCGGTTCAATACGCATCAATGGTGTCAACTTCACGGTGGTGGGCGTGTTCACATCCATGCGTTCAGGCGAAGATGCAGAGGAAGATTTGCAAAGCATCCGCATCCCTTTCACCGCGTTCAACCAAGCCTTCCATATGGGGGACGATGTGGGGTGGTTGTGTGTGCTGTTCGATGAACAGGTGAATGCCGATTCTGCTGCGGCGGAAATTATGTCGGTGCTCAAGGCAAGGCTGTCGATACATCCAGACGACAACCGGGCCTTTGGTCATTGGACCGTGGCACGGGAATTTGAAGAGATTCAATCCGTGTTCAGCGCCATCCGTTGGGTGAGTTTTGTCTTCGGTGGATTGGCCCTTTTGGCAGGAATCATCGGTATCATGAATATCATGCTCATTACCGTACGGGAGCGCACCAATGAATTGGGCATCCGACGCGCATTAGGGGCCACCCCTGGCGTCGTGGTGCGGCAAATCATGGGAGAGACCTTGTTGTTGACCGTTTTATTCGGGTTATTGGGGGCCATCTTCGGCGTGGCCACCATCGAGGGGATTGACGCGTTGTTGAAGACGATGCCCGACATGCAAGACGGCAGTTTTCGAAATCCAGAAGTATCCATAGACATTGTATTGCAATCTTTACTGACCATGGTGGTCATGGGCGGATTGGCGGGTATATTGCCTGCCTTCCGAGCCGTATCCATCCGCCCAGTAGAGGCCATTCGAACTGAGTAACCATGAAAAAAGGACGCTTATACACCCTGATTGCCTTCATCATTTTGGTGTTGGCAGGTGCGGCATACACTTTGAATCACTTGTACGAGCAAGAGCAGCAGGAGGAAGCCTCATACCGCACGGAGTCGCCTTCAACCGGTGACATCGTCATCAAAACGGTCGCAGCAGGATCTATTCAGCCCCGGCAAGAAATTCTCATCAAGCCTCAAATCTCTGGCATTGTGCGTCGGGTGCAGGTGGAAGCAGGGGAATTGGTGGAGTCGGGCCAAGTGCTAGCGGAAGTCATGGTGGTCCCGGACATGGGGGCGGTGAGCAGCGCTGAAACCCGATTGGAGCGCGCGCGCATTAGTTTGGAAGACGCTGAGACCAATGCCGAGCGCAACCGGCTGCTGTTGGAGGATGGAATCATCGCGGCGGCAGATTTCCAAAGGTTTGAATTGGCGCGGAAGCAAGCTCAAGAAGAATTCTACGCAGCTGAAGACAACCTGCGCATCATCCAAGACGGCGTAGCAGCGCGAAGCGGTCGAACGTCCAACACCTTGATCACGTCGACCATCGACGGCATGGTACTGGATGTTCCCGTCAAAAAGGGAAACAGCGTCATTGAGGCCAACAACTTCAACGAAGGCACCACCATCGCGACCGTAGCCGATATGCAGGACCTCATTTTCGTGGGGAAAATCGATGAATCTGAAGTGGAGAAGCTGTCGGTCGGCATGGCCATTGAGTTGACGGTGGGAGCCATTGAGGATTTGGTTATCCCGGCTACGCTTGAATATATCAGTCCAAAGGGCATCGAGGAGGCAGGCGCCATCCAATTCGAGATCAAGGCTGCCGTCGGGTTGGAGGAGGATCAATTTCTGCGTGCGGGGTATTCTGCCAATGCCAACGTGGTGTTGGACGAACGCCGCGGCGCATTGGTCATGCCTGAAATGCTCGTTCAGTATGAGAGTGGAACCACCTTTGTGGAGGTCTTGGTCGGGGAGAAGCGTTATGAGCGACGTGAGGTCGCGCTCGGATTGTCCGATGGGATAACCGTGGAAATCCTCTCAGGAGTGACCGCTGAGGACGCCATCAAGGTCTGGAACCAACCCCAATATTGAGCATCACGTCACTGCAGCTTTGCGGACAATGCGCCGCATCAGTCCGGGAGCGAAACGTTTGAGGTAGGCACCGACGATTTCAAACCGTCCTATGAGGACTTCGGGTTTGCGGCGTTTGACTGCTCGAATCATGCGAACAGCACATGCTTCTGGCGTCAGTCCGGCTCCAGTTTTGGTATCCATCGTGCCTTGTTGGCTTCCGTCACCGACAACCGCATTCATGCTGATGTTGGTGTGGATGAAGCCCGGGCACACCATGGTCACCCCGATGTTGTCGTCGTGGTGCTCTGCTCGCAGGGATTCAAAAAATCCGTGGAGTGCGTGCTTGGCTCCGCAGTATCCTGAGCGTAAAGGAGAGGAGAACAGCCCCATCAGGCTCGTCACAACAACGAATTGACCCGCCTGTCGTTCCACGAAATGAGGCAGTAAGGCCTTGGTCAAGGCCAACGTGCCAAAGTAATCCACCTCCATTACGCGCCGGTCTACCTCCAATGTAGTCTCCAGTACGGTGGAACGTTGGCTGATGCCGCCGCAGTGTACCATGACGTCGATGGTTCCTGCCCATTGGAGCGCTTCTACCACCTTGCCAGGCAATTGTACGGCTTGGGACAAGTCCAACGGTAAAATCAGGGACTGCGCTTTCTGCGCTTCGGTCCACTGGTCTGTCACTTCTTGGAGCGCTGCCTCTTTGCGGGAGGACAAGATGACCCGTGCGCCAAGTTCCGCCCACCGGTTCGCTGCAGCGCGGCCGATGCCGCTGCTGGCGCCAGTGATCCATACGGTTTTGTTGAGCCAACTCATGCCGTACGCGGCCTCAAATGTCGATATTGGCGTACTTGGCGTTCTCCTCGATGAAGGCACGACGCGGTGGAACCTCGTCGCCCATTAACATGGAGAACACGTGATCGCAGGCGGCCGCATTTTCAATGGTCACTTGTCGCAAGGTGCGGTTTTCGGGGTTCAAGGTCGTGTCCCACAATTGCTCAGCGTTCATCTCACCGAGGCCTTTGTAGCGCTGCACGCCGATGCCAGAATCGCTTCCGGAAGCGCCTTTGAACTGCTCGATGAGGCGATCGCGTTCGTCGTCGTTCCACGCATACACTTGACGTGAGCCTTTTTTCACCAAGTAGAGCGGTGGAGTAGCGATATAGATGTACCCGTTTTCGATCAACTCCTTCATGTGGCGGAAGAAGAAGGTCAAAATCAGCGTTTCTATGTGGCTACCGTCCACATCCGCGTCACACATGATGACGACTTTGTGGTAGCGGAGCTTGGTCATGTTCAAGGCCCGTTCGTCTTCTTCTGTCCCCAGTGAGACGCCCAACGCCGTGTAGATGTTCTTGATCTCTTCGTTCTCGAAAATCTTGTGGTGCATGGCCTTCTCCACGTTGAGGATTTTACCTCGGAGCGGCATGATTGCCTGGTTGTTGCGGTCTCGACCTTGCTTGGCGGTCCCCCCTGCCGAGTCACCCTCTACCAGGAAGAGCTCGCACAACGAGGGGTCCTTCTCGGCACAGTCCGCCAACTTTCCGGGCAAGCCGGAACCGCTCATGACGGTTTTGCGCTGGACCATTTCACGCGCCTTTCGCGCGGCATGGCGGGCCTGAGCAGCCAAGATGACTTTGCTTACGATGGTCTTGGCTTCTCCCGGGTGTTCTTCGAGGTAGGCCTCCAGCATGTCCGAAACGGCTTGGCTCACTGGAGCAGAAACTTCCGCATTGCCGAGCTTGGTCTTGGTCTGGCCTTGGAACTGCGGTTCCGCAACCTTGACGCTCACCACTGCGGTCAATCCTTCACGGAAGTCATCGGCGCTGATATCGAATTTGAGTTTGTCCAACATCCCGCTCGATTCAGCGTACTTTTTCAGTGTCAGCGTCAATCCGCGGCGGAAACCGGTGAGGTGCGTACCGCCTTCGTGGGTGTTGATGTTGTTGACGTACGAGAACAGATTTTCTGCGAAGGACGTGTTGTATGTCATCGCTACTTCAACGGGTACTCCGTTGCGCTCACCGCTGACGTGAATCACTTCAGATATGAGGGGCTCACGGTTCGAATCGAGGTAGCCTACGAAATCCTTCAGGCCTTCCGTCGAGTAGAACGTCTCGTTTAGGTACCCATGATCGTTGCCTTCCTCGTCCTGCACCCGCTCGCGATGGTCGGTCAATGAGATGGTCAACCCTTGATTGAGGAATGCCAGCTCGCGCATGCGATCTGCCAACGTATCATAGTTGTAGACAAGGGTCTCGAAGATTTGCTCATCGGGCTGGAATTCGACCGTGGTGCCGTTCTTGTCCGACGTGCCGATTTCGCGCACGGCGTAGGCTTCTTTACCACGGCTGTATTCCTGCTCGTGGATCTTGCCGTCTCGGTGCACTTCTGCTCGCAAGAGGCTGGACAAGGCGTTTACGCAGGACACCCCGACGCCGTGGAGACCACCGGATACCTTGTAGCTGTCTTTATCAAACTTACCACCGGCACCGATTTTGGTCATGACCACCTGAAGGGCGGAGACGCCTTCCTTTTCGTGAATGCCTACGGGGATGCCTCGACCATTGTCCTCTACGCGAATACCATTGGATTCGGTGATGGTTACATGAATGGTGTCGCAATGCCCGGCCAACGCCTCGTCAATGGAGTTGTCAACGACCTCGTATACCAAGTGGTGCAAGCCGCGAACGCCCACATCTCCGATGTACATGGAAGGGCGCATGCGCACGTGCTCCATGCCCTCGAGGGCCTGAATGTTGGACGCGTCGTATTTCGGGGTACCCGCGGTGGGTTTCTGGTTTTCTTCCGCCATGGTTTTCTCGTTCAATTTGGTGCAAACCCGACCTGCGGGTTTAGATTTTAAAAATAGCACGAAACGCCCGTAAACGCTGAGGTTTCCGGTGGTTAATATGCGCAGTTTTCCACAGGAATCTGCACTTTCCTCACAAGCGGTGTACGGTGGTTAAAATGCGTAATTGAATCCGAAGGTGACCCGCGTTCCTTGGCTGTTGTATCCAAAGAAGAGGGGGTTCGACTGATTCAAGAGGTTTTCGCCTGATAACCAGGCCCCTAGGCGGGCATTGTAGCGGTATTCCAAGCGGATGTTCCAGTCCACGATGTCGGCGAGGTCGTATGCGTAGCCGATGTTGACGCCGAGTCCATCGGTGATGAAATCTTCACCCGAAGGTGTCAAAGGAACAGCTTGCATGCCTCGGCGGCCTGTTACGGTGCGCAGACCGGTCTGGACAATCAGCTTATCCTTGAAGCTGTGCCGCGCGCGTAAATGGATTTCGAGACCGGGAAGGTTCCAGGGAGTTTGTTCACTGAGCGCGGAGTCGCGCAGGGCGTACGTGTGCTGCTGGATTTGTCCTTGCAGCGTGGTGGCTGTTCCAAGTGTCAAGTTGGCATTGGCCTGAAGCGTCGTGATGGAAAGGTCTTGGTAGAACGGCTGAAATCCGGCTCCCGAACCGTACACATCCATGGGGGCCCAGGTCAGGGCCTGATTGATTCGACGGTGGGATGCACTCAGGTCAAAGGTGAACGAGGATGTGATGGAACCGCGCATGCCGCCTTTCGCGTGAATGGATTCATACGAATTCTTCCAAACGGATGAGGAATCCCTAGGTGAGGGCAAGTACGGGTTGGCTTGCAAGGCCGTTTCAAATCGGTTTTGGTTCACCCCTCCATTCACAGATACATAGGGAATAAAAAGGTCTTGTAGCAACGAGACAGACGCCTCCAATTCGGGAACGAACAGGAACGGTTGGTTGCCTTGGGCGTCCACCCACATACCGACACCCACTTTTGTTTTCAGCGCTTTGTAGTCTTTGTAAACGGCAGGATGCAAATCAAAAATGGCTTGCTTCAACGGCGGTACAATCAAGCCTTCTTCCACACGATCCAACCGGTCGACGTTGGCGTGTGCTTTCAGCGACACTGGATTGTCTTCGATGTGGCCTTTTAGTTGGGCCTGGAAATCGAAGTTGTGTTCGTTGGTGTTGCGGTCGTTCCAAAGCGTGCCGTAGTCGAACACCACGCGATGGTTCCACGAACGTTTGGCCGATGCCATGTCGCCGAATTCCACTCGCGCGTGAAAGGTGCTGAATCGGCCTGAGTCACCAAGGGCGAAAAGGGAACTGTCCGGTTCATTCGCCGCTACACGTCCATAGTAGCTGATGGCGTTACGGTCATACGATCCGCTGACTTTGATGTATTCCTTTTTGAAAAACCGCTTGTACCACCCTTCGAGGGCATTGGTGCTGAAATTCTGCGGCACCCCCTGACCTAAGGTATCGTCATCGTACAGGAATCCGCCTTGCGTTGATGTGTGAGCGAATTCTACTCCCCATGCGTGCTCGCGGGAGCGTAGGTCCGCATAGTTTAACAGCAGGGAAGGGCTGGTGTAATTGCCCATCCCGGCTTCCACGAAGCCCTTGTAAAGGCGCTGCAAGGGGTCTTCCACCTTTAGGCGTTTCGCCTTTTCCCTTTCCCAAGTGGGCTGCACGTCGATGCGTTTGGGCAAAACGGTGTAGGCAAAATTCGGTTTCTGACGCGCGATAACGGCCGGTTCAGGCCAGTGCATTTCCTTGTGGGCGTCGCGCATCAGCACTTCACGATCCCCGACGAACGTGACGTTCAAATCCAGTGTGTCGCGGGCCGCCACACCGGCTCGTGCTGGGGAGGCCGTGCCAAGGGCGGCCGCCGCCGTTGCAATTATGGTCAGAGTCTTCATTGCTGAGGAGCGTTTTGTTCGGGGGTAGAGGGTTCGTTGTCGGTGCTGTCCGGAGATGCTGGTGGATTCAACTCGGCCAATTCCAATTCATCGATGGTGGAGAGTTTGGCAGTGGCCGCCGACCGGATGGACTCCACTTGGACGTATTCCAAGATACTTTCTGCTGTAGCGCGTGCTTGAAACCAATCGGCCAACCCGATGTAGGTGTCGACCAGCAATAAGAAGGCCTGGTGCTTCCAAGCATCGTAGTTGGCGTAAGCCTGAATGAACTCAAAAAGCGCTTGTTCTGTGGCGGTGTAGTCTCCGCTGGCATAGGCGATTTGACACAGCATGAATTGGCTTTCAGCGCCACGGGTGCCGCTAAGCGCAGCGACAGCCGTCAAGTCCGGTGATGCTTCGGCGTAGGCGCCTGCTTCAAATCGGATTTTGCCCCGCCAGTAACGTGCAGTTGCAGTGATGTCTTCCGGTGTTTGGCTGTCGTCGATGACCACGTTGGCGTACGCCAAGGCTTTTTCTGGTTCGTCCAGTAAATAGTGACATCGCATCAAGCCGATTCTTGCTTCCAATGCGTTTTCTTGCAATACGCAGGTAGCTTCGAGGGTAGCATAATGCTGCTTGGCACCGACAAGGTCTTGGGCGTTCCACGCGATGGTGGCAGCCCCCAGTGCGGATGGCTCTGTGTAATCATTGACGGGGGCTTGGAGCACCGTTTCGAAAGCCGCACGGGCTTGTTCCAAGTCACCGGTATCATAAGCGCAGTTGGCGAGGAAAAAGTGGGCTTCCGTCCAATAGGTTCCGTTCGTGTAATCACCAATGTATTCGGTCAAGCGTCGGATGGCCTTGTCGCAATCGCGTTCGAGTGCTGCATCACGCGCTGCATTGAACAAACGGGCCTCGATTTCATCGGTGTTGAGCCCTACTCCGGCGGGCAAGTCGTTGAGGAGTCCTTGATCAATCAAAACCGGTTCCACCACGTTGTAGGCATCACTTGCAATGGCATCATTTCCATACAGGGTGCGGATTTCGTCCCACAATGCTAGTACCTCCGTTGGTTGGTTTTGCTTCATGGCAATGAGGCACAAGTCAACGAGGGCGATTTTGCTCTTGAGAGATTCTGGGTAAGTGGAGCGCAGTTCCAGCAGGTGCACCTTGGCGGAAGCGATTTCATCGGTCTCGATTTCTGCACGTCCAAGCGCATACAGCGCCTCGGGCAGGTAGGTGGATTGGGTTTCAGTGGCCACCAGGGCGTTCAATTCTTCAATCTGAGCCTCGCGTTGGTTTAAGGTACCGAAGCACTCCGCTCGTTGAAAACGTGCATAGGCTTCGTCTTTTTTGCTCTCTGCGATGACTTCACCGTAGTAGCGAGCGGCCGGTTCAAACTCCTTATTGGCATAGTAGCAATCCGCCACCCGTAGCTTGGCATCGGTCCGCTTGGGAAAGGTTGACTTCTCCGTGGTTTTGAGGTAGCTGCGGAACGCGCTCAGTGCGTCGAGGTACAATCCCCGTTGAAAGAGCGCGTACCCACGCGCGTACATGCCGTTGGCGTAGTGCGGGCTTTTGAATGCGCCGGGGGCCGATTCGAAAGCCGCATAGGCGCCAGTGGCAGCTGTGTAATCCCGCTGGAGGTAATGTGCCTCGCCTTGCCAGAAGTGCGATTCTGCCGCGAGGGTCGCGTTAATGGGGTAGGTGCGAGCAGCTTCGAAATAGTCCTGGCACTCGGTGTAGGACGCCGCGCGAAGGAGTTCGACGCCGCGGTTGTAGGCGACGAGCTGGTACGCCTTTTTCACGTCAGGCGTTTTTGTTTCGATTTGATCCAATGCCTCCAATGCCCGGTCGTAATCCTTGGACGACATGTAGACTTCCAGCAAGAAACTATAGGCTTCGTCGTTGCGGCGCGAGTTGGGGTATTGCTTGAGGTACCGTTCAATGGCGACCACTGCATCGTCAAATGGATTGAAGGTCAATTCGTACGCTAGCTTGGCGTAGCTGAACAGCGCATCTTCTTGGATGCCGGCATCGTGGTCCAATTCAGAGGCTTTCTTGAAGGCCAGTTTCGCTTTCTCCTTTTCTTCGAGGGCCAGGTAGCAGGCGGCGGTGTGGTAGTGCGCGAGTTGCGCCATTTCATCGGATTCTCGGACGACCAAGGCAAAGCACGTCAGGGCTTTCAAGTGCTCTTGGGCTTGGTAATAAGTGTATCCCATTTGGTATGCGAAATCCCGTGTTCGTCCCATGCCGCGCGTGGCGAAGTAAGCTTCCTCGAGGTAAGCAAGGGCCTCGTTGAAACTTTGCCGGCGGTACAAGGCATCGCCGACTAATCGGGAAATGTCAACGCGTTGGCTCTTGCTGAGGTCGATTCCTTCGGCGAACACCACAGGGGCGTACTCAATCAAGCGGTCGTACTGTTCGGTTTCGTGGAGCAGTTGAGCGACGTAGATGGGGACCACCCTCTTGAGTTTGGGGTCGTCTTTCAATGATTCAAATCCTTCCAACGCTACCTGGGGCTGGCCCTTCAAGTAGGAAATGTGGCTGAAGTAGTACCGTGCCGGTTTCTCAAAATCACCTGCAGTTTCTCCTGCTTCCATCACGGCAAAAAGGTCCAATCGGGCGTCTTCGTAGTGCTCGATTTCAAACAAGGCGTGGCCGCGCTTGAATTGCATCTCGAGTTTTTGCTCCGCACTCATGCGCAACGTGTTCAGGCTGTCGAACGCCAAGGCGGCATCCTTCCAATCGCGTTTGCGGTAGAGGTAGTTGGCGAAGTCCCATCGTGCTTGTCGCACCAGCGGGTGTTCGGGGAAGGCCGCTTCAAAGGCATGCACTCTTTCGGCGGCGTCTTGATGTTGCAATTGGATGGCGCATGCCGAACTGCGGTAAAGGGCTAAGGCCAATTGGGATGCGGCACCGTCGGGGTTTTCAGCCAGCCATACGTCGTAATGATGCTGGGCTGCGTTGTATTTCTGATGGTTCCAGTAAAGGTTAGCGCTGTCCCAGTCGACATCGCTGGGTTGGGCAAACGCGGATCCGCTCAAAACAAGGCTAGCGGAGAGAAAGAGAACCTTGGAAAATCGCTTCATGAGCTTCATGTGTCTATCCTACCGAAGGTACCGCGGGACGCAGCGTTCATAGGGGAGGGGTCATGAAGTTCTCAACGCGTAATTGTTTTCATTGACGCGTTGGAACTCACAAAATATCACAGGCTGTGGACACGATTCATGAGGTAAAACTCGATGAATGCTGGAAGAAAAAAATCAGTTAGCGAGGCGAATTTCGAACTCTGTGCGGCGGTTTTGAGAGCGCCCTTCAGCGGTGTCATTGGACGCTACAGGTTGGGATTGTCCAAAGCCAGCATGGGTGATGCGGCTGGATGGGACGCCAAATTGCTCCAAGGCTTCAGCCACTCGCGCCGCACGGTCTTCAGAAAGCACTTGGTTGTCCTGCGGGCGACCTCGGTTGTCCGTGTGCCCTTTGATGTGGACCCCGATGGCGTCATTGCGCAGGAGGTAGGCGGCGAAAAGATCCAACATCAACAAACTGGTTCGGTTGATTTCCGCGGAATTGGTCGCGAATTGGATGTCGCCAATTTCAAAGGGTTCTCCGTTTGAGGCTTCTTCGAGTTGGACGGGTGTGTCCAACCGGTCTGGGGGTGATGCCTCCGAGTCGGCATCAAATACCACTTGGGCCTCGAATGCAATGCCATCCGCTTCTGCCACGAGGAGCACGTCTTCCTCTGATGCCCGCACGACTGAAGCAAAGTAGCCATCTTGCCGGTTCACTTCGATCTCTTGCACGTTTTTGGACTGTGCATACTGCAAGTACAGTCGAGCACCTTCAGGGACCTCGTTGTCCGGACCAAGCAGGTCCCCTTGAACGATGAACACCGACTCCGGCTTCATGGCGTCGGGGACGGGAAAACGAATGATATCCATGCCCTGGGTGCCGTCGCGCCTTCCGGAAAAGAAGGCTTCAGTGCCGTTGGTGCTGACCACGAGGCCCTGTTCATCCCCGGAAGAATTCAGTGGTGCGCCAAAATTGGTTGCTTCGCCCCATACTCCAGTATCATCTCTCCGGCACATCCAGATGTCGTAGCCGCCTCCGCCGGGCCCACGGTCGCTTGCGAAATAAAGGGTTTTGCCATCCGGGTGCAAGAAGGGAGCCTTGTCATTGCTGCCAGAATTGACAGGTGATGGGAGCATTTGTGCGGGCTGCCATTCGCCGGAAGCCGCGCGGGTTGACGACCAAATGTCCATGGTTGGGTTGCCGTTTCGGTCCTGCTGAGAATTAGCATTGACTGCCGCGAAAAACAACTCATTGCCATCTGCGCCAAGGGCGGGTTGCGCCTCCCATCCGTCGGTCGAATTGAGGGAGGCGACTGGAGCAAGCGGGCCCCAGATGTAGAAGTACGCCCCGTTGTCGTCCCGGTCGACAATTTCATATTCCGTTACGTACAAATCGATGTTATCCGGATTCTTACCCGTTGGATTCGAGGCGGCGATGTACAATTCCCGGTTGTCAACGGATATGCTCGCGCCGCCATAACGTGCTCCGGAGTTGAATGGGGATGCCAGGGCCAAACCGGCGTTGAATTCCGCGCCTATTTCTCGTTCTGCGACGTAGAATACCTCGCTTTCGGTCGAAACGACATCGCCTTTGGCTTTGTAGCGCTCGCGCCGCGTGAAAAACAAGAGACTGCCATCGGGGGAAAGGGCGGGCAGGAATTCATCCTGTGGTGTGCTGACCGGAGGAATGGAAGCTGGATGGTATTTCCCTTCGTTTTCGCGAAAGGCCAATTCAAAGGCGATGGTCGGCAAGACCTCTTTCACCTCATCAACGTACCGGTCCCTTCGTTTGCCCAGCACTTCTTCGGATGCGGGTGGAAACCGCAGGTATTCTTCAAAATAGGATTGAGCAGCTTGGTATTCCCGGTCGGCGTAGGCCATGGCACCGAGCATGTACCAAGCCTCTGCACGGAAGAAAGGGCAGGCATCGACCAACTGTAACAAGGGCTGCTCAGCGGGGTAAAACGAGCCGCGAGAACGCTTGATGGCATTGAATTCCAATCGACCCCACTCAAACAAACAAGCCATGCATTCTTCATCCCGTTCGAAGGCTTCTTCGAGAAATGCGATCCGTTCAGTGCGGTCATATTTGGAGCCGTTGATTCCCTTCTCGTATAATTTCAGGGTTTTTCCTTCCAGTACGGCCGAGCATGCTTCTTCTTCGTCCTCCCATTGGCCAGAAGCCAAAAAGGGCAGTGCAATCAGCGACGCCAACAGCAGGCACGTACGTTCGGTCCAGCTCATGGAAGCGGAGCTAGGCAGAGGGCGGAGTTAGTTCGCCTTCAGAGGCTGCGATGAACGAGGAAACAGCTCCATCACCAGTGACATTGACTACTGTTCGGCACATATCCAAGATGCGGTCAATGGGGAAAATCAGCGCAATCCAAGCCGGATTCAGTCCGACGCTCTCGAGCACGATGATCATCAAAACCAAACCTGCCGAAGGCACTGCCGCAGCTCCAATGGAAGCGAGGGTAGCTGTGAGCACAATGACTGCCTGCTGGCTTAAGGCCAAGTCCACCATGTGGAACTGGGCCAAGGCCACAACTGCAATGGCTTGGTACATGCTCGTGCCATCCATGTTCACGGTGGCGCCGATGGGCAGGACAAACGACGAGGTGCGCGTACTCACGCCCAATCGGTCGTGAACGCATTGCATTGTGACCGGGAGCGTTGCCACCGAGCTCGACGTTGAAAAAGCGGTTAACTGGGCATCGCGCATGCCCGATTGGAATTGTTTCCAGCTTAATTTCTTGATGGTCAAGGCCACCAGCGCAGGGTAAAACAGAAACACCATGAAAGCCAGACCGAGCACCACCACCAAGCCATAACGGAGGAGGAAACTCAATAGCTGCTTCAGCATCTCGGGTTCGGTCCCGGCCGCTTTGACAATTTGTCCAGCCATCAGCGCAAAAACGAAGAAGGGCATAGCCTTCATTACCACCCACACCATTTGCACAAAGACCTCATTCAGCGAATCCACTGCCCGCGTCAGCGGTGCTTTTTTCTCATCAGGCAACCCGACGACAACGATGCCAAAAAAGATCGCGAAGAAGATGATTTGCAGCATGGACATATCGACCAGCGAACTGAAAATGTTCTTGGGCACGACGTCTACCAAGGGCTGCAGCGGTCCGGAATTCTTGGTGTTGCTGGCTTTGTTGAGTTTGTCGGAGACCCATTCGCTGGAAGCGGCTTCTTCGCTCGCAATGCTCTGAACCAGCGCTGCATTTGCAGGGTCATCGATGGTTCGAATATCGTCCAACGCTTGGATGCCGTTGGCGTCGCGCCAGAGTTCATAGCGGATGCGGTTTGCTTTGAGCAGGTCGTCATCGGCCCCCGATCCCGGCTGGAACACGTTGACCAAGGCCAATCCGATGACCACAGCCGCCATGGTCGTGGCCACATAGGTGAGCAAGGTCTTGATGCCCATGCGGCCCAGTTTCTGGATGTTGCCCAAACTAGTTACACCGCTGATGATACTGAACAGCACCAACGGCACAGCGATGAGTTTGAGGAGGTTGATGAAAATGTCACCAAACGGCTGGATGTAGGCGAGGGTGAAGTCGTTCCAACCCATGGTCACACTCAACCATGCGTATACGACACCCAGCAACAAACCGATGATGACTTGCCAGTGGAGGGCCAGTTTCTTCATGCCTCTAATGTACACGTTGAAAGCCCGGAAAACCTCGGTTTTTCAGAGTTTGGCGGCGCGGTTTATCAACCAATGATCAGCCAATACTAACAGCGCCATGGCTTCAACAATCGGCACCGCACGCGGCAGTACGCAAGGGTCGTGCCGTCCCTTGCCATCCAACGTGACGGCTTCACCGTCCGCATTGACTGATGCCTGTGGCTTCATGAGCGTGGAGACCGGCTTGAATCCAATGCGAACGACGAGATCTTCGCCGTTAGTGATGCCACCTTGAATACCGCCGCTGTGGTTGGTGGCGGTGCGCACTTGACCGTTCTCGTCGGTGTGAAAAGCGTCATTGTGCATTGAACCCCGCATGACGGTGCCTTGCAGTCCGGAACCGATTTCCATGGATTTCACCGCCGGCAGGCTCCACAAGGCATGGGCAAGGACGGCTTGAAACTTGTCAAAAACCGGTTCACCAAGGCCCGCCGGGATGCCACGTCCAACCAGGGCAACTGCACCACCGACAGTGTCACCTTTCTTCCGGACGTCTTCAATGGTGGCTGCAATCGAGGCTGCTGTGTCGGGGTCGGGACAACGGGTGGGCGAAGCGTCCACGGCAGCGCGATCGAAGTACCGCGGTTCAAAGGGCACGGCGGTTTCCCCTACGCGCTCTACGTAGGCTGAGATTTCAATACCGGCTGAAGCCAGGAGCTGCCGCGCAATGGCTCCCGCGGCCACACGGCACGCGGTTTCGCGGGCAGACGCGCGTCCGCCGCCCCGGTGATCACGGTGCCCGTACTTGGCCGTGTAGGTGTAATCGGCATGGGAAGGGCGAAAGGCTGTTTTGAGGTGGTCGTAATCGCCAGATTTAGAATCTTCGTTGCGGAGTATGAATCCAATGGACGCACCGGTGGTCATGCCTTCGTAGACGCCACTGAGCCATTCAATTGCATCGGACTCTTTCCTCGGGGTGGTCAGGTGGGATTGACCGGGACGCCTTCGGTCCAATTCAGCTTGAACTGCACTGGTGTCCAATGCCAATCCTGCTGGACATCCGTCGATGACACCGCCAATTGCTCGGCCATGGGATTCGCCGAACGTGGTCAGCCGAAACAAGGTACCGAATGTGTTGCCCGCCATAGGTCAAATTTACGGAACCCGCGCGGGGATTGCTACCTTGCGTCCATGCGAATGCTCTGGAAGAACATCAAAGGACTGGTGGGTGCGTACGATGTGCCGCCGCTGTATTTGAAAGGAGGGGAGATGCGCTCCCTACCGGTATTGGAGCAATCCTGGTTGGCCATTGAGGACGGGGTCATCGTGGACTTCGGTTCCATGGCTGACTTTCCTGGCATCATAGACTGGAGCGGGTTGGAGGTGGTGGATTGTGAAGGGAAGTATGTCCTTCCGGCGTGGTGCGACAGCCACACTCACCTCGTGTTTGCAGCCAGCCGATCGGGGGAGTTTTTGAGCCGCCTTGAAGGCAAGAGCTATCAGGAAATTGCTGCAGAAGGTGGCGGCATCCTGAACTCCGCTCGTGCGCTGCAGTCCCTGTCCGAAACTGATTTGCTCGCCGACGCCCGGAATCGATTGCTGCGGGCCATCCGCACGGGTACAGGGTCCATTGAAATCAAGAGCGGATATGGTCTGACGGCTGAAGCAGAGTTGAAAATACTGCGGGTGATCCGCGCTCTGAAGGAAGAATTCACCATCCCAATCAAGGCGACATTTTTGGCATGCCATGCCGTGCCGGAAGGCGATTGGACCGCAGCAAGTTGGACGGCGTATATGATCAAGGAAGCGCTGCCGGTGGTCGCCAACGAAGGACTTGCCGACTACGTGGATGCCTTCTGCGAAAAGGGGTACTTCGGATTGGAGGAAACCCAGTCGCTATTGGATGCTGCCTCTTCGCTTGGAATGAAAGCTAAAGTACATGTGAATCAGTTTAATGCGTTTGGCGGAGTAAAGCTTTGCGTGAATTCTGATGCGGTGTCAGTAGACCACCTGGAGGAGTTGAATGTGGAAGACGTTGAAGCGTTGAGGCGCGCCGCGGATTCCGGCAGCCCAACCCTTGCTACGGCCCTCCCGGGGTGCTCGTATTTCTTGGGCATTCCGTACACTCCGGTGCATGAATTGATGAAGGCCGATGTACCCGTTGCGCTGGCCACAGATTTCAATCCGGGTTCCGCGCCTTCGAGCAACATGAATCGGGTCGTGCAGTTGGCCATTTTGAAAATGAAAATGCATCCATTGGAGGCCATCGCCGCCGCGACCATCAATGGTGCCGCCGCCATGGAATGCTCCGACCGGGCGGGAGTAATAGCCCGCGGACGTGCTGCGAATGTAATCGTCACGCGTTCCATGAACGGATTGGAAGATCTGGCTTACGACTTCGGTGAAGAAACGGTTGAAAAGGTGTTCATTGATGGCATCATCCAGTGAGTTGAAACCGTCCCCGTCCATGTATTTTCGGCTGGTAATATGCCAAGAAGATGCAACGACTAGTCGAATGCGTGCCCAACATTTCAGAAGGGCGCAACCCAGCCGTTATTGAAGCGGTATCCCGTGTTGTAGAATCCGTAGAGGGGATCCGTTTGTTGGATGTAGATCCCGGCAAGTCCACCAACCGAACCGTCATCACGTTCGTAGGGCCACCTGAAGTCATTGGTGAGGCCGCCTTTCGGTTGATCCAAAAAGCCGCCGAACTCATTGACATGCGCAAGCACCGGGGCGAACACCCCCGCATGGGGGCGACCGACGTCTGCCCGTTCGTGCCGGTGAGCGGTGTGACCATGGAGGAATGCGCTGCCATTGCGCGTGCCTTGGGCGAGCGCGTAGGAGCGGAGCTCGGAATTCCGGGTTATTTCTATGAATCCGCTGCCAAAACGGAGGCTCGGAAGAACCTCGCGAATTGCCGCCAGGGCCAATACGAGGGCTTGGCCAAATTGGAGACTGCAGACGGAGCACCTGACTTTGGACCGGCGGTGTGGAATGAAAAGACACAGAAAAGTGGCGCCACTGCCATCGGGGCACGTGATTTTTTGATCGCCTACAACATCAACCTGAACACGACGAGTTCGCGCCGCGCCAATGCCATCGCCTTCGACATCCGGGAATCGGGCCGCGTAAAGCGCACCGGCGGACCGGGCAGTCCAGTGGTCAAAGATGCCAACGGTGCCCCCGAACGCATCCCTGGTTCGCTCAAGGCCGTGAAGGGAATTGGGTGGTACATTGAAGAGTACGGGATCGCCCAGTTGTCGTTGAACTTGACCGATATCCAAACCACACCCGTGCACATTGCCTTCGATGAGGCGTGTGCCAAAGCGCAGGAGCGAGGCATCCGCGTGACGGGTTCGGAACTCGTGGGACTATTGCCGCTGCGTGTGATGACGGATGCTGCGGATTATTTCCTACGCAAGCAGCAACGCAGCCTAGGCATCAGTACTGCCGAAAAAGTAAAGATCGCCGTGAAATCCCTCGGATTGGACGACCTCGGGCCGTTTGATCCCAACAAGCGAGTCATTGAATTCATGATTGCCGCCGACCGGAACACGCCGTTGTTGGACCTCTCCCTCGGTGCGTTTGCCACGGAGACGGCGTCGGAAAGCCCGGCACCGGGCGGCGGATCGGTTGCTGCCTATTCGGCCACGATGGGCGTGGCCCTCGCTACCATGGTGGCCAACCTATCGGCCCATAAGCGCGGGTGGGACGACCGTTGGGAAGCATTCAGCCGCGTGGCCGAGCGGGGCATTGCCTTGCAAAATCAGCTGGAGCTACTCGTAGATGCAGATACAGCAGCGTTCAATGCCATCATGGAGGCCTACGGCATGCCCAAGGGCTCAGAAGCGCAGCAGCAAGCCCGTCAAACGGCGATTCAAGACGCCACCAAAAACGCCATTGAAATTCCGATGCGGGTAGCGAGGCTCGCTGCGGACGCCATGGCCATCGCTGAAGAGATGGCTGCGATTGGCAATCCCAATTCCATCACCGATGCAGGCGTGGGTGCCATGGCGATCCGGACCGGTGTGAAAGGCGCCATCCTGAATGCGCGCGTGAACCTTCAAGATTTGGAAGACGCCACGTACAGTGCTGCGGTAGTCGCAGAGGCTGATGAGCTCTGGGCAGACATCGATGCGCGTGAAGGACGCGTGCTTGATCGGGTGGCTGCCGTACTAGGCGGTGCAGCGTAAAACGAAAGTTGTGCGCATAAAAAAGGCCCGCATGGAGCGGGCCTTTTCGGTTTTGTGAGTATAGCAATTATTTCTTGGTAACGACCCGGCGCTCTTTGATGCGCGCAGCCTTACCAGTCAATTCACGGAGGTAGTAGATGCGCGCACGGCGTACCTTACCTCGCTTGTTCACTTCGATGTTCTCGACGAGTGGGGAAGCAATAGGGAACACACGCTCTACACCGACTCCAGACGCCATCTTGCGTACCGTGAAGGTTTCGGTGTTGGCCGCACCTTTGCGCTGGATGACAACGCCTTGGAATTTCTGCAAACGCTCCTTGTTGCCCTCAAGAATCTTGATCGTTACCGTAACGGTGTCACCGGCACGGAATTCGGGCCAAGCGGGGGTTTCGACAATTTTGCTTGCGATGTCCTTGATGCGGTCCATGGTGTTCGTTTTTCTGCTCCCGTGAATCGGGGTGCAATATTACGAATAATCCGGATAGGATTTGAACTCTTTTCAGGAATCTTTTTTGAGCAAATCCGGCCGACGCGCTTTGGTGCGCTCGTAGGCTTGCTCTTCCATCCACTTCCCAATGGCAGCATGGTCCCCTGAACGCAGTATTTCCGGAACTTCCCAGCCCTTGTAGTTCGCGGGACGGGTGTACACCGGTGGGGCGAGCAATTCGTCTTGGAAGCTGTCGGTCAAAGCGCTCTGTTCGTCGCCGATGGCACCGGGCAATAGTCGCACAACGGCATCGGTCAATACCGCTGCGGCGAGTTCACCTCCGGAGAGCACATAGTCACCGATGGAAAGTTCAAGTGTCACCACGTGGTCGCGCAGCCGCTGATCAATGCCTTTGTAGTGGCCGCAGATGATGAGCAAGTTGCCGGAAATCGAGAGTTTATTTACTCGGGCCTGCTTGAGTGGTTCACCGTCGGGCGTCAGGTAGATGATTTCGCTGTAGGTACACTCAGACTGCAGCTCTTCAATGGCATCGAGGATGGGCTGGATGGTCATTACCATGCCGGCGATTCCTCCAAAGGGCTCGTCGTCGACCTTGTTGTGTTTGTCCTTGCTCCAATCGCGGATATTGTGCACGCGAATGTCGACTACGCCTTTGTCCTGGGCACGTTGGATGATGCTATCCGAGAACGGGCTGTCGAGCAAAGAGGGTACAACGGTGAGAATGTCGATGCGCATGGGAAGCGGAAGATGAGTCAAAGGTACGGGAAGCCGGTTATGTCAGCAGCGGAAAGTACCTTTGCAGTCCAGTCAAGAAGGGCATGAAAGATCGTAAAGAGTACAGTGCAGTTGTCAGCCACCCGTTTCACGTGTTCAATGGCATTTTCTTGACGCTGCCGTTGGATGGCATTCGGCAAACCGGACTGCGGGTGCCGTTGCTGCAAGAAGCGTGTGATGAGGGATTGAACAACGCCAAGACCCCTGAAGAAATCCTCGATGGATTTTTCGCTTCTCAAGGCTTGCGTGATGTAGAAAGCAAAGCGGACCTGCTGTTCCGGATCATTCAATACGTAGAACGGCAGGTGGTGTTGGTGGATGCCTTGGAAGACGCTCGGTATGCGCAACTCAACGATTTGGGCGGTGCGGAATCCCTGCAGAGTTTCATGCAGCGCATTCGCCGTCACCGCAAGGAGGAGGACTTGAGGGAGATTTTGGGAGAATATGCGGTGCGCGTGGTCTTGACGGCACACCCGACGCAATTTTACCCGGGCAATGCGCTGGCCATTATCACCGACTTGGCCAAAGCCATGGAAGAAAACGACCTGGTCAGCATCCGGAAACTGCTTCACCAACTGGGGCTGACGCCATTCTTCAATTCAGAACCGCCCACCCCTTACGACGAAGCCGTTCGCCAAACGTGGTACCTCGAGAACGTATTTTACCACGCGGCGCCCGAGCTCTATGCCAAGGTGGCCCAAACCCTCGACGACCCGTCTGCGCAAGCCCTGAGTGAGGGCCTCATTTCGATTGGTTTTTGGCCTGGAGGTGACCGCGACGGCAACCCGTTTGTGGATTCGCAAACAACATGGAATGTCGCAGAGCGCCTTCGCCTGACCCTGCTGCGGTGCTACCGCCGTGAAATTCGGGATTTGCGCCGCCGCATCACGTTCAAGCACGTATCTACTCGCCTCGACCAGCTCCAAGACCGGATTGAATTCGCCATGCTCCACCCGGATTCAGCGGTGTTGTCCGTTGCGGATTTGAATCAAGAGCTGGATGACATTGCCCAATGGGTCGCGCAGCATTCGAACGGGTTGTTCATTGAGAAGATCAGAGGGTTCCAATTCAAGCTGCGCTTGTTTGGTTTGCATTTTGCCAGCTTGGACATCCGTCAAGACAGCCGGGTGATTCAGAAGGCCTTGGACGAAGCGCTCACAGTAGCCGGTGAATCTATCGAAGCCTTCCGAGCGCTTCCGGCCGTGGAGCAAGTGAATGAGCTGCTGAGTGACAAGTGGAAAGGCGCCGTGGTCCGACTCGAAGAAGAACGCCACCATGACATTATCGCGTCCTTGCGCACCATGGCCAAAATCCAAAAGCACAACGGTGTGCGGGCGTGTCACCGGTACATCATCAGCAACTGCCGTGGCATCATCGATGTGGCGGCTGTCGCGGCATTGGCCCGCATGGCTGGATTGGATGAGGAGACCGCCCTTGATATTGTGCCGCTGTTTGAAACCATTGCGGACTTGGCCCGATCGGAAGACGAGGTGCGCGATATGTACAAGCACCCGGCGTATCGGGCGCATTTGAGCCGCCGTGGCGATCGCCAGACGGTGATGCTCGGTTTTTCTGATGGCACCAAGGACGGTGGATACTTGCAGGCCAACTGGTCCATATACGAGGCGAAGCGTCGGTTGTCTAAGCTCTCTCGGGATGAAGGCATCACCGTCGTCTTCTTCGACGGGCGCGGTGGACCGCCAGCACGTGGCGGCGGAAATACGCATCGGTTCTATGCGGCGCACGGACAGGATATCGAGAACACCGAAATCCAGACGACTATTCAAGGGCAGACCATCAGTTCCAATTTTGGGATACCTCGCTCAGCGGGCTTCAACCTCGAATTGCTTTTGACTGCCGGCCTTCAGAGCCGAATTTTCGAAGATTCACAAACGCATTTCAGTGCGGAACAAGAAGCGCTGATCAAGGCATTGGGCCAGCACTCGTTCGCGCACTACACCCGGTTGAAGGAACATCCGGAGTTCATGAACTACCTCACGCAGTGGGGAACGCTCAAGTACTACGGAGAAACCAACATCGGCAGTCGCCCAACGAGTCGGGCCAAGGACGGTCCGCTGACCTTCGGCGACCTGCGAGCGATTCCGTTTGTAGGGTCGTGGACCCAACTCAAGCAAAACGTGCCAGGATTTTTTGGGCTGGGGACCGCGTTGGAGTGGTTGGACGGCGAAGGACGCATTGAGGAGGCGCGTGCGTTGTACCGCGATAACTCGTTCTTCCGGGCGTTGGTGGAAAACAGTATGCAGAGCATGATGAAGAGCGACTTTCGTCTCACAGCCCACTTGGAAGACGACGCGCAATTTGGCGGCATTTGGTCCATGGTGCGTGACGAATACGAATTGACCAAGCGCTGGGTGCTTGATATTGCCGGTCAGCAATCGCTAATGGAGCGCAACCCGCACATCAGGGAGAGCATTGGGCTCCGAGACGACATCATCCGTCCGCTGCTGGTGATTCAACACTTCGCTCTCGGGCAGTTGGGCAACGGTGATGAAGCTTCGAAGTGGGAATCCGACGTATTGAAACGGCTTGTTGTCCGCTCTATGTTTGGCATCATCAACGCCAGCCGCAACGCGGTCTGATTGCTCGGTATACTGACAAAAGAAAAGCGGCACCCCATTGGAGGTGCCGCTTTCATTTCAGATTCGTCAGACTGCTTAGCGCAGGCCTGAAACAAAATCCATTTCGTCAATCAAGTTTTGCGCGCCGGCAAACTTATCGAGGATCCATGTGACGTAGCGGATGTCCACGGAGATGGTGCGCTGCAATTCCGTTTCGAAGGCGATGTCGCCACTCATGGCTTCCCAGTTGCCGTCGAACGCGCAACCAATGAGGTCGCCGTTGGCGTCTAGAACGGGAGAGCCTGAGTTACCGCCGGTGATGTCGGTGCCGTGGATAAAGCACACCACGAGCTCGCCAGATTCGTCTGCATACTGACCAAAGTCACGGCTGCGGATGAGGTCATCCAGTGCATCCGGGACGATGAATTCCGGGTTGGAATTGTCCTTCTTCTCCAAGATGCCGTTGGCCGTGGTGATGAAGTCATAATTCACAGCGTCAGCGGCTTTGTAAGGTGCAACCGATCCGAAGGTCATGCGCATGGTGGAGTTGGCGTCTGGTGCAATGGCCTGGTCCGCATCCATTTCACGCAAGCCTTTGACGAAGAGTCGGTACCCGCGGTTGAACTTATCCTCTGCCGGGTTGGCCTGGCCAGCGAAATACGTTTGGATCGCGCTTTGGCCCACGATGATTGCGAGGTCTTTGTCCATCACTTTCCGCGAAGGGTTGGCGATGAACTCCGCACAACGCTCAGGGTCCACCAAAAAGCTCTTGGCGTACATCTTATCTGCGAAGCGATTGAAATCACCTTTGTACTTGTCGGCAACGGTTGCAAAGAAAGAGGGGTGGTATGCCGGATCGATGTCGTCGCGGAATTTGGTCATCAAGTTGACAAACAAATCCCGGTCGGTCGCTTGGTCGTACTCCTTGAAAAACCCGCTGACAAACCCAGTCATCGCCGCTTGCGTAGCGGCCACCTCTTCCTCGTCTTCGCTGAACAGACCAGCGGCCATGCGGTAGAAGCGGAAGGAGAACAAGCTAATGTCGCAACCGATGAGGCCTGCTTCGAGGGCGTAAACCTTCCCTTGAACGCTCGCATCCGTATCGAGGTAGTACGATTGAATCAAAGCCAAAGCCATGCCATACTCCTCCTGCCGATCCTCATCGGCATTGACCCAATCGGTGAAGCGCGCTTCGAGCGCTTGCTTCTTGGATTCGACATCCAAGCGCTTCAACCCTTTTGATTGGCCGATGTAGTATTTCCAATAATTAGCCGTCTGTGCATATTTCGCTGCATACTGAATGCGTACGGCAGGGTCAGCATCCATGTGCGACTTCATGGTTTTCAATTTGAGATCGCGTACGTCGACTACAGAAGGGTTGTAGAGGCGCAGGGCCTGATCGATGCCCCAGCTGCTCAAGAAACGATCGGTGCTGCCGGGGTAGCCCATCACCATCGTGAAGTCACCTTCGGATACACCGTCCATGCTGATGCGGAGGTGGCGCTTAGGCTGATAGGGGACATTGCTCTCACTGAAGTCCGCAGGCTCGTTGTTTTCGTCGGCGTAAATGCGCAACATGGAGAAATCACCGGTGTGGCGGGGCCACATCCAGTTGTCCGTATCGCCGCCGTACTTGCCCACGCTTTCTGGCGGTGCAGCAACGAGGCGGATGTCGCGGTACGTCTTGTACTCGAACATGTAAAACTCGTTGTCATAGTAGAAGCTCTTCAATTGGAGTTCTTTATCTCCTTCTGGGTTCATCTCCTCTATCAAGGCCTTGCGCGCTTCGGCGATGGCAGCGTTGCGCTCGTCCTCGGTCATCTCCACGGTGACGTTTTCAAGGATGCGGGAAGTAACGTCGTCGATGCGGACCAAAAAGCTGATGACGAAGTCGTCGATGTGCATCTCTTGGTCGAGGGCCAGCGCGAAGAAACCGTCGGTCAAGTAGTCGTTTTCTGTAGACGAAAACCCTTGAATGGCGTCGTAAGCGCAGTGGTGGTTGGTTAGGACCAACCCTTGGGATGAGATGACTTCACCGGTGCACGATCCGCCATTGAGGCGCACGATGGCATCCTTAAGACTGGCGTTGTTGATGTCGTAAATTTCTTCAGCTGAAAGGTTCAAGCCCAGGCCTTGGGCCTCGGCCATGGTGATGCGGTTCAGCATGCTCACCAGCCACATCCCTTCGTCTGCACGGAGGGCGAACTGCGAAAGCATCATGCCTGCGAGGAGCAGGGTAGCAGTAAACTTCTTCATAATTGGGGGTTACTTGGTTTCAATAGGGCGCCAATTCAATGCGGCCATCGCCTCATCGAAAGCGGCGTACAAGGTAGTCAAATCGGGACCGTTGTACCGGTTCGTTACGGACTTTCCTTCCCATTCGGTGATGGTGGCAGGCAGGTCCGTAATGTAGGGGTTGTCATACAAAGAATCCAAGCTGCTGTACTCCACCTCCTGAGCGGCTGCATGGATTCGGACATTCCATGCACCGGCGTCGGTTATTTGGGCGCGGTAGGAACCGAGGGGCAATTCGCTCAATGGGGTGCCTCTCAACGGACGGTCAATGGACAACGTTGCCGCACCTGTTGCGGTTACTTTGAATGTAAAAGCCGGGCACGGGCCGAAACACATGGTTTTCTTGTACAGTGCGGGATGGAACGCGTTTTCAGTTGAGGCCAAGTTGGTGGTCTCGCGGGTGCATCCGAGAATGAGAAAGCAGAACAATCCCCAGCCAAAAAGTCCGAACAGGGATTTCCGCATCATTTGCGCTTCTTCTTGTTGGCCTTGATTTCTTTGGTCTTGGCCGCCTGTTCTTTTTGCATTTGCTCGAGGCGCTCTTGGAAGCTTGACTTCTTGCGTGGCTTGGCTTTGTTCTCCTCGATGCGATCGCGGATTTTATCCTCATCGATAAAGAACTGCTTAATCACTAGCATTTGGCCCATGCTGACCACATTGGCTGCGAGGTAGTAGAGGCTCAGTCCAGATGCAAACTTGTTGAAGAAAAAGAGCATCATGAAGGGGAACATCTGTTGGATGACCTTCATGTTAGGCATACCCGGCTGTTGCGGCTGAGCGGGTTGATTGGCCATGGTCAAGCGCATGTAGAAGAAGGTGCTGACCGCCATCAGGAAGGTAAATCCGCTTACATGGGCTCCATAGAAGGGGATGGAGAACGGGAGATCCAAAACGCTGTCATACGCTCCCAAATCATCTGCCCACAAGAAGGACTGACCGCGCATGTCAATGTTGGAAGGAAAGAACCGGAACATGGCATACAGGATGGGCATCTGCAACAATGCGGGGAGGCATCCAGCTAGGGGGTTGACGCCGGTTTTTCGGTACAGCGCCATGGTTTCCTGTTGGCGCGCCATGGGGTCGTCTTCGTGCTTGGCGTTGATTTCGTCGATATCCGGGCGCAGCACGCGCATTTTCGCCGAAGACATGAAGTTCTTCCACGTAACCGGAGACAAGGCGAGTTTGATAATCAGGGTGATGATCAATACGATGATGCCGACAGATGCAAAACGCGTTGCTAGGATTTCGTACAGCGGCAGAATCACATTACGGTTCACCCACCCGAAGATCCACCAGCCGTAGTCGATGATACGGTCGGCTTCCTCCCATCCAAGGGATTCGAGGGCGTTCTGTTCATTGGGGCCAAGGTAAAATTCGAACGTGCTGGCCGCGACTGTTCCAACGCGCTGCATCTCAAAGGGGAGGGCTGCCGCGTAGGCCATGGTCACGGTTGAGTCTTCCTCCGGTACGACCGTCTTCAAACTCCCGCCAGGTAGGAACCTGCCTTCGTTGCGCACAATGGCCGAGAAAAAGTTCTGTTTGAATGCAAGCCATTCCAGCGGTTCCTCGGTGATGAGGTCCTTGCTTTGGCCGTCAGTCAGGTAATCCCGGCCGAGACCCACTTCTTTGTAGTAGATGCTGCTGTGCTGGCGCTCCCAATCGATGCCTTTTTCGTTGGGCATCCCTTCCGCCTCCCAAATGAAAACAAATTGGTCACCCAACGACGAGTTAAAGCCTTCGAATGACAGGTTTGAGGTTACGGTGTACCCATTGAGTTCGTGTTCCCACCGGATGGTCTGACCTTCGGTCGACCGGCTTACTAGGGCGATGCTGTTTTCGCGTTGCGCCTCCGCTTCAAAGTGGAAATCGCTCAGGTTCAATTCGCCGGCAGCTTCATTGAATTCGAAGGCCACGGTCATGGCGCTGTTCTCTTCTTTCCATAGGCGGACCAATTCTTCCGACTGGTAGCGCTTGTAACCTGTCAATTCGGCTCCGGAAAGTAGGCCGCCGCGGCTACTGAATGTCGCGGTCACGCCATCGGATGTGAGGGTGTAGGTTTGGTCGATGCCAATTGCTGCACTTGCCAATCCGCCGAACCTTCGGATGAGCGAGGCATCGAGCGCTCCGGTGCTGGCGGTATCGGAAACAGTCGGCTGTTCGCGAAGTTGGGCTTGAAATTCTAATTCCTCCGCTGCAGCAATGCTGTCGAGGCGGGCCTGTTCGATCTGTTGCTCTTGGGCCGTGATGGCCGCCAATCGGTCCTCTTCAGTGGGCGTCGTGTACCAGATGTAACCGATGTACAACAGCACCATGAGGACGATGCCTATGATTTGATTTTTATCCATGGGTGGGTGCGAAGTTAAACGGATTGCACAGTGAGCAGGGTATGAAGCGCATGTGGGTTATCACCAATTGACCAACCCTTCACCTTGCCAAATGCCATTGGCCTTCATGTGGGCTTCAATCAACTCCCGCACGCAGCCTTTGCCTCCGGGCAACGCGCTGACGTGGTCGCAGACGGGTAATACATCGGTTGCGGCATCATTCGGACAGCAAGAGAGCCCCACTGCTTCCAAGGCGGGAATGTCTGGCATGTCATCGCCCATGTAGGCCATCTCTTCAAGGCCAATGCCCATTCGAGACGCGATGTCACGCAACACGGCCATTTTATCGTGGCTACCGAGGTGTACCTCTTTCACACCCAAGCCACGCATGCGTTCTTCTACGCTGGGTTCTTTACCCCCTGACACAATGGCGATGGGGAGCCCTTGCCTCATCGCCCATTGGATAGCAAACCCATCTTTGGCGTGTCCCTGGCGAAGCATCTTGCCATCGGAATCGATGAGGATAGTGCCGTCGGTGAATACCCCGTCGTAATCAAAAGCGAGGAGGCGAATGGTTTTGAGCTTGGTGGGAGTGAGGGCAGTCATGAATCGGGGGTGTCGTGAAGGTGTTGAATGCTGGCTGTGACCGCTTCGTAGAATTTTTGCCAAGCAGGATGCGCTTGGAGGGCCTCGATTTGTGAACGGATGATGGCGTCTTCTCGGCGAATACCGGGGCCGGTTTGTCGTTCGTAGGCCTTCCCGTCAATGGCTCCTCGGCTCATGGTTTCAATCATGGGAACAAACCAATCCCAAGGGAGTTCTGCTTGTTTCGCGAGTTCTTGAGCGACGACGAGGGCATGGTTGGTGAAGTTGACCGCAAACACCGCAGTCAAGTGTCCTTTTTGGCGCTTCTCCTCAGTCGTCGGAAAGAGGTGCTTAGAAATCCGTCCGGCCAAGGTAGTCAGGGCGTCTCGTTCGGCTTCATCGTTGGCGGTGATCACCATCGGAATGGTCCCAACGTGTTCCGGGTCGTTCGGCTGAATGCTTTGCGCACACCAGATGGCACCTCCGTTGTCCGGGTTCCGAAGGGCACCGCTGAAATGGACGGGAATCAGGTGAGAAGGAAGTTGTTCGATGAGGGGGAAAACCACTTCGTCTCGCACAGCCAACAACGCGTAATCGGCCGCAACATCGATTTCACTGGAGTGCTTGAAGCACGGCGCGTCAGTGCTGGTGAATCCCGGAGGGACGACGCCTCGGCGGTTGCAAAATCCGGCGATGATTACACCGTTGGCTTCCCAGGCCCGGCCAAGCGAAGTTGCTACGTTACCGCTGCCAAAGACGATGACCCGAGGCGTGTCGTTAGCCATGTGATCGGGAGTTAGTATCGGTTTTCCATCGGGCCCAAACCGCCATGGACGTACCAATGGCCATCAGGATGCACCCGAGCCATAGTAGGTTGATCAAGGGGAAGATGGAGGCTTGCATCACCACAAAATCACGCCGTACCGACTCGTGTTCCCAGACGGTCATCTCGAGGTTTTCCGCTTGCGGGTCGAATGTTTCAATGCGCATTTTGATGCCGTAGGCCTCGGCTTCGTATAGGTCGGGGATGATGGTGCTGTCGCGCACGATGTACAGCGGTTGATGCCGGGTGTCGCGCTCTTTGTTTTTGAGGCTGACACACGCGGCGATGGCCAAGTCTTTCTGCAGCAAGCCGCGGCTGGGCTTCTCGCTGTCATTTACTGCTCGTAAGCTGTCAATGGTCAACAACGTGTGTCCAACGAGCATGCTGTCGCCTACCTGCATGGTGTGCGTCCTGCCGCCCATCCAGCCCTCCTCGTCGGTTTCGGGCGGTGACACGCGGCCCCACTTGATGTGGGTGTACAGATCGCGGTGAAGCCAGTGCTTGGTGTCCGGTTCAGGGGCATTGCCCATTTGCTCATTGAGCTGAATGCGCGGCTCTAGTGTAAACAGGCGATCACCAGGAACACCCGCTTTCCACAGTTGTGCCGTATTGGCTTGACGCTCGTTGGGGAACGGGATGAACATCCAGTGGTCCTCTAGGTCCTCCGAAAATTGTGGTGACGCTTCGTGCGTTTCTTTCGCTTCGAAGACCATGCCATCGAAAAAGACCACATCTCCGGGTTGGTAGGTGTGGGGTGCCTTTTCGAAGTAATCCATGCGGAATTTGACATGGATGCCTTCTTGGTAGCGGTCCCGGTAGCTAACGAAGTAAGGTCCCATGGAGAGGGTATCGCCTTCCATGATGAGCAGATCCTCACGATTGTTCAGCTCCTCGTTCAGGGTGCTGATGTCCCCAATCTGGTTTTGCGAAATGATGTCTTTCTGGCTGGTGCTGAGCACCGCGCCGAAAATGACGAGGCCAAATCCGACGTGTGCCACCGGCGACCCCCATCGCTTCCATTTTCCACGTGCCATACGCAGGATGTAATCGGCATTGGAGAAGACCGCGAAAAGCGCCGTGAACAGCAACGCAACCCGAGGCAGTTCCCACCATTCAAATGGATAGGCCCAAAGGAGGGCACCCGTCGCTACTGCACTAAGTGCGGTTGAGTAAAACAGATTCTTCGCAACGGTTTTTATGTTGGTGGATTTGTACTTCAGCCATTGCGCCAACCCCATCACCGCCATGATGAGTACGGCGAGTGGGACTTGCACGAGGTGGTAAGTCTGGTCCAAATCGGTTCCTGGTGCGAGGTTGTGTTTGCTCAAGTCGAGCAGCACTTGGCTGTTCCATGACTCGCCCCACTGAGCGAGGAGTGGGCTTAGCGGCTCCAAAAATTGGTTGAAAACGGGCAGGCTGGTTTGCCAGGTGATGTGGGCTGCACTTACCAGGAACAGCAACGAACCGACAAACATCCAAAATTCTCTAGACCAAATGGACTCCTCTTCCTCGGTGCGTTCAAAGTCCGTGCGGTAGGCTTTGATTGATGTCACCACCAACATGCCGAGGAACACACCAATGGCTTCCACGACGTAGCCCTTGATAGCGACGAGAAGCAACAAGGCGAGGATGCCCCCAAAGGCCAATTTCCAAACGGACGACCGCAGCAACATGAAGTGAGCGAGCGCCACGAAACTCAACAGGTATACAAGCAATTGCGGAAGGATGCCGCTGTCGACAAAGCTGTGCACCGACGTATCTCCGAGGATGCCGGACTTGGTCAGGAAGGTGCTGTACAAAACCAGCAAGAACGAAATCAGCAAGAAATAGTACGTGCTGAACAAAGCCATCGGCTTTTTTCGGTTGCGGTTGATGAGCAGGAGGTGGGCGCCAGCGACAAGGGTCAGCCACGGCACCAAGGAGGAATTTTCCACCGGATCCCAAGCCCAGAAACCACCAAAGCTCAATGCTTCGTACGCCCAGGCACCGCCCATCAAAATACCCGTGCCGAGAATGCCAATGCCGAAGATGGACCAGCGCAGCGCCGGCTTCATCCACGACCGGTCCGTGCGATGGGTCAGCCCTGCCAATGCGTAGGCGAACGGAATGGATGTCGAGGCAAACCCCAGGAAGAGGGTAGGCGGATGGATGGTCATCCAGTAATTCTGTAGCAGGGGATTCAGACCTTGCCCATCCTGGAACATGGGGAAAGCTGTGAGGTAGTCCGCTTGGGCTGTCCAAGGGAGACCTGCATTGTTCGGCGCATCCCGCAAGAGAAGGAACGGATCCAGCCCCAGCTGGAAATTTCCGAAGTAGACCCCGAGGAGCATGGACGTCAAGAACAGTTCGATGGCCGCTACCGTGGCCAGTACGGCATTGTGCCATTTCGAATCCGAACGCAAGAGCACAAGACCCAGCACATTGTGCCAGAACATCCACAACAAGAAGCCTCCTTCTTGACCACCCCAGAATGCACTGAAGATGAAGCGCATGGGCATCTCGTTGTTCAGGTGCTTCCAGATGTATTCAAATTCATACCGGTGGGCACCAAACAAAGCGAAGATGAGCGCGATGGTTGCGAAGGTGCTGGTAGCGTGGACGTAAAAGGCTTTGCGCCCGACCGTTTTCCAGCCGCACAAGAAGCTGACTAAGGACACGAACGAGGCTCCAAACGCCAAGGCGATGAGGCCCTGACCGAAGCTGGCGATGCCGGTCCATTCCCCCAGGTATTCCATTAGCCCTCTGCTTGGAGGTCCTCACCCATGAGGACGTGGTTGTTCTCGTTGTACTTGGACGGGCACTTCATCAGCATTTCTGTGGCGTGAAATTCTTCGCCGACAACGCTGCCGTACAAGTCAATGGATTCGCTGTTTTCCAAGCCAGTGGGTTTCGGTTGGTTCAGCACCACGCGCTTCGAGGCGCCGGTGGCGTCGAACATATGGAAGACGGTCTTGGTGGGATCAACCTCGGGGTTGTATTCCACTGGGAACGCGGTATTGAGCGTGCCAGACACCTTGCACTCTTCACCTGAAAACTGCGTTGCTTCGGCAAAGTTGACGCTCCGACTGGTGCTCGTGAAGGTCGCAATGAACGAACCAATCAATGCGGCGACCAACAGCAGACTAAGGATGTGAGATCGCTTCATGCTTCCGCGGATTCGTTGGATGAGATGGATCGTCGTGTGGCTGCTTCATCCAACCGCTGGATGCGTTTTTCCATGCGCCACATCCACAGGCCAAGGCCCACAATGATGATGACGGCGACACCGCCTACGACCATGGATTTGCCACTGCCGAAGAAGAATCCTTCGATGGGGTTTGCTTGGAGGAGGGTGTGCAGCATCATTGGTTGTTAAGCCGGTGCAATTTCTGATTCAATTGGGTCGCTTGCAAACGGATGCGGTACATCCAGGTGCCCAGTAACATCCAGCCTAGCACGGCCGGGTAGAACACGGCCCTGAGCGAACTGTCCAAGTCGTAGCTGTTGAAGCCCGGATTGCCTCCTTTGCCCGGATGCAAGCTTTCGGTAAATCGCGGAAGAACCATCAGCAGGATCATGAGGATGACAAACGCGAACAGGTTGTACACCGCTGAGAGCCGGGCTTTCAGTCGTTCATCTTCCACCGAACCGCGTAAGATCAAGTAGCCTGCGTACACCAATACGGTGACCAATGCTCCATTCAATTGAGGGTCGTCGACCCACCACGCTCCCCAGGTGTACCTTGCCCAGAGGCTACCGGTCAAAAGACCTAGCACGCCGAACACCATACCCACCTGGACGCTGGCTTCTGCTCGCAGGTCGAAAAGGTTAGAGCCACCAGAGGTTTGACTCAACTGGCGAATCGAGGCCACAAAAGCAATGCCCATCAACAAAAACATGGTGAACCACATGGGAACGTGCAGCATCAGGTTACGTATGGTCTCGAAGATGCGTGGCTGAAAGGGGAAGTGATGAGGCAGATCCGGCGCAAATTCAGTCAAAGCGAGGGCCGGCAAAGTTGCAGTTTCGTCGACGCTGACTCCATCGAGGAAAAGCCCGTTTTGCAGGAACAATGTCCCATCCACCGGGTGGTTGATCAGCACGTCCCAGCTTCGAGAGGGGACGGTATCAGGCAAAGTCAAGCCTATGATGGCGTGGTTGTCATCCACGACTTCGACAACAGGCAAAGCGGTCAGGCTTTCCTTTTTGCGAAGCACGACGCTCAAATCTTCTGGCCGGCTGGCCCAATGCGTTCCCAAGCCGATGAGCTCATAAGCAGGTACTTTTCGATCCAAGCCATCAACGACAGCGGCGCGCTCAAGGTTTCTCAATTCCAGCAAACCCGGGCCCATTGGCACCGTGAAGGTGGTCCAGAAAACGTATGCGAGCAGGGCGATTCCCCCGATTTTCCAGCTGCGTTGAATCATGCGCATTTAATCCCTCCAAAGGTAAGGGAAGAGGATGTACCCTAGGGCGCTGAATCCGACGGATAAAGTTGCCAAAAAAAGCAAGTGATGTGCCGTATCCCCGAAAGCGATTCCACGCATTAAATCGCTTCCGTACCGTGTGGAGACGAGAATGACGGGGATGATCAAGGGCAGGCCGAGTACGGCGATCAGGCTGAAGCCACCGCCTGCTCGCGAAGCAAGAGCTTGGATCATCGCGAGCAATGAGGCGAGGGCTGTGCTTGTCAAGAGTACCCCGGCGTAGTAATGCACTGTGGTCCATTCGCTCAAGTGGTCCATACCCAAAAAGAGCAAGAAGGCGGCGAAGGTGACGGTGCTGACAGTGCCCAGCAACAGCATGTAATACAGCGTGCGGGCAATTAACCAGTCTTGCGGACGGACTGTGTGCACCAAAAAGGCCCGAACCCCTTCTTCGTCATCGGCCCAGGGTTTAGAAACGGCATTGAACCCAGCGAAGAGCAAGACGACCCAGGCCAGGGCATTCCAGCTTTCTTGTTCGGCATAGGTACCGGTGGCTTGGTAACACGTGTACACTGCGGCAACGGCAAACACGAGCAGTCCGGCGATGCCGTGACGGTTGCGCAGTTCAACCCGAATGGCGTGATGGAGCAAGAAGCGGATGTTGGAGAGCGCGCTCATGGGCCGGTTCATTCGGGATTGACCAACTCCATGGGTTTGGCGATGACTTGGAAGAGCCGGGCCATGTTTCGGGCGTCTTCAATGGCACGGTGTTGTGTTCCAGAGTACGACAGCCCTTCCAGTTCCATGGCGGATTTGAGGCCGATTTGATTCTTGCTGCCCTTCCATTTGCTGTAGTGGTGCTGGAGGCATGCATGGTACCGAAGCCACGGCAGCTCAATTTCGTGCAGGTCACTGTCACTGACCAGTTGCCGCTTGTCAAATTCCCCCCAACTCATGAGGACCGCCCGGCTGGCCTTCGGGTCAATCCAATCTTCAAATGCCTCGATTGCCTCGTCAAAAAACGGAGCGCGGTCGACATCCGATTGGGTGATGCTTGTCAGTTGCGTGCAAAATTTTGAAATCTGCGGGTGCAAGGTGGGTTTGACAAACACGCAGAATTCATCCACGATATCCAGCGACTCGTTCACCTTGACGGCACCAATTTCAATCACCTCGACCCGCTTCGGCGCACGGCTTCTCCAGCACGTGGCTTCCAAATCGTAGATGATGAAATGCCGTTGACTCATGGAAGGCAAAGATAGCCCAAAGACCTGAGGCCGTTTGCGTAATTTGGAGCGATGAACGTCCCCGAATATTTGGTGGTGCTGACCGGCGCTGGCATGAGTGCGGAAAGTGGCATTGCGACCTTTCGTGGAGCGGGAGGCCTGTGGGAAGGCCACCGGGTGGAGGATGTGGCTACGCCTGAGGCTTGGGCGCGCAACTCAGAACTCGTGACCCGGTTTTACAACGAGCGGCGTCGAGCAGTGTGGGAGGCCCAACCCAACCTGGGCCACCGACAGTTGGCTGCATGGCAGGACCGCATGCACATCCAGATTATCACGCAAAATGTCGACGACCTGCACGAGCGCGCCGGTTCGCAGCATGTGCTGCATTTGCACGGTGAATTGTCCAAGGCGAGAAGCTGTGGACCAGAGGCGGCAGTTTACCCGTTGCCTCATTGGGAAATGAAGACATCTGACAGTTGTCCAGCGGGTTACCCTCTACGTCCGCACATTGTTTGGTTTGGCGAATCGGTGCCCAACATGGTGGACGCGTTTCCGTTGGTCAAGCAGGCGGACTGCGTACTCGTCATTGGCACCTCCCTTCAAGTCTATCCTGCCGCTCAACTGGCATTCGAAGCGGCACCAGGCGTTCCCTTGCACGTGATTGATCCCGCAGCCGATGTATTGGGCGTGCCGAATGCCACTGCGTGGTCCTGTTCCGCGTCAGATGGTTTGGCGCAATTGAATGCGCGTTGGTTCCATTAGGCTTGTGCGCGTTTGCGCCATGGCGAGCGCGAAGTAACTGCTGGGGTTGATGCTGTTTTGCTGGGGGTAGATCGACCCAAAAGGCCCGCTGTCAAAGCGGCGATTTCCTCATCCGACAGGTCGCTGTCGCGTTCGAGAACGTCGGACGAGAAATGGGCTTCGACAAAGTGCGTGTCAAATTTCCCCGAACGGAAAGCATCGTGGTCGATGGCAAAACGTCCAAAATCCAATGTCGTGTATACCCCGGCAATTTCGTATTCATCGATGGCTCGAATGCACCGGTCAATGGCCGCCTCACGGCTGGGTGCGTGCACGACGAGCTTTGATAACATGGGGTCGTAATGAATCGGGATTTCCTGTCCTTCTTCCACGCCATCGTCAACGCGTACACCGGGGCCTGTAGGTGGGGCATAGCGGTGCAGTGTGCCCGTATCTGGAAGGAACCCTGCGCGCGCATTTTCCGCATACACCCGGATTTCAATGGCGTGCCCCCGAATGCTCAAGTCGTCTTGGCTGAAGGAGAGTGGATGCCCTTCGGCGATGCGGATTTGTTCGCGGACCAGATCCACATTGGCAATGCACTCGGTCACGGGATGCTCCACTTGGAGACGCGTATTCATTTCCAAGAAGTAGTAACGCATCTGGTCGTCGAGTAAGAACTCCACGGTGCCTGCTCCCACGTAATTACAGCTTTTGGCCACTTCGATGGCGCTGTTTCCCATGCGCTCCCTCAGCTCGGGTGTCAAGACAGCAGAGGGCGCTTCCTCCACTACCTTTTGGTGGCGGCGTTGAATGCTGCACTCCCGTTCGAACAAATGCACAACGTTGCCTTGCGTATCCGCGAGGATTTGAATTTCGATGTGCCGGGGTGAGGTGACGAAGCGTTCAATGAATACAGCCCCGTCGCCAAAGGCATTGACCGCCTCTGAAACGGCCCGTTCGAAGCTGTTTTTAAGTTCGGCGTCCTCGCGAACGATGCGCATGCCTTTTCCACCGCCACCAGCACTGGCTTTGATGAGCAAGGGGTAACCGATGCGGTTGGCTACATCACGCGCTTCCGCTGGAGTGTTCACCGGGTGGTCGGTGCCGGGAACCAAGGGAACGTCGAACGGCTTGACCGTTTCTTTCGCGGCCAATTTGGAGCCCATGGTCTCAATGGCGTGGGGGCGGGGTCCGATAAAGCGAATGCCTGCTTCCTCGACGGCTGCCGCGAAGGCGGCATTTTCGGATAGGAAGCCGTACCCCGGATGGATGGCGTCGGCGCCGGTACTGCGCGCGGCCTCGATGATTTTGGAGGCGACGAGGTAGCTTTCCGAGGAGGGTGCCGGTCCGATGTGGATCGCCTCGTCGGCGTATCGTGCAAAGGTGGCATTGCGGTCGGCATCGGAATAGACAGCCACGGTGGCGATGCCCATCTCTTTCGCGGTGCGCATGACGCGCAAAGCGATTTCTCCACGATTGGCGACCAGGATCTTATGAATGGGTTGGATGCTGGAGTCGTTCACAGTGCAGAGGTAGTGAAAAATCGAAGGAAAGAAAAGGGAAAGAAAAAAGGGCAAGCGATTCCTATCGCACCGCTACAACCGTCTACCCTTGCTGCCTTCCGGCCCTGGGGGAGTTGACGGGAGCTGGTCGTAGGAGACTTGCCCCGGACAAAGATACCATGAATTTCTGCGTTGTACTACCTTGTGGGCATGAAAATCCCCATGCAATCCGTACAACAAGGCGCTGCCGCTGGCGTGATCCTCGTCGTCCTCAAGTTGGTGGCCTATTTGCTCGGAATCGAAGCCATGACAAGTGGCTGGTTAGGATTCGGTCAATTGGTGCTCGTTATCGCAGGCATGTTCCTTGCTTGCACGATGGTTCGCAAGGCTGTCGACGGCGCATTCACGTTTGGCGAAGCATTTGTGACGGCCTTGGTAGCTGCTGCGACCACGACCTTTCTAGGGTTGGGAATGGATGTGGTGTTAGGCTCCATCATCGACCCCGAATTGAGTTCTAAAATGATGGAAGTTACCATGCAAGAATTGGACGCCTCGGGCGTGTTCAAAATGGTACCCGAAGATCAAGTAGAGGGAATGCTTGCGGATATGGAATGGGCTATGAAGCCAGCTGGGCAAGCGCTGAGCTGGGTACTCGGACTTCTCTTTTGGGGTCTGATTTCGTTGGTTGTTGGAGCCATCATGAAGCGCTCAGATCCGTCTCAGTTTTGAACCGTATGTGACATGGCATCCGTAAGGGAACCACTAAAGGAGAATTTTGAATGATTGACCTGTCCATAGTCGTACCGCTGTACAACGAGGAGGAAAGCCTGCTTGAACTCAAAGCTTGGATTGACCGTGTGTTGAAGGGGCGCTCATATGAGGTCATCTTCGTGGACGATGGGAGCCGAGACGATTCCTGGAACATGGTGTCAAAATTGGCCACGGAAGATCCGTTACGGGTGGTGGGCATTCGATTGGCACGCAATTATGGTAAAAGCGCCGGGCTTCAACTCGGCTTTAAAGCTGCCAAAGGCCGTGTGGTGGTCACCATGGATGCGGATTTGCAGGATTCGCCTGAAGAAATTCCGGAACTTGAGCGCAAGATCATCGAGGAAGGGTTTGACCTCGTGAGCGGGTGGAAGAAAAAACGCCATGATCCACTGAGTAAAACCATTCCGACTCGTTTTTACAATGCTGCAACCCGATGGATGAGTGGCATTCAGCTGAATGACTTTAATTGTGGACTAAAGGCCTACCGACTCGAAGTCGTCAAGGCCATCGAAGTACAAGGTGAAATGCACCGCTACATTCCCATTTTGGCAAAGAGCGCAGGATTCGATCGCATCGGAGAGCAAGTCGTACAGCACCAAGCGCGTAAATATGGGTCGTCCAAGTTTGGCCTCGAGCGCTTCATCAACGGTTTCTTGGACCTGATGACCATCGGCTTTATGTCCCGCTTTTCGCGGAAGCCCATGCACTTTTTTGGAGCCTTGGGCGTCCTTATGTTCTTGGTGAGTCTGGCGGGGTTCTCGTGGATTGCGGCGGGGAAATTGATTTCCATTTGGGAAGGAAACCCCTCACGGAATATCACGGAGATTTCTGCGTTCTACGTGTCCTTAACGGGTATGGTCTTTGGTCTCCAGTTTTTCTTGACCGGATTTCTCGCCGAGATGACTTCACGCAATGACACGAAGCGCCACGATTACCAGGTGGCCGAAAACATCAATCGGCCCGCGTAGGACCGATTGAAAGCTCGGGAAGTACCGAGGCTATTATTTTGTAAAGAGATTAGCGAACCACAATGGCGGTTTGTGCTGTCCGCCCGGATTGCGCGCCGGTCACAATGTACATGCCGGCTTCAAACACATCCGTGCGAAGCACCCACTGGGCGTTGTCTCCGTTGGTGACAATGGTGCGTTTGTGAACCAGTCGGCCGGCAATGTCACGTACCTCTACGTCCACCGGTAAATGTTGGTCCCAACCGCTTCCGTTGAGGTTGGTCTCGCCTTCCGTAGGGTTCGGGTACGGAGCGAAGCCGATGGGGTCGAGCCAGAAACCTGGATCGATGCCGCCCTCGTCATCGCAATCGGCATTGATACCCAGCTGCATGGTGCTCATGAATCCGTCCTCCATGGTGGCGGTGGTCATCATTTCATTGTTCATCCACACTTCAATCCATCCGCCATTCCATCCGTCTGCGTTCATATCCCACATGGTAATGCTGTAGCAGTCGTCCACCAAACAAGCGGTGTATGTGTGCGAAGTGTTGCTTGCATAGGCACCGCCACCGACGTTGGCTATATCTCCGTCACCACTCAGGTTCCATCCGAGGCTCAGTCCGTCTTCGAGGGTGACGGTTACGAAGGTCACTTCATTGGTGGGGCAGAATGCGAACTCGCATGAGCCATCATCTTCAGTTGCGAGCGGGTCGTAGTTGATTGCTCCTCCGTCCATGCAGCCAGCGATTGGATCGGGTTGGTCGTTGCAATCCGCTCCAATACCGATGCTAAATTCACCGTAGTTGCCTGTCTCGAGGGTATAATCGACGGCTTGGTCTCCCCAGGTCAGCGTCAATACCGTGCTGTCCCAACCGTCTCCAAAGGTGTCGGTCAAAACTAGCGTATAGCATCCCGGAGGCACACATGTTTCCATCACCTGTTGTCCCGTTTCGACCCAAGCACCGAACCCTTCCCAGAGGACAGTACCGGCGTCATCGAGCAAGGCCCAGCCCACCTCGTTAATCCACGTGCCACCGCTCAGGTCGGCGTACACCGAAATCAGCCCTTCGCAGTCCAGCGGGTAGACACATGAACCGTTATCAATAGTGGCCTCGGGGCTGTAATTCGTCGCATCTGGATCGGTGCATCCCAATACGTCGCCGCAGTTTCCATCGACGGAGAACTGCAGGACTTCTGTGGAAGCATTGTCATCTAGGGATTCGTAAATCAATTGATCCCAACCGGCATTCAAGTAAAAATAGCCACCATACCAAGAAGCTTCGCCCGCAAGGTTGGTCAACGTGGCGGTGTAGCAAGCGGTGAGGTCAACGCACACATCCAAATAGAGGATTTCCATGTCGTTGAATCCTTGCTGATCGAACAAAACATTTCCTTCCTCATCTTCGATGGTCAAGCCCACTGCCCAGCCTTGGGAGAACGTGCATATGTACAGTTGGCCGGCGACTTCTCCATCTTCGCATACTACAGGGTAAATGCAGGAGCCGTTATCTTCTGTCGCGTTTGGATCGTAATTCAAGGCCGCTTCGTCGGTACAGCCGGGAACGTAAGGCTCACAGCCATCAACATTAATTCCCAAACCGTACGTCGTTTGGAAGGCGTCGGCGTTCCCTTCGTAGTAGGTGGTCTCACCGTCCAACACTACGGCAGTGGTTCCGGATGTGCCACCTGTGAATCCCGCGTAGACGGTGAAGTTGTAGCAGCCATCCTCAATGCAGCCGTCAGCTACCCAAATTCCTTCGTCATTCTGGTATTGGACGTAATTGTACCATGCTACGTTGTTGAAGTCGGTAATGTACCAGCTCGCTAAGGGGACGTTGCCCCATTCATCTGTGCTGTCTGCCACACCAAAAATTTGGATGGCTGTGGTGCCTTCACAGTCGATAGGGTAGAGGCATCCGCTGTCGACGGTGGCATCAGGGTCGTAATTCAACGCTTCTGGATCCATGCAGCCGTAAATGGGCTGATCGGCGCAATCGCCTTCCCAATAGAGGTAGGCGCCGATGCACTCAAGTTCGCAGAGGTTGTCAAACGTAATCAGTTCACCAGTCAACCAATCCATACCACAGACCGGCTCGTAAGGCTCGTCGTCGCACTCGCATGTCGGCAAGCATGTCCCATCGTCCACCGTCGCTTCGGGATTGTAGTTGGGCGCCTCCGGGTTTGTGCACCCAAATACGTCGCCGCACGAACCATCTACTGAAAATTCAAAACTCCATTCGCTGCTGTCGTCTGGCAACGTGGCGTATACAATCTGCTCCCATCCATAATTGATGTAGAAGTAGCCATTGTACCAACCGCCTTCGCCAGCCGTGTTGCTCAATGTGGCGGTGTAACATCCTTCTCCGAGGCAAATGTCAACGTATTCGATGGCCATGTTGCCGTAGTCGCTTCCGCTGTAAACGATCTCGCCTGCTTCGTCTGTAATTTCTAAGGCAACGTTATTTCCTTGACTAAATGTGCAGAGGTAGAGCAGGGCTTGCTCCCCGCCGTCTTCACAGGCATAGATGCAGGAGCCATCGTCGATGGTAGCTGCTGGATTGAAGTTTACCGCTTCAGGGTCTGTACAACCGTGGACGTCGCTGTTTCCATTGCCATCGCCTCCAGTGCCTTCCTCAAATTCGCATTCGGTTCCCAATGCAAAATTGAAGACATCGTAGTTGCCGTATTCGAGGGTGATATCGCCAAACATGAGCCCCGCGTCAGGGAAATTCAAGGTCATGAAAGCAGCGTTCCATCCGTCCCCGAAACTGTCGTACATGTGCAGCTGATAACAGCCGGCTTCAAAGCAATGAACGTATGCTTCTGAGTCGTAATCCTCATAGTTGGCACCTTCTAGGACAATGTCTCCGGCGTCGTTGGTGATTTCCCAACTGATCTCAGCCCCCCACATGGCGGTGTAGAATTCCACTTGGGCCTCAAACTCGCAATCGTCTTGGGCCACTACAGGAGCCATTCCGATGGCGAGAAAACTAAATGCGGTGAGGAGTAGATTTTTCATTTGCGCTTGGTGGGTGGTGTTGGGTGCAAATAACAAAGTACGGTCAAAAAGGTTGCATGCGGGCACGTGGCCCTCAGCCCGCAATCACGCCAGAGCCGATGCACTCTTCACCATCGTACCATGCTGCGAATTGACCGGCTGCAATTCCCGATTGTGGACGCGCGAACGTCACGATATAATGTCCGCTATGCCGAGTGATAGTTGCCGCTTGCAACGGTTGCCGATAACGGATTCGCACGTGGAAAGTATCGGTACTCTCTCCGATAGCCAGTTCCCGGTCCGGCCGAATCCAATGCGCTTCGTTGGTTTGGATGCGAAGGGCATGCCGCAACAATCCTGCGTGGTTTTCACCTTGCCCTACGAAGAGCAAATTGCGTTCCACATCCTTCTCGAGCACAAACAACGGTTCTGGCTTTCCACCCACTTGAATGCCCCGGCGTTGACCGACGGTGAAAAAATGGGCGCCATTGTGCTGCCCGACGCAGACGCCATCGTCTGGGTTCCAATGGGTAGGCAGTGAAGGGTCAGCTTGACCGATAATAGCCTGTTCGGCACGCTGAGCATCAATCTCGATGATGTCGCCTGTTTTGGGCTCCAACTGCTGCTGAAGGAAATCTGGTAACCGCACTTTGCCGATAAAGCAAAGTCCCTGGCTGTCTTTCTTGTTGGCGGTGGGAAGGTCGATTTGCTTGGCCAATCGGCGAACTTCTGGCTTGGTCAATTCTCCGATTGGAAAATGCGCCTTGTCGAGTTGGGCTTGCGTTAGTTGGCACAAAAAGTAACTCTGGTCTTTGTTCGTGTCGACGCCTGCCAATAAGCGGTGGGTGGTCTGTCCGTTCACCTCGAGGGTGTCTTTGCGGCAGTAATGGCCGGTGGCCACACCGTCTGCTCCCAGTTCAAGTGCGGATTTGAGAAACAAGTCAAATTTGACCTCTCGGTTGCACAGAACATCCGGGTTTGGCGTCCGGCCTGCGGCATATTCGTCAAACATGTAATTCACGATGCGCTCCTTGTATTGAGCGGACAGGTCGAGCACTTGGAAGGGGATGCCAAGGTGCGAAGCCACGAGCATCGCATCGTTGGCATCGTCGATCCAGGGGCACTCGTTATCAATGACCACGGATTCGTCGTGCCAATTGCGCATGAAGATGCCGATTACTTCGTGGCCTTCTTGCTGCAATAGCCACGCCGCCACGCTAGAATCCACACCGCCGGAAAGACCCACGACAATTCGCATGTGTCAAAGGTAATTCTTCCGGTCACAGCTGTGCACCGGGCAAATATCTTCCGCTGGATTTTAACGTACCTTGTACAACACCGAGGGTGCGCGAGGCAACCTTGCAGTAATGATGCCGTCTTATAAACGGCGGAAGCCATGTCTGAAAACGAATTACGTCAACACATCGAAGGGTGCAAGCACGGAAACAGGCTGTCTCAGCAGTGGGTTTTCGATCGCTACTATCGATTGATGTTTGGTGTGTGTTTGCGGTATACCAGCGACACGGATCGCGTCCAGGACATGGTGCAAGAAGGGTTTCTCAAGGTGTTCACAAACATCGAGGGGTACACTTCGAAAGGTTCTTTTGAAGGTTGGATGAGACGAATCATGGTCAACACTGCCATCGATGCCATTCGCAAGCACAAAGCGAATCGAATGGATGCCACGGAGGACGGGCACTTGGAGGTGCTGGTTGGCGTGGAAGAAGAGGAAGAAGAAGCGGGCCACGAATTCACGGTCCAGGACATTCTCGATGCCATGGAGCAATTGTCTCCATCGTACAGAGCTGTCTTCAACCTCTACGTCTTTGATAACTACAGCCACCAAGAGATTGCTGAGAAACTCGGCATATCCGTGGGGGCTTCGAAATCGAACTTTGCCAAAGCCAAGCGAAATGTGCGAACCATTTTGCTCGGAAAAAACGAATTGAAAGTTGCGAAATGAGCGAAAACTTGAACTGGCTGGATCAATTAAAAAGGAGTTTCCAAGGTTTTGAACCTGAGGTAACAGCGGACTGGAAGCGCATTGAGCAGAAACTCGACGCAGCGGATGCGGGGACGGGCAATGATATGGCCCGCCGAATGCGCAATGCACAACGTATTGCAGTCGGTGCGTCCGCTATCGCAGCGGGCATGGCGCTGTGGGTTCTATCGCCGACAATCATGGAAGAGGACAACGGCACAGGGTCAGGATTTGCTACGAGCAAGGAGGCAAGCAACATTGAAGCCACTGCCCTTGATGTTGCTGTGTCAGCCCAATCTTTGTTTTCTCCAGCTGGTGACGCGACGGACGTGTTCCCATCCGAAGGTGCCCGCACATCGAATACATTTGTCATCGACTTGCCCAGTCTGACAGTTAAAGCCCCTGCTTCAACCGAGACAGCAGCAGCGGAACACACAGAAAGCCTGAAAGGACAGGCTAGCGCCTCAGTAGAGCAGAGTGTCCGGCCACTACAACTGGTCGCAGCTGCTGATGCGGAGGGTGAAAGTGCAGCGCTTGTTCTCAGTCCCGAAGCGAAATTGGATGCTGCGCTGGATGCCATGACCGCGAGTGTTCAAGAGGCTTGTGCTGGGACGGAAGTAACGTTTGCACTGAATGGATTGGACCAGGAAGGTTCAGTGCTTTGGAATTTTGGTGACGGCGGGTTCTCCCAAGAAGTAGCCCCTACACACATCTACAACGATGCAGGTTCCTACGACATCACGGTGTCTGTCCGTGCGCCAGGCGATGGTATGATCCGAACGCGCACCGTAGAGAATATGATTGTGGTGCGTCCGAAGCCAGACGCGGCCATGAATTGGGAGTTCTTCGATGCCACGTCCAATCAAGCGCGCGTTCACTTCATCGATGAAACAGAAGATGCGAGCAGCAGCACGTGGTTGCTCGAACAGCAGGGGCTAAAGGAAGCAAAGGCCATGCTGGAAATCCCGGGTGACTATCACGTCAATTTGGTAGCGAGCAACAAATTCGGTTGCCAAGATATTGCAGTTCAAGACATCCACTTGGGCTCTCGGAAAGAGGCCATCGCGCCCGCTCTTTTTTCACCGGATGGAGACGGCCGATACGACACCTTCATGCCGCTCATGTTGATGGATTTCAAAGGGAAGTGGGAACTCTCCATTTGGGACGGAGCCGAGCAGGTGTTTCAATCGTCCAAAACCCGTCGGCCTTGGCGCGGTGAATTGGCAAGTGGAGGCTTAGCTGAAATTGGTAAGAAGTATACTTGGAAACTCGTGACCCAGACTCCCACAGGGGAGAAGCACCTCTTTGTTGATGAGGTTTTAATTGACGGCGAATAACCCCTAGTCATTTCAAGGCCTGGATGGTTATCATCAGCGTGCATTTGAGTAATTTTTATTGTGCAACCTTTGCGCAGGAATCGGGTTACTAAATTGACACCTTTGAAGACCACTTTCATGGCATCTCGTTTTTACTCACTACAGCTACCCATGGCGTTTCGAAACTTGACTTCTCGAGTGCTAGGCTTGGCCTTTGCTCTCATGGCCTTCTCAGCAAGCCTGCTCGCGCAGGAAGACATCCAAATCAGCGTTGGCGGTGAAGTCGTCATCTGCGACGGATTTTTCTATGACGATGGAATCCTTGGAGCTGTTGATGGAGGCCCCTACACAGACCAAGACTACACCATCACCATTTGTCCTGAGACGGACGGGGATGCGATCCAGGTGGTCTTCTTAGCGTTCGATCTGCAGACGAACGCCAACCCCAACAACAACGACGTTCTGTATGTCTTTGACGGAGATAATACGAGTGCGGAGATGGTCGGGGCCGGCAATAACAATAGTTTACAGGGGGTAAGTTTTACTGCTTCGACGTTCAACCCCACAGGTTGCTTGACGTTTGTCTTCAATTCCAACAACGGTGCTACTGCAGGTGCTGCAGGTTGGGTGGGCACCATTGCATGTGTTACCCCGTGCACCTACCCGGAGTCAGGGTATGATATGACTGATCCCGAGCCGTTTGAGCCTGGTCAACCCAGCGTTGGTGTATGCCCAAATCAAGAGGTTTCTTTCGATGGCAACAGTTCATTGGGTGACGGAGTGGATTTGGAATACTGGATTTGGAATTGGGGCGACGGCACGGTCGATTCCACCACAAGCCCGCTGACATCACACGCGTTCGAAGAACCGGGGGAGTACCTTGTTTCGTTGGTGGTTGCAGACGAGAACAACTGTACCAGTGTCAACCTGGAGATATACCAGGTTCTGGTCAGCACGATCCCCATCTTCAATGCCGACTTCAGTTCGCCGTTGTGTACCGAATCTCCCGGCTTCTTGGATGGCAATCCGGTACAGAGCATTACGTGGACGGCATTGCCACCCTTGGCTGTTTCAGAAGAACTGCCGATGCCTGACGCGACGGGAGCTTGGTTTGAATCCGAATTGTACATTGATTTCTTCGATGACGGTCAGACGCTAGACGATTGCGACGACTTGCTCGGAATCAATGCACTCATGGAGCACTCGTTTGTGGGTGACTTGACCATTCAAGTAGAATGCCCTGATGGAACGCAGGTGCTGATCATGGAGAACAACAACTCCGGCGCTGATGATTGCAGCGAAGGCAATGACCTAAACGGGTATTACTTGGGTGAGCCCGATGATTTTGACGGCACGACGCCCAATCCTGGTGTGGGCTACTGGTACACGTTCACCGATGATGGAGAATACCTGTTGGACGATGCGGACAACCCCGATGTAACAGGCAACACCATCCCAGCCGGAGAGTATGGCCTTTGCGGAGACATCTGTGATTTCGTAGGCTGTCCATTGAATGGGATTTGGACGTTCCAAGTCATCGACCAATGGGGTGCGGACAACGGCTTCCTGTTCGAATGGGGCATTGATTTCAACCCCGAGATCGTTCCGGGTATCACAACGTTTACACCGACCATCGGTGCGGACATGGACTCGAGTTTCTGGCAGGTCAATTCGTCCACCTACGGCGTGGAGGCCATCGATAACGAGGCGGATTACGTGGACCTGATGTTCGATACGCCGGGTGAGTATGAATTCGTTTACACGGTGACGAACAATTTCAGTTGCACCTGGGATACAACGGTTGTTGTGGAGGTCATCCCGGGATTGGGTAACTCTGTAACTGCCGGGATGGATCAAATCTTCTGCCAAGACCCGGTGCAGCTCGAAGGCGCATTTGTCGGAGGAGAGGAGTCCGCATGTTCGGCGTCGGAAGGCAGCGTGAGCTACTGCTACGGTCCAAACGAGTATTCGGTATTTACATACTGCCCAGACAATCCAGGCGATGGTACAATGATGACCATCGACTTCAGCAGCGGCGGGGTACAAGCGTTCTGGGACGCGGTGACCATTTACGATGGTGACTCAGATACTGCACCGGTGTTGGCCAACCTCGATGGGGACCTCACAGGGCAAACCTTCACCGCGACCAATGCCGACGGATGCATCACGGTCGTCATCACTTCCGACGGTTGGGGCTCATGCTCAGACGGTACGGTTGAGGAAATGAATTACTGCGTGTCGTGTGGCGGACAAGTCGAGTGCGGCTACAATTGGACGTGGGATCCATCAACCTACTTGGACGATCCCTTCAGCCCAAATCCCACCGTCACTGCCTTCGACGGTCAGCCCATTGAGTACACCTTGTTGGTGGAGCCTGTGGGCATGCCGTACTGTGGAACTGAAGATGTAGTGTCCATCATTCCCGGCTTCGAATACAGCGTGGATTTTGAAGAGCCTTCATGCTTACTGACCGACGGTTACGTGGCTGTGGATATCAATGAGCCTCCCTCAGAAGGGCCTTGGACGTTGACCCTGGCTGAAGGAGGTACGCTGGTTCAATCCATTGAATCCAATGGGGGTTTTGACGTATTTGAAAACCTCGTATCAGGCACTTACGAATTGGAGTTAAGCGATACCGGAGGCTGCGTATACTACATGGACATCGTGTTGAGTCCGCCGCCGCCGATGGATTTTGATATCACGCCTGACCCGACCATTTGCATCAATGGATACGTTGTGCTGGAGGCCAGCTCCGATATGGATCCTCTCGGCGAATGGACATACACGTGGAATAATGGATTGGGCACTGGCAATATGCAGACCGCGAACCCAATTGAAGATACGGACTACGAAGTGTTTGCTACGGACGAGAATGGCTGCCTCTCGGAGCCACAGACGGTTACCGTTCAGGTCTATGACTCTTTGAGTGTGAGCTTGGATGCGCCGGATTTGATTTGCGGGGGGGCGTTTGCTGAATTGGAAGCCATGGGCTTCAGCGGTGGAAGCGGAGCCGGCTATACCTTTAACTGGACGTGGGAAAACGCGGCTACGGGTTCGAATGATTCGTATTGGGTCGATTATCCAGCGGCGACGGGTACGTATTGCGTGACGCTGACGGACAACTGCGAATCGCCCGCGGTTACGGCGTGCGAAACAGTCACCATTGAAACGCCGATACCGGCCGCATTTAGCTCAGACACAACCAAAGCATGCGTCCCCGGCGTATTCCAATTCGAAAGCCTGGTTGATCCTTCGCTGATTTCGCAGACAGAATGGTTCTTCGGTGATGGGGAATTGGGCTATGAAGCCAACCCCGCCCACGCATACTTGAACCCCGGTGGCTACGACATCACGTTCAACATCACATCGCTGATAGGGTGCGAATACACCAATTTTCAGCCGAACTACTTGCAGGTGTACACGCCACCATATGTCGGCTTTACCGCCTCGCCGCAACCAACGCGCGTCCCTGATACCGAGATTCAGTTCGAAGCGGTCAACAGCTCGAACGTGGTCGACTGGTACTGGTTGTTTGACAGCATCAGCGGGTTGGGTACATCCGATGTATCACATCCGGACTTCACATTCCCCATTGACGTCGGCGGTGATTACCCGGTCACACTGGTGGTCACGGATGAAAATGGTTGCAGTTCGCAAATCACTCGCATCATCGAGATTCAAGACATGTTTGCGCTGTACATACCAACGGCCTTTACGCCAAACAACGATGGGGTGAACGATGCGTTCTTCGTGCAGGGTGCGGACATTGATCCAGCCCGCTTTGAGATGCGCATCGTCAACCGCTGGGGCAACCTCGTGTTCGAAACGAACGATGTCAATGAAGTGTGGTATGGTCCAGCCAATGCCGAGTCTGAGCATTTTGCTCAAGACGGACTGTACTTCTACAGCGTCGTTGTCTACAGCTTGAGCAATCCAGCTGAACGCAAAGAAATTACGGGCTCGGTCTTGGTTACGCGTTAACCGCACCGACCGCACATGAAAAAGCCCAGGCCATCGGCCCGGGCTTTTTTGTTTTCAATTCGTTAAGATCACTCACTCCAAGCGAGCAACTCATCCATCGTGCCCGTGGACACGCTGTGGTAATTGGGACGGGCCTTGGAGTAAATCCCATCCGCAAGTGCTTTCTGATCCGTTTCGACCATCGCCTTGTACAAGGGCGTCAGGAACTTACGGCGGCCAATCTCCACGAGGAAGGATTCCAACCGTTCGTACGAGGGTTGGTATTGGCTTCGAATGCTTTGCTCCAGCCAGGCAAACAAGACCTCGTTGTTGCCTGTTGTAGAAATGCCCCACGCTGCATCCAATTCGGTCAGGCGCTCCGGGGAAGTGGCATCGTCTAAGTTGGACAGGAAGCGGTACCGCTCCTGGTACACCCAATCGTTCCAAGGCAAATCCCCCGTCGCAGTCGTTCCAGCTTCCCAGCCAGCGAGTGCTGCGTCCACACGCTCGATGCGCGCGGAGCTGACGGTTGGGCAGTTGTCGGGCAATCCCGGGCCGAAAATCCACGCGTCGAGGTCCACAGCCGCCAGCAGCTCGTCTGAAGTGAGCAAAACCGACTTGAGGTAGTCGATGAAGCGGTCTGTGTCCATGACTGAGAACGCATGCGTGGCGAAGTAGGTTTTCAAGAAGTCGTCGAAGGCCTCGCGTCCGACGACCTCTTCGATGCGGCGCAAGAAGAAGTAGCCTTTGTCGTAAGCGATGGCGGTCAACCCATCGTCGGGATCGCGGTTTTGCAAGTGCAACTTCAGGTGGGTGTCATCTGGGTTCAAGTCCATGATGGCATCGACTTCATCGACCAGGCCTTGGTAGCTCAATGTGGCCAGCATCTCGGAGACGTCACGGCCATAGACCGATTCCATGATGCGCTGCTCGAAGTAGACTGTGAAGCCTTCATTGAGCCAGAAGTCATCCCACGTGGCGTTGGTGACCAAGTTGCCGCTCCAGCTGTGTGCCAATTCATGGGCCACCAAGGACACCAGGCTGCGGTCGCCAGCGATAATGGTCGGTGTAGCGAAGGTCAACCGCGGGTTTTCCATGCCACCAAACGGGAATGCCGGGGGCAGCACGAGCAGGTCATACCGCTCCCATGCGTACTTGCCGTAAAGGTTTTCTGCGGCGACCAGTAAATCCTCCATTTCGGCAAATTCATACGCAGCGGCTTCGATGAGTTCTGGTACGGCATACACGCCTGTGTGGTCGCCTACGCTGCGGAATTCTACATTTCCCACAGCCAGCGCCAAGAGGTACGATGGAATCTTCTGGTCCATGCGGAAATCATAATGCCCGTCTGCCGATTGCGCGGTGGGGTTGGTCGCGCTCATAAGCGCCATGGTGCCTTGAGGCACGTCCACGTGCGCTTCGTACGTGAAGCGAATGCCGGGGGAATCTTGGCACGGAATCCACGTTCTCGCTAAGATGGCTTGGCTCTGCGTGAAGAGGAATGGGTTGTCGCCCTCCACCCACAGCAAGGCGCCAGCCTCCGGCGAACTCTGGTAGTCGATACTGACTTGTCGGCTATCGCCGCTTACCGGAAAACTCAGCGGTTGTCCGATGAAGCTTTGAGTCGGACCAAGCTCAAATTCAACGGATTCGCCGTCTACGCGGACCGCCTGGATGGTTAAGTCGGTGCAATCGAAGATGATGCGCTCGGCATCTGCAGCTGTTTCGATGTCGTACGTCGCAGTCGCAGTGATGACGCGGGTATCAAAATCGACTGCGGCATTCCAATTCAAGTGGGTCACAACCGCTTCTTCGGGTCGGCTGTAGCTGTGGTGGTCGGTGGCTCGTTTCATGTCAAGAATGGCTTGGGTTTTGGCTGAATCGGCTGGGGCTTCGCCTCCGCAGCTTGACAGACCGGCTGCCAGGGCGAGGATGCCTCCAAGAAGGAAGGATAGGCGCATGGTATTCATGGGTTTTACTCGTTTCGGGATTTGAGGGCGGCGGCGACCAAGCGCTGAATCAGCACGAGCGCCAGTCCGCCAAATGCGGTTTTGATGAACAATCCGGGAAGCAGGCGCTCGACAGAGGCCAGCATCGACTCTTCAACGGGTATGATGGCTCGGTACCAGAAAAGCCCGAGGCCGAGTATGATGAATTGCCCAGCGAACAAGAGCAGGGCACCGACCAAAACGGATTTCGTGTTTTGGAACTGTTCCATGGCATAGCCCGCGAGCAATCCCGCGATGGGGAAAGCGAGCAAGAAGCCCCCTGAGCTGCCCGTAAATCGCTCCCATCCGTTCGTGCCGTAGGAGAATACCGGTGCTCCGAGGCCTCCGATGACGAGGTAGGCTACAACGGCCGCGACCCCAATACGCCAGCCGAGTAGGATGGGCAGAAATACCACTAGCAAGGACTGCAACGTGATGGGGATGCCGTCCTCCGTCGTGAATGGGGTGATGGGCGAGAGGGTCACCAGCAGGCCAATGGCCAGCAAGAACACCAGCCATTTTACCCAAGCGGCTTGGTCGTGGATGAGCGATGCGAGCATGCGCAGGGATTAGCGATTGCGCTCGAACAAGCGCTTGATTTCAGGGTCAAATTCCACAAGGTTGTTCGAACGGTCAACGTCGGCTGTCTGACGCGCCGCATCGAGCTCGACGGAGGCGATGCCGCTTCCGGTAGGCACGTCGAATGAATACGTGGGATGCGTCCAAGGCCAATCCGGTAGCAAGGCTTCACCTTCTGCTAAGGGGCGGTGGCCGCGCATCATCACCAACGGAGCCACATACGTCGTCGCGGTGCCATCGGTGTACGTCACGGTGATGTTTTGCGGCATGGGCATAGCGCCAATGCGTGAGCATTCGATGGTCGTCGTCTCTGCGCCCTCAGCCACACGATCGATGGCGTAATCAATCTGATGTGTGGTGTGGATGAAGTACTGGAAGTACCAGTCCAGATCAAATCCGCACACCTTTTCCATGCTTCGTTTGAAATCGTTCGGCCCGGGGTGCTTGAATTTCCAATCGCGGAAGTACGCTTTCAACCCTTCATTGCGGAGTTCAGGTCCCATCACGGCGGCCAACTGGGCCAGCAGGGTTTCACCTTTGGAATACGCTCCCACGCCGTAGGCGCGGTTGGTCTGGTAGTGGTCAGCGTGGGTGATCAACGGCTCTTCGTTGCCGCTCAGCGCCTGACTGATGTAGCTCGCGAAGGCTCCTTGGTGCGGTGGTTCGTCGCTGCCGGGTCCCACGAAGAGGTGGCGCATGCATAGTTCCGTGGCGTAGCTCGTCATGCCCTCGTCCATGTATTCATAGAGGCTTTCGTTGGTAGCGAGCACGGCTTGGAACCACGAGTGGGCCATTTCGTGCACCGTTACCCCAACAAGGCTACGCAGGCTGCGGTGCCCCGTGATGAGCGTGGCCATGGGGTATTCCATTCCGCCATCACCGCCTTGGATGACCGAGTACTGCGGGTAGGGATATGGGCCGATCAGGTCGTTGAGGAAGGCCATGGCCTTCGCTGTGTATTCCGGAAGGGCCGCCCAATTCTCGTCGTATTCCTCATTCGGCTGGTGGTAGAAGTGAAGGGTGACATCGCCCGCGCTGGAGCTGATGTGTTCGTAATCTGCATCCGCCGCCCAAGCGAAGTCGATGACGTCCTCGGCGGTGAACCGCCACGTTCCCGTCGCTCGGGCGTCTTCCACGCTTCCGGCGAGCTCTCCGGTGCCGCCAACATCATAGCCGTTTGGGAGGTGGATGGTCACGTCGTAGTCGCCCCAAATGCCGTGGTATTCCCGGCCTATGTACGGCTCGGTGTGCCAGCCGTCGTGGTCGTATTCGCAGAGCTTGGGGTACCATTGGGTCATCGAGTATTCGACGCCTTCCTTGTTCATCCAACCGCTCCGGCGAATTTGCCGTGGCACCTGCGCCGTCCATTCCATTTCGAACGTGGCCTTTTTGCCGGCGTTGATGGCGCTGTTGAGGGTGACATCTAGCAAGGTGCCATCGTGCTCAAAAGCCACAGGCTTTCCATTGACACGGAGCGATGCCACTTCAATCCATCCCCATTCATCTTCGGGCAATTCAAAAATCCGGGAGCCCACGCGGCGGTCTGGATCACTGATGGTGCGGGAGCGAACATCCATCATGCTGCCGGGCTGGAAGGCATTGAAAAACAGATGGAAGTACGCCTTGTCAAGGGCTTCTGGGCTGTTGTTGCGGAGCACCACTTTCATGGAACCGCTGTATTGATGGGCAGTGGTATCTACGGTGATGTCCATCGTGTAATCCACCGCTTGCTGCCAACCGGGGTATTGGGCAACGCTGGTCGCAAAGGTCAAAATGAACAACGAAAAGGTGAGGAGAACTCGGTACATGGTTTCAAGGCTATATCCGCGAAAATACGGAACCCGAACCGTTCACCGCGTTCCGCACTCGACGGCCGGGTCGATGTGGTAAATCATCATCCGCTCAACGCGGTTGTTGGGGTTGAGAGTAGCAAGCAACCGATCCCATCGGCTTGGCGGGACCTGTTGCACGTATGCCATCGAGGGGTAGATGTCTTTGTATCGCTCAACCGCTTCACCGAGCCGGCGGTCACCGGAGAAAACGATGTAATTGGGAAAGGTGTACCGCGGGCTATTGCACATCACCTGCCGGTGGTTGGCTGCATCGGTGCTGAGGTCGCTCGTCCAGTACTTTTTCCACGAACCGCTATAAAACTGGGGTGGCATGGCTCCGCCCTGGGCATGCACAATGAGGAAATTTTCGAGATCACCTCGATTGTATAGCGCGGTCATCGCATCGACCCGGGACTTTTTGGGCTGGATAAAGCACAACCCGATCCCGGCGCCGACACTCAAGATCAAGCCAACGACGACCAAGCCACGATGCAACGGAGCGCGTTGTTGCCAGAATCCCGAGCCTTCGATGAAGGCATGCCAGCCAATGCTCCCCGCGGTGACAATGAACGGCACGGCGGGAAGGATAAAGCGTTCTTGCTTGTTGGGAAAGGCGCTGTGGAATAGGAAGAAGGCCAAAGGTGGAATGACGAGGAGCGCGAGGCGTCTTGCTTCTCGTGCGGTGCCAAAGACCCAAGCCAACGAAAAGGGTGGAATCAACAGCCCCAAGACCACCCAGATGTATTGGTGCCAAAAGCCCTGGGGATAGTCGCCGGCGTGAGTAGAATTGTATTCAATGTAGGCCCGCAGCTGCGCAAACGGCTCGCCCCATATGAAGACGTCTTGGAGTTGCCCCAGTGCGAAGGCCATCAGTGCTGCACAGCCCATGATGGCACTGTTGAGGACGGCCTGTTGCCATTTGCGTTCATGCACCAACAATGCGATGACCCAGCCCAATCCAAAAACGCCGCATTGGTAGCGCAAGGCCGTGGCAATACCGATTCCGATTCCGGCCATTGCCCATGTTTTCCATGTGCTCTGTTCGGAGCGGAAAACCACCCAAGCGGACCACAACAACGGGGGAATGCAGACCATTTCAACCAACTGCCGAACGCCGAGCAAGGGAAACAACCCAAAGGCAGCCAGTGCCCATCCGGTCCAGCGGGCTGGCCGTTCTCCGCCGAGTTTTTCAGCAATGCGGAACCCCAGCACAACGATGAGCAGGCTGAACACACCGTGAAGCAGCCGAAGGAGGAGCATTTGACGCGCAGGATCCACGAAGCCGAAGGCGTTGCACACCCTAATGTACCCGCTCACCATGCCGGCGTAAGCCAAGTTGGCTTGGTGCGGGGTCGGGTTTTCGATGCCGTTGGCACGCTGGGACCAAGGCATCCAGTTGTTGTAATCCTCGCCGACAGCCCATGAGGCGCCCGTTTCCACAACGAGGAAATGGTCGTCGTGCATGAGGTAGCCTGGTGAGTTGTAGGCAGCCAGTATGCGTAGGGCAAGTCCGACCAGCAGGATTAAACGCAGCTGGCGCTGTCCGAAGATGTCCGCACGGGATGTCCCCATGGGTTAGCCGCCGTAAAGGGTGGATTTGAGGTCGAGCATCTGCAAACAGGCAACGGCTGCTTCTACGCCTTTATTGCCGTGCTCACCGCCCGATCGCGCTCGAGACTGCTCAATGGTGTCGTCTGTGAGGACGCAGAAAATGGTGGGTTTGCCGGTATCGAGGCCTACCCGAAGGATGCCTTCACTCGCCGCATTGCAGACGTAGTCAAAATGGGCCGTTTCGCCGCGAATTACGGTGCCGATGGCAATCACGGCGTCACATGGTTGGTCGGCTTCCATGAGCCACTGGGCGCCGAGGGGCAACTCGAAGGCTCCGGGCACTTCGTGGACGGGCAGGTTGTCGGCCGTGACGCCAGCTGCGCGAAGTACCTCGAGGGCACCGTCGCGCAGGGCGTGGGTGATTTCGGCATTCCAAGCGGAAACAACGATGCCCACTCGATAGCGGGCACCGTTCGGCAGCTGAGCTGCGTCGTACAAACTTAAATTCTTACCGGCGGTAGCCATGGGCGTTACCCTTCGGCCAATGAGGCTGCAAGCGCTTCAGAGACGTTTTTCTGTTGGCTGGTGGGATAGTCTTCCACGATGCGGTCGAGGTGCTTCTTGGCTTGGGCGTTGTTGCCCAATTCAATCTCAACGAGGGCGCCTTTGTACAAGAACATGGGGGCCAACACGTCTTCAGCCATGCTAGAAAAGGCCAATGAGATGGCATTATCGAACGCTGCTTGAGCGGCGTCGTAATCCGCTAATTCCACGTAGCAGTCGCCGATGTTGCCGGCTGCAAGTATCTGCACCACGTCGTCGCCAACATTGACTTCTTCGAATGCGGCGATGGCGCCTTCGAAATCACCGGCGTCCCGGTAGTAGATGCCCATGCGGTACGCCGCACGCTGTCCCACTGCAGTGCCTTCGTGATCGGCCATGACTTCTTCGAGGCCTGCTGCGTAGCCGTCACCGAGGGCGGCGAGGCTCATGGAGTCCATCTCGAAGTAGTTCTCGGCACGCCATGCGTCCACTTCTGCTGATGCTTCTGCGGGCGCAACAACGAACGATTGGTAACCGATGACGGCCAAAATCAACACCGCCAATCCACCGACGCCGTACGTCAAGTTGCTACGGTTCTCATCTACGAAACGTTCGGTTTTCGTGTACACTTCCCCTACGTCGAGCAGGGTATCGTCTTCGGGCTTGGTCTTCTTCGCCATGGGTTTGTCGTTCTCTAGAAATTTTACGTCCAAGGACGGGCAAAAATAGTGAAATTCGCATCATGGTTCTCGAACATCTTCACTTGCTGCATTTCAAAAACCACGAAGGGTCAGATTTGACCTTCGGCGCGGAGGTGAATTGTTTGCTCGGGGACAACGGCAGCGGGAAGACCAACGTGCTCGATGCGGTCCATTATTTGTGCCACACCAAGAGCTATTTCAATCCCATTGACGGCCAGAACATCGCACACGGCGAGCAACACATGCTCATCCAGGGCTCCTTTGCCCGGCACGACCAGCAGGAGAAGGTCAGCTGCGCGGTGGAGCGTGGCGTGAAAAAAGTGTTTCGCCGCAACGAGAAAGCCTACGATCGATTGGCAGATCACGTGGGCCGTTTCCCAGCGGTGATGATTGCCCCGGCCGATGCCGTATTGATTCAAGAGGGCAGCGAAACGCGCCGCCGCTGGATTGATTCCGTGATTTCACAGTTTGACAGGGAATACCTGAGCCAGCTCATGGCGTACAACAAGGCGCTGAATCAGCGCAACACGCTGCTGCGCTACTTTGCCGAAAACCGACGGTGGGACGCCGAGGCCCTCGAGCCGTGGGATGCCCAGCTCGTTCCGTTGGCGGTGGCGATACGGGCCAAGCGGGCGGAGTTTGTTGAGCGTTTCGTGCCTGGTTTTTTAGAGACTTACCGCGAAATCACCAACGGCGCAGAAACTGTCAGCGTGCGCTACTTGACCGAGGTTGCCACGACGGAAGAAGAAGTGCGAAAACAGTGGAACGAGGTCCAGAACGACGATCGCCGCCTCCGACGCACAACACGTGGCATCCACAAGGATGATTTGGCGTTTGACCTCGGCGAGCATCCGATCAAAAAATTTGGCTCGCAAGGCCAGCAGAAGTCCTTCCTCATCGCGTTGCGCCTTTCGCAGTTAGCTTACATCGAGCAGGCGACGGGTGTGAAGCCCATCCTGTTGCTGGACGACATTTTTGATAAGATCGATGACAAGCGGGTGCAGGCGCTCATGCGCTGGGTAACGGCTGGCGAGTTTGGCCAGGTGTTCATCACCGACACTGACCTGGGGCGTATTCCGGGCATGTTCCGCGAGACCGGTGCCGATGTGCGCGTGTACGAGGTAAAAGCAGGGACCGTCCGACCTGCCGACGATGTAGAGGCAAATCCATTACCTTCGGAGCATGGAGCGCAATGATGCCAAGCCGCTGAAGGCGGCCATCCAACAATTCATCCGGGCCCACCGCATGCAGGGCAGGCTGGACGAAGTGGATGTGGTCAAAGCGTGGGGCGTGGTGTTCGGCGTGTTTGTCGAAAAACAAACCCGTTCGCTGCGTTTGCAGATGGACGGTAAGTTGTGGGTCAAATTGGACAGCGGCCCGCTCAAAGAGGAGCTGATGATGGCCAAAGGGAAAATGGTTGACCTCTTGAACGAAGAACTCGGCCGTCCGCTCATCAAAGAAATTGTCATCCAGTAAACGCCGCTGTGCGAAGCAGTTGGGCCCGTCAATGGGCGAGCGGTGACAAAAATCCCTGCGTTTTGCAACGAAATCGGTATTTTGGCTGTTACACCTGCACGACATGAAATCGATTGCTTGGATAGGATTGGGAGCGGCCTTGGTGTCGCTGGGGCTGATGGGGGCAATCGACCGTCCCGAACATTGGCACCAAGACGGCAGACCTTACCACACTGCGGAGTTCCGCTCTGCGTATGGCGGGTTGCCCGACACATCCAACACCCTGTTCACCGGCAGCGGCAAATGCGCCGGTTGCCACGGCAAAGACCCCAATAGTTTCGCCAGCATCGCAGGACAGACCTTCCCTGCACAGCCGATGCCTGAAGGTTGGGACGTCAACGTGACGGATTACTGGCGCAGTACCCTCATGGCCAACTCGGCCCGGGATCCGTTTTGGCGGGCGAAGGTTCGTCACGAAGTGTTGGTCAACCCCGAGCACCAGTTGGAACTGGAGGACAAATGCACCTCTTGCCACGCGCCGATGGGGCATTTTGCCGCCCACCACGATGGAGAGCCGCATTACACCATGGCCGCGCTAGTTCAAGACAGCTTGGCGCTCGACGGTGTGAGCTGCGTGGCCTGCCACCAGCAAGCCCCAACGGCCGGCGACACCCACAGCGGCAACCTCGAATTTGATGACAGCTTGGAGTTCAATGCGGATATGTTTGTCCACACCTATAAGGCCTATGGTCCCTACGGTGCGGGAAAGGATGAGCCGCCGCTGTACGAACTGCCCATGATGCAGTATGCGTTTTATAAACCGCTCTACGGCGAGCATGTGCCGAATGGTGAAGTGTGCGCTGGGTGTCACACATTGGTGACGCACGCCACCGACCTCGAAGGCAATTACACGGGCATTGATTATGTGGAGCAAGCCACCTACCATGAGTGGTTGAATTCCACCTACGCGCCGGACGGTGAGGAGCCGGCCACGTGCAACACGTGTCACATGCCGCGCATCGATGATCCCGTGATCATCAGCTCGGGCTATGTGTTCCTTGAGCCCCGCACGCCTTACGGCCTGCACTCACTCGTGGGTGGTAACGCCCAGATGCTTGAAATCATGCGCGACAATACAGAAGCCCTCGGTTTGGAAACCGCACCCGAACTGTTCGACTCAACGCTTCAGCGCACGCGCGACATGCTGCGCAACGAGACGGTCGACTTGAACGTCACCATGGACGACTGGATTGACGCATGGGGCGCTACGTGCGAGGTGCAATTGACCAACAAGGCTGGACATAAATTTCCTTCGGGCTACCCGGCGCGGCGCGCTTGGATCGAGATCAAAGCCTCCCAGAACGGCGAGGTCATCTGGCACAGCGGTGGTTGGGAGAACGGCAGCATCACCGGTGTTGATGAGAGCGGTTTGGCAGAATACGAGCCGCACCACACCGTCATCAATGACCCCATGCAGGTGCAGATCTACGAATTGGTCGCAGCCGATGTGGAAGGCAACCCCACCAACGTGTTGGAACGCGCGGCCTCCTCGCTTAAGGACAACCGCCTCACGCCCAAAGGATTTAGCTACACCCACCCGGTGTACGACACGACACGTGTAGAAGGCTTGGCCTTGGACGATGCGCTCTTTGAGGTGGGCCAAGGCCGGCACACCGTGACCTACGAAATGGGCGGAGCCGTGAGCTCAGGCCCGGTGGATATGGAAGTGACCGTATGGTACCAAGCGATGCCGCCCCGCTGGGTCGAGCCGATGTTTGCGTTTGAAGATAGCACCATCCAAGCGTTCCAAGCGTTCTTTGAGGCGCAAGGTGCGGCACCGGAATTGGTGGCAGACACGGCCTTTACGGTCAACGTCGTTGGCGGTGTAGGCGCCGTTGAATTGGAGTCTACAGCTTGGTCGGTTTACCCCAACCCAACCACCGATGGCTGGGTCAGTCTCCAAGGTCCGGTCCAGCGCACGTCCACGTTGTGGGAAGTCTTCGACGCCAAAGGTTCGCGGGTGGCCTTCGGATGGATGCAGCCGGGGACAGAATCATTGGTGCAGTTGCCGGCGGTGAAGGGGAACTATGTCGTAAGGTGGACGCTGGACAGCGGAGAGACGGTGTCCCGCAAAGTGGTGCGCCGCTAAATCCGACCGCTAAATCAAAGGAACGTATTGGCCAAGTTGGCCAAGTCGGAGCGCTCACCCTTTTCGAGGGTGATGTGGGTGTATAGGTCCTTGCCGCGCAGGCGGTCGATGACGTAGCTGAGCCCGTTCGATTGCTCATCGAGGTAGGGCGTATCAATTTGCCGGATGTCACCGGTCAAAATGATTTTGCAGTTTTCTCCGGCGCGTGTGATTATGGTTTTTACCTCGTGTGGTGTCAGGTTTTGCGCCTCGTCGATGATGAAAATGGCATTGGTCAGCGAGCGGCCGCGGATGTAGGCGAGCGGGCAGATGGTGATTTTCTTCTGGGCCTTGAGTTCTTCAATGACCCGGCTCTTGCGCTCGTTTTCCCCGAATTGGGACTTGATGAAATTGAGGTTGTCCCAAAGCGGCTGCATGTAGGGGTTGATCTTTTCTTCAGCGTCACCGGGCAAAAAGCCAATGTCGCGGTTGGACAGGGCGACGATGGGACGGGCGAGGATGATCTGATCGAAGCAGTTGCGTTGTTCGAGGGCGCCGGCGAGCGCCAGCAGGGTCTTGCCCGTGCCGGCCACGCCGCAGATAGTCACCAATGAAACATCGGAGTTCATGATGGCGTGCAGCGCGAAGGCTTGCTCCGCGTTGCGGGGCTTGATGCCGTAAGCGTATTCCTTGTCGATGCGCTCGATGGATCGAGTGACCTCGCTGAAGTAGCCGAGGGCGCTGGATGATCCGTTGCGCAGAACGTAGTAGTGGTTGTTCTGGCGGTAGGGGTCGAGCATGGTGATCTTGCGCGTCGAACCTTGCACGTAGAGTTTGCGGATGTCGTCGGCATCGACGCCTTCGATGAGGGTCTTGCCGGTGAACCGGAGTTTGACGTCGCGTACCTGGCCGTTTTTGTAGTCTTCAGCGGGCAGCTCTAGTGCCTTGGCCTTCAGCCGGAGGTTGATGTCCTTGGTAACCAAGGTGACCACGGTGGAGGGGTCTTCCTTTTGCAGTTTGAGGGCAGCATCGAGAATGCGGTGGTCGTTGGACTTGGAGCCAAACACCTGGTTCGCCTCGCTGTGCTCGCTTTCTTTGTGCAGAACGATTTTGAGCTTTCCTCCTTCGCCGTTGTCAATGTCAATCCAATCCTGAAGCGTTTGCGCTTTGCTCAGCCGATCGATGATGCGGATGCACTCGCGCGCTTCGAAATTCTTCGTCTCATTACCTACCTTGAACTGGTCGAGTTCCTCTAAGACCGTAATGGGAATCGCTACCTGATTTTCCTCAAACCGCGACAAGGCGCTGTGGTCAAAAAGCAAAACGCTGGTGTCGAGCACGAAGGTTTTGGTGGTGACTTTGGCGATGGAAGGAGTTGGAGCGGTTCCGGCGTTCGGTGGAGTCGATGTCATCGGTGTGGGTTGGTTTGTTCAAACTTACCCGTCACTTAAAATGGTATCCAGCAGCGGTGATTCAGTTGTCAACACCGCCTTATGGAGTTTTAGCGATGGCCTATTAGCTCTCGTCGCCGTCCCACCATTCGCCCTCGTCTTCGTCCGTTGCCTCCGACCCTAAGTAGGTTTCGAGCAGTCCTTCAGGCAAGTCCACGGCGAGCGACTCTGCTGCGCGATCCACCTTCACTTCAATCTGCGCGGGCAGTGGAATCAGGACTTCTTTGTTGTGCGCCTCTGCATGCACTTCCAGGATGGGGTACATGGCATAGTCTAATACCTTGCGGATGGTTCCGATCGGATCGCCTTGGGCGTCGGTGACCGTCCAGCCGTTTACTTCATGCAAGTAGAAGGTATTGCCGTCGAGCTGGGGGAGCATGCTGGTGGGCAGATACGCGGTGCATCCTGCGATGGTCTTGGCCTTCGCTTCGTTGTCTACGCCTTCCAGCTCCACCACGAATTTGTCCGCCTTGTTGTGCGGACGCATGGCATCGATGAAGTGTGGAATGAGTCGTTCACCGACTTCGACCCAAATGGCCTCGATGTCCTCGTACGCCTGGGGCTCATCGGCATCTATGAAAAGGACCAGGGCCCCTTTGTACCCGTGGGGCTTGGTTAATTTTCCGAGGACAAAACAGTCGGCCTTGTTCATGATGTGCGTGCCAAGTTTGGTGCAAAGAAAAGGGCTGACACCGGAAGTGCAGCCCTTTCAAATATTCAGTTGAATGAGAATTAGTCTTCCTTCTTCTCTTCGTCGTTGCTTTCCTCTTCAGCAGGCGCTTCCTCAGCTGCAGGAGCCTCTTCAGCTGGTGCTTCTTCAGCAGCGGCCTCAGCGGCAGGAGCCTCTTCAGCTGGCGCTTCTTCAGCAGCAGGCGCTTCTTCGGCTGGCGCTTCTTCAGCAGCAGGAGCCTCTTCAGCTGGTGCTTCTTCAGCAGCGGCCTCGGCAGCAGG
>JBELBV010000004.1:97235-102574 GCA_042095135.1 Flavobacteriales bacterium | reverse complement strand
TCGGCCCGGATGACGCGGGTAAAATGCCCGCGGTCGATGCCCTTGGTGAGGGTGCGCCAGGTTGTGCCGTAGTCGTCCGTATGGTACAAATACGGCGCGTAGTCGCCCGACTTGTAACGGGTGGCTGCGACGTAAAGGCCGCCGTCGCGGTGCAGATCGACTTCGATGCTGTTGACCAAGGCGTCGGCCGGCATGCCCTTCGGCGTGACGTTTTGCCACGTGGCACCGGCATCGCGGGTCACGTGGATGAGTCCGTCGTCCGAACCGGCCCAAATCAACCCAGTCTCGCGCGGCGATTCCGCAGCGGCAAAAACCGTCGCGTAGTATTCCACGCCCGTGTTGTCCTTGGTGATGGGACCGCCCGAAGAAACGAGCTTCTCGGCCTCGCCGCGGGTGAGGTCGGGCGAGATAATCTCCCAGGACGCGCCACCGTTGGTGGATCGGTGCAGAAACTGCGAGCACGTGTAGAGGTGCTCGGCGTTATGCGGCGAGAAGAAAACGGGGAAATTCCACTGGAAGCGGTAGCGCATGCCTTCAGCGCCGCTGCCCATGGGGTTGTCCGGCCACACGTTGATGGCGCGCGACATGTCCAGGTCGTGGTTGAACCGCGTGAGAAAACCACCGTAGCTCCCTCCATATACGATATCGTTGTCGCTGGGATCTGGCGCCAGGTGAGCGCTCTCTCCACCGGCCGTGCTCTCCCAGTTGTCGTCGGTAATGAAGCGGCCGCGGGAACGGGAATCGATGCGGATGGCCGAGTTGTCCTGTTGCGCGCCGTAAATGCGGTACGGGAAGGCATCGTCGGTGGTGACACGGTAGAACTGCGCCGTCGGCTGGTTCATGTACGTCGACCAGGATGCGCCGGCATCGTAGCTGACTTGGGCGCCACCGTCGTCGGCAATGATGAGCCTGCGCGCATCATCGGGCGCGACCCACAAATCGTGGTGGTCGCCGTGCGGGGCATACCGCGCCTCGAAGGTGCGTCCACCGTCCGTGGAGACGTGGTACGACACGTTCATGACGTAGACGCGGTTGGCGTCCTCGGTATCCGCATAGATGCGGGTGTAATACCAAGCGCGTTGGCGCAGGCTCCGGTCCGAGTTGAGCAATTCCCAGGTGGTGCCGGCATCGTCCGAGCGGTACACGCCGCCGTTTTCGTTTTCGATGATGGCCCAAACCCGGTCGGGGTTGACCGGCGACACGGTGACGCCGATGATGCCGTGCGGCCCATCGGGCAGGCCTTCGTTGTCCATGAGCGACGTCCAGGTCGCACCGCCGTCCTCGGACTTCCAAAGCGCTGAGCCCGAGCCTCCGGACGAAAAATCATAGGGTGTACGCCGCACGTTCCAAGTACTGGCGTACAACACCTCGGGATTCACCGGATCGAATACCAAATCCACAGCGCCGGCCCGCTCGTTGGCAAACAACACGCGTTTCCAGGTGGCGCCGCCGTCTGTGGATTTGTAGACGCCGCGTTCTTCTGAATCCTTGAACAGGTCGCCAAGTACCGCCGCGTAAACGATGTCCGGATTGCGCGGGTGGATGCGTACGCGCGGGATGTGGCGGGAATTGCTCAATCCGATGGCCGACCAGCTGCGGCCGCCGTCTACGGACTTGTACATCCCGGTGCCCGGCGAGACATTGCCACGGATCGTGACCTCGCCACCGCCGACGTAAAGAATATTCGGGTGCGAAGAGCTCACCGCCACGGCGCCGATGGAGCCGCCGAAGTAGCCATCGGAGATGTTTTCCCAGGTTGTACCGCCGTTCGTAGTTTTCCATACCCCGCCGCCGGTAGCGCCCATGTAAAAAGTCATGGGGTCATTATCGACGCCAGTCACTGCAGCGGATCGGCCACCGCGGAATGGACCGATGCACCGGAATTCGAGCCCTTCTTCGAGCACGGCCGTAGACTGGGCTAAACCAGATGGAACAGAAGAAAATAGACTCAGTACAAAGAGCAGGGAAAAGGACGAATGGCGCATCATAGGAGTGAAAATAGCCCCCAATCTTCGTTTTCAATTACCCTTGAGGCATTAAATACCCAACCCCATTCGTGAAGGTGGGGGATGAATACTATTCACAAGCGTTACCAAAGGCCGAAAGGAAGAGGAGTAAATCAGGTACTGCTACCATTCCATCTTCGTCAAGATCACCGGTGCAACTCGATGCAGCGATGCATTTACCTTCAGATTCATCCCAGAAAGTTCCCGATCCGCAGTAAAAGGAAGGATGGTACGTGCATGAACCGTCATCTGCAGTAGCGCTCTCATCATAGTTCTCCGCTTCGACATCGGTACAGCCCATTATTTCAGTTGCTTCGCAAATCACCGCTTCGCCATTGATGGCAAGCGCGGTAAACTCAACCTCACCACTGCTGAATTGAAGCTTGACCGTGCGTTGAAACGTCACTGCAGAAACGGTTACTGTATTCAACCCAAAGCTGAGGTCAACCGGATTGCCGAAGTACCAATTGCCATTTGAAACGGTTTTTGCTACGCGGTATTGCGCTCCAACTTCGGGCAAATCAGACACTTCGATTTCAAACGTCTGCTCATCACCACTTGACGAATCATCAGAAGTGACTGCAGTGAGTACGTGCGGCCAAGTCTCGTTTGGTCCCGGTTCAAACGCATTGCAGGATGCAATGGCCACTCCATCAATCCCAGCAACGCAAGTGTTCACATCTAAATAATTCAAGAACAACCCAGAAAAAGCAACATTACCCGTAGAAAACTGAAACTTAACAGTCCGCGAGAAGGACACAGCCGAAACGGTAATGACATTGGATCCGAGTTCAAGTGGAATCGGCTCACCAAAGAACCAATTGCCGTTAGCGACAGTCTTGGCAACACGAACACTCGCTCCCTCTGAAGGCAGCGCATCAACGACAATCTCGAAAACCTGTTCATTCGAACTCGATGAATCATCCGACTCAACTGCAGTGAAAACAAACGGCCACGCTTCATTCTCTGTTGCCTCGAAAAGATTGCAGACTTCAATGGTAATTTGGGCGTTCAAGGTCTGTGCCAAAGTGAGCCCTACCAAAAGCAAAAAAAACGCAGATCGTGCCATGGCTTCGAATTTTAGTCTTGAAAATCAGTGTGTTAACATATAAATATACGAGTCTGAGCCTGCATTTCCTAACAGCTCCCCCGAGAGCAATCAGTTCGCTCCAAAATTGGTAATGAAGATGAGCAAATCTGTCACGGTCAAGTTACCATCTCCGTCAAAATCACCGTCGCATAAGCAGGCCATACATTTTTGCTCGGCATCGTTCCATTGCGCCCCTAGCCCACAGTAAAAACTACCCTCAGCAGGTTGATGTGCGCCAATGGAAGTCTCAATCACAGAAACAGCATTACCGTAAAAATCAGTCATTGCGCTGTGGTCGAATAAAACCGTAGAAAGCAAGACTTCTGCTACGTTCAATCCAACTTGAAATGCACTGCTCCCAGCTGTGAGTTTGTAATCGTCTGGATGACTGCCTCCCAGCGAATCCATCGCTTGGAGCATAGGGTCCTCAAAAAGTGATTCATTCAAAACCAAACCACTTGCATCAAACTGATACCTACTAGAATCGAAAAACAAATTGTGACTGAAGTCAAGCTCATTGGACTCTTCAGAAACATCGCAAAGTAAATCCCCCCCCTCCGGCTCGCACACAAACAGGTTGTTATAACAATAGAATTCCCCTATTCCGGGCTTGATTCGAATTTCAGGAGCCAAGGTGTCGCCAATGTAGATGGTATTGTTGTAGACAAATGTCCCTGCACTAGAACAACCGGGGTTCGTCTCTCCGCAATAATCCGATATGTTCAGTGTTCTACCATTGTGCACGCCATTCGGATCCACCCGATAGCCATCGTTGATGCTCAACGAGTAGCGGTAACCGCAATTGATGTTATCACCGAGGATTTCGACAAAACCACCTTCGTTGTTGTAGCTTAAATTGTTCTGGTACAGGACGTTTTCGTTCCCGAAATCAATGTGCGCTCCATAGGAGTCAATTGGACCGTGGGCATTTTTGAATTGATTGAATTGCGCAATCACATTGCGACAGTCAAACGTCCACATGCCACTCCCCCGCTTCCACATGCGTTCGTCCACATCCGATCCCGTGTGATTGAAGATGCTGTTCTGCACCGTGACAAACTCGCATTTATTTGGCACGAAACCGGAACCTCCGGTGTACTCGAACAGACACGAATCCATCACAACGTTGTGATTCTTGAACGTATCATTCTGAATTAAGCCAAGGGATTTGATCCATATTCCGTAATGCCCCGTCCGACTCACGGTCAGGTCCGAAAATGAAACGTCATTCGCAAGATGCACTGCGTTCTGCTCGAGGTCGGATTGAGTCTCAATCTTAATGCCGTAGCCCTTGTGTTCGTTCGATGCCAAGTCAGGCGACGGAAATACATCGTGTATGTACAGGTCGGCGAACTGAATGCGCTGAATGGACTGCGCGTCGGCGACCACCTTGATTCCGAATCGGACATTTTTGCCGGACCCCCAATCATTTGATTCTCCGCCGAACCCCTCCAATTTTTTGACCTCGCCAACCTCATCCAAATGACTGGCATCATTGATGAACTCCAAATCTTGAACCGCAATGCATTCGTCATTGTAAATCAAAAGCGATGCCTGGTAGCCATTGCCATCAATAATGGGCCGTGGCCCCTCACCGTATTTGCCAACAACAATTGGAAGTTCAGGTGTACCCGAACCGTGCAACCAGAACATCCCTTGCCATGATTCTCCAGCATGGAAAAGAATCGAATCGCCGGGCGTAAATTCCATATTATTCAAGGCCTGAATCGACTGAAGGGGCGCTTCTGCAGACGTTCCACTGTTGGCGTCATCGCCGTTGGAACTGCTTACAAAAAAAGTGTTCGCCGATCCGACCTGGGCCAGCGCAACTGCAGCAAGGAGCCAAATCAGCTGCCCCCCTTTCATTTGGTGACTTTCATCGGCTCATTGTACACCCGTGTGATCACGGTATCGGTCATGAGCCGCATTTCTTCCAACGAAGCGGTATCACCATACATGATTTGCAATGAATCCAATTTGAAACGCAAATCCGCAATCAGCGATTCATCTGCCTCTTCATAGATGTTGTGCATTTCTTCCGGATCCTTCTGAATATCGTACAGTTCCCATTCATCCATGGAATAGTAGAAATGAATGAGTTTGTATCGATCTGTTCGGATGCCGTAGTGCGGCTGAACCTTATGCCAAATGGGGTATTCGTAGTAGTGATAATACACCGCGTCCCGGTTGGAACTTTGATTCTCCACGAGTGCGTTTTTGAAGCTCCTTCCCTGCATTTCATC
>JBELBV010000004.1:0-97135 GCA_042095135.1 Flavobacteriales bacterium | reverse complement strand
TAATCTTTGATATACGTCTGGTACTTCCAGTACTTGAGGGCTTCACCTTGTAGGGAATCATGGGGTGTCCAAAATTGCCCTTTGTCACCATATGCCAGCCAGCGCATCGAGTCCCTTCTCGACAAACCAAGAGGCGCTTCTTGCTTCATATCCCTGCGGTTCAGGTGATTTTCGATCTCCATCATGTTTTCAGCAGCAGCAGGCCGCCCGTCATAATCATCATCGAAATTTTCAGGCAAGGGAAAATCGAAATCAGCGAAGAGGTCATGGTACATGGAATCAGGACGCCAATCCCGATGCGGAGCCTTGAATTGATAGAGCAGCATGAAGGGTTTTTCCGAATCACGCTGGGTCAACCAATCGATACAATCGTCTTCGATGACTTGCGTGGAATGGCGCGTGCGCTCGACCACCGTGTCTTGGCCATTTATGCAAAATTGTGGATTGAAGTACGTTCCCTGCCCTCCCCAATTAATGAGCACTTTGGAGTAGTCAAATCCCGTTGGCTCCGTACCGAGGTGCCATTTCCCAATTACAGCGGTTTCATAACCATTCGCTTGGAAAACCTTGGGAAAGGTCATCTGCGTGCCATCAAAATCTCCGCCATCTACATTTTTATAAAACCCATTGAGGTGCGAAAATTTGCCGGTCAGAATGGATGACCGGCTTGGACCGCATATCGAATTGGTGCAGTATACCGCATCCATGCGTGCACCGTTGGCGGCGATTCGATCGAGATTTGGCGTTGGAGCAAGTTCACTAATGGGTGAACCGTAAGCACTGATCGCCTGGTATGCCAGATCATCGGCCATGATATATAGTACGTTCAACGGCTTCGTTTCGCCCTCCTTCTGTTCAGCACAGCCGAAGAACAAGGTCACAAGTGCAATCAGCGAAATGATACGTATCCAAAGGATGGGTTTCATGGTATACAGTTTGGTGTCAGTGAATAAGGAAAGGTACGTTGGCGACGGAATATTGATTCCGTTCGTTTCTAACAAAAGCAAAGATTCGGTAAGCACCCCCTTCCTGAGGGGCGCTGAATCGGACCGTGGCATCGTCAACGACTGTGATCTCCATGGACAATTCCTCCGGTTCCGCCTGGACGTCGCCACCAATTGCCCTGGATTGCGATTCGCGGTAAAGCCTGTATTCAATCATCACTGTGTCATAAGTGGGCGACACAACATCCACATGCAGAATACCATCCTCACCTGGACGCATCGTGTGATCCTTGCGCCAACCGATGCCGTTCAACTCGATGTCTACAATGGAAGGCGCTCGTTCTTCTGGCCAAAACCCTGTCCAACATTGGTGCATTACATCAACCGCCTCAGTGGGATGACCGTTCCCGGTAAACATACCGTGCCACGTCGCTGTGGATTCTTGCTTTTGCCCCCACAGGAAGCAATAACTGCCTAAGCAGCGCTCTGAATCTGCCAAAATCCGATCCGCGTATCGACGCTGTCGCATGTTCGCCTTGACCCCATTGGGCGGCTCAATTTTAGCTCCCCACGCCGTTCGCGGAGCCTCAAAGGGACCATTGACACCCCATTCGGTGAAAATATGGGGCTTGTCCCAGTTGAATTTTCGAATGTTGGCCGGTGTGTTTTCAATGGAGCCATAGGCATTGATCCCGAGTATGTCGATGCTCGGACATCGGCTCTTGATCATGTGTGCCTTTGACGGATCCAATCCCGCAATCACGGTCATGGTGGGATGATGAGGATCCACTTCTTTAATGAATCTGGCCAATTCCTCCACCGTATCCCAGACTTTGAAGTTGGCGTATCGGAGGTCCATCTCGTTGCCTATTCCCCAAATAAGCAGCGCCGGATGGTCCTTGTACTTCAAAATCTCTGTCTTCAATTGCTCAATCTGGCCACGGACTGCATATGTATCGTTGTAATCCATACCCGTGCGCTCAGGTCGGACATAAAGCCCCAAGGCCACAGTCATACCGCGTTGAGCAGCCGAATCGAGCAGATCGGCTCGGCCCGTGCTCCAGATCCGTATGGAATTCGCCCCAGATGATTCTAGCAAGTCGAAATGATCTTTGGCACCCGCCCCTTTGATGAAGTAGGGCTCGCCGTCACGCAACAGCTGGAATCCCGATTCATTCTGAATGACCTCGACGTGAGCGATTTGGGCGTTTCCTTGGGGGGCCGCAACAGCAAACAGCAGCAACAGAACAACACGCAATGGATGATTCAATCGTATCCTTTCCACGCTACAGGGTTTTGGGGGTTTCCTCTGAATTCGATGAGCCGAAGGTTGGCAAAGTCGAAACGCGCACTTTCCTTAACGCGGAATCGCACCTCCTTCAGCGCTGACCAATCCAACGACTCAAAGTCCGGAATAGACCGGATGGGAATGTATGCCCGGAATTGATTTTCGCCTCGAGCAACGAGCTGATGGCTTTGAAGCTGTACCCGGAGCTGACGCCGCTGCCCCGAGAACGCGTGAATGGAAATCACCAATTCCGGCATCTCTGCGCACGTCAAATCAAAACTCAACGCTGCGGTGGTGTGCAACGACGCCAAGTCCACACGTTTCCAGGCTGAAAAGGAGACGCCAAACTGGTCCCATGCATCTGGCAAATCGGTGTTCACTTCAGCTTGAATTGTCATGGGCTCCGCCTGGTTGGAATTACTGGCGTTTTGTTCCTCGCCAAAGAGAAAACTACGCGAATAGCGGGGATTGATTCCCCACCATTCCTCGGGCGTTGTACCAATTTTCCAGGGCAACTCGGCAACAACATCGATTGACTGATCCGGTTCAATCGGATAGTGATGCTCGTAGCGGACGATTTGAACTTCATCGATATGGACATGCCCTTTTCGTTGAAATTCAATTTTGAGCTCCTTGATCTTGGCCATATTCACGCCTCGTCTTTCGTAATTGAACGCACGCAGCGGAATGCGGACCTTTCGCCATGAAGTATCCAACACACCATCATCCATACCGAGGAAATTGATTTTGGTCATACATTGCCGGCCGGCATAATCGACAAGACCAAAAAACATGGGAATGTTGGTCAACGAGCCTTCCTCCAATCGGATGGCCATTTCAATAGCCGCGCAATCCAAGAGCGGTGTCAAATCCTTGGCCGCATAACTGGCCCAAGGGATCTGAATACCGATGAAATTACACCCCCGGCTTGCATCCCACTCAATGCTCATGTGGTCCTCCCCGCCGAAACTATTCCCTTGCTCGAATCGCACTTCCTTGCACGTCGTATTCCGCAAACCCGTCACAACACTGGCTTGTGAATCGTGAAAAATCATCGCCTGGTCGAAATAATCCAAGGGATGCACTTCCGACGTGTCGTTGTTGTACAGCGTTACCGCATTGAACTGCGAACAGCCCGCAAGTGCAATGGAAGCCCAACCGATGCAAAACCAGCGCTTCATTCCTGACCAAATAAGTCCGTGAACTCTGTGAAAATCAAGAAATCAACGTCCGTTTGTACATCGCGATCGGCATTTTCTGGGCAAGCGGCGGATGCATTAAAAGGACAGGCTTGGCATGCAATTCGAATTGCAGTGATGTCGCCCGGGGTGCGGATATTATCGCCGCCTTCGTGCTTGACTTCAAAATCTGCATAGGGCACGGTGATAAACTCCCATCCATTCCAATCAATGGGTCGGATTTGGTGTCGATACACCTCGTTACCGGCACCGAAAACGTCCGCACCGTTGTTGGCTTGATTGTCATCAAATGGCGCGTCAGATTCGGAAATGGAGACATTTAAAAATTGATCCGTCGCTGGAATTCCAACGGTGCCAGAGAGTACACCAAGGTTGAGATAGAACTCAGAGGCTGCAACTGTTGCATCGGAGAAGTCGACAGGGATGTCAATGTATCCCAAGCTCCAATCCCAACCTACTTTCCCTCCCATTTTGAAATAGCCCGCACCTACCAAGGGATTATCATCGGCCAATTGAAAGGTCATATTCCCTCCATCCTGCCTCCAAACCAAGGCCCCTTCCGGAAGTCCTGCATCGAAATCTGCCACCCGAATGCCGTCGAAATTCACGAGGCCGGTAATGGTCAGCGTATCGTATAAAACCACGCCTTCATCCGCAACATTTAACGACACCGCACAATCTTCGAGCTCAAAAAATGGCAAACTCGATGAGGTTCCGGTCCAAACCACTGCGCCATTATCCAAGGTTTGAGAAAAGCCGCTAAAGGCCTTTGAACCACCCGATGACAATCCTTGAATCTCCAACTGCCAATTGACCGGTTTATTGAACGTTGCCGAAAATTCGACGGTCTCATTGATGGAGAAATCCGGACTGGTGGTTGAGAGGGTGAGGGAATCAATGATTTCAAATTCACCAAACAGCTCACTCAATGATGGGCCTTCGTAACCATCTTTTACGCAGCCGAGAAGCGCCAAAATGGCACAGACAACTACACAAGGCAGGATGAATTGATTTCTCATAAGTCAATCGTTAAGATAAAAAAGAGCCGCTGGTATTGGAAGTCGGGGATTGCTTCATCCCGATTATTGGCGCCCCACCATTGGTGCTGAATGGATGCGTAAGTATGCCTATTCCATTCATACGACAATCCTGAGGCGAAAATCCAGTCCGAACGGTCGACCTGCACAGATTCGAAATTAAATAAGGTGCCATATGCATCACGAATGGAAAGGAATTCCTCGCCGGAGGCCGTCCAATGGGATGTGGACGCGTGAATGGTAAGCGCATTTGAAAGCCCCGCCTTCAATTCCAAAGAAGACTGGATAGAGCGCAAATCCAATTCCTCAAATTCATTGCCATCTCGACGCGTCAACTCTGCTTTCGAATGGAACGTCACATCCACCCCCTTTTCAATATTCAGAACGTTCGGAGCAGCCCAGTGAACCCGGCATTCCGCCCGACCAAACCGCCTCCTGTTTTCAGTTCCTTGGCCCATTACTTCGGAGAGCGCTGTGAGGTTCAAGGCCGCATTGACTGCTTTCTTCATCCCTCCCCATTTGAGGCTTCCGAAGACACCCATGCGATTTGGTGTCGCGTCGCCATAAGGACTGACGTTGCTCAAGAATGGATTGAATTGCATCAGCTGGGGAGCCAGGGCTTGATTGTACAAAAGCGGATCAACGAGCAAATCGAAAACCGATAAGCGCCGTGCGATCTGATCGTTGGTGTACGTTGCAAAGGTCGAAGGCTGCATTGCACTTGACCAATCCAACCTTCGCGTCTGCGCCGCAGCGCTTCGAAACTCAGGATCAACGTAGCGGTACCCAACATTCCAATTCCAAAGCGAATCTCTCGATTCGTGCCGGGAGTCCAGCTCCCAAAATGCCCCTGAACTCGTCAAATCGTTTTGGTCCTCAGCCGTAAATGCCCAAGTGCGATTGGATGTTCCAGCATGCACGGTTGTTTCGTGGGTCCACCGCTCCCCGCCTTGCTGATGATGCAACACCGCACAATGCACGGGATTGCGAACAGCGACATCCAACGTGCCCGAGGTCGGCACCTCAAACAAATTCACGTGGTGAAGCCCCAGTTGCCACTGCTTCGTGATGTCGGCTACGACGGAAGCACCACCAAGCAACCGGTCGCTCAAATAGGTGCCACTTGAAGTCAGCACCGACCCCCTTGGGCGTGTGATGAATGCATCAATTGCCAGCGTTCGAATAAACCGAGCAAACTGAAGAGAAAAATCCGTTTGCAGTCCCTGCAATCGCCATCGGTTGTCTCCATAAAAATTTTCATAATCAATTACGTCCCGATAAGGCTGAAAACCGGCGCTCAACACCTCCGCATCTGATGCGGAATTGAATAGCGTAAAGCGTGTTTGGCGCAAGAACATGTCTCCGACTTGGTAACGAATCTTGTTGTCAATCGTACCTCGCAACGTCAGTTGCCGAACATCTACCGTCGTACCGGCACCAAAAAATCCTCCAAGCTCGTTGCGCACGCGCAATTGCGCCATGACCTCCATGTCAGACGTCGGGTTCACGTGCACGTTCAAATCCAATAAGTTGTATCCGGCGGACTTGCTACGCTCAGACACCGAATCCACGGGGCTAGCTGCTCCCATTGCATCCCGTGCGAACAACGAACGCGACAAACCATCAAACCAAACAGTTGGCCGCTCTTGGGCTGTGCAGAGGCTCATCCAAAAACAAAACGAAACAAAAAGGAGTTCTTTGGGTCGGATCATCATTAAAACATCACTTTTATTTCAAGGGTCGACTCTGTGCCGCTCAAGTTGTTTTCCAAAAAATTTGGATCGGAGTAACGGTAATGGGCGTGCCGCAAAAACAAGGTTGCTCTTTTCGACAGGCTCCAATCCATACCCCACCCCAACAAGCGACTCGTCTGATTGCGAGCCAAAAGATCACCACTATCCCCTACATCCGTTCGCTGATTCCCTCGAATGCGTTCTACACCATAATTCATAACGAGAACCGTTCTGCTGTTCCATTCGAAGCAAACATCGATCTCAGAACTGTATTGGCGGAGCAGTGCTTCATCATCCAAAACTGGCACTGGATTGAATTCAGGCTGACACGTATTCACGCGACCAAGAGCGAATACATAGATGTTGCGGCGTTCAAACGCAGACTTCCACTTTGCCTGGACCTCCGCTACACTGAAAAACTTCCGCATACGCGCTGGTGTTGTCCCGTCATCCTCAAAAATGTTCACCTCCTCATAGGTGCCTCGGTAGTTGGAATTCAATGCGTTGTAAGGGCCCCAACGTTGTCCGAACAAGTACAACCTTGCCAGCATTTGACCGTTGACGTTGTGCAGGTACGTCAGCCCGTTGTCGGTGCTGTCTATTTCTGCAAAGCAGCCCATTCCCGCATTCATCTTCAACCGGCCGGCAGTCCATTCGAAGTTGAGCGATGCACCTTGCCGATTGTTGGCGGGTGATTGAAGCCCCACCATCGGACCCTGGTAAGGCGTTCGAATGGTAGCCCCAACGCCTGCAACGTTGGGGAATACCTCGAGCACTGTCGTATTCAAAAAATTCCCGGTGACATTTACGAATTGGGGGGAAATCCGGTAGAGCTGAAGCGTCACCGGTACCCGAAGGTTTTTAGTCGTGCGCAGATTGAACAAGACTGCTTCACCGCCTCCCAAATCGTATTGGGAATTGGCAAATCGTCCCCAGCCCGCTTCCAGTTGAGCCGTCCAGTGTTTCGATCGATAAACGGCTTCACCCGTGGATATCGAATACTGCTGGAAATCAGCTGCAGCAGGCGATTCACGTCGGAATGATTGCAGGAAATTGTAGGAAACCTTAAGCGAATCGTTCAGCTCATTCTGCAGGCGAGCGCATACCGTAAAATTATCATTCCCTTCCTCCGCGGAGCGGTTAAAATTGCTCTTTCCGATGACCCCTTTGAAGGAGAAGTTCATTGGCAGTCGTTTGCCCTCGAGGAATATCCCCTGGAAAGCGCGGCTTCCATACCGGACCCCTTCATCAATCAATCCGTTCGCATAGTAGCGCTCGTAGCGCTGTCCCGCCTCGGCATCGACGGCGGTTTGAGGCCGACGCTCGAACAGACTCATGCGATTCAGCGAGCGATTGCCCCACACCGTCAATCGACTCTGTCGGTACCAAGCGACGCCACCCGATCGAAGACGAAAGCGACCGTAATTCGTCAAAAATGTCGTTTCAAGGTTCAAACCAAGATCGAGCGTAAGTGATTGGGTCGCCTGTGAACTCCCTTTGTAAATGCTGTTGATCATGAAGTCAGCAGAGAACCGTATGCGTTCTCTGCTGAGCCCTTTTAACTTCAGCAAGAGCATCGGTTCGCGGTACAAGTCGCCCGCTATGAGCGCAAGGGTTTTTCCTGAATTATTGGGAAAGGTTTCATGTTGATTCCTGCCATACAAGTAAAACCGATAGAATCCGCTGAATTCAATAGATGAGGCCGGCGACTTTCCCGGAATCACATTGCTCGTAAAAATGGGCTCACCGTGGCTTTCTTGAGCCGCCAGTCCGAATGGCATAAGCATGCACGCAAGGGCAACAACCATCGAGTACGTCAACATGCGTTTCACACTGAATAATACGCATAGCAAACGATAGTAGCACCATACCACTCCCATTTTGACACTTACAGTACTTATTCCTCCTTCTCCAAATCTTTCACGCAACGAAATCCGATGTGACTCATACTGGTGCTGGCTGAAAACGGCATGCGTGCTGAAACTCGGTAACTCGCGCAGTAGCTCCTATTGCACAGGAACGAGCCGCCCCGCATGACGCGTTTCGGGTCATGCGGTTCAGGCAGATAACGCCACGTTTCTGGGCCGGTTGGATTTAGGGCAACTAAATCCGCAGGGTAGGAGGCATAATGGCTTTCGTCATACCAATCCGAACAGATTTCCCAAACATTGCCCGCAACATCATGGATTCCATAGCCATTCGGCTCATAACTCCCCACCGGAGCCGTGCCCACAAACCCATCCCATGCAGTGTTGGAGGTTGGAAAGGTCCCATTCCAGGTATTGCAGCGGGGCTCACCTTCTTCTACCCCTTGGTTTCCCCATGGCAACGGACTGTCGAACAACCCGCCGCGGGCGGCCCACTCCCACTCTGCCTCAGTCGGAAGTCGCTTACCGAGCCAATTCGCGTAGGCGACTGCATCTTCATAGGCCACATGAACAACGGGGTGATCTTGCAGCCCTTCCAAGTCGCTGTCCGGTCCGAACGGATGACGCCAATCCGCTCCCAGCACCCACGACCACCATTGGGAATAGTCGATGTAATTAAAGATCGCTGGGTTCGCTGTGAAAACCATTGAACCCGGTAGAAAATATTCCTCATTCGGCCTGGGAGTGCCGGGCGGGAGTTGCTGTTTGAATTCGTCCCAGTTCAGTGGGCGCTCGGCGACTGTTCGGTATCCAGTTGCAGCAACGAATTCTCCAAAGGCCGCATTGGTCACTTCATGCACATCCATCAGGAAAGCATCAACATGTACCCGATGACGCGGGTACTCTCGAGCAAGGGCAAGCGAATCTTCGTTTGCACCCATCCAAAAGTCTCCAGCCGGCACGGGAACCATCGCGCTTGGACCATCCTCCAAGGGCATCTCTGCTGGTGTGACTTCGTTTTTCTCAGAATCATTGCATCCAATCATCAACATTGCAACTGCAGAAACCTTCCAAAACGCGGATACCCTCATGGCATTCAATGGCGGGAGTTAAACGATTCCAAAGGATGCTTCTTCCATGTAATACCTTCTGCCCATTTCGGAGCCTTGACGCTATGGAGGTAAGCATCCAATTGCCGCTCCAAGGCGTCAGATGTTCGCGAAAGTTGTGCGGTTCGGTCGGTCGTCTCCCCTAAATCTGTGCTCAGGTCGTAGAGGTAGGTTTCCCCCGTGTCTTGAAATTTTAGGAGTTTGAAGTCGCCCTTGCGTATCGCAGAATGGGGCCGTTTCAGGGCAATTCCATTGCGATAGGGTACATGAAATACCAGTCCATCGGTCAACCGTGTTACTGTGGCCTCCTCCTCCTCGAAAAGCAGGCCGTGGAAGCTTCCCCCGTCCAGCGTCGAATCGCCTCCGATGAACCGCCCGGCCAAATGGGAAATCGTGGGCAAGATGTCACATCCAGAAACCGGCTGGTCGCAATAGGCGCCTTTGGCGATGCCGGGTCCTGAGACCACCAACGGCACACGAATCCCTCCTTCCATGGCATCCCATTTGCCCCGACTCAGTGGATAATTTAGGCTGCGCGTGTACGGCTTGGCCCCGGGAATATTGGGCACACAACCGTTATCAGACATGTAAAAGATGTAGGTATTATCCCGCAATCCCAATGAGTCCAATCCACGCATCAATGTGCCGAGTCCTGCATCTAAATCAGCCGTCATGGCCGCGAAACCAGTGTCCATATGCCGCACTCCTGCTCCCTTCGACTCGAATGTTTCGAGGTTTCCCGGCGTTGCCTGAATCGAAGCGTGCACAGCGTAATGCGATACCTGCAAGTAAAACGGACGATTCGAGGCGTTGGCCTCCGCCATGAACTCCAATGCAGATCGGGTCAACTCCCCAATCCGCTTGGGATCCTCCTTAGGCTCAACGGTCCATTGACTCCTGTCGTTGACGAAACCTCCTGCTTTGTTTTGATTGGGGCCATCGCTGTGCGCATAGCCGAGGATGCTCGGGTGGCTTCCCATTCCCCATTTGCCGAAATGACCCGCCACGTAGTTGCTGTCGACTCCGGCTAGCGCTTTTGGGATGCTCAGCAGTGCTTCGTGCTGTATATGATCAGTATTCATACCAACGCGGACCACGGAGAGCCGTGCTGGCGTTTTTCCGAACTGAATACTATAGCGGGAAGGGGCACATACGGGAGCGGCTGCGTAGGCCTGCGAGAATACCATACCCGAATCCGCAAGGGCTTCCAAATGGGGAGTTTCGAAAAAATCACTCCGTGAGAGGGAATCCCCCTCAATCATCTCTACCGAAGTACCGTTCCAGCCCTGGTCGTCAACCAAAATGAAGAGAAAATTCGGTTGAAGGCGCTCCGAGTCGAGGCTCTTTTCAGCATTGCAACCGACCAAAATTGCGCCCATCACAAACAACAATGCAGCAGTCCCTTGGTCAACTTTTCTTAGAGGCATATCTCAATCTGTTTTTGGCTTCAGGAATGTCTGTTCTCCGTGTTCATCGAAGAGATCACCGTGCGTTATGTTAGGAGCCTTGTGCGCCGGCTTTGCGTTGTCAAACTGCCGTCCCAAACCTTCGGGTTTCACCTCGGCTTCGGCAATTCTTGATTCCAACACGAATCGCAAAGAATCGAAGGGATAACGCTCAATTCCACCTGAGACCAAGTTGTGCATCTCGTCCGGGTCTGCTGCACGATCATAAAATTCCCATTTCAGCTCTTCTCCATTGTTCCAGCGCGTAATCCTGTAGCGGCCATCGACCAAGGAATGGCCCCTTCCCCACTGCGTTAACGCATTTTCATGCAGCGGACGGTCCGTCGCATTATAAGCATTGGATGACAACATCGGCGCTAAGCTCTGCCCGGAGAGGAATGCAGGCGGGCTGATTCCTGTCAGCTCCATCAGCGTCGGATAGATATCAATTAATTCAACAGGGACTTGATTCATTGATCCCTGCTGGGTCGACTCCGGAGAATAAATGATCAACGGCACATGCGTCGCATTTTGGAAGAGCGTCTCTTTCTGCCAATGACCATGCTCACCTAAGTGATATCCATGATCCGATGTAATCACAACCACCGTATTCTGATCCAAACCCGTTTCCTGGAGTTTACGAAGGACCCGGCCGATTTGCTCATCCACAAAAGACACCGTCGCGAAGTAAGCCGCCTTGATTTCTTGCGCCAGTTCTGCTTCGAGATCGGTTGGGTTTTGTTTGCGACGAATCGACTTCTGCGCAGGTTCTGGAAGGGTCTCAAGGTAACCTTCAGGGGTTTCAGGAATTTCAATGTGCTCGGCGTTGTATTGAGCAAAAAATCGCTTTGGAGCCACGAATGGAGTGTGCGGGCGGTAAAACCCCAGAGCCAGGAAGAATGGTTCCTCAGACGCAGCGAGCTCATCAAGCTTTCCCATAGCCTCCGTCGCTCCTATCCCATCGGTTTGCTCTTCACTGGTCCCATCCATTGCAAGCCAACTCAAAGTGCCGCCATACTTTCGAGGAGTGAGTGTATTAATTTTGTACTCTTCCCGCTTATCCCGGCCATAAGGATGGATGGTCTGGTCCCACGAATAAATATCGTCAATACCAGCTGTGCCGATTGCGCTGGGATTGTCGTAGTGAAATATTTTTCCGATTCGAATGGAGCGATAACCGCTTTGTCTAAATCGCTGTCCCAGTGTAATTACATCCGGAATGGCATCACGGATGTAGGTGTTGTTTCGAAAAATCTTGGTTTGATCTGGGTACAATCCCGTCATCATTGACGCCCGCGATGGCCCACAATGGGGATACTGGGCGTGGGCATTTGTGAACACAACCGCCCGGTCGGCGAAGGCGTCCAGGTGTGGCGTTTGTACGACAGGGTGACCGTATGCGCTGAGGTCGCAATTCAAATCGTCGGCAACGATGAAAAGGACGTTCCGATGATTGCTCCTTCTATCGGTTGGAGGCTGTTCAGATTCACAGCCGACCGTACACCCAAAAAGCAGAATCAACCCCAAACACTTGCTGCGCAGATGGATGCGGTCCATTCTAACGTAATCCGTCAAGCCATTCAACGAACGACAACGATACCTTCGTGACCCAACGATCCGTCGGCGTAAACCACGCGAAGATGATAATTACCCATAGGCCAACTGGCGGCATCCACCGTAAACGTTGCAGCATTAGGCTGAAAAACAGCGATGCGCTTGCCGGTAGCATTGTACACTTCCACTTCTTCAATTTGTGACGCAGCCTCAACTTGGAACTGCTCTGCAACGGGATTGGGAAACAGCGTGAGGTTCACACTTCCATTTAGCGAATTCTCAATGTTTACAATGGGTTGTCCAACACATTCGCAGTTTTCATCAATCACGTCGTCTGTGGTTGCCTCATCTCCGTCGTCACATGGGTTTCCTGGATTAACACATGAACCATCTTCTTCCTCAGCGTACGGACTGAAGTTACACGCAAGTGAATCCGTGCATCCGAGTGAGCTATACACGACCATGGACTCCCAATAGATTGTATCGCCATTGGCAACACCCCATGGAGCTCTGAGGCCGAAGCGTGCAATGGTCCCTTCCAACACGCCATTCGTCGGTGCATCATCCAAGGAGATGATATACGTCTCAAAATCCATCATCATCGTATCGACTGCGAAGTTGTAATTGCACGTAGCTGTATTGCTTTCGGGTGGATAGACAAACAAGCGAGCATTGGGATTCCCTGAAGCGGTCGTGTTCTTCAAGCTGACCCGCACACGGTTATACGTGGTTGCTTCAAGATTCAAATCGTCTTGCAGGGTTCCACTGCGCATAACGGGCGTTTGGTTGAATGCTTTCATGGCGAGTGCATTCGGCTCGGCGACAAGAACACACCCCAAATTCGGTTCACTTGCACTGACCCATCCCTCTTTGGAATTTTGCCAATTGTACTCGATTTGGGCTTCCGCGGTCGTGAAAAAAGCGACCATGACGCAAAGCAGCAAAGCTTGTCCTCTCATTATTGTCAAATGGATTTCATGTGACCATGAAGGTAGAGCAAAATTTAATACCGATAGCTTACGCAAAAGCGTAATCAACCTGTTTCATTCTCCTGAGCAAACGCCGCAGTTGAACGTCAACCTTCATCGCTGCGGACATAATCCGCGAGGTAAGCAAAGGGCGCGTTTAACTCGCCGGCCAAGGTCGTCTCGCTGGCTCCATCGAGGATGCCTTCGCCATCGCCTTCCACCAACAAAGGAATCACATGCTCCATCAGCTCGCGGCCAAATCCTTCCGACGCATCGCGTGGCAACTCGCAAGGCAGGTTGTCCACAGCCAGGACGGTGATGCCCTCCCGGTGGTCAAACGTGCACTCCTGCTCGGTACCCGGGTGATAGCCGTAAATGGGATTTTCAATGGTAGAAGGACGCAACGTACACGCCACCGGCCCGTCGATGTCGCAGCTGATGTCCGCCACGACGTTGACCTTCCAATCCGAGTGGCGCATGTCCTCTCGCGTAAAAAGGAATGGCGACCCCTCGGCCCAGAAGTGGCCCGCGATGAAAAGGTTCGCGGCATGGGCATACCGCGGGAAGGTGCTTTCAAATTCCAACGGATCCGTAACAAAGTCATCCATGGCGAAGGCTCCCCCATCCGTGCGGGCATTGTAGTCTTCGACATCCAAGTGCGTGAACACCGGCTCGGGATAGTCCATGCGCAAGAAGTCGTCTGGGTGAACCGATCGGAGTTTCATGTGGTCCAGCACTTCACGAGCGCCTTGCCCCACCCGGCCATGGCCGGTGAGGACGATCTTGAAGTTCGCAGGAAGGGTGACATCCTTTACATGCGCCAGCATTTCTTCGAGATCGCGGCAGTCGATGGCCTTGGGCAACTCAAATGATCCGCTGCGCAACCCGCAGGCCCGCAGGCCGCTGTACGCTCCGACGAGTCCGGCCCATCGGCCAAAACCGATGATGCGGCGACCGCTGGGGCGCTTCAACAATTCGTAATCGATGAGGCGGATTTTCTTGTCGAGGATGGCCGCCAACAACTTGGCGTTGTACGGCTGCAACTTGTGCGTATGACTGAAAAAGAGGTAGGTCTTTCCGGGAACCAAGTCCTCAACGTTCACTTCCTTCACGCCAATCAAAACATCGCAATTCGATACGTCTTCCCGAACGTCCAAACCTGCCGCGCTGTATTCCGCATCTCGGATGCGACGAACGGGGCTGGATTGAATAGCGATTTTCAATTGAGGAAAGCGCTCTTCCAGCAGAACACATTGGTCCGGCGTCAATGGGACGCGCTGGTCTGGCGGGGTCTTTCCTTCTCGGATGACGCCCAATTTCAGCGGTTGTTCAGTGGTATAGGCCAAATCAAATTACTTCTTGAGCGAAGTTACACCACGCCCTGCACCAAAGCGGCCTTCACGGCGCAGTTTTCAACGGCTACTGGGCGACAAACTCGTAGGTGATGGTGCCTGCCTGGTCCACATCCGTGCGGGTTTCGAACACCGATCGGCGTGCGTATTTCAGCGCCGCGCCGTTCAAGCAAGCCTCCGCATCGCCCACAGCCGACTGCACCACCCGAGCCTTGCTCACGCTGCCGTCGCGAGCAATCTCCACTTCCACAATCACCTTACCTGCCTCGAGGCATTGGTAGCCGGGAATGGGCAAGTACACGTGCTTGCGGTTCGCCACGTCATACGAAACGATGACGCGGCCGTCATAACGGTTGTCCCAGCCGGTGAGGGTGTTGATTTGGCCGTTTTGGCCATCGTCGGGCACCCCTTCCAATCCGAAATCTTTTTCTTCGCTCGCCAACCGCTCAAACTCCGCTTGCTCCATCGCGCGCAATTCAGCCTCCACTTCCTCGGCCATACGGGCTTCGTCTCGGGCACTGGTGGATTGCATTTCCGAAGAAGCCGACGCGTTGGCATCGGCCACCAAGTTGGAAACGCGGGATTCCATTTGCGCACGCAGCTGCTGTTCCAAAGTCTGGGCAACACTTTCAGCCGCTTCCAAATCTGCAAACTCCACGGGGATGAACGCATCGGCCGCTGCGGCATACCGCCCCGCCGGCTGCATCCATAAAATGAACAAAACCACGGCATGCAACGACAAGGTCAACACCATCGCCACCCAAAAACGCTGCGACCGCGAATTCATCAATCGAGTACAACAGTAGTTTCACGGCGCCAAGTGTCCGCGGTGATACTCCGGTCCCCTCGGAAGTAGTACACCCCGGTTTTGGTCACCACTTTGCGGTAGCGGACAACAAGGTTGCCGGTGCGGACTGTACGTTCAATGACAAGGCCATTCGGGATGTCGTAAGACTCCTCATTCACCCCTTGCAAGATGTCGGCATCGTCCTCGGCCAATTTGTAATCCTCTGGAGCTCGGGGACCTACTTCCCGTAGGTTGGCCTGCGCTGCTTGTTGCTCGTTGTACGCTCGCTGGCGGGCTTCCTGTTCCCGCTGTGCGAGCAATTGCTGTTCTTTTTTCTCGCGACGGCGGGCCTCCAACCAACGTTCTTGCGCACGGGCATTGGCACCATCTCCGAGGCGGCGGAAACGACGGGTCATGTTCTCAACCTGCGCACGGGATTCGCTGCGGCGGTCCTCAGCCGTTCGTGAAAGCCCCTGGAAGAGGTTGCGGAACGACCGCTTCTTGGCCTCCACCTCCGGCACGTTCAAGGTGTAATCTTGGGCGCGGCGTTCCTCGAGGCGGCGCTTTCGGCGGCCTTGGTTCTCTGCATCGCGGGCGCCTTGTTGAATCATCTCAGAACCAACCGCTTGAGCTTCATCCGCATTGGCTTCGTAAGCCGCTTTTCGTTGTTCCTGTTCTCGGCGACGCTCTGCTTGTTGCGCTACACCTGCCTCATTAATGGCTTGGCTCTGACGCTCGATGTCCTTCTGCGCTTGGAGGTCCCGGTCGACGCGTTCTGCCGCACTGCGCTGGGCGTCGCGTAGCAATTGTTCTTGCGCCGCTTTCTTCTCTTCCACCTCCTGCTTTCGGGCTTCCGCTTCGCTTTCCAACGCCGCTTTGTAGTACGCTTCCACCTCGTCCTTATCGGAGTTGTTCATCTGCTGCGCCAACTTTTCGGCGCGTCGGCGGTCCCGATCGGCTTGTTCTTGGCGTTCCGCTTCTTCTCGTTCGCGTTCGGCTTGCTGATCTGCAAGCAGCTGGGCCTCCAGGGCTTGGGCGGCTTCGTTTTGGCGCTCCGCCTCCCGTTGAGCGTCGAGTTCCATGGCGGCACGTTCGCGTTCAAGATCCGCTTCCGACGGTCCTTGATCGCGTTCGGCGAAGTCGTCATCTGAAGCGCTATTCGCGGCCCGCTCCGCACGTTCCTTGCGCGACTTGGCATACCGATCGCCGGGCTTTACCGCCAAGGCATCGTCGTACAACCGTTGGGCTTGTGTCCATTGCTGACGAGCGTAGGCTTCGTCAGCAGCCTCAATGGCTTGTTCATAGGCCGATTCGACTTGCTCCGCTTCCGAACGAGCTGCTGCTTCTGCCGCTTCCCGTGCGGCTCGTGCTTCATCGGCTGCAGCATCGGCCGCATCTCGTGCGGCACCATCGACCACCGAGTCTGCGTCCGTTCCACTATTTTCTGAATCCCTTGAATCCGTGCGGTCATCGTCAGCCGCTGCAGCGTCCTGAGCCCGAGACAAACGCTTCTCCGCTTCCGCAATACGCTGTTTGGGGTACCGTTCGTCAGGGAAAATAGCCAGCGCTTCATTGTACTGGGCAATGGCCTCAGCGTAATCATTGTTTCGGAATGCCTCATCAGCGTCGTCGTTGATGCGGTTGTAGTTTTCCCGTTGCTCACGTTCAAGCGCAGCAGCGGCCTCACGCTCAGCTTCCTCAGCAGCTCGGTTCCGACGTCCATCATCCTTGGCATCGGCTTCGGACATACGTTCTCGGCAGGCTTCTGCGCGCTGTTGCCAAAAGCGTTCGGCTGGCAGTACCGAACCTGCGGCTTCGTACTTCACCAGCGCTTCGGCGTAATTATCGTCCCGAAACAACAGATTGGCTTCGTCAATCAACCCCTCGTATTCAATGGTCTTGGCAATTAAATCTGCCTGCTGGGCAGCCAAATCCGCCTGGCGAATCTGCGCCTCCTCCATGCGGTTCTTGGGGTAGGATTCGTTCGGTTTCAGCGCACTGGCTTCGGCAAATTTGTCAATCGCCCGGTCCCATTGTTCGCGTTCAAAATAGATATCCCCGTCTTCGATGAGTTCGTTGTACTCCTCATCGGCTTCAGCTGAATTGGCGAGGGCATCCTCCCGTTCATCCACTCGGCGCAACCCGTCACGCGGTTCCTGAGCATCTGGCCGCATGTCTTTGGCTGCTTCGAATCTATCTCGTGCTTCGTCGAGTCGATCCTTTGACAGGGCACGCTCCGCATCATCGAGCAACGCCTGGAACGCCGCCTCATCCGCATTCACCGCGTTCGCTGCGTCCAATTCACGTTGCGCCTCGTCGCGCTTCGTCACCACATCGGCCTCTTCTGGAAATAGGTCCAACGCTGAGTCGTAAAAGTCCACCGCCTTCTGCCACTCCCGGCTGGATTTCGCCCGGTCACCCTTCTGGACAAAGTCACCGAATTTCTCGCGCATTTCCTCTGCTTGCCCCGCCATTCGATCCAAACGCGCCAATTCAGCATTCACCTTGTTGCGCATGCGGACCGTGTAATTGCTGTCAAAAATTACCGTGTTCTGGTCCGCAGAATATTCTCCACGTCCATAGGGATCTTCAAAAATGCTCGCGTCAAAGCCCGGAGGCAGCGGCATCAAGCTCATGTCCAAGTCCATGTTGCGCGTACCCTTGACGTCCATCGGGATGCCAGAGGCGTTTACTTCAATGCGCTTATTGCTGTGTTCGGGCAGCTCAAAACTGAAGGTGTAATTGTGGCGGAGCGGTAAATCGAATACGTACCCTCCTCGTGCGTCTGTTGAAATGGCATCGAATTCCACGCCATCCTGGTATACCACCACCCGTACACCCTGCAGTTTCTTGTTGCTTTCCTCGTGCTTCACCGTTCCAAACACGGCGAGCAGGTCTTCTTGAGCAACCACCGTAGAAGTAAGCCCAAATGCCATCAACAACGTCGCAAGCACGAACCACCGCCGGGGCAAAATTCGCGCTACCTTGTGTCCACGGTTGGACTGTGGAACAGGCATAAGCTTCTTTTGGGTTGATTTGCAGGTCATTGCGCGGGGTTCGTCCTCCACTTAGAACGTAAAAATATGGCATTTAGTTATTGGGAATCAAACGCATGGCTCGAAGACGTCGATTTGATGGTGGTGGGCGCCGGAATTGTTGGCCTGTCCGCCGCGCTCCACGCGCGCTCCATGCATCCCAACTGGCGCATTGTGGTCGTAGATGCCGACCCGATTGGCGGAGGCGGTTCCTCGCGAAATGCGGGGTTCTCTTGCTTCGGAAGCGCCACAGAACTGCAGCATGATCGCCATACCCTTGGCGATGAGGCTACATTGGAATTGGTGCGTAAACGGTGGCATGGGCTGCAACGGCTGCGTTCGACGTTTGGTGATTCGGCCCTTGGACACCGCGTGTGTGGAAGTGTTGAACTGTTTCCACAAGGCAGAAGTGAAGCCATACCGCCAGCCCATGAATTGGCAGACCTCAACCGCTGGATCCAGCCGGTCACAGGCATCGCGGACACCTTCACTACCGTTCCGACCCATTCCCTGCCGCATCTGCACATGAAAACCGGAGGCCATGCCGTCCTCTCCCGATTGGAAGGATTGTTGGATACCGGTAAGATGAACCGCGCATTCAAGTCCTTGGCGCAGGCCAGCGCCATCGACGTATTGACGGGCATCCGGGTGGATTCAATTGATGCAACCGAGAGCATATGCGAGCTACAGATTAGCACCCTGACCCGTGAAGCGGCAGAGATTCACCCGAGACGACTGCTGATTGCCACCAACGCACTGGCCGCCGGATTGATTCCACAGCTCGACGTCCAACCAGCCGTCAATCATGTGCTGGTAACCGACCGCATCCCCGCCTTTAATTTTCCACACGCGGTGCACATTGACGCCGGCTACGTCTACGCTCGGCCAATTGAAAACCGCATGCTTATTGGCGGAGGACGACATTGGGAACTTGACGAAAGGGCCACGCGCCATCGGCTGCACTCCCTCCTCGAAACGCTGTGGCCCGCCACCAAAACTGCGGGTATTGCATTCGAATGGTCGGGTCAATTGGGCGTTGGCAAGGACCGCTCACCCATTGTGCATCGATTCGCACCAAACGGCATTGCTGCCGTACGGTTGGGCGGCATGGGCGTGGCCATTGGCATGGAAGTAGGCCGGCTCGCTGCGGAAGAATTTGCGATAAACTGAAACTTTTTCTCGATGACTACCGTAAAGGGCGGGGATGAATTGTCAATTAATTCCCTTAGAACCCATGCGGACAGCTATTCAAATTGCGTGCATCTCCGTGCTTATTGCCTTTGCAGGCAGCGCGAATGCTCAAACCGGCTTGCAGGTCATCACCGGCCCAACAAGCTTTACAGGTGCCTCCAACTTAGAAGACGGCATCCAGATTGCCTCCACCGGGGCCTATTCCACTCAACTTTCCTTGTTCACGGACATCATGCCGTACTGCTCAGCCGATGCCGAGTTGAATTGGGGCGGATTGGGTTTAACAGCAGCCGATCGACGCCATGAAATGTCAGAATGGTATGGTGTTGGAGCGGGACTCCGCCTGCACACGCCCTACGATAACGGAAAATTCATCCAGCCCTGGATCGGTTTTGGCATCAACTACATGCAGCAGTCAAACTTTGCTGATCTCGCTGACGCTGACGGCAACGCCTACTTCTACTGGAGCAACGGCAAGGTCTACAACATGGCCGAGGACGCTTCGAATGCCCACGTACTTGCTCGGGAGTTGACACCCGACTACACGTACGAATCGCAGACCGCCACGCAACGCAATGTTGCGGTGCCCATTCGCATGGGCGTGAATTTGAATTTGACACCTCGGGTCTACGCGAGTGCTGCTTTTGCCATGATGGCGGGAGCAGAAGCCAGTTTAGATCCGCGCCCGGGTCATATGGATATACTGACCACAGCGCAAGCGGGCATTGGCATTCGCGTGGGCCGCGATTATGCGGAGCCGCGCATTGAACTCCCGGCGGAATTGGCCGAATTGGGCAACGACTTCGACCAAGATGGCATCAAGGACAACCGCGATCGATGCCCAGCGACACCCCTTGGTGCCTCTGTGGACAAGCGCGGCTGCCCTACGGACTCCGACAAAGACGGCATTGCGGATTACGAAGACCTCGAACCGTTCTCGCCCCACACCCGTGTCAACATGCAAGGCATTGCGCTGAGCGAAGCACAGTGGGAAGCCGTTGCGGCACAACGCAGCGAGCAAACGGCTCCGACCTTGGAAGTGTTCCAGCGCATCGAAACCCCCGAAAACGCCCCTGCCGTGCAAGCGGTAAGCAGCGAAGGGTTGACCCCCGCAGAAGTGCGCCTGCTAAAGTCGTTTGGAACCGATAAATCCACGATCAAGGTCAAGGCCGTTCGCGCCCCAGCCACTCCGGCTCCAGCAGCCGCTGCGACGAGCGCTCTGGAAGGCATGAACATCGACGCATTGCGTGCCGTCATGCCCGCCATTCGCCCTTCTTACCGCATTCAACTCGCGCCGGATGTGCGCACCTTGGACATGGAACGTATCACGCCGTTTCTGTTGAAAGGCGAGGTAACTCAGAAGTTTGATCAGTCGAGTACGATGACATTTGTGACGCAATCCGTATTTTCCATGTACGACGCCCAAACGCAGTTGGTAGCCATGCAAGAAGCCGGCTTCACCGAAGCGTTCATTGTTGGTGAATTCAACGGCAAATTGGTCGATGTTGCGGTGGTTGCCGCATTGGACCAGCAGTTGAACGAAGGCACCGCCTCATCGGAATAAAAACAGAATTATTTGACAACGGCAGTCCCGACGGGTCGGCCAAAGAGGCCACCTTCACGGGTGGCTTTTTTTATGCAGTCGCCACGGCTTCAGCCACACGCATCCCGTCCAATGCAGCGGACAAAATGCCACCGGCGTAGCCTCCGCCTTCCCCGCACGGATACAAGCCGTTCACATCCGGGTGCATCAGGTCCTCGCGGTCGCGTGGGATACGCACCGGGCTGGATGTGCGGGATTCGGGTGCAATCAAAATGGCATCGGGATTGAGGTAACGCGGCATGCGCTTGCCAAAGGTGCGCAAGCCAGCCGCCAAGGCATCAGAAATCACGTGTGGCAACAGCTCACGGAGGTTCACCGAAACCACACCGGGTACATAAGAGCAATTAGGCAACGTTTTGGATGTACGTCCTCGGTCGCCGGCCATAAAGTCCACCAGCCGCTGAGCTGGTGCGCGCTGGGTTTTTCCAGCGGCTTCCCAGCACAAGCGCTCTAAGTCCCGCTGAAAGGCCAACCCTCCAAGTTGTCCTTGGAAGCCCAGAGATTCCCAATCAACTGCAGTCAGTTGCACAACCATCCCTGAGTTGGCAAAGGGATTGTTGCGCTTCGAAGGCGACCAACCGTTGGTGACCACTTGTTCCGGTTCGGTTGCGCACGGGGCGACTATGCCGCCAGGACACATGCAAAACGAATGGACGCCTCTCCCGTTGGCCTGACAAACCAAGCGGTACGATGCGGGCGGCAAGGCCTCTCCGCGTTCTTCCCCGTGGTATTGGATAGAATCCACCAAGGCTTGGGGATGTTCGATGCGCACGCCCATTGCGAACGGTTTGGCCTCCAATGCCCATCCTTTGGCATCGAACAATTCAAAAACATCCCGGGCACTGTGCCCCGTCGCGAGGATCAGCCGATTCGCATCGCGTCGGTGGCGTTCGCCCGTCGCGACATCCTCCCATTGCACAGCGTCCAACACCCCATTCACAGCCTCAACATCGACCAACTGCGCGCCAAAATGCACCTGCCCTCCTGCCGCGCAAATGGCCTCGCGCATGCGCTGAATGATGTCGGGAAGCTTGTTGGTTCCGATGTGCGGATGCGCCTCCACCAATATCGAAGGGTCTGCACCGAAGTGCACCAACCATTCTAGAGCGCCACGGATGTCACCGCGCTTGTGGCTTCGCGTGTACAGCTTTCCATCGCTGTATGTGCCGGCTCCGCCTTCTCCAAAGCAGTAGTTCGAATTCGGATCCACGATGTGATCGCGGGTGATTTTCACCAAATCCCTGCGGCGTTGGCGTACCGACTGACCGCGCTCGAGAAGAACGGGCCGTTGGCCTTGACGAATGAGTGCAAGGGCGGCAAACAACCCGGCAGGTCCGGCTCCAACCACGTAGACCGTTTCGGCATCGTTGGGTAGCACCGGCAATTGCAAATTTGGCTCCCGAGCTTCGGGCAAGCGCCCACCTGCCCGCGCCACTTCAAATCGCCAAACCGCTTGGACCGGCCTCTTCCGCGCATCGAGGTTTTTGCGCACCACCCGGAATTCCCCCAATTCTTCTTCCTTGCACCCCACAGATTTGGCCAAAGCCCGTTGAATTTGTGCTGCGTCAGAACTCCATTGGGCAGGGAACCGTACGTCTACAAACCGCGATTGCTCACCGGACTGCTCCGGGGTACGTTGCGGGTTCAATTGGCTCGGGTCCATGGCGCGAAGATAAACCCCGTGTTGGTGGAAGCAGCTTGGAGGGATTGGGCTTAAATTGGGCAGGATTTCCAATCGATGCCCGACGCGACATTCCCTTACAACCCAATGGCCTTTGACCGCCGAGGACTCTCGGACGACGCCATCAAAATGCTCTACTCACAGCTCATGTTACCCCGCATGATCGAGGAGAAAATGATGAGCCAATTGCGCCAAGGTAAAATTTCAAAGTGGTTCAGCGGCATGGGGCAAGAGGCCATCTCTGTGGGCGCAGCGGCGGCATTGGATTCCGATGAATTCATCCTGCCCATGCACCGCAACCTGGGCATCTTCACCTCGCGCGGCATCCCGCTCGATCGCCTCTTCTCTCAATTTCAAGGAAAAGCCAACGGCTTCACCAAAGGACGCGATCGGTCTTTCCACTTCGGTTCACCCGACCACCACATTGTGGGGATGATCTCACACCTTGGGCCGCAATTGGGCATCGCCGACGGCATTGCGTTAGCGCACAAATTGAACCAAGCCCCGAAAGCCACCCTGGTCTTCACCGGAGACGGCGGCGCCTCCGAGGGTGATTTCCATGAAGCGGTCAACGTGGCGGCCGTTTGGCAGTTGCCCGTAATCATCGGCATCGAAAACAACGCTTGGGGACTCAGCACACCATCGAACGAGCAATTCAGATGTGAACACTTCACCGATAAAGCCATCGGATACGGCATTCCCGCTGAAGACGCCATTCAGGTGGACGGCAACGACATCCTGGCGGTTTATCACGCGGTAAAAGACGCCGCCGAAAGCGTTCGGCAAAATCCCCGTCCCATCCTCCTCGAATTCAAAACGTTTCGCATGCGCGGACACGAAGAGGCCTCCGGCACCAAGTATTACCCGGAAGGGCTGATCGACCACTGGAGCCAAATTGACCCCGTGGAGCGGTTCACGGCCTGGAGCCTCGAGAACGGTGTATTCGAAGAGGTATTCCTCGAGGAGGTGCGTACGCACCACGCTGAGCTCATCAAATTGGGATTGAAGGCAGCCGCCGAGGAACCCGAAATTTCAGCGGATACGGAAACGGAATTGCGCGACCGGTTTGCCCCAGTGCCGGCGACCCAGTGGAACACGGAGCCCGAGTTGCCAGACGCAGGAGCTCGGGATTTGCGACTGATCGACGCCATCAGCGAAGGATTGGGGCAAGCAATGGAAGCCTATCCCGAGCTCGTACTCATGGGCCAAGACGTCGCCGAGTACGGCGGTGTGTTCAAAGTGACGGATGGATTTGTGGATCGATTCGGCAAGGAACGCGTGCGCAACACACCGCTGTGTGAGTCGGCCATCGTCGGTGCCGCCTTAGGATTGAGCATCGCGGGCAAAAAAGCCATGATGGAGATGCAATTCAGCGACTTCGTCACGGTCGGGTTCAACCAAATCGTCAACAACCTCGCCAAAATCCATTGGCGCTGGGGACAACACGCCGACGTTGTGGTCCGTATGCCGACGGGCGGAAACGTTGGGGCTGGGCCGTTTCACAGCCAATCGACGGAAGCGTGGTTCTTCCACGTGCCAGGACTCAAGGTGATCTACCCATCCACGCCGGCAGATGCCAAAGGGCTCTTGCTGCGCGCCTTTGAGGATCCGAATCCGGTGCTATTTTTTGAGCACAAGTACCTCTACCGTTCGCTCAGCGGACCTGTTCCAGAGGAGCCCTATGCCATCGAATTGGGGAAAGCACGCATCGTGCAGTCGGGTACGGACGCCACCATCGTCACGTATGGGTTGGGCGTGCAATGGGCCGAGGCTGCGGCTGCAGCGTCCCAAGCATCGATCGAGATCATCGACCTCCGAACCTTGCTCCCATGGGACCAAAGCACGGTATTCGAAAGCGTGCGGAAGACCAGCCGCGCCCTCGTCCTCCACGAAGACACCCTGACCGGAGGCATTGGCGCAGAGCTGAGCGCCCAGATACAAGAGGCCTGCTGGCAGGACCTCGACGCACCGGTCAAACGGGTCGGCGGGCTCGACACGGCCTTCCCTTTTGCGGGTGCACTGGAGGAACAATTCCTTGCATCGAGTCGCTTGAACGCCGCCCTCACCGAGCTGCTTGAAGCGTAAGGCATCCCGGTTGAGATTTGGAAATTCGCAAGGCCCAGACTACATTGGGAGGTGCATCCCACGTGCACACTCACAACCAAGTCCGTCCAATTGCTGCCGCTTCATCACATACAACGCGCCATACATGCCTTCTTCTCGGAAGTCAATGAACAGGCCCTGCAGTTGATGATGAACCATCCAGAGTGCGAGGCCGAGGCCCAACGCATTGTCCGCAAAAGCAATTCCTTGTTGCGCCAACATATTGGAGCATTCAAATCGCGCGAATGGAAAGCCGACAAAGACGCCGCGGTGCTCAAACAAATCTGCCTGGAAGCGCAGATGGATAGCCTGGAATTATTGCAACGAATCCAAAAGGCGACCGCCAACTCCCAAGAATCCCCCGTGCAGGACCCACAAGATTAGATGAGTCAATCAACGGCCGCGCATGCGCATTTGCTGCGGGCTGCGAATGGCCGCTTCAACCTGCTTGATGTCCTTTTTCAACACGCCTTTGGCGTCGAGGCGCTTGCACTCGTTGAGCAGTGCTTTGGCCAACTTGGTTTTGCGTTTAGCGGAAGCCACCACAGCCAAGTTCAGTTTCACTGCCGCTTTGTCGTGGTCTTGTTTCAACCCAATTTCCAACGCCTCTTTCAGCAACCGTTCGGCCTCGTTCATGTTGTGCTCCATCATCAAGCTCCCCGACAGGAAGTACCAGTACCCACGGCGCCGGGGCCACAAATGCTTGGGGTTTACACGCCCCAGCCAATTTCGCGCGTCATCCATTTTTTGCTGACGCAGGCTGACAAAGGCCATGAGCAGCCGCATGCTCTGCAGGGTGATTAAGACGAGAAGCACCGCGATGAGCACCATGCCCACACCGGCTCCTACTTGTCCAACGGTAAACAAATGAATCGCATACGCCAAGCTCGCAGCGGCAAGAGGAATTTTTATGAATCGCGTGTCCATGGACCGGGTAATTTTGTGGACAAATTTACCGCAAGATGGATTGGAACGCATTGGAATCATTGGAAGATTGGAAGGCAGTCCTCAACGCATCACATGAGCAGCCTGTGGTCGTTTTCAAACACAGCACCCGGTGCAGCATCAGCCGCATGGCCTTGAAGCTTACCGAGCAGCGATGGGAATTGCCTGAAGCCGTCCTACCGTTTTTGCTCGACTTGCTCAATTATCGCGCTATCAGCAATGCCATTGCAACGGACCTGCAGACCGAACACCAATCGCCTCAATTGCTTTTGATCCGCGACGGCAAAACGGTACACCATGCCAACCATTCGAACATCGACCCGGTCGACTTGTTGCCCTATCTTTAAGGCATGGATCAAGTCGTCAAAATCCGAGTCATTCTCGACGTTGAAGAGGATGTCTTTCGCGACATCGAAATTGAACTCGATGCCCCGTTGATGCACCTGCACTTGTCCACGCTCGATGCCTTCAATTGGGACAACGCCAACGAGATGGCTTCCTTTTACCAAAGCAATGAGGCTTGGGACAAGGGAGCAGAGTACCCACTCATGGCGATGGGTCCAGAATTTCCTTCTATGGAAAACGCCACCGTGCGAGACATCCTTCCGTTGCCCACCTCCCGTGGATTGTACGTGTACGACTACCTCCGGATGTGGTGCTTCTACCTGGAGCCCTTGGCGATGGGAACCGCAGAGGAAGGCGTGGGGTACCCACGGTTGATGATGGAATTCGGCACCACGCCTGACCCCATGAGCCGCGAACCCGAGGGCCTCGACGATGCGGGATTGTTTGACGATGTCTTCAGCGATGATGCCAAAACCGGCGACCCTGAAATCGATGCGTACCTCGACGAGGACGACGACGAGACGCCCGGCATGGAAAACATCGATGACCACGTCGACCTGTTCTGAATGGACGGGACGCGCGCAGCACAGCTTTCTCCCCTCTCGGAGCACCGAGGCCAACAGGAGCGTCCGCTCTTGGTGGTCGTCATCGGCCCAACAGCCGTTGGAAAAACGGAGCTCGCCATCGCCATTGCGAAGGCCTTGCACTGTGAAATTCTGAACGCCGATTCCCGGCAAGTCTACCGCGGCATGCCCATTGGCACAGCGCAACCCACAGCCGCTGAACGAGCGTCAGTCCCCCACCATTTTGTCGACTTTCTCGAGCCCGATGCCCTCTACAGTGCAGGCCAATTCGAATCAGATGCTCTGGCCTGGCTCGAATTGTCGTTTGCTCACCGCAAATGCGCCGTGCTCAGCGGTGGCAGTGGGTTGTACGTAAAAGCCGTCCTTGATGGACTCGACCCGGTACCCGCCGATCTGGCCATTCGCACGGAACTCAATGCGCGCTTGGAAGAAGAAGGTTTGGAGGCGCTGGTCGAAGAACTAACAAGACTGGATCCAACTCACTCCGCGGCCATGGACCTTCAGAATCCGCAGCGCGTGGTACGCGCCTTGGAGGTGTGCTTGGCAAGCGGTAAGCCGTTCTCAAGTTTCCATTCAAGTACAACGGTTCAACGTTCATTTGACACGCTAATCATCGGATTGAAGCGGGAACGCGCAGAATTGATTGACCGCATCAACCGCCGAGTGGATCGCATGATGGAAACGGGATTAAAGGCGGAAGTCGAAGCCCTGCGCCCCCATTGGTCCGCCAATGCACTGCAAACGGTGGGGTACCGAGAATGGAACGATTTTTTCTCAGGAGAAAGGTCAGAGGATCAAGTCGCTGAAGAAATCAAACTGCGCACGCGCCAATTTGCCAAACGCCAGATGACCTGGTTTCAAAAAATGGAGGGCGTCCAGTGGTTTCATCCGGAGGAGCTGGAGAACATCGCCCATGCTTTGCGCGTTGAATGTGCAAACCGAGGGTGGGGACCCGTTCAGCTGACCCAGAACCATGGCGAGTAAACCGACAAACGCACGGGGCGCGCGGCGCTCACAGGCCGAAGGACGGATGGCTCATTTCGATGACCAAACCGCCAAAGACCTCGAGTTCGATGTGGTCAAAACCTTGTTGTTGAACCATTGCCACAACCCCACGACGGTCGATCGGGCTACTCAACTGCATCCCCGCGTCAATCCCAAATCGTGGCGCCGGGATTTGGAGCGAACGAAGGAATTCCTCAACCTGCGCAGCGAAGGGGTGCCCTTCCCAGCCGTTGGAGGAGATGAGATTGCCGGTGACAACGAACGCCTTGCTGTTCGCGATTCGGTCCTCGACGAAGCCGGCTTCAACCGCATACGAACAGCTACCGAAACCGTCAACGGGGTCATCGAGGCCCTCGAGGACAAAGCCGATGGTTTTCCCCGGCTGTGCGAACTCATCGACGGGCTTGAGCCCAATGAGGAGCTCCCAAAAGCCATTGACAGTGTATTTGACGCGAAGGGAGAAGTCCGGAGCAATGCCTCGCCCAAGCTAATCCAGATCCGGGAGGAAAAGGTCCGGCTGCGCCGCAACCTCAACCGGCAATTCCTCAAGGAACTCAAAAAACATCAAGAGCGCGGCTGGTTGGCCGACACGAAAGAAGGGTTCATCAACCAGCGTCGCGTCCTCGCCGTCAACAGCACGCACAAGCGCAAAATCGCAGGTACAGCATTGGGGCAGTCGAAGAACGCCTCCATCACCTTCATCGAACCCGCCTCGACGGTGTCCATGAACTTCGAGATGGAGATGCTCCAGGATGATGAGCGCAAGGAAATCCACCGCATCTTGCGCGCCTTGACGCAGCAGATTCGGCGCTTCCTGCCAGACCTTCGGTCCTACCATCGCCTCTTGGTCGAACTGGATTGGGCCCGGGCGAAAGCACAACTGGCCCGCGAAATGGACGCGGACCTCCCTGGCATTCGCAACGCCGAGAACTTTCACCTCATCCAAGCGTACCACCCGCTCCTGGCGATGCAAAACGCAGCCAAAGGCCTAAACACCGAGCCGCAGACGCTCCAGCTGCAGCGCAAGGAACGCATGTTGGTCATCTCCGGCCCTAACGCCGGCGGCAAATCGATCACCCTTAAGACGGTAGGCTTACTTCAAGTCATGCTGCAAAGCGGCCTGCTCATCCCTGCCCATCCCAACAGCGAGATGGGCAGCTTCCGCACCATTCTGACCGACATCGGCGACAACCAGAGCATTGAAAACCAACTCAGCACCTACAGCTACCGCTTGAACCGCATGAAAGGTTTTCTGGATTCGGCCGACCGGTCTTCCCTCCTTCTGCTGGATGAATTTGGAACAGGTTCGGACCCTGAATTGGGCGGTGCGCTCGCGGAGGTATTTTTTGAAGAATTGTACGAGCGTGGAGCCTTTGCGGTCATCACCACCCACTACGCCAACATCAAGACCCGCGCCGCCCAGTTGCCGGAGGCCATCAACGGTTCCATGCGGTTTGATCAGGAGTCCCTTCAGCCGCTGTTCAAATTGGACATTGGCCCTCCGGGCAGTTCATTCACGTTTGAGGTGGCGCACATCAACGGCATCGACAATGCCCTTATCAAGCGCGCGAAGGGCAAATTAGATCACCGCAAAGTCAAATTGGACGAATTGATTTCGGAGCTGCAGAAAGAGAAAAATACGGTGGCCAAGGTGACCGACAGGCACCTCAAAAAAGAGCTTGAACTTGAGCAACTCAAGGTGGCCATGAACCGCCGTGAACAGCACATCAACGACCGGGCCGAAGCCCAACAAGCACTGGCCGAGGACAACAACGAGGCGTTGCACCGAGGGCGCAAACTCCAGCAGTTCATCGATAAGTTTGACCCCGGCAGCCGCAACAAAGCACTCCTGCAGGACATCGAAAAATACCTCGCCGTCGAGAAGACCAAGCGCCTCGAAAACCAGGCTGCCAAACAAGCAAAAAAGAAGGCGCAATCGGCGAAAGCAGCCAAACGCCGACCCAAGCATTTCGTCGACCGCATCAAGGTGGGATCAACCGTTCGGTTGCGCAACGGCGGTAAGGAACGTGGCGAGGTCATCGCCATGCACAAGAACTCCGCAACCGTCTTGTTCGGCGCCTTTAAGAGCAAAATTGAGCTCGAAAAACTCTCGTGGGTGGCGAATTAACGCCGCTTATTCGATGACCAGCTTGCGCGTGGCACTCGCCCCAGCAGCCGTCTCCAACGTTACGTAGTAGATCCCTTGCGCCCATCCGCTCACATCGGCAGCGGGCACGGCCATTTGACGGACGTCAAACTGTGCAACCGGACGTCCGAGGGCGTCATAAAAACGCAACTCAGCCACCTGAACCTCACCGGACCAGTCGACATACACGCGGTCCTGTGCCGGATTCGGCCGAATCGACCATTCGTTTTCAATCAACCACTCCTCTTCCACTTCCACCAAGCCGCAGATGGTTTGCTCGGCACAAGGCACCTCCAAATCTGTCACGTAGCTGCCGTCCAAGACTTCCTGGCCCGTCTCCAACGGATCGAGGAAATTGTAGAGTTTCTCTTCATCTGAAATGGGATTGTTGCCGTCCCAGTGGTAGCTCATCTTTCCGTAATAATCCGGAGCATTTGGTGAGTCGCAAAATGATGCGCCCCCCGTCAACGTGCCTACAATGTGCTGATTTTGGTTAAACAACGGCGAACCCGATGAACCGCCTTCGGTCACACCGTGATTGGTTTCCGTTTCCTGCCAGTAAACGCGCCAGTGTGCACCTGGATGATAGGCGCTGCTGTTCGCAGCAGTCGTCGTGTAGGTCGAAATCTTCTTGCGATCGCCTGACGGGTGGTGGATGCCCACTCCACTTGTCGGATTGGATCCGCTGACGTCCCACCCAGCATAAAACGGTGTCCAGCTGTCAAAGATGGGATCCTCCACTTCGAGCAGGAGGAAATCCGAGCCGTTGATGTTATTGCCAAACATGTCGTCCGAACTCGTGTGGTAAAAGACGCCCGTGCGAACGTGCGAATTGAAACTGGACGCCCCATCGCATTCGAAGTATTCGTAGTTGTACCGGACCTTGAGCAAGGACCAACCATTCTCATCGACCTCATCTGCGCAGTGAAACGAGCTTAGCAACAATTGCTTGCAGTCCTGTGCGGTGTTATTGACCATAGCGCCAGAGCAGAGGTAAATCCCCCCATTTTGAGATACCCGCAGTCGCACCACGGCGTCGCGCTGGCATTGCCAGTCGTCGCCTTCTGGGCACATAACATCCACTTGGCAAGGATCCGAACCGCGGTCATTCTCAGCGAGCAAATCGTACTCCCCATCCAACCACAAGTAGCGGAATAAATAACCAATGCCGTTGACATGTAGCTCTGGCAGACCAATTGCACCGGCGGGCTGCGCATACCGCATCACCACTTCTTCTCCGGGAATTTCCCCACTGACCCAACGACCGTGGTCATTGTTTTCGGTGTAATCAATCGGTCCCTCCGTGTAAGGGGCGCTGAACCGACCGGCCTCCGATTGGAAGGTCAAGGAGGAACCGATGGGCAAGTGAAAGGCGTCGAAGTAAACGCACACCGCCGGGGCGTCATCCACACGGATGCGCAAGGTCCAAACCGATCCTTCCTCCGTCACAACCGCATCGGCCTGCTCGAAAAAGTCAAACGACGCCGACAGGATTTCACCTTGCATAGTTTTGCCCGTGTTTTCCTCGTGCCAGTACGCCCGGTTCCACAAATGCTGAACGTTCGGCGCATCCAACTCTACAATCGGAATGGTCTTATCACCGAGTGCGGTTGACATCTGCGCTGACAGGCCGGCAGTAACTGCCAAGGCCCAACCCGCAAGGAGAATGGCTTGGATGGGTTTCATGAAAAGGTTTCTAAAGGTTCTCTGTCAAATTTACGATGATTGTCCCAATTCGATTGGGGAAAATTGGGGAGTGCACGGGGAAATCACGCAATAAGAATCGGTACCTTAAGGGCTCATTGAAAAACGACATGGGAAAGAAGTTTGCATTGGGTTGGATGATGGCTTGGGGGGTGGTCGGAGCCGCATGGTCGCAATCGTCTGATTTTGAGGAACAAGGCCAGAAATTTAACACGCTCCTCTACTATATGGATCAACTCTATGTGGAGGACACGGACATGGAATCCTTGGTAGAGACCGCCATTGTGAACATGCTGGAAGAGATGGATCCGCACTCTGTGTACATCCCGGCCGAAGAACTCCAAGCCGCCGACGAGCCATTGAATGGAAACTTCGAAGGCGTCGGCATTCAATTCAACATTTTCCGGGACACCATCATGGTCGTCTCGCCTATCTCGGGCGGACCCTCTGAAAAGCTCGGCATCATGGCGGGAGACCGCATCGTCACTGTCGACGGTGAAGTCGTTGCCGGAACCGGGGTGACCAACAAAGATGTGCAGCGCTTGCTCAAGGGACCGAAAGGAACGCTGGTCACCGTCGGCATCAAACGCGGGAATGACCCCGAACTGCTAACGTTTGAAATCATTCGCGACAAAATCCCCATCTTCTCTGTGGATGCTTCGTTCATGGTCGCCCCGGGCATTGGTTACGTCAAGGTCAACCGCTTCTCCAAGTCAACCATGAGCGAATTGTACAAGGCCTTCGCTAAGCTCCAGCAAGAAGGCATGGAAGACTTGGTTTTGGATCTGCAGGGAAATGGCGGCGGCATGCTGCGCACGGCCATCCAAATGGCCGATGAATTCTTGTCAGAGCAGAAGCTCATCGTCTACACCGAGGGCCGCTCATTCCCGCGAGATGATACCTACTCACGCATTCCTGGCCGATTCGAGAAGGGCCGACTCGTCGTGCTGATTGACCAAGGAAGTGCATCCGCTTCGGAAATCGTTTCCGGCGCCGTGCAAGACTGGGACCGTGGGTTGATTGTTGGCCGTCGCAGCTTCGGCAAGGGCCTCGTTCAACGCCCCGTGAACCTGCCTGATGGTAGCGCGGTGCGCCTGACCGTGCAAAAGTACTACACCCCTTCCGGACGGTGCATCCAGAAACCCTACGACGAGGGCGTAGATGCCTACCGCATGGAGAAGTTTGATCGGTACGAATCGGGGGAAATGATGAGCCTCGACAGCCTCGATTTGCCTGACAGTTTGAAGTACGAGACCCGGCTGCGGGGCAGAACGGTATACGGCGGAGGCGGCATCGTGCCTGATGTTTTTGTCCCCCTTGACACCACGGACAACTCGGCCTACTTCAGCTCCATTTTGCGCAAAGGCCTGGACAACCGCTACGCCTTGACGTACGTGGACAGCCGACGTGCTGAATTGGAAGCGGCCTACCCGACAGAGGATGTTTTCCTCCAAAAATTCGAAGTCACCCGACAGATGCTGGAGGACTTTCAGACTTTCGCCACGGATGAAGGTGTGGAATTCAACGAAGAGGACTGGTCCAAATCCGGTGATGCTATCGCCTTGCGGTTGAAGGCCATGATGGGCAGAAACCTGCTCGATCAAAGCACCTTTTACCGGGTGATTTCCGACTTGAATGAATCGTTGAAACGGGCGATTGAGATACTACAGGATGGCACTTTTGAGAAAGCTAACCTTGCGCACGATACCTTTTGAATTGTAATTTTGACTAGAAAACAACAATCATGAAACTGAACTGGAAATTTTTGTTTGTACCTGCACTGGCCGTATTGGCCATTGGTTGTGCAGGAGAAGGAAGCAGTGAAACCGCGATTTCTCGCCCCGCTGCTGAAGAAGACTCCCGTGAACTTCCGGAGAACACCAGCCCCGGTGCGGACGGCAACTTCGATCCGGCAAAAACAGCTGCTGTAGCGCCAACCGGACCGACGACCACAATCTCCTTCAACGAGTACGAATTTGATTTCGGCACCTTGGCACAAGGAGACGCTGTCACGCACATGTTCGAATTCACCAATTCTGGGGATGAGCCGCTCATCATCGATAACTGCAAGGGCTCCTGCGGATGCACCGTACCGAAGTGCCCGAAGGAGCCAATTCAACCAGGGGAAAGCGGAAAGATCGAAGTCAAATTCAATTCTAAAGGCAAGAAAAACCAGCAGACCAAGAAGGTCACAATCAATGGCAATACCGATCCTGCTCAGACGTTTTTGACCATCAAGGCGTTTGTCGAAGTTGAGCCCGGCGCTTAATGCCTTTTGGATTTTTCGAATTCTTAAAAACCCTGCCCCGGAGCAGGGTTTTTTTGTTGCTTTCCACCTCGTGGATAGCGGCCCCAGTTGCTGCCCAGCCATTTGCAACGCAGCCCACCGATGGCGAGCGATTGGATTATACGGTCACATACGAGTGGGGACCATTTTACCTGGAAGTCGGCGATGTCAGTTTTACGACGGCATCCATGGCGTACAGCGGAAATCAACTCTGGAGTTTCGAAGGGTGGGGCGCCTCCCGCAATCACTGGAATTGGTTCTATCCGGTCAACAGCATCTACGCAAGCGTTGCGAATGCCCACTTAAGCCCCATCAATTTCCAACGGCGCGGGCGGGAAGGAAGCCACCGCTACGACCGCTGGTATTTCCTGAAAAACCCACAGGAAGTGACTTGGATCAGCTCCGACAATGAGCTCGAAAGTGGAGCAATTGCGAATGACCTTGATGCCACCTTGCACGATGTGATGACCGCCGTCCACCATTGCCGACACTTGCCGTGGGAGGATTATCAATCGGGCGACACCGTCGCTTTGCACCTCATCCTGGACGGGGAAGTGCACCGCACGCGGCTTGACTTCAGGGGGACCGTACAACACGAAGACCCCACTACTCAGACCGCTGTTGAATGTTGGGAGTTCTCCCCCATCCTCATTGATGGAACGGTATTCAAGGCAGGTGCTCAAATGCGGGTCATCGTCACCGCAGACGAAAGGCGGCTGCCCGTTTTTGTCGAGACAGAGTTGGTGGTTGGCCGGGCCAGAATCTACTTGTCACAGGCCACAGTGCTCGAGCCTCAAGAACTCACGGCTTTTCGCAAACGCACAGCGATAGACCGGGACGCTGAGTTGGACTGAGATAAAACCGTCAAGCACGTACGTTCATGACCTTGATGGAACCGTGCCCTAAGTGCACAGCATCTTGATTCTCCATCAGCTTAAGTACCCGGCTCACTGCTTCCCTACTGACATTTAATTCATGCGCAATTTCCGCATGCGGTTTTTGCACCACCTGACGTTCCGAAAGGGAAGCGTGCTGTGCCAAATACCTCTCCAATCGAAGCTGCAATGGCTTGAACGCCACTTGGTCCAGCATGCTCATCGATTCTTCCCACGACTCCAATACTCCTTTCAGGATGAGCGTGCGCCACTCTTCGTTTTCCAAAAACAACCGATTCGATTCTTCCTTTGGAATAAACTGAATTTCAATGTCTTCTTCTGCTTCAGCGAGAATGGGAATCTGTCCGCCCATTAAACCTGTCAGACTGCTCATGGCACACATGCAGTTGCCCGAAAGAAGATACAACAAGTGCTTTTCGCCTGATTCGAAAACACGGAACAACTTCACCGTGCCTTTCTGCAAAATGAACGCACCTTGCACGACGTCACCGGGTGACATGACGGTACTGCCTTTCGGCATTTGAATAAGTTCTGCTTTTGCTGACAACACGTCCGCAAGATCTGCAGAGCACCAATGGCGTTGATTGGGTGAAATCATTTGCTCTAGATTTGGTGAAAAGGTACTCATTTTGAGTTGCAAAGCGATGTGAACGAAAAGTTTAGCTCATTTCGCCGCGCAAAAATAACTTTATTAACGTGGTGAATGACTCAATACTAGCTGCTTATTAACATTAATACTGAAGCCTTGACGGCCAGCCTCAAAAAGCTTGAAACCAATGGCCATCTCAACGTAATTTGCGGAATGCCGACGCCCAAACCCATTGGCTTTGCCCCACCTCCAATCGATGACGACACCATCGCTGCGGTAACCAACGTATTGCGTTCGGGATGGATTACCTCTGGGCCTGAATTAATAGCGTTCGAGCGAGAGTTGGAGGCCTTTCTGAACGTTAGCCATGTGGTTTGCTTTTCCAGCTGGACCACTGCATGTGAATTGGCGCTGCGTTGGTTTGGCATTGGACCAGGTGACGAAGTCATCATACCAGCCATGACCTATGCTGCGACGGCCAACATCGTGCTGCACTGTGGGGCCACACCCGTGCTGGTGGACATTGACCCCGCCGAGCGGGTGATCACGGCGTCGGCGATTCTTCCGCTCATTGGACCTCGAACCAAGGCAATCATGCCGGTAGACCTAGGTGGATGGCCCGTCGATTACGATGCCATCACTGCGGTGCTGAACGCGGAAACAACCCGTGCAACTTTCCAAGCCCAGAATGACCTGCAAGCCCAACTTGGACGGCCACTATTTCTGTCCGATGCGGCGCATTCATTTGGCGCCACCTACGCCGGGCAACCTGTAGGCCGCCAGGCGGACATCACCGGATTCAGTTTCCATGCGGTCAAGAACTTGACCACGGCAGAAGGGGGTGCGCTGGCGTTCAACCTTCCCAACACCTTTGAGATGGATGAGATCCTCGGTTGGTTCAAGGCGATGGCTCTGCATGGGCAATCCAAAAGCGCCTTGGAAAAAACCACGGGTAGCTGGCATTACGACGTGGTGGAAGCGGGGTACAAATGCAACATGACGGACTTGCAAGCCACCATCGGCCGGGCACAACTCCGCAAGTACCCCGATCAACTGCAACGCCGTGCCGCCATTGCCGACCAATACCATGCAGGCTTTAAAGCGTGCTCTTGGTATGAATCGCCTCCAATTGCGGACGCCTTGCGCACGAGCTCATACCATTTGTTCCAGCTGCGGATTAAAGGGATTTCGGCGGAGCAGCGCGATGGCATCATGCGCAACCTCAAAGCACAGGGCATCGCCACCAACGTGCATTTTCAACCCCTCCCCATGCTGACATTGCACCAACGCCGAGGGGAACGCGTTGCAGACTACCCCGCCTCAGCTCGGCTGTTTGAAGAAAGCTTGAGCCTGCCCATTCACTTGGAATTGAGCGACGAAGACGTTGAGCGAGTCGTGCAGGCCTTGAAGGACGCAGTCGAAACGGCAGTCAATTCATGAAGCGTGTTTTTGATGCGCTTTTCAGCGCTACAGCCTTGGCACTACTTACTCCGCTCCTGCTGCTGATTGCTGCTGCAGTCGCAGCCGAATCGCGTGGAGGTGCTTTCTACCACCAAGAACGCATTGGACGCCACGGTGTTCCGTTTCGGCTGCACAAATTCCGATCCATGCATGTGCACCGTGACGGGGCGCAAGTCACCCTCGGGACCAGCGACCCGCGCATTACGTCCGTAGGCCGTGTGCTGCGGAGCTACAAATTGGACGAACTCCCCCAGCTGTGGAATGTATTGAAAGGCAACATGAGCTTGGTCGGACCGCGACCCGAGGTGGCGAAATACGTGGCGCTGTACACCGATGAAATGCGGGAAGTCTTGGATGTCCGTCCGGGGCTCACCGACCCCGCGAGCATCGCAGGGTTTGACGAGGGTGAGCGCCTTGAAGCAGCCACCGATCCGGAACGGTATTACCGAGATGTGATTTTACCCGAGAAAGTGCAGCAACAGTTGGCCTACGTTCGCTCGGCCACGTTTGGTTCAGACATTCGGATAATCGCCCGAACGTTCTTCCGCATTTTCAAACGATGAAAGCAACGGCTGGAATACGTCCAGCATGCGTTCCGCCTTCTCCTCATCGCCTTCTTCGCGCAGTGCATTGGCTACGTTTCGAACCAATCGCTGAACAATCTCCATGGAATGCGCCGGGCGCCACTGCCGGCCGGTCTCCCCGCCCTCGCCTTCGATGTGGCTCAAAAACTCACAAACATCGTCGGGGCCGATGACTGTCCCCTGGCTGTAAGGGTTGATGTAAAACAAAATGCCCGCTTGCCCCTTTTGAGCCGTTTCTCCGACAAATGCATCATCGCAGTAAGCAAGAATAAAATGGTTCGGGAGATTGATGCCGCGCACCGGTATGCCCAGTGCTTGCGCTACGGACAGGTACAACATACCCAATCCAACGGGGTTGCCTTGCTTTCTGTCCAAGACACCTGTAGGCAGCGCCTCTGACGGCACATGCGGAATACGACGCACCCCTTCAAATTCGTGGACGGAGAAGAAAATGTGGTTCAAGATGCGCACCTGCTCAAGGGCCGTAAGCTCTTCGTTCAGCTCAAGCCAGACCTCTTTTTTGAGGGATTCAAAGGCATAATTAGATTCTGCAACTTGCCAAGCTGGGTCAACGGCACGCTGCACCAATTGAGCACCGGCCCAAATGTCCTGTCCTCCGCATTCCATCCATGCCGCCAACTCTTCCCGAATGTCCGATTGCTGGAGGCCTTCCTGCAATTTGGTCAGCCGCGACTGGAACAAAGCACACTCCCTTCCAGACGTCGCGGCGTCATTGACAAACGGCAGCACGTCTTTGCCCTTGGAGAGAAGCCGATCGCGCACGTGGTCGTACACCATTTCATCCGGATCATCCATCAAGGCCAACAACGCGTGAATCTCAGAAATGCTCATGGTACTCTGGGCTTCTTTCCAACAGGGTTTAGACTGGTACCAAATCTAAAAATCGGCCCAAGCTGATAAAGGATGGTAAAAAGCACTTATCCAATCGGACCTGTGGAATCCCTCGGATGCAATTTCGTACCTTAAGGGTATGCGTCTGTCCCACTCCATGCCCCAACCCCGGTGGAACCCAAACGTACTCGATGTCAATCGGCTGTTTTACGCGTTGTGGACGACGGCCTTGTTCCTACTGTTGATCTGGGGCGTGTACGCCATCAATGAGACCTACGCTTTGAATTGGCGCCGTTGGGGCAATCACCCGCGGGAATGGGAGCATTGGTCCGGCGTCTTTACCTATCCATTCTTGCACGGCGACCTCGAACACCTGTGGAACAATACCGCGACGTTTTTCACGCTTAACGGCCTGCTGTTCTATTTCTACCGGTCGATTGCTGCGCGCACATGGATCTTGCTTTACCTGCTTTCAGGTGTGGGGCTGTGGATTTTTGCCAAAGGCGGCAACCATATCGGTGCGAGCGGCATCAACTATGCGCTGGCGGCCTTTCTTTTCACGTCCGGTGTGGTCCGGAAGTCCCGGCTGCTGCTGCGTGTTACGTTGCTCGTGGCGTTTCTCTACGGTGGCATGGTCTGGTGGATGCTGCCCATCGACGAACATATCTCGTGGGAAGGACACATCGCAGGAGCGGTGAGCGGACTGTTGATGGCAGTGGTGTTTCGAAACAAGGGGCCACTCCCCGATTTGGAACTGCAAGCTCCGGCTCCGGATGAACGCTTGCCCGAGTGGTGGGCCGCCGCACACCCGGAGCACCCGGATGTCGTTCGCCAAAGGGAATTGGACTCCAATCAGAGCACAACCACAGAAGAAGGCGCCTCCCAGGATGTCCGGTTCCGCATCGTCCCCAAATCCAGCTCCAACAAAAACGCCCCGACCGGCGGCCGAGGCGAATTGGATTCGAAAGGGTAAGGCTCGTTCGCCTAGGCATTGAGCATAACCGGCATCACAAGCATCAGCACGTCCTCTCCTTTCTCTTCGGCTTCCGTCGGCTTGATGATGCCCGCACGGTTCGGTGCAGACATTTCCAAAGACACCTCAGCGCTCGACAAGTTATTCAACATGTCCATGAGGAACCGGCTGTTGAAGCCAATCTCCATGTCTTCACCGGTGTAGCTGCAGTTCAAGCGTTCATTGGCTTCGTTGGCGAAGTCGAGGTCCTCGGCGCTCACGACCAATTCGCTGCCGGCGAGCTTCAGCCGTACTTGATGCGTGGTCTTGTTCGCAAAAATGGAAACCCGGCGGATGGCCTGTAGGAAACTGGTCCGGCTGATGACCATGCGGTTGGGGTTGTCCTTTGGAATGACCGCCTCATAATTGGGGTATTTGCCCTCGATGAGACGGCAAATGATCGTGACGTCTTCAAATTGGAAGCGGGCATTGGAATCCGTATACGTCATCTTCACCGCTTCAGCGTTAGAGGCTGCGTTCTTCAGCAAGTTCAATGGCTTCTTGGGCACGATGAACTGCGCGTTGGATGTGGCTTGGACATCGTTGCGTCCGTAACGCACCAAGCGGTGAGCGTCAGTGGCGACGAACCGTACACTCTCTGAGTAGAACTCGAAGAAAATGCCCGACATCACCGGACGCAAATCGTCATTGCCTGCTGCGAACAAGGTCCTGTTAATCGCACTGATCAACGCGTTGGCATCAATGGTCATACTCGCCGCATCATCCAGTTCGGGTGATTTGGGGAATTCATCGCCGTTGGCACCAGTCAACTTGTACTTACCAGCGTCGCTCGTCAATTCAATGGCATACGTCGCAGGGTCAACTTTGAACGTCAACGGAATGTCCGGGAAGGCCTTGAGGATATCCAAGAGCATTTTCGCCGGCACCGCGATGGAACCCGTATCCTCTGTTTTGACCTCGAGCTTGGTGGTCATCGTCGTTTCCAGATCGCTCGCCGAAATGACGGCCTCGCCGGGACCCAATTCGAAAAGGAAGTTGTCCAAAATGGGCAACGTGTTGCTGCTGTTCAGGACGCCGCTTAGCGAAGAAAGGTGGCGGAGCAGTTGGCTGCTGGAAACAATGAAATGCATGATACAAGATTGATCTCCAAAGATGCTTCATATCCCACCTAAAACGGCTGTTTTGGGGCAGTTTTTGGGGCGGTATTTTTCAACATCCAATGCACGAATGGGCCCCGAGTTTTTCACGAAAAAATCCGTAATTTGGGAACATGAAACACATCGCCTTCATCTTCAGCATGGCCATCGTCATGCTCGGCATCAACCCCACTGCGCAGGCCCAATCGGATGCAGCCACAGAAACGGTTCAACCTGGATATGTAAACGTCCACGTCACCGAGAACTCGACCCGAGCCGAATTGGCGCAACTGCAGAAGGACCTGAGCGCTGTCAACATCGGATTCCGTTACGACATGGTGGACTGGGTGGATGGCAAACTCCAATCCATTCGATTCGCCCTCATCCTTCAAGATGGAAGCATGGTCCGTAATGCGTATGACGCCATGGACGCTGCAACGGACATTTGGATCCGATTGGAAGGCACCGGTGAGGAACGCGTCTTCTGCGCAGGCAGCAAGTGCGCCGAATAACTTCAATAGACACGACTGAAAAGCACGCTTCAACGGCGTGCTTTTTTTTTGCTTTAACCTTTCCTCAGAGGGTATGCAACGCGCTGAGCACTTGGTCCACTGTGATGGACTCACCACACGCAAAGTGCCCCAAGGGACAGGAGGTTTTACCGTGCACGCCACACGGTCGGCACGGCAACGATTCAGCGGATTCAACCACCCGCGAGTGATCTGACAGCGGGCCAAAACCGAAGGCCGGGACCGTCGAACAGTACACAGCCACGGTGGGTGCATTGACGGCGGAGGCCAGGTGCAAGGGCCCACTGTCATTCGTCAATACCCAAGACGCTTGCGCCATCAACGCAGCCGATTCCAACAGGCCTTGGTCGGCCTGCACCACTGCATTGGGGTGCTCCGTCATTGCCGCAATCTGCTCGAGCAACGCCGCGTCAGCCGGGCCGCCCACGAGTCGCAATTCAGGTGCCTCGTCTTTCAATGCATCACAAAGCTCAATCCAATGCCCAACCGGCCACTGTTTGGTGGCCCACTGGCTTGCAGGTGCCAAGACGGCAAACGAATGCTCGACCGAATCCATAGGTTGCGGGTACAACCGGGGTAACCGCGGATTTTCTGCATCCGCCCAGCCTTCTACGAGTCGGTGATTGCGTTCGATTTCGTGCAGTCCCTCCTCAAAACCGTGCGGCACCCGATGGGTAAAAACCCGGCGCAACGGATGCACATCAAAGCCCACCCGTAACGGTGCGGCCGAGCGCCAAGCCAACCAACCGGAAGAAGCGTGGCGGTGGGGTGTAAATACCGCATCAAACCGTTCGGCACGCAATGCACGTGCCAATCCACTCAATGATCGGTAGCGATTGAACAGACCGCCTTTCTTGTCCCATACGTGCACCCTGGCCAGAAAAGGATGGCCTTGGAACAGCGCTTCATTGCCCTTGCGCACGCAGATGTGAATCGCATCGTCAGGATGTGCCGCATGCCACGTCTCCCACAGCGCCGAAGCCAAGATGGCGTCTCCGATGAAGGCCGTTTGGATGAACAGTACTTTCCGCGCGGGCATGGTGCGAAGATACGGGTGTGCCCGTCGCACCCGCATGGGTTGCGACGTACCTTGCGGCATGGCCCGATGGATTGGCATTGATTACGGAGGCGTGCGAACGGGGTTGGCCCACACCGACCCGTCCGGAGTATTGGCATTTCCGTACAAAACCGTTCCGACAACAAAACTCATGTCGGTCATCAAAGAATTGGTGAATGCTGCACCGTGCGCCGGATTCGCCCTCGGCATTCCCAACCGCTGGGGCGTGGATTCCGGACGTGGCCTGACCGACAGCACAGACCTCATCTTGGCTTTCAAGAAGCAATTGGAACAGCAATTTCCGGCATTGGAAGTCACACTCGTTGACGAGACCAACACCAGTGAAGAAGCGCTTCAGTCGGCCATTCGTTCGGGTATGAAAAGGTCCAAGCGATCCCAAAAAGGCGCCGTGGACGATGTGGCCGCTGCGTTGATTCTGCAGCGCTTTCTGGACGAAAAGAGCCGCTGATTACCCGCGCTTGAACACTTCGATCTCTGCTTGCTCGCGCACGAGATCGCTGAACGTACCCTGGTAACGCGTAGCCCGAACAATGTGGTTGTCAATCCAGTGGTAGTTTCCTCCACGGGGCTTGCCCATGAGCAGGCCGTGGTAGTGAAAACCGTGCTTATCGAGCCAAGCCTCCGTAACGGCACGGTGCTCTTCCGTGCGGGACGTGAAGAACGTGATGATGTGGCCTTCCTCGTACCACTTATTGAGGGTTGCCAACGCGTCCGGGAAAGGAAGGCAGGTTGCCATGCGCTCCGGCTCTTCATTGGGCACATCCTCGGTGATGGTGCCGTCGATGTCAATCATGTAGTTCTTGACATCCGAGGGCAACTGCGGAGAGGCAGCGAGCCCCTGGGCGTCTTTGACTGCTTCGAGTTCAACGTTGGATTGACCGGGACGGCCGGAGGCATCGGGAGTGTTTGGCATGTCGGCGAAATTACATCCTACGGGTGAGGTGCACAACGATCAGGAAGCCGGATGAAAGACCAGAAATTGCGGTTCGTTCGCGCCAACGAGCGCTTGGTACCACATTTCCGTAAAGGCCTCACTTCCTCCTGCAGCTTCCATCAACGGCAAGGCACTGAGGTGACGTTCTTGCCCCTTGCCCTTGGGACACGACCAATCGTCAAACGCCTTGCGTATGGCTTCAGCTGCTCCAGCGTGCTGCAGCCGCACCATCTTGCGCCACTTCTTTTGGACATGCGCCAGCTCTTTTTCCATTTTGGTCAAGGCTGCACGGGTGGTCGGCACGGCATCCCCTGGCACCCCTTCGGCATGGGCAATCAACGCCTCGGACCACGCCTCGAAGGCCCGATCCAATTCGCCGTTGCCGCGCAATTGTCTGTCCGCCCATACCGCCACCGCAGCGTCCCCGGTCAATGCTGGTTGCTGTGGTGTCCAACCGCAAGCCTCAGCTGCATTCAAAGAGCGCTCATCATGCACGAAAGCACCGTCCCGCACCACCAAGGCCGGGTGAGGGACTTGATGTCGTCGGAACGCCTCCCCCAGCATCAACCAATACCCCACTTCAGAAGGTCCGCCAATGAAGGCCGCACTTTGGAGAACGAACTCCTGGTAGAGTGGCCGCAGCGATGCATTGGGGCTCAGTTGTTCAGGACGCAAATTTTGGACTGCATCCGCACCGTGCGCGTCCAACCACCGATCGGCACGCGTTCGTCGACCATCCGCCTCCAAGATGAACAGGTTGTTGTCCCGCACCTGCAACGGTACCGATGACCACTTGGCTTGGTACTCCTCCCGGGCCGTTTGAAGGGCAGGCGCGATGCCGTCACCGTTCCACTCCGATGCCAAAATGAAGTGTGCCGACGCTTTCAGTTCCGCATCATCCCCATCGATGACCACGAGGTCTTCCTGATCAAACCACTCATTCAACCAATGCCGCACGCGGTGCGCCAAGGACATCGATTGGTCGTGAACGACGCCGGTGGATTGCAGCGTAGCTTGACACCACGCCTGCCAGGCCTGCTCCGCTTGGGCATCCCATGCGATGCGTCCCACGGGGACTTGCTCAATGCGCTCGGGCGTCCATTCGAACGAAGATCCATCCGGTGCATGCGTCTGGGATATCTCCTCGAAATCATGGTCTTCCGACGCCATCCAAAACACTGCTACCGCCGGTGTGCCGGTGGCCCGAAGTTGGGCCGCCCATCGGAGAGCCGATAGGATTTTGTAGTGAAAGAAGGCCGGACCTCCGCCCGCCTGCAGTTGATGCCCCACTGCTACCACCTCGGCTCCTTGTGCAAAAGCGGTCAGGCCCTCCGGCGGATTGATGCCGACTTTGGCATACTGCCTACGGATGCAATCCGCCGATCGTTCTCGGCGGGAAAGGTCCACGGGACCGCGTGCAGCAATGGCTGCAGTTATGCCTTCTGCATTGCCAGAATGAGGCCAGAAGGATTGAAGGGTTTCGGGGTGGCAGCACCAATCGGAAGCCGCACTTCCGGACGGGAGGATGTCACGCTGAGGGTAGCTGCGAACCATGGTCCGAATCGGATCAGCGAATCAAGGTGATGGCGCCGGACTTGGAGATGGTCTTGCCGTCCTCGTCGATCAGGTCCACATACCAAACGTAGGTACCAGGCTCGGCATCCTTACCATTTGAAGTCGTTCCGTCCCATCCATCCGAGGTATTGGTCTTCAAGGCGTAGATCTTTTCGCCCCAACGCGAGAAGACCTCAAATCGTTTCAATTCGACGTTGTTCCATACCGGCACAAAGACGTCGTTTTCTCCATCGTCATTCGGCGTGAAGGCATTGGGCACAAACCACGAAGGATCTTCTTCCAAATTCACTGTGTTCGGCTTGCTAGTTGGTCCTTTCACTTCATCCTCATCCACGGCAATTCCACCCTCGTCTAAGGCAATTTCAAACGCATCCACGAAACAATACGCCATGGTCGGCGACTCTCCCTCGCTGATGGTGATGGTGCGGTCCGCATCCGAACCGAAAGCACCCCACGTGAAGCACGTCCAGGCGCTTTGTGCTACAACGGTGAACGAAATAGTCTCCCATTCACGGCTGTAAAAGACCGGCGTCAATTCAAACTGAGGGGTTTCGTTCAGCGGCGCAGAACCCATTTGCTGCAACGGCCCCATCGAAAAGCGCATCCCTAATTTGCTGACCCCAAGCCCCGCTTGTGAGAACGCCGTCCGCTCCCCATTGGTCATGCGAAAGGTGAATCGATAGGCGGCTCCCGGTTCGAGCGGCTGGGCAAAAGTCCCCGTGATGTACTCGCGTCGGTTGGTTCCCTCCGCCCCTGTGGCCATGAAGCCGGCAATGGCCATGCCTTGATCGGGTGACACCATCGCGACGGGGGTTTCGGGCAAGTCTCCACCGCCCGCTCCTTGCATGTGGAATGCGTCAGGCGTGTTTTCGGAGCTCCCCGTACCCAACCACCCCGGGACGAGGTGCCATTGGCCCGTGGTCGTGGGCAATGCCGTGAGCGATTCGAAACTGCCATTCACCACCTGCTGTCCAGACGCCGTCAAGGCCCATGCGCACAGGAGCAAGGCGGGCAAAAACCGGAAGTCAAAAAGGGTGAATTGATGTTTCATGTGTTACAAGATACTGCAATGCACGCGAACCGCTTACCATGCATCGTATTTAACGCCGGCGCCCCACCAATGGTCCTGAGGCGCTGCGGAAATCCAGAGTCCAGTGAGTTGAAACGTCCATGGAGAGCGGTCCTCCTGATAGGCAATTCTGACCTGAATCATGGGTTCAATCCCCGGGTTTCGCTGAATCCCCGGGACATACGCAGCCCCGTCGAGTGCAGGCAAATTGAGCACCGGCCGATCTTGTACCGACTGCGGGCGGTAGCGCACCCCCCCTGCTATTCCAACCTGCCATTCACTTAGCACGGCGTCCAACCCCACCGAGGCGAAAGGTGCCGTAGCAACCGTCCGGCCCGTCACAGCATCCAGGGTATCCGTTTCGGTTCCAATGTCGAATTGCTGGGATGTAACCATGCGAAGAGGAGCCGTCGCCGTCGCCGGCAAGAACCCAATCAACGAATCAGGAAAGGCGGAGGTATCGATGGAGACCAGTGAGGCAACCATGAAACCGGCATCCACGTGCCCTTGCCATTGGCGGCTTTTGCGGCGATCCAGCTGTGCGGGAAATCGCCACAACTCGGCCGAAAATTGAAGGTTGACATCGGGACGTCCACTCCAGCTCCACCACCCCGGAGCAGAACGTCCGCTCCCTGCAAATGCATTGAAGGTCCAAGCAGCTTGAAACGTCGCGGTTTTGTTCCGCGGGTCAGATAAGAGGCTATCGAAGTGGACTTGGGCTTCCACATCAAGCATGATCCCATCAATCACAATGGAATCTTGTGCAACTGGCGCATGGGCACTGGCCCAAGAAGGGGCAAGCACGGTAAGCAAACAAACCAAGAGGCGGGCACAGCGCATGCCCGAAAGTTAGTCTTTGACGGTGACGGTAGCTGGCAAGACCCATTTCTCACCCTCAAGCTGCTGAAGCTCCGGCTGAGTGGCAGCATCCTGTTCTACACCTGACAAGGCACGTGTAGTGACTTTATCCATGGCTGCAGGTGCTGATGCAGTTGGCTGGGCCGATGTTGGGACGTCACTGGTTGCTGAGGCCTTGGGCTTGATATCTTGGCTTGCTGTGGACACAATCGGGGATTCCGATTCGGCAGGTGCCACCGGAGTTTCAACCGCAACGGCGGTCTCTGCTTCAACAGGAACGACGGTTTCGGTTGGCACGGATTCCGTGGCCTCAGGCTGGGCGGGTTTGGGAGTGTTCAACCACAACGCCGAGGCTGAAGCGGCGACGACCAAGCCAATTGCAGCAGCGGCCACGATGCGGCGCTTTCGGGTTTCCACCGCAAGGGCAGTAAACACCGCACCTTCGAGGTTGGCTGGGGGCGCAACGGTTTCGTTTTCGAACTGAGCGCGGACGTACTGATCAAATTCTTCTGCTTTCATCGCTTCTGCTTTATGCCTTCTGTGCTCGCTTTGACATGTTCTCGAGGATGCCTTGCAAATACTTCCGGGCCCGACTCAACTGGCTCTTGGACGTATTCAAATCGATTCCCAATTGCTCGGCAATCTCTTTGTGCTTGTACCCTTCGATCACATACATGTTGAACACCATTCCATATCCTTTCGGCAGCTGCGCAATGGCAGTCGCCAATTCTTCTCGACTGAAATCCAATTCCTTGAACGCTTCCAAGTCTGCAGGGGTTGCATGGACCTCATCCACGTCGAGCTGAAAAGCGTGTTTTTGGTTCCGGCGGTAGTGCGTAATCGCGGTATTGACGACGATTCGCCGCAGCCAACCTTCGAAACTGTTGTGCTCGCTGAACGACTTGATGTGGCGGAACACCTTGATCCAAGCCTCTTGCAAAATGTCTTCAGCGTCGGCCCTTCCATTCGTGTAACGGAGCGCCACGGCAAACATCATGGGGCTGAAGCGCGTATACACCTCCCGTTGCGCATCGGGCTTGCCCCGCTTGCACGCTTCAATGAGATTGATGTCAGCCGCTTCCATGGATCAGGTGGTCGGTAGTTAAAACCTGTTCAGGCCTCATTTGGTTGCAGCAAATTCAGGACGGTCTTACGATTCAAAATGAGCCGCCCGTACTCCGAGCCAATCCAACGCCGCACCGGAGAACAATTGAGTCAACTGGTCTTCATCGAGCCCCATGTCTAGCATGTAGGCGCCGAGCTCCAAATCACCGAGCGGGAAAGGATAGTCCGACCCCATGCAAATGCGATGGGCTCCTTGCAACTTCAAGACGTATTCCAGCAAATCGGCATCGTGCGTGATGCTGTCGATCCAGAACTTACCGAGGTAGTCGCGGGGGTTGACATTGTTGTCTACAGCAACCAAATCCGGTCGGCAGTTGAATCCGTGCTCAAACCTGCCCAACGTGGTCAGGAAGGAACCGCCGGCATGGCTGAACATGACACGCAAGTTGGGCAGTCGTTCCAACACTCCACCGAAGATCATCGAGCTCGCCGCACGGGCTGTTTCTGCCGGCATGCCCACCAACCAAGGCAACCAGTACTTTTCCATCTGCTCCTTGCCCATCATGTCCCACGGGTGAATCATGACCGCCATCCCCAATCGCTGGCATGCTTCAAAGAATGGGAAGAAGCGTTCCTCCGAGAGGTTGAATCCGTTGATATTGGAGCCGATCTGCACCCCAAGATGACCGGCATCCTTGGCACGTTCCAATTCACGAATGGCCGCATCGGTGTCCTGCATGGGCACTGTGCACAGTCCCGCGTAATGCTCGGAATCGTTGGCGACCAGCGCGCTAATGTGGTCGTTGAGAAAGGCCGCGATATCCTGCGCATGCGACAAAGGGGCGTCGTAATTGAACATTACGGGGATGGTGCACACCACTTGGACTTGGGTCTCGAGCGCTGCGTATTCCCGCCTGCGCACCTCCGCATCCCAGCAGTTTTCGCCAATTTCCCGAAAGAACTGGTTCCCTTGCATCATGCGCGCAAATCCCGCTCGCTCACTTGGCTCCAAATGGATGTACTTCCCTCCCCCAAACCGCTCGGACCACTTAGGCATTTCGCGGGGTAGAATGTGTGTATGGCAATCGATTCTGAGCATGAAAAGCAAGGGTTCGTGCCATCCAATTTACGGTTTGTGGCACAAATCGAGCATGCGAGCCTCAGTTGTTCGCCGGCGTTTTCTTTACCCGCCTCAAATCCAATCGATTAACAGAATTAATCTCCCATCCTTGGACGTCGTGCCGGACAAAATGAGTCACTTGGTCATGAAAAAGCGGAATCAACGGCAATGCCTCCGAAATCATTCCGTTCAAGTCGTCATAAAGCACGATTCGCTCGGAGGCATCCGGTTCCGCCATGGCCGAGTCCAGGCGTGCGTCGAAGGCAGCATCCGCATAATGGGTATAATTCGGACCGCTTGGGGCGTGATTGGCCTTCCGGAAAAGCGACAAGAAATTTTCGGCATCTGGGTAATCGGCCAACCACGATTTGCGAAACGCCACGGCCTTGCCGTTGGCCACCCGCTCCCGGTGGGTCGCCGGTGCCACTACATCGATGCGGACTTTCATGCCAACAGCTTCCCATTGGTATTGAAGCGCTGCGCACAAATCGGTGTAGTCACTCGTTGTCGAAAGCACCAATTCAGGCCACGGCCGCGGATTCACTGTGGCCACAGAGTCCATCACGGCCCGGGCGCGCTCAACCGCGTAGGCGATGGCCCTCGGGCCAGAGCGACCCACGAGGGCCGGCGGAACAAAATCCCGGGTCGGCACCACGGTCCCACGCCTTAGGGACCGAGCGATGCCCTCCCGGTCAATGGCCAGCGAGAGTGCGTTGCGCACAGCTTTATCCTGCCATGGCAACCAGCCCTTCGTACCAGGCTCCAAGAAAAATCCGATGTAATCCGTTTTCAAAAACGGCGTGGTCTCCATGCGAACCGCCGACGCATGTTCTTCGCGCAAAGATCCATCCGCCTCGAGCAATTCTTCCATGTACGCCGGGTGCAGGCCGCTCATAAAATCAAATTTTCCTTGCAGCAGCCCTTGGTATTCTGCCCCCATGTCCGCCGCAAACGAAATGTGCACCGCATCCAAGTACGGCAGGTCTTCGCCTGCGTCATCGCGCTCCCAGTAGCCTTCGTTCCGGTGCAGCACGCAGGCCACATCTTCCAACCACCACGCCAATTTGAACGGCCCCGAACCCACCGGATTGCGACGAAAATCCTCACCAAAGTATTCGACCGCCTCCGGGGCAACCACATTGGCGTACGCCGTGGCAAGCAGGCCTAAAAACGGCGGAAACGGAAGCTTCAATTTGAACTCAACCGTATCCACGCCACGTGCGACCAAGCCCTCCCCTTCGCTCGACGTGTCCAGTGCATCCAAGATCCAGCGACCACTCGAAGCGACCTGCGGATCGCGGAGCCGGTTCAGGCTGAACACAACGTCTTGCGCTGTGAGTCGCCGGCCCATGGCCAACCCGGGAACATCGGGATGGGCGGCAAAGCGCACATCATCACGCAACACAAAAACCCACTTGGTCCCTTCCTCTTCTGCGTAGTAGGATTCGGCAATGAGCGGCTCTACGTTCAAATTGGCATCCAATTCCACCAAACCATCGTACAGCTGATCCACCACCCACATGGGTTCGAGGGTACGCGCAAAAGCCGGATCGAGCGACGTGAGGTTAGCGCTTTCATTGTAGCGAAACACGTTGGGCGCGTCATACGAAGTGGAATTGCACCCTCCAACGGTGGCCGTCAGGGCACCGCACAACACCAACCAAATCGTGGATTGTCGCTGCGCTTTCATTCTCCGCACAAGGTAGTGTCCAACAAATGCTAAAACCAGTTGTTATTAGGGCAGTGGCCTTACCGAGCCCAATACCTTTGCCCACGCCATGCACCGCCCATTTCAACACTCAATTTTGCTCACATTGAGCATCTTATTTGTCTCGTTTGCGGCACATGCACAGCGCACCATAAGCGGGACTGTGACGGATGCTGCCACCGGCGAACAAATCCTCGGTGCCAGCGTCGTCCCTGTCAATGACGGCCGCGGAACCTCCACCAACATCTACGGCTTTTACAGCTTGACCCTCACCGGCGGTGCGAAGGCTGTGGCTGTCAGTTTCATCGGATTCAACACGAAGGAAATTCAATTAAAGCCCGGACAATCTGTCTACAACGTGGGACTTGAACCGGCCGTGATTGCCTTCGAAGAAGCGACGGTGGTCGGGGAACGAACCGACCATACCGCCAGCACAGATGTGGGGCGAGCATCCGTCGAGGTCGACCAAATCAAAGCACTCCCCGCCCTTCTGGGGGAAGTGGACGTATTGAAGGTACTCCAGTTCTTGCCTGGGGTTTCCAGCGCTGGCGAAGGGAACAGCGGATTCTACGTCCGCGGAGGCGGCCCAGACCAAAACCTCATCCTGCTTGACGATGCGACGGTGTACAACGCCTCGCATTTGTTTGGGTTCTTCAGCGTCTTCAACGCTGACGCCATCAAAAACATCGACCTCATCAAAGGGTCCATGCCCGCTGAGTATGGGGGACGCGTAAGCTCAGTCCTGAACATCGGGCTGAAAGAGGGCAACGCCAAAGAATGGAAAACCACGGGCGGATTGGGCCTCATCAGCTCACGGCTCACGGTCGAGGGGCCGATCATCAAAGACACGTGCAGTTTGATTTTGTCGGGGCGCAGAACTTACCTGGACATTTTGACACGGCCCTTCATCAAAGGCTCCGCGTTCGAGGGTACCGGTTACTATTTTTATGACTTCAATGCCAAAATCAATTACCGCCTGAGTGACCGAGATCAATTGTTCTTGTCGGGATATTTTGGCAAAGACGTCTTCAGTTTCAACAGCGCGGAAGCCGGGTTCAACACTTCCATTCCATGGGGCAACTCCATGGGGTCTTTGCGGTGGAATCGCATACTGAACGACCGCATGTTCCTCAACGTGGGCGCGACATACTCGGAATACACCTTCTCATTCCTAGCCGGACAGGAGGAGTTTGAATTCGGGTTTGAAAGTGGCATCAAGGACCTTGTCGGACGCACCGAGTGGAGTTTCTATCCCAACCCGCGCCACGTCATCAAAGGCGGCATTGATTATGTCCACCACGACTTCATTCCCACCGATTTTTCTGCGCGCAGCGGCGACACCGAATTTGACACGGGGACGTCTGAGCAAACGTTCAGCCACGAGGCAGGCGTATACCTGCAAGACGACTTCGACATCACAGAGGCCGTGCGTTTGCATGCCGGTATGCGGTGGAGCGGATTCTGGCATGTGGGGCCGTTTACCCGGTACCCCATGGACACGCCCGGCACTACGACTCAGTCCGTCACGGAATATGCACCGGGCGAATTGGTTCAGTTTTACAGGGGCTGGGAGCCACGTTTAGCCTTGCGGGTGACCACCGGTCCGAGATCCAGCCTCAAAGCCGGCTACAGCGAAAACTACCAATACGTGCACCTGACCTCCCTCGGCACCAGTTCCCTGCCCGGCGACATCTGGATTCCCAGTTCCGACCGCGTGAAGCCGCAATGGGGCCGCCAGGCGAGCCTGGGTTATTTCAAAACCTTGGGCGAGGATGACAATTGGGAAGCGTCCATCGAAGGCTATTGGAAGGAATTGGAAAACCTAGTGGCTTACGCCGAAAACACCAGCCCTGAGGATAACATTGGCGATAATGTCGACAACAACCTGGTCTTCGGTGAAGGGTGGTCGTACGGGGTGGAAACCTTCCTCAAAAAACGCCAAGGCCAGTTCACCGGGTGGATCGGGTACACCTGGAGCAATACCGAGCGTCAATTTGACGACTTAAACATGGGCTTGATTTTTCCGGCCAAATACGACCGCCGGCACGACTTGAGCGTGGTCCTGGATTACACCATATCGAAGGCCTGGCGGTTTGGCGGCGCCTTTGTTTACGCTACAGGAAACTCACTCACCCTGCCGGTTCAACGCTACATTTTCGAAGGCCGCATCACCGACGTTTATGGCGCCCGGAACGGCTTCCGAATGGCGCCTTACCACCGCGCTGATGTCAGTGCGACCTACACCCCGGACCCCGCCAAATCCATGAAAAAACGCGACATTCGCAGGGAATCCAGCTGGACATTTGGCGTGTACAACCTCTACAACCGTTTGAACCCCTACTTCATCTACTTCAGCAACGAAGGAGACTTGACTTCAGGCACATTGGATTTACAGGCAAATCAAGTGAGTTTGTTTCCCATCATTCCATCAGTCACCTGGAACTTCAAGTTTTGATGCGGCATGCGTGAGCTCTGGAAACTGAACCCCTACATCGCCAAGTATCCCAACCTGCTCCTTGGCGGCATTGCCTTCATTTTCTTCACCAACGTCTTCGCTGTCTACGCCCCGAGTCTCATCGGGGAGGGCGTCAACGCCATGAAAGGGGTGGACGAAGCCTTCCTTGCCCCTTTGCGCGAAGGCCAGACAGAAAGCGAAGTCTTCACCTCAGCCCCAGCACCCGAATTTCCGCGCACCTTGGAGTGGATTCGCACGCGATTTGGAGAAAATGCCGACGCGTGGTCCCCTGTGCTCAATGGAAAACAAGATGCGCTGGTGTGGATGAAGCGACTGGCGTTTTGGCAAGCTGGCCTGTTTCTGCTCGCCTATTTGCTCAAAGGCATCTTCCTCTTCTTCACCCGGCAGACCATCATCGTGATGTCCCGCCGAATTGAATACGACCTCAAAGGCACCATCTTCGATCAATACCAGCGCCTGGACGCCACCTTCTACAAGGTGCAAGACACGGGCGACCTGATGAACCGCATCAGCGAAGACGTCAGCAAGGTTAGAATGTACCTCGGCCCGGCCATCATGTACACCTTGAACTTGACCATGCTCATCCTCTTGGTCGTGAGTGTCATGGTGTACATCGATTGGAAACTCACCCTTTATGCCCTGCTGCCGCTGCCGCTGATGTCAGTGGGCATCTACTTTGTGAGTTCGCGCATTAACCGGCAAAGCGAAGCGGTTCAACGGCAGCAAAGCGGCTTGAGCACCTTTGTTCAACAGCACATCGCCGGCATTCGCGTATTGAAATCTTTCCAGCGGGAAAACGATGCCGCAAATCGATTTTCGACAGAAGCTGACCGCTACAAAGTAAGTGCACTGGACCTCGTTAAGACGGAAGCACTGTTCATGCCGATCATCGTTCTGCTGGTTGGCCTCAGCACCATCTTGACCATTTACATCGGAGGACAACGGGTCATCGCTGGAGAATTGGAAGTGGGCCACATCTTTCAATTTGTCTTTTACGTCAACCTGCTCACCTGGCCTTTCGCATCGGTCGGTTGGGTCACCTCCCTCGTACAAAAAGCGGAAGCCTCCATGAAACGCATCAACGACTTCATGGAAGCCAAACCGCTGATTCAATCGCCGGCCGAAGAAGATCCGGCAACGCCGAAGGCCATGGAATCGCTGGTGTTTGACAACGTCAGTTACCGATATCCTGAAACGGGCATCGAAGCCCTTCGGGGTGTAAGCTTTTCGGTGCAGCCCGGCCAGGTAGTGGCCATCACTGGACGCACCGGCAGCGGCAAGTCTACAATAGCCCAGCTGGCCATGCGCATTATGGACCCATCAGATGGGCGGGTAGCACTGAATAGCAAATCCCTGACCGAATGGGACTTAAACACATTCCGTCGGTTAATCGGTTACGTTCCGCAGGACGTGTTCTTATTCTCGGACTCTATTGCCGGCAACATTGCTTTCGGGCTGGCTGAAGAGGAGGCGGACTTGACGACCGTCAAAAGCGCCGCGGTGGAGGCGCACGTCGCCCACAACATCGAAGGATTCGAAAACGGCTACGAAACGGTGCTGGGTGAACGCGGGGTCAACCTGAGTGGTGGACAGAAACAACGCATTTCCATTGCCCGTGCGTTCCTGCGCAAGCCGCCATTGCTGATTTTAGACGATTGCCTTTCGGCGGTGGATACCGAAACCGAAGAGGTCATCCTCAAGTCCATCCGAGAACGGGGCAATGACGCTGCAGTACTGCTGATCTCCCACCGCATCAGCAGCATACGAGGCGCTGATCACGTGGTCGTACTGGATGCAGGCCAGGTGGTTGAAGCCGGCACACCGAGTGAACTCGCTCAAGCCGGCGGGCTATACGCTCGCATGGTTGAACAACAGACCGAGCCGATCTGACGACTGCTCAATTCGGGCAGTCCTCTCCGAATACGGAGAGGAATCCGAGCAAGTCAGCGATGTTGACCAACCCGTCAAAATCAAAGTCAGCCGTGCAGTTCACTTCGCAACCGAACTCTCCGAGATAGACCAGCAGGTCTGCCACGGAGATGGCTCCATCGGAATTGAAATCCCCAGGACATCCTGCTTCCTCATCTCCTGCGATGATACCATCGCAGTTGTTGTCCAGGCCTTGCTCCGTCCCAGGCGCACCCGGGAACACTATTGCTGAGGAATCATTGCAATCGGTCGCGTCTGAGATGTAGCCCTCGGGTTGGGCGCACGCGAGCGTTGTCGTCGCCGGATCGCCAAAACCATCCCCATCCGCATCCGCATACCACATCGAACCAGCCTCCAACGAAAAACCGAATGCTTCACTGACTTGGTTGAGTGGCGAATCCAGTTGAACGGTCAGGGATTGATCTCCGGTCCACTCGGTCAATCCGGTGACCGTGCAAACAAAGCTGCCCGGACCGTCCATTTCCCATTGAAAATCCAGCAAATCCGCTCCCGCAGGAAGATCGGGGATGCTCAATTCAAACGGTGGCATGAGCCCCGTGAGCACTTCGATGTAAACGACCAAATCCTCTCCTTGACAAAGAGCGGGATTGACCACTTCAACTTCAATGAATTTGGGTTGAACGATATAAATGCCATCGTCGATGGACGTGACAACTACTGTGCCGGATTCGAAGTACGGATAGGTCGACCACGACCCGGAAAATTGAGCCGCGTCGCTCGTGGGGTCGACATCGAAATACCCGATTTCCGTCAATTCTCCAGCGGCTACATCCGTGAGGGAAAGCATCCGCAATCCCGCACGGTAATTGGCTTGGAAGAGCAAATTACCGACAACGTACTGGTTGTGGTCGATGGCCGTCAACGCTGAAAAATGCTCACCGATGAGCACCGGGTTGGTCAAATCTTGTACGTCAAAAATCAAGGTGCGGGTGTTGATGCCTTGGTTCTGCTCGTCCAATTCATCTCCGAGGAGCAGGTACTTGTGGTCCTCGGTCAACCAGCATTGATGGGTATACGAATAGTCGTAGTTTGTTATGCTCACGGTGACGATGTCACTCGGGTCCGTGGCGTCCATGATGGCGAGCTTATTGGCGTTGGCACCGAACACGATGGACTTGCCGATGAAGTCGGCGTCGGGCCCGTTGTACACAACACCTTGCGCGTCGTGGGTGTACCCTGCTTCGCTGTAGTCCCCCACCAACACGGGCGAAGCGGGATCGGACAAATCGAACGCCACCAAGCCGCCGCCCGCGAGATTGGTGCCAACGGCGTAAAGCAACCCCGATTGCTCATCAACAACGACATTGTGGGCATCTGAGAACGTCCCAAGCCAATTGGTGGGATCCAACGTGGTCGGGAACTCCGTCAAATCACGCAGTTGGTTCAAGTCCAACACCTGAAGTCCATGCGCATTGGCCTCTGAAACAACATAAGCGTGATCGGCATAGACCTTCATGTCGCGCCAGGAACTCGAAGAAGTCTGTGTCGGCATGAATGCGGCTAAAAAGGGAGCTGTAGGCACGCTCAAATCAACAATGGCCAGACCTTGGCGTTCTCCCACGAGCGCATACTCCACTCCCGTGACCGGATCGGTCCAACCCCATACATCATTCGCGCCAGTCCCATTCAGGTCGGCATTGCTCATGGAAGACAATAGCGTCATGCGTTCGCATGGAAACCCGTCCGCAAACCCGCCCTCACAAGGCGTTTGGCTTTCAACCGGAACAGCAACAATCATCAAGGCCGCGAGGGTCAGAATTTGGTTCAAGACTGTTCGGAGTACTCGGGCAGTTTGGGGGGGTAATGGAGTACACATGTTCTGTGGTTCTACTCTGAAGGTACAACAAAAAGCCGCCTCAGGTTGTTTGACCTGCATGCAGAAATTCATTCTGATCACGGGAGGAACAGGGTTGATTGGCCAGGCTATCGTCGCTTCGCTGTTGCGGGAAAACCAGGCCGTCAAAGTGCTAACGCGTCGCCCAAAAAACAGTGAAAACCCGCTACTGCACTATGTGAAATGGAATCCCGATGCCATGGAAATTGACCCGGGTGCGCTGACCAATGTGAGCGGTATTCTCCACCTCGCCGGTGCCCCCGTGGCCCAACGCTGGACAGCCCGGGCAAAAGCGTCCATTCTCGAAAGCCGCGTCCAGACTTCTGCGCTCTTGCACCAAGCGATCGCAGCACTGCCCTACGAAGAGCGTCCCAGCGTGTGCGTCGGGGCCAGCGCCATTGGCATCTACCCCAGCGGCACTGAATGGCTCACCGAAGATAGTCCGGGTGACCATGGCTTCTTGGCCGACGTCGTGTGTGCTTGGGAATCCGGCGTAGCTGAACTGCAGACGCTCGGATTGCGCACGGTATCGTTGCGCATCGGATTGGTGTTGTCCCCGCACGGGGGGATGCTGGGCAAACTGCTGCCCATCTTCAAATCGGGTTTCGGATCGGCTGTTGGCAGTGGCCAACAATGGCAATCGTGGGTCCACGAGTCCGACGTTCAACGCGCCTTTGAGTGGGCACTTACTGATTCGTCCGCTGAAGGCACCTACAACCTGGCGGCCCCGCAACCGGTTACGAACCGCACATTAAGCGCGGCCATTGCCAAGGCTTGCAACCGGCCCTTCTGGGCACCACCAGTTCCGCCCTTTGCCCTCAAACTGGTGTATGGGGAGATGGCCTCTGTCGTCTTATCCTCACAGCGGGTAGCCTCAGAACGAATCACCCAAGCAGGCTTCACTTTTCATCACACAGACCTCGACGAGGCCTTGTCCGATTTGGTATAAAAAAAGCGGGCCAACCATGAAGGTCGGCCCGCTGTTGGTCAATCGGTCTGAGAATTAATTAACCAGAAACAATCGTGTTGCGGTGCGGATTTCATCTGAAATGCGCACTGCGTAAGTTCCAACTTGCCACCCTTCAGTAGCCACCTGGATTGTCGTTTGTGTTGACGTCGTTTCGAATACGTTGCGTCCCGTGATGTCAAAGACCTGAATGCTGGCCCCAGCTTCCCAAGCACCGCTTACGGTGAAGGTCCCATTGCTCACAGGGTTCGGGTAAATGTTCAATTCGAAGGCATTCAATTCGGCTACACTGGTCGTTGGCGGCAAAAGAACCGCATCGATCACGTGCACAACGCCGTTGTCGGCTTCCAAGTCAGCGACGATTACTTGTGCATCGTTGATGAACACGCCATCAGCGGTGATGCTCACCGTTACGTTTCCTCCTTGAAGAGTTTCGATCAACTGGCCATCGGAAAGGTCAGCTGCAAAGGCTTCTGCGCCAACTGCGTGGTAGAGCAAGATGTCCGCCAGGTTTGGCAGGGCCAACAACTCGTCCGCCGTGATTTCCAATGCTTCGGTCAACGCTACGACTGCAGCATCGGTTGGTGCAAACACCGTGAACGGACCTTCTGCACTCAACGCATCGACAAGGCCGGCTTCAATGACAGCCGCTTCCAACAACGTGTGGTCCTCGCTTTCTACAATGATGTCCACGACGGTGGTTGGTTCTGGGAACTCAGGCAAAAGAACCGCATCAATGACGTGCACCACGCCATTGTCAGCGGCAATATCCGCTACGATGACCTGTGCTTGATTGATGAACACGCCCTCGGCGTTGATGGTCACGGTCACGTTTTCGCCAAGCAAGGTCTCGATTTCTTGTCCGTCGCTTAGATCGGTGGAGTACGCCTCAGCGCCAACCACGTGGTACTGCAATACTGCCGCCAACAAGGGGTAAGCCAACAGCTCGTCTACGGTTACTTCCAACGCTTCAGTCAACGCTGTGAAGGCGTCGTCGGTTGGAGCGAAAACCGTGAATGGGCCTTCTCCGCTCAACGCGTCCACCAAACCTGCAGCACCTACAGCTGCTTCCAACAAGGTGTGATCCTCGCTGTTGACGATGACATCAACAACGGTGTTGGTTTGCGGAGCTGGTGGCAACAAAACAGCGTCGATGACGTGCACCACGCCGTTGTCGGCTGCGATGTCCGCTACGGTAACCTGCGCGTCGTTGATGAACACCCCGTCAGCTGTGATGCTCACAGTAACGTCTTCACCAACTAGCGTTTCAATGACTTGACCGTCGCTGAGGTCTGTGGAATACGCTGCTGCGCCCACCACATGGTACTGGAGGATATCCCCCAAGTTTGGAAGCGCCAATAATTCGTCCGCTGTAATTTCCAACGCCTCCGTCAGTGCGACAATCGCCTCGTCGGTCGGAGCGAAAACCGTAAACGGACCTTCACCGCTCAACGCATCCCCCAAACCTGCAGCACCAACGGCTGCTTCCAGCAAGGTGTGGTCCTCGCTATTGACGATGACATCCACGACCGTGTTGCTCACTTGAGCCGGATTGACCGTAATGGTCGCCACCATGCCGTTCGCTGCATGCGAGCCGATGGAGCAATCGTAGTCGTATGTTCCTTCGACCGTGAACGTATGAGAGCCGAGGCACACACCGTCGATGTTGCCTGTAACGGATTCGATATAAAACGTCTCGGGATTCTCCCAGTTCTCGCCAAGCGTGCTTGACAAGCCGTTGACGTCATGTGTTCCGCCGACATTGACCCAAACGACCGTTTGGCCGGCTTCAACTTCAAGGGCAGCCGGGGCGTATTGGAAATTGGATGCTTCCACTACGATGCCTTCAACACCGCAGGGATTGTCTTGGGCAACCGACTGGTTCCCACAGAAGAGGGCTACAAGCCCAAAGAGGTAAAAAACTTTTTTCATTTCATCAAGGTTATGTGAGAAGAACCACGCGGAGCCACAAAGGTTCACACCCGCTTCGCTGTCAGCTGAAAAAATTTGTCAACTTCCCTCCACGTCCATTGGATACGCCGCGATTTGCGACTAGCAGACAACCGCGCCCTGCAATCCGCCATCGAACACGCCAGCTCAAACGACCTCGTTGCGGTGGCGTTTATCTTTGATCAAAACATCCTCGAACGGCTGGAGGACAAAAACGATCGCCGTGTGGCTTTTCTCCACCGCGAACTCCAAGCCATTCATTCCGAGCTGCGATCGATCGGCGGTCAGCTATGGGTCGGATACGGTGATCCGCAACACGTTTGGGAAGGTTGGATGGAAGCGTGGAAGGCACAGGACGTTCAATTAAAATCGGTCCACGTCGGTCGGGATTACGAACCCTATGCTCAGCAGCGGGACCGGTCCATGTCAGACTTTTTTGCTGGCCTTGGCGTCGCATTAAAGGGCTTAAAAGACAGCGTCATCCTCGAAAAAAATGAAGTTACCAAGGACGACGGGAAGCCTTACACCGTGTTCACTCCTTACAGCCGCAAGTGGCGGAAAACCTTAAAGGCCAGCGATTATGCTGAAGCACCTTCGTTGGCAATGGCGAAAGCGGCCACGTGGTTTAACGCACCTGCTCCAGAAATGCCCGCGCTGTCAACAATGGGTTTTGAAGCGTGCCCGGATTTGGACGAATTGGTTCCGGCGAGGAGTATCCAATCGGAAGTACTCGACGCATATGGCGCCAAGCGGGATTTTCCGGCCATCCCCGGCACCTCGCGCCTCTCCCTTCACCTTCGTTTTGGCACCATCGGCATTCGCCAAGCCCTGCGCGCTGGCATGGAGCACAGCGAAAAATGGACGACCGAATTGATTTGGCGGGACTTCTATCAAATGATCATCTACCATTTCCCCCACTCGGTAGAAGGGTCCTTTCGTCCGGCCTACGATGCCATCCCTTGGGACAATAACGAAGCACATTTTGCGGCGTGGTGTGCGGGCAAAACGGGCTACCCACTGGTCGATGCTGGCATGCGGGAGCTCAATGCCACTGGCTTCATGCACAACCGCGTCCGCATGGTCGTCGCCTCGTTTCTGTGCAAGCACTTGTTAACCGACTGGCGCTGGGGTGAACGGTACTTTGCAGCCAAACTCCTCGACTTTGACCTCGCGTCCAACGTGGGCGGCTGGCAATGGGCCTCGGGGTCGGGCTGCGATGCGGCACCTTACTTCCGCGTGTTCAATCCCACTTCCCAGCTCGAGAAATTCGACAAAGAATTGCGCTACGTCCGTAAATGGGTCCCTGAGTACGGGACTTCCGCATATCCAGAGCCCATCGTCGAACACAAATCCGCTCGGCAACGGGCCATTGACACGTACCGATCCGTCTTGAAGCCCAGCATGTAATTTAGCGCCATGGACCCTTTGGAATCCGTTCGCGTTTTGGAATTGGCAAGCGTTCTCGCTGGACCCTTGGCAGGAACCGCGTTGGCCGAACGTGGCGCCCAAGTGACCAAAGTGGAGCGCCCACCGCACGGTGATGTGACCCGCAGCTGGAAAACTGCCCATGAGGGCAACGATGACCGTTCCTCCGCTTACTACGAAAGCGCCAATGGCGACAAAGAAGTGGTCTGGAAAGACCTTGCCTCGGAATCTGGCCGTTCGTGGTTGGAAAACGCCTTAGCCTCCCATGATGTCCTCATTGAAAATTTCAAGCGGTCCGACTTGACCAAATTCAACCTTGAGCCGGAGGCGTTGGCAGCTCGTCACCCCCACCTCATCCGGGTGCGACTCGTCGGGTTTGAAGACGCTCCCGAACGCTTGGCCTATGACGTCGTCGTACAAGCGGAAACCGGTTTCATGGGGATGAACGGATTTGATGACCGACCGCCCGTCCGGATGCCGGTGGCGCTGATGGATGTCCTAGCGTCTCACCAAATCCGCATGGCGGCCCTTGAGGGGCTTTTGGCGCGGGCAACCGGTAAAAAGGGATTTTTCGCAGAAGTGTCGTTGGAAGGAAGTGGAATCACCGCCTTGGTCAACCAAGCCACCAACCAGCTCGTCAACGGCCAGACGCCTGCGCGAAATGGCGGACAGCACCCCAACATCGCACCCTACGGAGACGTGCTGGTATGCGCAGATGGACACGTCGTCCTTGCCGTTGGCAACGACCGACAGTTTGAAGGGTTGTGCGGTGTACTTGGCATCCCAGAACTTGCCGCGGATCAACGATACCGGTCCAACCAACTGCGCGTCATCAACCGCGATCCCCTCGTGGCCGATTTGAACCAGGTGGCGCGCGATTGGCACAAGACAGCACTCGAAAAAGCACTGCGCGATGCCGGCACACCTGCAGGAGTTGTCCGCTCGCTCGATGAAGTATTCGACCGCCCGGACCACCCGTGGACCGTTCGAAATCCGTCTGGGGCGAAGCGCACACGCGCTGTGGCATACCGGGTAAAATACTTGGGTTAACCCTCGGTCATCCGCGGTCCCCGGACCAGAAACCAGGGATTGAGCAATTCCTCCCGGTTGTACGTCAAGGGCTTTTTGGTTTCCCAATTCAAGACGTCGCAGCCTGCCGCTAGGCAAACTCCCTGCCCAGCCGCGGTGTCCCATTCCATTGTCGGCGCAAAGCGGGGGTAGCAATCGGCCTCGCCAGCAGCGACCATGCACAGCTTCAAAGAGCTTCCTTTCGAAATGGTCTCCACATCCCCGTGAATCGCTTTGAGCTGATCGATGTAATCTGCCGTTTCCGGCGACATGTGGCTTCTACTGGCGACCACGGTGAAGGTGCCGTTTTCCGCGCGCGCAGGAATGGGCTTGCCTTCCTGGAGCCAGGCGTCGGCAGACCATCCGTCTTCTCCGCCAACTGTTCGCGTCGCGAAGGCATTTTCGCCTTCGGACATCCCTATAAAGAGCTCTTGCTTGGCCGGCACGTACACCACCCCCATCGTGGGGATGCCTTCCTCGACCAGCGCAATGTTCACCGTGAATTCCCCATTGCGCTTGATGAATTCTTTGGTTCCGTCGATGGGGTCGACGATCCACAGCTTCGACCACGCAGCACGCTCGGCGTACGGAATCGAACGCCCCTCTTCCGAAAGCACGGGGATGCCGGTGGATTCGAGGTGCGCCATGATGGCGAGGTGCGATGCCACATCGGCGCGGGTCAAAGGGCTGTCATCACCCTTCAATTCGACATTGAAATCACCCGAGGCGTAGATTTCCATGATTTGCCGACCCGCATCCAACGCGGCCTCGACAGCAAGGGTCAAAAGGTGCTGCATGGCTTAAACTGGCATTTCGATGGCGATTGAATCGCCCGACGCCACAGTCAATCGGCTGGAGCGGAGCCAGGGATTCAGGGTTTTCAAGGCCTTGAGGTTCGCCCCTTCTTCTAGGGCAAATGCGGACAGGTCCTCGATGGGGGCCTTAATCCAAACGGTGCGGGTGGCATAAGGCTGATACAGGGCTTCGGCTTGAATCGAAAAACCAAACGATTCGGGGTCTTCGAAGATGGCCTTGATGGCGAGTAGGCGGTAGACGTAGCGCGCCGTCTCTGAGTTCAAGTGCAGTTCCCAATACGTGTCAACACCTTGCTCCTCCAAATCGCGTCGAACACCAGCCTTTCCCATGTTATAGGAAGCCGCTGCCAAGGACCACGACCCAAATTCTTCTCTGGCCTCTAGCAAGTAATCACAGGCGGCGTAGGTGGCTTTGACGACGTGGTACCGTTCATCGATTTCTTTCGTCACCCGTAAGTCGTACTGTGGAGCGGTGCCCTTCATGAATTGCCAAAAGCCTGCCGCTCCTGCTGGGGACAGCGCCTGCGACAATCCGCTTTCAATGATGGCGAGGTACTTGAAATCGTCCGGCAGGCCCTTCTCGGCAAGGATGGGCTCGATGACGGGGAACCAGCGCGAAGCACGCTTGAAGTACAACATGGTCGAGCTGTGGTGGTAGGTGTTGACGACCAATTCCCGATCCAACTGCTCTCGGACACCAAACGAATCAAAAGGTACCGGCTCACCTGCAAGGTCGTCCTGACTGGGCACCTTGGGGGCTTTGTTTTGAACCCACACGACGGGTTCCCCGATCGTCATGCTGGAGTCCTCAGGGTTTGAAACCGAAGAGGAGAGCAGCAACCCACCGGCAATCAACGGGGTGAGTTTCCAAATGAATCCTGGCTTGGAGCGGTCGGTGTGCATGGTACGGCGTTCGTTTCGGGCTATGAAAGCAACGAATTTACCCCACTCCTATTGGCCAGCACGAACGCATACGTCCTGCTTTTTGTGATTTTTCCACACCCTTATGCAAAGGGCCAGCCAACTGCATTCATGGTCGGGGCTTCGGCGTCTTTGGCCGATAGCAATGGCCCGCCTTCCGGCATTTCGAAGTCACGGCCGCCCCAGTCAATGTTGACGTCGGGGTCGTCCCAACGAATAGACCCTTCGGATTCCGGATGGTAATAAGCGGTGCACCGGTATTCCACGACCGCATCGTCGCACAAGGCCAAAAAACCGTGCGCAAAGCCCGCCGGAATCCACAGTTGACAGCCGTTGGCGGCAGACAATTCGCAACCGTACCATTGGCCTCGGGTTGGCGACGAAGCCCGGACATCAACCGCGACGTCGAACACCCGACCGGCGGCGCACCGAACGAGTTTGCCTTGGGCATGTGGATCGCGCTGAAAATGCAAACCGCGCAGTGTCCCGGCCTTGGAAATGGAGAGGTTTTCTTGGACAAACTCGAGCGGCTGGTCGGTGTGGTCATCCAGCATTCCCTGCCGCCAAGTCTCCCAGAATACCCCGCGGTCATCACCAAATTGACGGGGCGTCAATTTGACCATTCCACTCAGGTGCAGCGCTTCTATCTCCATGTTAGTTGGGGTTCACGATGAACGCGTAGAAAAACGTCAACGTCGAAATCAACGATGTGATTGGCGTCAGGCTTTCGGTGGTTTCCCGAACCAATTGCGGCATGGGTTCCACGTAAATGATATCATACGCTTGCACAATGGTATTTGCAGCGTCCAATCCTTCAATGGTGGACAGGTCCATTTTATAAATCTCGTTGCCCTGCTCGGTGCGGCGAATGAGTTTCACCTTGGACGCGTTGGCCCGATTCCCAATACCTCCCGACAAAGCCAGCACCTCGAGCAAGGTCGTGTTCATGTTTTCAAGGGTCACCACCGAAGCTTTCCCTGTCTCACCAGGGAAGATGTACACTCGGTTATTCTGAACGCGCAAGATGACGAAGGGATCCTTGTAAAAACTTGCATAGGCCTCTTCCAACAGGGCCTCGGCTTCTTCGATGGTGAGCCCCTCGAGCCGGATATCCCCCAGTTCAGGCAATTCCACCAAGCCGTCGGGTTTTACCAAATAGGTCACCCCACCCTGCTGATTCATCATGTTGTTCATCTGCTGGTTGTTGTTGCCGTTTCCGGAACCAACCCCGCCCGCAGTCATCTGATTCAACCGCTGGCCTTTGTTCGAAAAAAGGCGAAACTGCAAGAGGTCATTCGGCGCGATGCGGTACCCTTCAGAAACCATCTCCTCTAGTGGTGCAAAATCAAAATCCTCACCCGTCTTGAACATGATGTCCCGGTTGATGGTGCAACCGCCCCACAGGACAGAAATAGCAAGGATGAAAAGCGATACGCGAAAAGGTGCCTGGAAGAGAGACATGAAGTGCCGTTGTGGATGAAGGCCGAAAATACCAATGAAATACCATCCATGCTACTCCTCGCAGCAAGAACGGTATCTTTGCGCCCATGCTGAAATCCGACACCCATGCCTTGCGAGCGTTGGAACCCCACGACAGCGCTTTCCTCTTTGATTTGGAAAACGCCTCTGATGAATGGTGGCTCGGGGCAACCATCGCACCACTGGGCAGGGCGACGCTGGAACACTACGCAAGCGGCCAACACGACTTGTACCGGGATTTGCAGTTGAGGCTGATGATTACCACCGACGACGGCACCACCGTTGGAACCGTCGACCTCTATCAATTTGAACCCCGAAACCGCCGAGCAGGCGTTGGCATCGCCATATTGAAAAAGCACCGGCGTCAAGGACATGCCCGAGCGGGACTGGCCTTATTGCGTGATTACGCGTTTCAGCATTTAGGAATGCATCAATTGTGGGCCGAAATTCCTGCCTCCAATGCAGAAACTGTTGAGCTTTTTGGAGCCGAGGGTTTTGAACAATCCGGGCACTTGAAGGATTGGATTTGGCGGGCACCCCACTGGGAAGACGCGGTGAAGGTTCAAGCCCTTAACCGATAAGATGAAGCGTTCCGCGAAAATTGGATTGGCCTTGGTGGTCGTACTCGTTGCGGCGGCGGGCTATGCTGCCAGTAAGTACACCACATGGACACAGGCCGTCGGCTCGGATGCCAATTGGTGCATCGAAATCCCTCCTTCCGGCAACGCCCGAGACTACCTGGCACAAAACCACCCCGACATTGCCGCAGTCATCGACTGGCGCGGGTGGAGCATCTACCCGGGCAAGTACTGTGAAATGGGGCAACAACCGGCTAATGCCATTGCCCGCAGGATCGCCACCGGACAACGTGAGGAGATTACCCTGCCCGTCCCCTCCAAGCGCAGCGTCGCGGACATCGCAAAAGCCCTCGCACCTCGCATTTGGGCGGACAGCGCGTCCATCGCAACCGCACTGGGCACCGACAGCATGAAGTGGCAAATCGCCCCCAACACGTACCGAGTTTACTGGGAAACCACCGCTGATCAGTTGGCCGAGCGCTTGCGCGCCGAAAGCAACGCGTGGTGGACTGCCGATCGAATCAAGCGGGCATGGGCATTGGGGCTATCGCAACGCGAAGTCGTCACCCTGGCCTCCATCGTTCAAGAGGAAACGGCCAATCCCGCCGAAGCACCAACGGTAGCCGGCCTCTATTTAAACCGATTGAAGAAAAAGATGCTACTCCAGGCGGACCCCACCTTGAAGTACGCCCTCGGCGATTGGTCCATCCAACGTGTGCTCGATGAGGACAAAAAAGTGGACTCGCCCTACAATACCTACCGAATCCCTGGCCTGCCGCCGGGACCCATTCGCATTCCTGAATTGGCCTACGTCGAGGCGGTATTGAATGCCGACCAGCACAATTACCTCTACATGTGCGCCAAACCCGACGGATCGGGGACCCACGCCTTCGCCCGCACCTACAATCAACACCTGCGGAATGCACGAGCCTACCAGAACATGTTGAACCGCGAACGTATTTATCGATAATCTATGATCGAACGATGGATATGGAAGGCACTTGGAGCGGCCTTCATCAGTTTTAGCGCAACGGCTTGGGGCCAAACAACGGAACCCCGTTTGGCCATTGGTCAGCGCTTGAGCGCACCGATTGACCTCGATGGCAACCTCGACGATGCCGCCTGGCAAAGCATCCCGGCGCAAAGCGATTTCAAGCAGTATTCGCCCGATCCCGGTGGCCATCCCAGCCAACGCACCGAGGTGCGGTTCGGCTACGACGACAACGCCTTGTACATCGGTGCGCGTATGTGGGATACGGCCCCCGATTCCATCCTGCACCAGTTGAGCGAACGAGACCGAACGGACAACGCCGACGAATTCGGCATATGGTTCAGCCCGTTCAACGACGGGTTGAATGCGGTCCGCTTCCGGACTACGCCGGACGGCATTCAAGTCGATGAGCAAATCAGCCCCAACGGAGAAGACTCCTCTTGGGACGCGGTATGGGACGTGGTGTGCCGCATTGACTCGGCCGGCTGGGTAGCTGAGTTTCGCATCCCGTGGATGGCATTCCGATTTCCGGATAAGTCCGAACAGCGATGGGGCATGAACATGTACCGGGGAATTCGCCGGCTGCGGGAGGACGATGTGTGGAACCCCATGGATCCCACCCAGCGCCTCTTGAACCAAGGAGGCGTATTGATCGGCATCGAAGGCATTACGCCGCCCCCACGCATCAGTTTGTTTCCCTACCTGAGCGCATACCAGAATTGGGACGGCTCCGACCGGTCCAATGCTTACAACGGCGGCATGGATATGAAAGTCGGCCTCGGCAATGCGTTCACCCTGGACATGACCCTCATTCCTGATTTTGGTCAGGTGGTTACCGACAACCTGGTCCTCAACCTATCACCATTCGAAATCCGCTTCAACGAAAACCGCCAGTTCTTCCAAGAAGGCACGGAACTCTTCAACAAAAACGGCGCGTTTTACTCGCGTCGAATCGGGGAAGATGGGCGCTTGATCAATGCTTCTAAGGTATCCGGTCGACTCGGAAACGGTCTGGGGTTAGGGTTGCTGCAAGCTTTCGCCACAGCCGATGAGGATTCCTCTTTGACGTCCTATACCGTCGCTGTCGCCGATCAAAACCTGCCGAACAACGGGTACGTGACCTCTACCACGTCGATGGTAACGCGCGAGGGCGATGGATACGATGCGGTCGTGCAATCCGGCAGCCTCGAACTGCGCAATCCCGACAACACTTGGAGCGTCCAAGCCAGCGGGAGTGTCAACCGCAAATTCGGTGCTGACGAAGCCAACGACGACGAAGGACACACCTACAACATGGCCCTCAGCAAAATGGCCGGTAACTTGACGTTCAGCCTCGGGCATTTTTTGGAATCCGCTACCTACGACCCCAACGACCTGGGGTTCCTTCAAGCGCCAAACGAAATCGGTTCCTTCCTCAATGTCAATTACCGCATTTTCGAACCCCGGGGCCGATGGAACCGCATCACCACATCGTTCAATGCCTCTTTAAACCAAGTGGAAACGCCACGGATGTTCAACAACGTTTTTCTCTCTGCGAGCTGTCGAGCGACCACCCTCGCCTTCAACACATGGAACCTCGAGTTGAACACCCAGCCCACCGACGGAAACAATATTTTTGCCTCGCGCATCGATGGACTGGTGTGGAGGGAGCCGGCGTGGTATAGCATCAACGGATGGTTCAGCAGCGACTACCGCAAGCGCATCGCCTTGGATTTGGGGTACTGGCATGCGGGCGGCGGATTGTATCGGGATTGGAAGGAAAACACATACCGTGTAGCGCCCCGCATCCGCATCAACGACCGATTGAACATTCGTTACGTGTGGAAAATCATCGACCGGCGCAACGAACGCGGGTGGGCCTTCCTCGACTCCCTTGAAGACGGCACGGAAGTCAGCATCTTCGGCAAACGGCGCAACCGCGAATACACGCAGGTCCTCAACGTCAATTACATCTTCACCAACCGCATGAGCCTGACCACGCGGGTACGCCATGCCTGGAGCCAGGTGCGGTACGACGCCCTGTATCCTTTGTTGGAAAGCGGTGCCATTTCAGACACGCCGTACCTCGCGAGCGGGAATGCCAAACGAGAAGACTTGAACTTCAATGCCTGGAGCATTGACATGGTGTACCGGTGGAATTTCGCACCGGGTTCCGAACTCAACATCGTCTGGAAAAACCAATTGTTCCAGGAAACACGACTCGGTGATTTTGAAGTATTTGCACTCCCTGAAACGTATGTGGAAAACTTCAATCAAATGATTGAATCAGGATTTTTCAATAGCCTGTCTATCAGGTTGATATCGTTTATTGACTATAGTCGTTTCCAACAAGGATTGCGCGGTTTCGAAAAGTAGCAATACCGTTCATTCAAACCGAACCGTGCCGCTCCAAATCGCCTCATTACCGACCTCGTCGCGCGCCCGAATTTCGAGCTGCTGAGCCCGGTTCATGGCGTGCATTTCATCTGCCAATTCGTACCAAATGCGTTCGCGCTTGGGGTCCCATCGGAATAGGATCCATTCACCATCCAATCGCCCTTCCCACGATTGAATACCGGCAAGATCATCCGCCAGGCTAAAGCGCAACTCGCCAAAATCCCGAACGACGAGCTCACCTGCTGACGCAGTGCGATGACGGCGGTGCGGGCGAATCAGCGGGGCAATGGTATCCACAGCGAGCTCGTAACGCCCGCATGTTTTGGTGTTGAATTCAAAAGAACCCGTCGCCGTCCACTCGCCTGTTACAGCTCCATCGATGTCCCCACTTCGATCGATTCGAGTCACCAAGGTGGATTTCCGCAACGAATCGGGCACAGTAGAAGGCAATGCAACCAATAGGGGTTTTGCAGCGGGCAAGTCGCGAGAACCAATGGTCCAGCGGCCCGTTTCACCTACTGGTTCCAACGGGAAATCAAAATCCTCGTAAAAGGTGTTCCCTGGGATGCGCACGCTAGCCCCGTCCTGGGCTACCGTGTGATCGCGGTCGTATACATAGGCTGGCTGCTGCCCTTCGTCCTTTGCCGAACCCCACTCGACGATCCATTCGTTCGAACGCGTATTGCCATGTACGTCCCACACTCGAATCCGAACCGAAGCCGTGTCTTGGCGAACCACTCCCGCCGTCGCCTGTCCCGCATCGTGAATGGGCAACCGGCTGCCAGGCAGGCGGTGCATCCGGTATGCTTGGTCACCTGTTCGCTCCCACGCCTCGTAATAGGCCAAAGCGTTCATGTCTCGGTTCACGGCAAAATCCAACGTGTCAAGTTCCCAAGCGTGCAAACAATCATCGTTAACCCACAATTCCGCGCGGTAAATGCCACAGCGGTTCAGGGCGCCGTCCAACCGATCGAGGGCCTCAATCCCAAAACGCGCCTCGCCTATGATGCGGAGCGTCCGTGAAGTAGACGAAATGAGTTGCGGTCGAGAGCTGCCGTTGACGCGGCCACCCTGCGTCGGAAGCACCCACAACCCCGTCAACTCAGGGCTGACCGAATCGGGAACATCAAATCCCCAGAACAGCGGATTCACAGGGCGCTGGGTGGCGGTCTCTCGCACCTCGAAGTGAAGGTGCGGACCTGCACTTCCCCCTGAATTGCCCGACCACCCCAAGGTGTCGCCTTGTCTGAAGGCAAAGGCGCTTTGGGGTGCTTCATCCAATGCGAACCGCTGACGCTGGTATTGCCGGTCCCGGGCCCATTGTTCCACGCTTGGTGCAAACCGCTGCAGGTGCGCATAAACCGTGGTCAAACCCGTGGGTCCTGCCAAGTAAAGCGCACGGCCATAGCCAAATGGAGATACCTTGACACGGGCAATAACCCCGTCGTGCGCAGCAATGACGGGCAGCCCCTCGCGTCCTTCCGTTTTGAAATCCAGTCCCGTGTGGAAATGATTTTCGCGCAGCTCGCCAAAATTCCCAGCCAGGATCAACGGAATGTCCAACGGAGCGACCAAGCCATCGCGCTTGCCCTGCCAAGACACTTTATCGCTCTGCGCCAGCGCCGCGTTCGATCCAGCCACACACGTGCAGCAGAAGAGCAGGAGCAACAAACGAAAACGGAGCTTTTGAACGTTCTTCAACATGAGGGCTGCAAAACTAACATAGGAACCCAACGTCAACACCTATGATTTAGCGCTTGCAATCCGTAAGTTTGTCATGAACCCTACACAATGTTCAATACGCCCACCACACCCACTGCACAGCAAACCGCACAAGTCCAACTTGAGCAGTTCATGCATCGCGTGCAGCAGATGACAGCGGCGTACGAAACACAAAACCAAACGTTGCAACGCCTGAAGGAAGAGTTGGAAACCGTTCGGCTTGAAAACGAAAAGCTGACGTCCCAAATCGAGGCACGAACCCACGTGGAAGTTGGGCAGTTGCAGTTGGATGTTGTGGAGGACTCAACCCCTACTTTTTTACCCCAATCACATCAATCAGACTCCCCAAGCATTGACCGCGCCGCGGTTCAAGCGCTTTTGAGTGATATAGAGGAATGCATCGCAATCTTGGAATCCTGATGGAAACCGTACGACTGAATATAGCTGGAAGGGAATACCCGTTACGAGCGCCCGCCTCCGAGGTCGAAAACCTCCGGCGAGCCGCAGCAGCGATCAACGACCAGTTCGATGCATTCAAGGCCCAGTTCAACGTGGAAGACCCCGTGGACTTGCTTGCCATGACCGCCTTACACTTGGCTACAGAAGGCCAACCGAAGGCACAGGTTACGGCCGCTTCCACCGATTCGCTTCCCGAGGAAACCCGCGAACGCATGGCCCAAATCTCTTCTCACTTGGAACGCCTGCTGGAAGTCTGATGCACAACAGCATCAAATGGATACCGTATCAATTCTAATTGGAGCACTGGGTGGCTTGGTCGCAGGAGGCGGCATCGGCTACGTGCTTTTCAATCGCCTACTTTCAAGCCAGAAAGATGAAATCCTCGCGAAAGCGGAGCAGCAGGGCGAGAACATCAAGGAGAAGAAAATCCTCCAAGCGAAAGAGCGCTTCATCCAAATGAAGGAGAAGCACAACGCCGAAATCAAAGAGCGCAGTTCCGTCCTCCAATCCAATGAGGACAAGGTGCGCAATGAGTTCAACAAACTCAAGAAGGAACAAGACCGCGTCAAGTCCAAGGAACGCCACATCGACAAAGAACAAGAGAAAGTCCAGCAGCGTTTGGACGCCCTCGAAAACAAAGGCAAAGACTTGGACAAAGAGCGCCAACGGGCCGTAGAGTTGCTCGAGAAGATCAGTAACATGTCAGCTGGAGATGCACAAGACGCACTAAAAGAACAGTTGCTCATCGACGCCAAAGCCGTTGCTGCAACGCAGGTACAGGATATCCTCGACGATGCGAAACAGAAGGCCAACCACGAAGCCAAAAAGATTGTCATCCAGACCATCCAACGCGTCGCCACCGAGCACAGTGTGGAGAATTCGGTTTCTGTCTTTAACATCAAGAACGACGATGTCAAGGGCCGCATCATCGGCCGGGAGGGCCGCAACATCCGCGCCCTCGAAGCATCGACTGGCGTTGAATTCATTGTGGACGATACGCCTGAAGCCATCATCCTGAGTTGCTTTGACCCGGTGCGCCGAGAGATTGCGCGGTTGTCCCTCCACCAATTGGTAACCGACGGCCGCATTCACCCCGCCCGGATTGAGGAGGTGGTCGCCAAAGTGTCGAAAAAACTAGAAGAGGAAATCCTAGAAATCGGAAAACGCACGTGCATCGACCTCGGCATTCACAACATGAAGGGTGAGCTCACACGCATGGTGGGCCGCATGAAATACCGTTCCTCGTATGGCCAGAACTTGCTGCAGCACTCGCGTGAAGTGGCCAACCTCTGCGCCACCATGGCTGCTGAATTGGGACTCGACACTAAGGCTGCGAAGCGCGCCGGTCTCCTCCACGACATCGGAAAGGTCAGCGACGAGGAAAGCGAATTGCCGCACGCTCTGCTCGGCATGAAGATCGCCGAGCGCTGCGGTGAAAAGTCCGACATACTCAACGCGATTGGAGCACACCACGACGAAATCGAGATGACGACCCTGCTTTCGCCCATCGTTCAAGTTTGCGATGCCATCTCGGGCGCACGTCCCGGTGCCCGACGCGAGATGGTTGAGGCGTACATCCAGCGCCTGCGCGACCTCGAAAACCTAGCCCTTGAATTCCCGGGGGTCACCAAGTCCTTCGCCATCCAGGCCGGACGTGAATTGCGCGTTATGGTCGAAAGCGATCAAGTGTCGGACGATCAGGCCGATCAATTGTCCCTGGACCTTTCACAGCGCATCATGAACGAAATGACCTACCCCGGTCAAGTGAAGGTCACCGTCATCCGGGAAAAGCGTTCCGTGAGCATCGCCCGATAAACGCCCCATGGAGCGACGGACACCAGCATTTGCATCATCCATCCGATGGCAATCGGCGAATGTGGTGAGTCAGGTGGTGCTCCAGTTGCTGTTCATCATGGCGCTGGCTCGGCTGATTTCCAAAGCCGACTTTGGCGTCATGTCAATCGCGCTGGTGGTCGTCGGTTTCGTCGAAATTTTCGCCCAAATCGGCATCGGTCCTTCCCTCGTTCAGCGCAAAGATCTACAGCCGCGTCACATTCGGGCGGCAATGCATTTCTCCATCGGATTGGGCGGAGCATTTTTCGCGCTGATGTACGGTATTGCACCGCAAATTGGCGTCTGGTTCAACAGCGATGCCCTCGTCGAAGTCTTGCGGTGGGTCGCTTTCAGTTTCATCCTTTCGAGCATTGCGCTCGTCCCCCGCAGCTTGCTCGTGCGCCACATGGATTTCAAACGACTGTTCGCTGCGGCCATGATCGCGATGGTCATTGGCAATTTGGGCATCGGATTGGGTCTCGCTTACGCGGGGTATGGCGTCTGGGCCTACGTCGCCGCCCTGCTCAGTCAGAATGCTGTCTTGGGCCTGTGCTTCTGGTGGATGAAGCCTCAGGGCACGGAAGGCCTGTGGGGCCGCTGGCAATGGGGTGATCTCCGCGAGATGTTGGCGTATGGCGGCCGTTCAACGGTTTTCAATTGGTTCAACTACGCCGCCACCAAAGTCGACACGGTGCTCGTGGGAGAATTTGCCCAGGCCAATCCCGCATCTGGGGGCGGATGGACCGCGACGGGTCTCTACGATCGTTCGGCGCATCTGATGTCCTTGCCCATCACCATCTTGGGAAAACTCGGGGACAGCGTCCTCTTCAGCGGCATGTCCGCCTTGCAAACCGATATGCAGGCGTTGCAGCGCGTCGTCTCCCGTGGCATCGCGCTCATTGCATGGCTCGTGATTCCCGGCAGCCTGGCGCTTGCGTGGTTTGCTACCGAAGTGGCAGTGCTGCTGCTCGGCACCGACTACGCGGATGCCGGCCCCATCGTTCGAATCTTGTTCATTGGGGTTGCATTTCGTTCGCTGATCAAGTTGGCCGATGCGGTGGTGCGTGCCACCGACCGGCTCATCCCCGCGATTGCCATCAAAGTCGCTTACCTCTCTGGGCTCATTCTGACCATTTACAGCGCGCTGCGTTCAGGAAGCGGGCTGGAAGGCGTCGCCTGGGCGGTCACAGGGTGCACCGTCCTACAATTCCTGGTGTTTTACATGTGGCTCGGCAGCGCCTTGCAATGGAAACGGGCAGCCGCTTTTCGCGCAACGGCTGCGGGTTGGTTGGGGGCGTTGATTGCCATTCCTGGCTACTTCGTCATTGACTGGCTGATGCCTGATTGGGCTGCGAACGGGGTGGACCGAATGGACCTCATCCTCAAAGTCCTTATCGTCGCCTCCTGGACGGCATGTACCTGGATTGCTGTGGCGCTCCGAAGCCCTTCCGTCATCGACGGTGGAGACCTTGAATTTCGCGCCCAATGGACCGCTTATCTTCCCAAATGGATCGGAAAGCACGTCGCGAAATAAAGGTCGGGTTGAGCAGTGTGATAGCTGTGGTGCTTGGTTTACCGAGTTTGACGCTCGCCCAAGCCGATTCGTCGCTCGTGGACAGCATAGTTCCTTACCCCAGCCTACGCGTTCGAAGTTTTGCAGAGGTCCATGGTCTGGATTCACTGTGGTCGGATTCCGTGTGGGTGTGGAACGGAACCTGCGAAGGGCCTTTGCGCTCGTTTCGATTTGAATTCCCTGACAGCACTTTTTCTGCGTTGGAATTTCCTTGTACGCTGCAAGCAAATGCCCCATCAGACCTCAACGCTCCCCTCACCTCCTCATCCGATGCATCCCCTTTGCAAGTATGGACCGCAGCGGTTTCCATCAGCCTAGTGGACCTGCAGGCGATGTCCCGAACGCCTCTCGCAGCAAGTTGTTTTCCTCCAGCATCATCAATAGCATTCGAGGCACTGCTGTCCGCCATGGAACAGGCGGTTTTTGAAACGGAAAAGTGCGCGGTATTGGAAAGGGCGAGTCAGACCCTTTGCTTGACTCGCAGCCAAATGCGTCAAGCACTGGACCGCATTGCCAGCGAAGACCGCAAGCTTGAAACCTTGGAGCGAATCACCCGTTCGGATATCGAGTGGGCAGAAGCAGAATTGCGCGAACTGTTTCAACTGAACTTCATCTTGGAACGAGCGTTGAAAAGGTTCACAAAGCGTTGAAAAATCGACATGGATTTGACGGTTTTCACAACCGTGCGCCGGAACTTTGCGGCATGAAAATCCACAACTTCTCCGCGGGGCCGTGCATTTTGCCCCCTGAGGTACTCAATGAGGCTTCGGCTGCAGTCAACGACTTCAACGGACTGGGCCTCTCACTGATTGAAATTTCCCACCGAAGCAAGGACTTCGTTGCGGTCATGGAAGAAGCCCGTTCATTGGTGAAAGAGCTCTTGAATCTGCCCGAGCGGTTCGACGTGCTGTTTCTCCAAGGTGGAGCCAGCCTCGGATTTTATACGGCAGCGATGAACTTGCTGCCGGAAGGGGGCAAAGCGGCATACGTCGACTCCGGCACCTGGTCGGCAAAAGCAATCAAAGAAGCAAAACTGCTCGGCGATATCGACGTGGTGGGATCATCCAAGGCAACGAATTACAATGCCATCCCCGCGTTCGACGCTCCGGGTGTTGAAACCAGCTACCTGCATTACACGTCCAACAACACCATATTCGGCACCCAATTCTCCGGCACACCTGAAGTTGGTGTGCCATTGGTGGCTGATATGAGTTCGGACATTTTCTCGCGAACGTTCGACGCCAATCGTTTCCAACTCATTTATGCGGGAGCCCAGAAAAACATGGGGCCTGCAGGAACAGTCATGTACGCGTTCGACCGAGATGCCATGGGCCAAACCGGACGTTCTATCCCGTCCTACCTCGACCTGACCGTGCATGCCAGCAAAGACAGCATGTTCAATACGCCTCCGGTCTTCCCCGTATACGTAACGCTGCTCACCCTGCGCTGGATGAAAGCCAACGGCGGGGTTGCAGCCATGCAGCAACGCAACGAAGCGAAATCGTCGTTGATCTACACGGAAATCGATCGCAATCCATTGTTCGAAGGCCACGCCCAGGTCGACAGCCGTTCCCACATGAACGCGACCTTCCGATTGACGAATGAGAGCAAAGCTGAACGCTTTGATGCCTTGTGGCAGTCCGCTGGCATCAGCGGTTTGAAAGGACACCGAAGCGTCGGTGGCTACCGCGCCTCCATGTACAACGCCCTCCCCCTCGAATCGGTGCAGACGCTTGTCGATGTCATGCAAACCCTCGAATCAGAGGGCTAAACTTCACCATTAGAACCATACACTCCATGAATATTTTGGCCAATGATGGCATCAGCCCGGCCGGGCTCGCCGCACTTGAAGCTGCCGGTCACCGCGTTTGGACGGACTTCGTTCCTGCTGAAGAACTCGCAGAATTCATCAATTCAGAACACGTAGACGGCCTGCTGGTCCGCAGCGCCACCAAGGTGCGTGAGCCGCTCATTGATGCATGTCCAGACCTGAAATTCATCATCCGCGGCGGCGTCGGCATGGACAACATCGACGTTGCTTACGCGCGGTCGAAAGGCGTTCAGGTCAACAACACGCCCGCGGCCAGCTCGCAAAGTGTGGCCGAACTGGTCATGGGCCACTTGTTCACCTTGAGTCGCTTCCTGCACGACAGCAACCGCCGCATGCCGGTGGAAGGCGGCGAACAGTTCAAGGCCTTGAAAAAAGCGTACGGCAAGGGCCGCGAATTGCGCGGCATGACCCTGGCCGTGGTCGGCTTTGGTCGCATCGGCCAGTCGCTTGCCCAATACGCGCTGGGGTGCGGCATGAAGGTTATCGCTGTTGATAAAAACACCGGCGCGCATTCACTATCGGTGGACATCGCCGACCAGCAAATCAATGTTGACATTCCGCTCGTGACATTGGATGAAGCTCTGGCAGACGCAGATGCCGTGAGCTTGCACATCCCCGCACAAGCCGATGGCCAAGCCGTCATTGGCGCCGAAGCCATCGCCAAAATGAAGCCGGGAGCACTTCTCCTCAATGCTGCACGTGGCGGTGTGGTGGACGAAGACGCCATGCTCGAAGCATTGGACTCCGGTCAACTGGGCGGAGCAGGGATTGACGTATTCGTTGGCGAGCCAAAGCCTCGATTGGATGTCATCCGCCACCCACGCGTGTCCCTGACCCCCCACGTCGGCGCAGCCACCGGTGCAGCGCAAGAGCGCATCGGTTTGGAAATTGCCCAGATTGTGCAGGAAATTAGCGCAAAACAACCCGCTTGACCTGGTTCAACCCGTTCCGCATCATTGTCCCCGCAACGGACAAACCCCATTTGGTGGCCTCCCGCTCCTATGTGAGCTACGGGAAGGCTGAATTGCAGGACAAGCTCGACCGCAACCCGTACTCCTACCTACACGTCATCAACCCCGCCGGAACGGGAAAAGCGCCCTTCAAACGCGGATCGGAAGCTTTCTACGGTTTGGTCCGTGAACGGTTTGAATCCTTCCTTTCAAAAGGCTGGCTCACCTCCGATGACGCACCTTCTTTTGCGATTTACCGTCAATCGTCCGAGGGCCATACCTGCACAGGAGTTGTTGGAATTCTGGACGTGGCTGGAATTCAAAAAGGCCGCTTAAAACTGCATGAGCAAACGCTCGAAAAGCGAGAAAAGCTCTTTGCCAAATACCTCAACACCGTCGGGTGCAATGCCGAACCCGTGCTGTGCATGTATCCGGATAAAGATGCGACGGGTGTGCGTACCAATGAATGGATGGAAAACTGGACGGCAACTCAACGTCCCGACATGGATTTCAGCACAACCGACTGCGTGCGTCATTCGGTTTGGCTCATTCGCGCGAGTGCAGTCCAAGACTTCGGCCCATTGCTGAACGCCATCCCGGCCATGTACTTGGCCGATGGCCACCACCGCATTGCCTCGAGCTTGCGGCTGGCCGACAAACACCCGAACGAGCAGGCAAAGCAGCACGTGCTGGCTTACGCAGTTCCAGCCTCAGAACTTACCATTCGTCCCTATCACCGGGTGTTGACACACCCGGGGTGGAATGTCGGCCAATGGGAGGAAGCGTTTGAAACGTTAAACGACTGCCTGAGCTGGCGGCGGATCGCGGACGACGCAACAGCTCCCTCCTCTATCGGACACATCCACGTGCACACTTCCCAACAATCATGGGTTTTGGAGTGGAACGACAACCATAGGACCACGGGAGCAGTCGACGCAGAATTGCTACAGGAGCATGTATTCAAAAGGCTTTTCAGTATTGAGGATGCTCGGAACGATCCCCGCCTCAACTATGCTCCAGGAACCCTCGATTCGGCTGTGCTGAAAGCCGAGTACGCCGGCTCATTCGAAAAAGCCTTGTTCGAATTGCATGCCGTAACGCCTGAGCAGCTGATGAAGACCGCCGATCAAGGAGGATTTTTGCCACCCAAAAGCACGTGGATTGAACCGAAACTACGGAGTGGATTGTTTATCCATGAGATCAAATGACAAACGCCTCCTCCATTTCCGATCGACTGCATGCACTGAAGGCTGCTTTGCCTGCCCACGTTCAACTTGTCGCCGTGAGCAAAACCAAACCCGTTGAACTCCTCCAGGAGGCGCTGGATGCTGGTCAAGTGGACCTCGGAGAAAACCGTGTGCAGGAGATGAATGCCAAGGCCGAGTATTTCGACGGACAGCCGGTCCGTTGGCACCACATCGGCCACCTGCAAACCAACAAGGTCAAACAGGCCATCCGCCACGCCCACTTGATCCATGCCGTGGACAGCGACCGATTGCTCGCTGAAATCGACAAGCGCAGCGACAACGCCGGAATCCAATCCCGGGTTTTGCTCCAGCTACACATCGCGCAAGAAGAGCAAAAGCACGGCATGACGGAAGCCGAGTTGAACGCCACACTGAACGCCCTCGTTCGTACTCCCTTGCAGCGCACGGAAATTTGCGGCCTCATGGGCATGGCGACGTTCACAGATGATGCTGCGCAGGTCCAAAGCGAATTCAAATCATTGCGAGCGCTATTCGACCGTTACAATCCTGGTCATTGGAACACCTGCTCCATGGGAATGAGTGGGGACTGGCACATCGCCGTCGATGAAGGCTCTACCCTTATTAGGGTCGGTAGCGCAATTTTTGGAAGCCGATGAATCGCTTGTATGAACCGTGGTTTCGGGCGTGGCTCATCCTCGCACCCATCATTGGCCTGAGCAGCTATTACCTCATACGCAACTCCTGGCGTCGCATCCGAGACATCATGCAGGGTGACGCAGGCAGCGTGTGGGACGCGCCCTCCGTTCCCGATGTGGCCGAGCCGCCATCCTTTGTACTTTACGCCATTGCCGCCACTGTGCTTTTTACCCTATTCTGGGCGGGGGTGTCAAAATTGTACGTCCAATCCCAATCTTCAGATTCTTCGAACCCATGAACCGCATTCCCTTCTTACCCATTTGCCTCTTGGCAGCCGGAGCACTCCACGCCCAAACGCCGAATTTGATTGAAGCCGCCGAATATGACCCAACCGCGAACAGGTGGTTCATTTCCAACGGGTCGAGTATCCTCGAAACCGCTGACGGTGGAGCGAGCTATGCCTACTTTGGGTCGGGGTCGGCCACACACGGCATGGAGGTGGTCGACGGGCACCTGTTTGCCATCGGTAACAACGTCGTGCGCGCTTACGACCTAGCATCCGCAGACCTCATCGGATCCCTCTCCATTCCCGGTGCCGGGTTCCTCAACGGGATGGGCAGCCGCAGTGGCGAGCTGATCATCAGCGACTTTTCCAGCGGCAAGTTGCACCGTGTGGACATCACCGACCCTGCGAACATGACGACAGAAGTGCTGGTCAATGCCACAGGCACCACACCCAACGGCGTGGTCATCGACGACGCCAACAACCGCGCCATCGTGGTCAATTGGGGCGGCAATGCACCCATCTTAGACGTGGACCTCGCAACGGGCGAGTTCAGCATTGCATTGAATACAGGGCTCGGCAATTTGGACGGTGTGGACATGGACGGTGCGGGGCAATTTTACGTGAGCTCGTGGTCGCCCGCTCGCATCACCCGCTACGCAAATGACTTCTCAACCTCCGAAACCGTGGTCCAAGGCGCCGGATCTGGCCTCGCAAACCCCGCCGACATCAGCTATGCCATCGAGACGGACACGCTCGGGGTAGCGAACAGCGGCAACGGTACACCTTCATTTCACGATTTCGGAACTGCGAACAGCGTCGAGCAGCTGGAAATAGGGGAATTCGCCCGTTGGACGGCCGAGGGACTATCCCTCTCCTCACCTACGGCTGGAACTTGGTACATCCAGGCATTCAATTACGCAGGGCAACTCCTAGATTCCCAGCGCATCGAACTCCCCAATGCTCAGACGCTCGTCCCCATTGAACGCTTGAATTGGGATGTGTCATTGCAACAGATCTGGCAGATTACCTCGCCATCAGGCCGGCAGATGAGCGTCAGGCCGGATCAACGTCAACAATGAGCCGGATACGCTTGAAGCGTTCGTCGGCTTGGAAGGCGTCGAGGTCCGCTTTTAGCAACTCTTTGTAAGCATCCGGACGCAATTCGCGTTCAAACTTCAGCAGCAGCACGCGGTGGTGCAGGTCGTTGATGCGGCTGATCATGGGCGTTTCCGGACCGATGACCCGGGCCATAAACCGCTGGATTAAGCGGGCCGCGAGCACTTCTGCCGCCGCTTCCAACCGCTGCACATCCGTGTGCTTTAAAGTCAACCTAACCAAGCGCATAAATGGCGGGTAACGGTAATTCTTGCGTTCAATCAACTCCTGTTTGACCAACCCCATGTAATCATTCGCCATGACCTTGGCCATCACCCAGTGATCCGGGTTGTAGGTCTGTAAAATGACCTTGCCCCGCTCGCCCGAGCGGCCTGCTCGTCCCGCCACCTGCGTCAGCATTTGGTAGGCCCGCTCAAAACTTCGGAAATCAGGAAAATTCAACATGCGGTCCGCACTGAGGACTCCCACCAACCCGACATGCGCAAAATCCAAACCCTTGGTGACCATTTGCGTCCCCACTAAAATGTCAAATTCGCGGTTCGCAAACGCACGGACCAGCCGCTGGTGTCCGTGACGGCTGCGGGTCGTGTCCGCATCCATTCGGGCCACGCGGGCTGCAGGAAAGTGCTCGGCCAACTCCTCTTCGATGCGCTCGGTTCCAAGGCCTTTCGGCTTCATCGTCGATTTGCCACACGATACGCACACCGGCGGCGGAGGATCCACCACGTATCCGCAGTGATGGCAGTTCAGTTCATTCTTCCATTTGTGCACGGTCAACGGGACGTCGCAGCGCTCGCATTCCGGAATCCACGCGCAAGTCTCGCATTGCCACATGGGGCTATAGCCCCGCCGGTTTTGAAACAAAATCACCTGGCGCCCGGACTCGAGCACCGCCTCCATTTCCAATTTCAATAAGCGCGAAAAATGCCCATGCATGGCGCGTTGCCTGTGAGCCTTTCGAAGATCGGCGCACCAAATTTCCGGGAGCAGAACACCGCCGTAGCGCTGGCTCATCTCCACCCGATCGATGCGCCCTTGGGTCGTGAGCCAATGCGTTTCTACGGAAGGGGTCGCTGAACCCAAGACGCAAAAAGCTCGGTCGCGGACCGCCATCCACATCGCCACATCCCGCGCTTGGTAACGCGGCGCCGGATCGTATTGTTTGAAGCTGGGCTCGTGTTCCTCATCCACGATGATCAAGCCAAGCTGTTGCATGGGCAAAAACAAGGCGGAACGTGGGCCTACGATCAGTTTGGGGGTGGGCCGTTCTTTGCCGAGCACTTCCAACCAAGTCTCTGTTTGCTCTCGGCGCGTGAATCGGCTATGGTAAACGTGCAAGAAGGCCGCGAAATGACGGGAAAGCCGTTGGATGAGCTGGGTAGTCAAGGCAATTTCCGGAACGAGGAAGAGCACCGTTTCGCCGCGTTCGAGGGCATCGGCAATGAGGTGGATGTACACTTCCGTCTTCCCGGATCCGGTGACACCGTGAAGCAGCGCCATGCGCCCGGCCTGCTGGCTGGCGCGCAATTCAGTGTACGCTTCCGCTTGATGGGCACTCAAAGTCGGCAGCGGAATCGATGCGCTGGAGCCCACCTGTTCACTGGCATCCACCACGCGTTCGTCCCGTTCCCAAAGCCCTTTGGATTCCATGCGCTTGATCGCTGAAGCATCGGAATCCGCTCGCACCAATATTTCCTTCTCGGACAGGATGGCGTCGCGCTCCCCGCCTTGTTCTTCCACCATCTGCAGGAACGCCGTCAAAATGCGTGCTTGCTTCGGAGCCCGTCGGTCCAATTCATCCAAGACCGCTCCCAGAGCCGCTTCGTCGCGCAGCGGTTCAGGCAGCTGGAGGGTGCGCTCCGTCTTGGGCTTGTAGCGTTCTTTCCACTCTTCTTCGGAGACGATCAATTGCGCTTGCACCAATTGATTGACCCACCGCTGGGGGTGCTTCACGTCCAACACTTCAGCCGCTTCGGAAAGCTGAATGCCCTTGCGCAATTCAATGGCGTCGAAGAGGACCTGCGCCTGAGGCGCCATGCCGCGCAAGTCATCGAGATTGGCTTCTGGGTGCACCACGAGTCGGGTTTGACTGGACAATTTCAGGCCGCTGGGCAGTGCCGCTGCCATCACTTCGCCGCGGGTGCACATGTAATACGCGGCCATCCATTCCCACATGCGCAATTGACCCGGCGTCACCACCGGACGGTCGTCAATTACGGCGTCCATTGGACGGGCGGCATAGCCCTTGGGGGCATCTCGGTGCAGGCGGAACACCACCCCTGTGTACCGTTTGCGCGCACCCACTTGCACGACCACGCGCATGCCAATTTCCAGCGCCTCTTCCACCCCCTCAGTAGCGTACGTGAGGAGGTTGGGCAACGGAAGCGGCACCAATACATCGGCATAGGGAGGCAACGGCGTCATGGGTTGGCAAATTGGGAAGAATTATGCAGAGGAACTAACGAACTTGAAGGAAAAAGAACTGTTATTTGAATATGCCAATGACTGCCAACCCCCTGACCGCAGGAACCCCTGCCCCCGCATTTGAAACAACCCTCCAAGACGGAAGCACGCGCATCCTCGCCGATTATGCCGGCAAGAAACTTGCGCTCTATTTCTATCCCCGGGACATGACGCCTGGCTGCACGGCGCAAGCTTGCAATTTGACCGAACACTACGACGGCCTCAGCGAGGCGGGTATCGAAGTGCTCGGCGTGAGCCCCGATCCCGCTGCGAAGCACCTGAAGTTTATTGACAAGTACAGCATCGCTTTTGACTTAGCGTGCGATGAAGACCTGAGCCTCCACAAGGCATTCGGGGTGTGGGGACTGAAAAAATTCATGGGAAAGGAATACGAGGGCACGCACCGCACGACCTTCCTCATCGATGAAAACGGCTCCATCGCCTCGGTCATTTTGAAACCAAAGACCAAAGAACACGCCGCTGAAGTAATCGCCGGATTCGGCCTGTAAACCAAGCCCAACGGTAAACGTGGGTACATCGTTGACAAAAAACACACCACTCCGTAAGTTCATTACGATGTAGGTAAGATACCTTCGCTTAAAACACGAAAAAATGTCTGCAGAAGCACAAAAACTCAAAGCACTCCAGTTGACCTTAGACCGCATGGACAAGACCTACGGCAAAGGGACCGTTATGAAGCTCGGAGACGAAGCCGTTGAAAAAATCGAGTCCATCCCATCGGGCTCACTTACGCTGGATTTGGCGTTGGGCATTCAAGGCTACCCGAAAGGGCGCGTGGTCGAAATCTACGGTCCAGAAAGCTCGGGCAAAACGACCCTCGCCATCCACGCCATCGCGCAAGCTCAAAAACAAGGCGGAATCTGCGCCGTCATCGACGCGGAGCATGCGTTCGATAAGTATTACGCGGAAAACCTCGGCGTCGACACGGAAAACCTACTGATCTCCCAGCCGGATAACGGTGAGCAAGGCTTAGAAATCGCCGATAATTTGATCCGCTCCGGAGCGATCGACTTAATTGTGATTGATTCAGTCGCCGCCCTCACGCCTCGCGCTGAAATTGAAGGTGAAATGTCTGACTCTTCCGTCGGCCTCCAAGCACGTCTGATGTCAAAGGCCCTGCGGAAGCTAACCGGCTCCATCAGCAAAACCGGCTGCTGCTGTATCTTCATCAACCAGCTGCGCGAGAAAATCGGCATCATGTTCGGCAATCCTGAGACTACAACCGGTGGTAACGCGCTGAAATTCTACTCATCCGTTCGCCTCGACATTCGCCGCTCGACACAAATCAAGGATGGAGACAAGGTCATGGGCAACCGCACCAAGGTGAAAGTCGTGAAGAACAAGGTGGCACCGCCCTTCCGACGTGCAGAATTCGACATCCTATACGGACAAGGCATTTCCAAATCCGGCGAGATCATTGACCTCGGCGTGGAGATGAACATCATCAACAAGTCCGGATCCTGGTTCAGCTACGGCGACACGAAATTGGGTCAAGGCCGTGACGCCGTACGCGCCCTCATCGAGGACAACCCGGAATTGATGGAGGAACTCGAAACCAAAATCAAAGAAGCCATGGCGCCAGCTCCTATGGCTGCCGAACCTGTTGAAGCCGTTGAAGCGGTTTAAACCGGTGAGCATGGCTCGACCTTTTCGAAATTACGCGACAACCAGGGCTCTCGGATTCGGGGCCCTGGTTTTGCTTTGCGTAGCATTTACTTCATGCGGCGAACCCGGTCCAGAGCAAACGGCCGTATCGGTGTCGTCCCGTGTCGATTCCCTTGAAGCCGCCATCTTGGAAGCTCCCAACTCACCGGAACCGTACCACGCCCGCGCCCAATACCAAGCCAGCCAAGGGAATCCGCAAAGCGCTTTTGAAGATTGGGGATTGGCCTTGAAGGCTGACTCCGCCTTCGCTCCTGCCTGGGAAAACCGTGTTGATATGCTCTACCGCATGCAGAACATGGAGGCGTGCCTCCAAGAGCTCAATGCCTGCATCCGGTTCGCACCCGAAAGCACACCTTGCCTGATGCGGAGGGCTGAATTCAACATCCATTTGAATCAATTCGAACGGGCATTCGATGACCTAAACCAAGCACTTCGGATCAACGATCAACTCCACGAGGCCTATTGGATGAAAGGGAAAATCTATGCCGCCAACGGCGATACCGAAAAAGCAATCAGCTCCTTCCAGACAGCGATTGAAGTCAATCCGTCCTTCTTCGATGGCTTCATTTCCTTAGGCATCTTCCTTGCCGAGCTCGGCGATCCCGTTGCTGAGGAATTCTACCGTTCGGCCATTGAATTGCGCCCATTGTCGGTGGAAGCCAAGTACAATTTGGCGATGTTCCTGCAGGAAGAACAGCGCTTGGATGAAGCCTTGGAAACGTACCGTGTAATCTTAGCGCTCGACTCCGCCAATGCCACGGCTTCCTTCAATCAGGGCTTCATCCATTTGGAGTACTACGCCCAGTACGACAGCGCTGCGTTTTGGTTTACAGAAGCGATCAAGCGACTGCCCTACTACCACCAGGCGTTCTTTAATCGTGGGTTGGCCCGCGAGAGCTTGGGCGATCGATCAGGTGCCATTTCGGATTACTCAGAGGCGCTGCGGATCAAACCCGATTACACCGCAGCTGCGCTGGCCAAAGACCGCGCGCTGAAGACAAAGTAGCGTTGACTCAATGGACCGCATAAAAAAACCCCGGAATCGTCCGGGGTTTTTCAATTCGAAAAAATCGCTGGTTACGATTCCAACTCGTCGAGTTTCTTTTGAGATCCCGAGAAGGAAGGATCCAATTCCAAGGCTTTCTCATAACACGCACGGGCATTCTCGTTGTCACCCTGCTTCGCGTAGAAGTCCCCCATGCTGTCGTGAGCATTGGCCACTTCCGGCGCCAAGCGCACGTACATCTTGAAGCATTTTTCTGCAGCTTCCATGTCGCCTTGGCGCATGTTCATGTAACCGAGCAGGTTGTGCGGCCCGCCCAATGAACTCCAACGCTCCGAGGCACGCTCGAGCAAGATGCGAGCTGCATCCTCATCATCCTCCATCAACTGCCAAGCGAGGTTGACTTGATTGAGCGGTGAGTCAGGCGCCAAATTGTGCGCAATTCGGGCATTTTCAAGCTCATCACCAAAATCCTTGGAATGCGACATCAAGTAATGCTTGGTGGCGGGGTCTGTTGCTTTGGCCACCGCTTCCTTGACATTGGCATTCCAGGCGTCGCCATCCCCTTGGAACCAGGCACGCCACAATTGCCCCACATGCGCCATGGCCATGGTGGGGTCAACTTCCAACAGTGAATCCGACAAGGCACCTGCCCCATTTCCGTCGCCCTGCAAGCTCATCCAGAGCATGGAATTACACAACGATTTTGCTCCTTCCACGTCCGATTCAATCGGAATGTAGCTGCGCGCCAACTGGCCGTGATCCTGATGGAACCAACGGTCCCAACGGAGGCGATCGCCATCGCGTACCACGGTCCCGTGGAACGAACGGTGGCCAGCTTCGCCAAAGTTGTAGAAGTGCACCACGCCCATAACGCTGGCGGCCGCTCCGTACAACTGTACGTCAAAAACCTCAACCGTAACGGAATCCTCGTAGAACCAGGTGCCATCGACATTTGACAGGTCGGCGTTCACCGGCTCAGCCTGGCCCGCACGGAAGTACTTCATCTCCTCGGAAAGGCCCGCGATGTAGGGCTCAACGGCCGCATCGTATCCGACTTGGCTCTCGATGTGGTTTGTGACGAAGGCATTGACTTCGTCTTGGGTCAACGGCGCACCACCTCCGGCGCACCCCCAAAGAACAGCACACGCAGCGCTGATGATCATGATTTGTTTCATTCGTAAGAGATTGTGACGCATGTTACACCATATTTTCATGTTATCCAAGACTGAAACAAAATGGCAACAAAAAAGCCGGCATGCGCCGGCTTTTCTTGTGCTGGAAATCCAGCTTTATTTGACCTGATCCACGACGGCCTTGAAGGCGTCTGGGTGGTTCATGGCGAGGTCCGCCAACACCTTGCGGTTCAGTTCGATTCCTTTCTTTGAGCACTTGCCCATGAATTCGCTGTAGGACAATCCGTGCTGACGTGCCCCGGCGTTGATTCGCTGGATCCACAAGGAACGGAATTGACGCTTGCGCTGCTTTCGTCCTGAGTACGCGTACAGCAAGCCTTTTTCTACGGCGTTCTTGGCGACGGTCCAAACATTCTTGCGGGCACCATAGTACCCTTTGGCCATCTTGAGGATTTTTTTACGTCGCGCCCTCGATGCGACTGAATTTGTTGCTCTTGGCATTTTAATGTGTTTTTTTGGTAGGCGGCGCTGGAGAAATCCAGACTTGAAAGCCGGTTACCGGGTTAAACGTACCAGGGGTGGTTAAATCGAACGGTGCTGCTTAGGCACACAGTTGGCGCTTAATGCTCGCAACGTTGGTCTTGTCAACCGTCGTCGAGTGCGTCAAGTTGCGCTTCTGCTTCGTACCCTTCTTCGTCAAGATGTGACTCTTGAAGGCGTGCTTTCGCTTGATTTTCCCAGTCCCCGTGAACTTAAAGCGCTTTTTGGCGCTTCCTTTTGTTTTCATCTTCGGCATGGCCTTAGATTTTATGGTTATTAGTTTTTCTTCGGATTGAACATGACAGTCATGCGCTTTCCCTCGAGCTTCGGCAGTTGTTCAACCGTTCCGAATTCTTCGAGTTCCTGAGCAAACTTCAAAAGCAAAATTTCTCCGCGTTCCTTGAACACAATGGTGCGACCGCGAAAGAAAACGTACGCCTTGAGCTTGGAGCCCTCTTGCAGAAACTTCTTAGCATGCTTCAGCTTAAACTGAAAGTCGTGGTCGTCCGTGTTCGGTCCGAAACGGATTTCCTTCACCACCACCTTTTGCTGCTTCGCCTTGATTTCTTTCTGCTTCTTTTTCTGGTCGTACAGAAACTTCTTGTACTCAATGATGCGGCACACTGGAGGATCGGCTTTGGGTGAAATCTCCACCAAGTCCAGCTCCAGTTCTCGCGCCAATTGAATGGCGTCGTGCGTGGCCATGACGGCAGGTTCAACGTTGTCGCCCACCAAACGCACCTGCGCCGCTTCAATCTTATCATTGATGCGGTGAAGATCTTCTCTTCGAACGCGGCCCCGGTACGGGGTCCTTTTTCTTCTAATCGCTATAACGCTTCAGTTTTAGTGATACTTCTGTCATTTCAACATCTCCGCAATCTCCGAGCGTATGTGCTCGGCGAACGCTTCGACGCTCATGCCACCTAAGTCGCCTTCTCCCTGCCTTCGCACAGATACGGTTCCTTCGTTGGCTTCGTTTTCTCCCAGTATGAGCATGTAGGGAACCTTCTCCAATTCGGCATCCCGAATCTTTTTCCCCACCTTCTCCGACCTGTCGTCTACGAGGGCGCGAATATCGTGATTTTCAAGGACTTTTGAAACCGTTTCGGCATATTCGTTAAATCGGTCGGAAATCGGAAGGATTTTAACCTGTTCCGGAGTAAGCCACAACGGGAATTTGCCTGCGCAATGCTCAATCAAAATGGCGACGAACCGTTCCATTGATCCAAACGGTGCACGGTGGATCATCACCGGGCGGTGCTTCGCGTTGTCCGCGCCGACGTATTCGAGCTCAAAGCGCTCCGGTAAATTGTAGTCAATCTGCACCGTTCCAAGCTGCCACTTTCGACCGATGGCGTCACGCACCATAAAGTCGAGTTTGGGACCGTAGAATGCGGCTTCCCCGAGTTCAACCACCGTAGTCAGCCCCTTCTCATCTGCCACTTCTTGGATGGCTTTTTCGGCCTTGTCCCAATTGGCATCTTCCCCGATGTACTTGCTCGGGTTTTCAGGGTCGCGCAAACTGACTTGAGCGATGAAATCCTCAAATTTCAGGGTGCGGAAGATGTACAGAACCAGGTCAATCACCTTAGCCACTTCCTCTTTCACTTGGTCGACGGTGCAGAAAATGTGCGCGTCGTCCTGGGTGAAGCCCCGCACGCGAGTCAAACCATGCAACTCGCCGGATTGCTCGTACCGGTACACCGTACCGAACTCCGCAAACCGAACGGGCAGGTCGCGGTAGCTGCGGGGACGCGACTTGAAAATCTCACAGTGGTGCGGGCAATTCATCGGCTTCAGCAGGTACTCCTCGCCTTCCGCCGGGGTATTGATGGGTTGGAAACTGTCCTCTCCGTATTTGGCGTAGTGGCCACTGGTGATGTAAAGTTCCTTGTTGCCAATGTGCGGAGTGATGACGCCTTCGTACCCGGCTTTGCGCTGGGCCTCCTTCAAAAACGATTCCAACCGCATTCGTAAGTCAGCCCCTTTGGGCAACCACAGCGGCAAGCCTTGTCCCACCTTTTCTGAGAAATGGAACAGGTCCATCTCCTTGCCCAACTTTCGGTGATCACGGGCCTTGGCTTGTTCCAACAATTCGAGGTAATCTTTCAGCTCTTGCTTCTTCGGAAATGTGATGCCGTACACCCGGGTCAACTGCTTTTGTGACTCATCGCCCTTCCAATAGGCCCCGGCTATGGACATCACCTTGCATGCTTTTACGAAGCCCGTGTGAGGCATGTGCGGCCCACGGCATAAGTCCGTGAAGTTGCCTTGATCATAAAACGTAATGGTGCCGTCTTCCAGTCCCTCTAACAAATCCAACTTGTACTCGTCGCCTTTGCCCTTGAAATAGGCAATGGCATCAGCCTTGCTCATTTCGCGACGAACGTAAGGATTCTTTTGTTTGGCCAATTCCATCATTTTGGATTCGATGGCCGGAAAATCCTTGTCTGTGATGGTGTGCTCCCCGAAGTCAACGTCGTAGTAAAAGCCGTTTTCGATGGGCGGTCCAACCCAGAATTTTACTCCTGGGTACAACACCTCGAGGGCTTCAGCCATCAAGTGCGCCGAGCTGTGCCACATCGTCCGCTTGCCTTCATCGTCTCGCCAGGTCAACAAGTTGAGAGTAGCGTCTTCGTTGATGCTTCGCTGCGGGTCCCACACTTCACCGTTGACCTCTGCGGCCAAGACGTTTCGTGCGAGGCCCTCGCTGATGCCCCTGGCCACGTCCAACGCGGTCGTGCCGTTTTCCACTTTCTTTACCGTTCCATCCGGTAGGGTGATGTCGATCATGTCTGCCTCCTGTAGATTTCGCCCGTAAAGATACGACCGGAAAGGCTCAGAAAGTCTGGCCCATTCGGAGTTTCCAACCTCAAGCCGTGGGCTTGTATTTTACGTTATTCCACGCCTTCACGTGCCAGTGAACCGCAGCACGCGCAACCGTTTCGCCGGAAGCATCGAGCAGGACGGAAGGCATCACGAAACGGGCGGCACCATCGGCTGAGGAAGAAATCATCTGCTGCACCTCTTCCCGGAAATTGGGCGAAATGTCGGCTTTGGCCACACATCCGCCTTTCACCGGCCGGCGCATGTAATCCACTTCCAATCGGTTCATGATCAGGCGGTAGTCCCTCATGTCGAACTGGGCCAGCACCGCCAATCCGGAACAAAACTCACACGCGGTCGCGATGGCACAAGCATGGGTTCCTTTGAGGTGGTTGCGGTTGGCACGCCGATCGGGCAGCGCCACCCGAACTTCTTCATCACTCAAAGCCAGCACGCGAATACCGTGCGGAGCGTTAAACGGCAGGATCCTTTTGAACACGGCATTGAGCCAGAACACATGGCCCTGTTTCGCCGCTTCGAGCGAACGGTAAAAGAAGCGGTCCAACATCAGGCTTCAACCGATTCAAGGATGGCTGCGATGTTGGGCCGGAAATAATTGGGGCCCTTCATGACTTTGCCGTCTTCGCGGTAAATCGGCTGGCCATCGGCGCCGAGTTTGCTCATATTGGAGGATTGTATCTCCATGAACACATCTTCGATGACGTGCTGCATCCCATGGCTCAAAATGGTACCACAAAGGATGTACAATTGGTCACCGAGCGCATCGGCAACTTCAACCGAATCGCCGGCCAACGCCGCTTCAAGGTATTCTTCCGTCTCCTCAGCCATCAGGCGGTGACGCAAGCGAACGGTGCCTTCATCTAATTGACCCTGAGGTGAATCTCCATTGGCAATTCCGAACGAATCGTGGAATTCCCGCACGCAATCGATGATCGTGGCAAAGCTGTGTTTTTTCGTGTTCATTGCTTCTTTAACATGATTTTATGAAGTGCACCCAACCAGAGGCTTGACCGAAAGGTATATTCGCATGACCTCGTCTTCAAACCGAAAGGACTGAATTTTATGGACCAAGAATCCACACCTGAAATCATCCCGGACATCGCTCCGGTCGAATCGCCTGAACAGGCGGTCAACTCATCCGCAGCTCCTGACATTCGCGCATTGAATGAACGCATTGGTAAAGCAAGCCAATTTGTCGATCTCCTGCGCATGGAATTGGGCAAGGTCATTGTCGGCCAAGCCGGCATGGTCGACCGGTTGCTCATCGGCCTCCTCGGCAATGGACACGTGCTACTCGAGGGCGTACCCGGGCTGGCCAAAACCTTGGCCATCAAGAGCCTTTCGGAATCAATAGCGGCAGAATTCAGCCGGATCCAATTCACGCCCGACTTGTTGCCCGCCGACCTCGTGGGCACCATGATTTACAACCAGAAGTCCGAGGCCTTCTCGGTGAAGAAAGGCCCCGTATTCGCCAACTTCGTTTTGGCCGACGAGATCAACCGGGCCCCCGCCAAGGTGCAAAGTGCGCTGCTGGAAGCGATGCAAGAACGCCAAGTGACCATCGGTCCGGATTCATACCCATTGCCCGAGCCCTTTTTGGTTTTGGCCACGCAGAACCCGGTGGAGCAAGAAGGCACCTACCCCCTACCAGAAGCCCAAGTGGACCGATTCCTGCTTAAAGTTGTCATTGGCTACCCGAGCAAATCGGAAGAGCAACAAATTGTTCGGGCGAATTTGACGCCGAGCGGATTGCCAAAGCCCACCCAAGTAGTAAAGCGAGAAGACATCATTGAAGCGCGGAAACTCGTCAAGGAAATTTACCTCGACGAGAAAATTGAGCGCTACATCGTGGACCTCGTGTTCGCCACGCGCGAACCTGGGCAATATGGCATGGGGCACCTTACCCAGTTGATCAACTTTGGCGCATCCCCACGTGCAAGCATTGGTTTGGGCGTTGCCTCCAAAGCACACGCATTCCTGAACCACCGCGGCTATGTGACCCCGGAAGATGTGCGCGCCGTCTCGTTGGACGTGCTGCGCCACCGCATCGGCCTGACGTTTGAAGCAGAGGCTGAAAACATCAGTGCCGAGCAGATCGTCACCGAGATTATGGATAACGTGCAGGTGCCTTGATGCATGGACACGACCGAATTGATTCAACGGGTACGGCGGGTTGAACTGAAAACCCGCGGACTGAGCGACCGCATTTTTTCGGGCGAATACCACAGCGCGTTCAAGGGACGTGGCATGGCGTTTTCCGAGAACCGCGAGTACCAGCACGGCGATGAAATTCGAACCATCGACTGGAATGTCACCGCGCGTATGGGGCACCCGTATGTCAAGGTATTTGAGGAAGAGCGCGAACTCACGGTCTTCTTGCTCCTGGATGTAAGCGGATCCAACGCAACAGGTACGCGCAAGCAAACCAAGCGAGACCTCATCACCGAACTCAGCGCTGTTCTTGCTTTCAGCGCCATGGGGAATAACGACAAAGTAGGTGCCGTGCTGTTCAGCGACCGCATCGAACGGTTCATTCCCCCCAAAAAAGGCCGTTCCCATATCCTGCGGATCATTCGGGAAATCATCGAAGTGAAACCAGAGGGCAAAGGCACCAACATCAACTCGGCACTGGAACACTTTCTCTCCGCAATGAAAAAGCGGACCATTGCCTTCCTCATTTCCGACTTCCGGGATGAAGGATTTGACCAGACGCTTCGTCAAGCGGGCCGAAGGCACGACCTCGTGGCCCTCCGCGTCACCGACCCCCTCGACCGGCAGCTCCCGTCGATCGGTTGGATCCCCGTGCAGGACCCTGAATCAGGTCTAACCAAGTGGGTCTACACCAGTCGAAAGTCAACACGCAACACCCACGCCAAGCGCGAAAAAATTCGCGAGGGCGAGCTCAAAGCCATGTTTGCCCGTTCAGGCGTTGACCAAGCGGTGCTCTGTACGAATCGTCCTTATGTCCAACCCTTGATGCAATTATTCGATCGACGTGGCTAATTCTTTGTGCATACGGTCAGGCCTATTCAGCATTTTGAGCTGCGCGCTTGCGATGACAGGGCTCGGACAATCGGTCCAAATGTCCTTGGACACCAACATGATTGCCATTGGCGAGCCCACCATCCTTCGTGTACAAGCCGACCGCGATGTCACCGCTGGAACCGGCACATTTGGTTGGCCCGATTGGCAGGACACCATTCCCGGGGGTCTCGAAATTCTTCAGGCACTCGGTGCCGACACCACTGCCGTTGAAGACGAAAATAGCAACCCGACCATCCGGGTTGAGCGAGCCTACAAAATAACCGCTTGGGACAGTGGCTACTTGGCCATCCCGCCTGCTCTATTGCTCTGGGGTTCGGACACCCTTGTCTCGAATCCCCTGCTGCTCAGCGTTTTGCTCGCTCCACCCGGCGAGCCGGGCCAAATCGCTGGACATGCTGACATCCGACGCGTGCAGTGGACTTGGAACGAGCGCCTTCAGCGCTGGCTGCCGTGGTTGTTGGCTTTGGCTGCAGCATTCGGACTGGCTTTCTCCATCATACGATGGTGGCGCAATCGGCCGATTCCGGAGGTTGAAGATGCGCGTCCACCTGTTCCGCTCGAACCCGCCCACATCGTCGCCCTTCGCGAGTTGGACCGCATCGAAAAAGAAGCCATTTGGAAACAAGGGCAAGTCAAGGCACACCACGCCGCAGTGAGTGAGGTCCTTCGAACGTATTTCGAGCGGCGGTACAATTACCCAGCACTTGAGCGGTCAACAGATGAACTGCGAAGCGGTTTGGTGCATTTGCCTATTCGCGCCCAGGAGAAAGAACTGGTCTTGGAACTGCTCACCTTGACCGACTTGGTCAAGTTTGCTAAATGGACGCCGCAGGAGGTCGACCACCATCGGGTCATCGAACAAGGCACTCGATTTGTGGAAGCCACCACCATTACCCCTGAAACCAACGAAGGATGATGCGCAGCGTGGCTACCCTCATACCGCACATCCTCGCCTTCATAATGTATGCGATTGGCCTCTCTTACGCTGGCCAGCATTTTGAATTTGAATCGCCTGCATTGTTGTGGCTGGGGGCGCTCGCGGCAGCGCACATCGGCCTTAGACTCCACGTGCAATCCCAACAGGGGTTTGCCGGATTGGTATGGAGCTGGGAGTCCCCAGAGAGCCAGCTGACATGGAAAACCATGGGCTTTCAATCCATCCCCGAAATACCCTATGCGCTGCGTACCCTGACAATCGGGCTGCTAACCATTGCAGCCGCGCGTCCGCAGTCGTCGTCTTCGGTGGAAGATTTAACACGTGAAGGCATCGACATTGTGCTGAGTATGGACTTGTCGGCCTCCATGTTGAGCAAGGACTTTAAGCCCAACCGCCTCGAAGCCTCCAAAGAGGTAGCGACGGCTTTTGTTAACGATCGGCCCAATGACCGGATCGGCGTGGTGGCCTATGAGGGTGAGGCCTTCACGCAAATCCCATTAACCACAGACCAGCGGGTCGTGATGAACGGCATCAGCGAACTTCAGACCGGCTTACTCGAAGGCGGCACGGCCATCGGCATGGGGCTCGCCACCGCGGTGAACCGCCTCAAAGACTCGGAAGCCGAAAGCAAGGTCGTCATCTTGCTGACGGACGGTGTGAACAATTCCGGCAAAATTGAACCGCTTGATGCGGCTCAGTTGGCCAAGCTAAATGACATCCGCGTCTACACGATCGGTGTGGGCACCATCGGCAAGGCGCGCAGTCCCGTTGCCAAAGTCGGCAACCAATTCCAATACGATTGGGTCGAAGTTGAAATCGATGAAACCGTCCTCCGCGGAATCGCAAAACTCACCGGCGGGCGGTACTTCCGTGCCACCAATGGCGAAAAGCTAGCGAGCATCTACACCGAAATCGACGAATTGGAAAAAACCCGATTCAATGTGCTGCGCTACAACCAGAAAACCGAAGAGTTCTTGCCCTTTGGCATCGCGGCTGTTTTGGCCTTTTTCATTGAGTTCCTTCTTCGTCAATTCGCCATCCGAACGCTGATATGAACGCTCCTCGTCAACGAAAATTCAAGGTATTTGCGAACAGCGTCGCATTGGCATTGGCAGAAGTCATTTTCTGGGCTGCCTTGTTTCTGGGGTATTACAGCATCAAGCGCGTGGCCCCGAACGTCCAATTGGAGAACGAGGCGTGGTGGGCCATCCTGCTGCTCCTCCCCATTTCCTTGGCTATCTTCTTGTGGGGCTTGCGCCAAAAGCAGCGCTGGGCAAAAACCCTCGCCGATGAAAACCTGTGGCCGGAACTGTTACCCCACTGGCGACCTCAGTTGCACGGGTGGCGGTTCTTCTGTTGGCGCATGGCTTTCGCTGCGATGCTCATCGGTGTCCTTGACTTGAAAGTTGGCGCACGGTTAAAGGAGGTGAAAAGTGAAGGCGTTGATTTGATGGTGGCCCTCGACGTCTCCACGAGCATGGAAGCAGAGGACACGGGGAGCAGCCGGATTGATCTGGCCAAACAGAGCATCCAGCGCCTAGTAAACGCACTGGACGGCGATCGCATGGGTCTCGTCATCTTTGCAGGGGACGCATTTATACAATGCCCCATCACCACCGATTACGGAGCACTCAAACTGTTCCTCGACGGGGTCACCACCGACCTGGTGCCCGTTCAAGGGACAGCCGTGGGGCGTGCGATTGAAGTGTGCACCCAAGGATTTGACCCGGAATCGCCGGCCTCCAAAATGGTCGTGGTCTTTACAGATGGCGAGAACCACGAAGACGACGCCGTTGCCGTGGCGGAGGACGCCCTTGACCTCGGAATTGAGGTGCACACCGTTGGTATGGGCAGCACATCAGGAGCGCCCATTCCCTTGTACGACCGTTTTGGGCGCAGCCGTGGGTTCAAAACCGACGCCGACGGGAATCCCATCGTCACCGCGTTGGACGACGCGTCGTTGATCCAAGTAGCCGAGGCCGGCAATGGCACGTACGTCCAGGCCGGGAAGGGTTTTGTCAATATCGCCCCCATCCTCGGTGCCATGAATGCGCTCAACCAAACGGAGACCTCAACGGTGGCATACACTGATTTTACGCATCACTTCCATTGGTTTTTCTTGATAGCGCTGTTCTTCATTTTGGCAGAAGGCGCCTTGAATCTCACCTTTAAACCGCGAATGGCATGATGAAACGCATTGTGAACCGGTTTTCCCTCTTGCTCAGCATAATCGCGCTGCTGGCATGTTCCAACCGATCGTGGAGCCAATCAGACGACTATGCAGCAAAGGCCAGCATCATCGACGGCATACGTGCATTCGAAGCCGGCAAGGAAGGTGCCGACAGCCTTTTCATCCTGGGCGAACGTCATTCGGACCTCGCCGCACTATCGGCCTACAACGCCGGTCGCTCGCTTCTCGAAAAATCCGAATCGGGTCAAGAAGCCCGACAGGCCTTTCATCGGGCCATCAAATCAGAGGCTGATGAGCAACTGACTTCCGATGCGTGGCACAACATTGGGAATTCACTTTTGATGGAACAGGATTTGGAAAACGCCATTGAGGCCTACAAATCGGCGTTGCGTGCCAATCCCCGCAACGAAGCTGCTCGGTACAACCTCTCCTACGCCCTTCGCCAACAGCAGGATCAGCAAGACCAGCAAGACCAGCAGGACCAACAGGACCAACAGGACCA
>JBELBV010000003.1:36325-114645 GCA_042095135.1 Flavobacteriales bacterium | reverse complement strand
GAGGAGGGCCGGTACCACACGGTGTATCACCTGGCCGCCATGTTGAGTGCAACCGGTGAGAAAAAGCCGATCGCTGCTTGGGACTTGAACATGCAATCCTTGCTCAATGTCCTCGAAGCGGCAAAAGAAGGTTGGGTTGAACGGGTATTCTGGCCGAGCTCCATCGCAATTTTCGGTCCGCAAACGCCCAAGCAAGACGTCCCACAGGACGCACTCCTCGACCCGACGACGGTGTATGGAATCAGCAAGCAGGCCGGTGAATACTGGTGCCGGTATTACCACGAAAAGTTCGGCGTTGACGTGCGCAGCATTCGCTACCCTGGGCTGATCGGCCACCGTTCTGAGCCGGGGGGAGGGACAACGGATTATGCCGTAGAAATCTACCACGCTGCAATGGCGGGTGAGGGGTACACGTGCTTCTTGCGCGCGGACCAAGCCCTGCCCATGATGTACATGGACGATGCGGTTCGGGGCACCCTGGAGTTGATGGCCGCCCCTGCAGACCAGATCCAAGTTCGTACGTCTTACAACTTAGGCGCCATGAGTTTCACGCCAAGTGAAGTCGCCAACGGCATCCAGCAACACCTGCCCAATTTTCAAGTGAACTACGCACCGGACCACCGACAAGCCATTGCCAAAAGCTGGCCCGAAAGCATTGATGACGCAGCCGCACGTGCCGACTGGGGATGGGAGCCAAAAGTGCTGCTGCCGGAGATGACGTCGATCATGCTCGATGCCATCGGAAAAAAGACACATCCGTCTGTGCACTGATTCGTGCAGTGCTGCCGCTTGATAGTGCGGGATGCCTTTTCTTTGTACTTGCGCTTTGTGCACCGCACGAACGCTCAAACAAGAGAATCGACATGGCCGAGTTTTCCCCGTTGTACATCCAGAACAGCTTGACCCGCAAAAAGGAGTTGTTCACTCCACTCAATGCGCCTTACGTTGGCATGTACGTGTGTGGCCCAACGGTGTACAGCAATGTGCACCTTGGAAACGTTCGCACATTCCTGACGTTCGATGTGGTGTACCGGTACCTCACGTTCCTCGGCTACCAAGTTCGCTACGTTCGGAACATCACGGACGTCGGGCACTTGACGGGCGACTCCGATGATGGAGAGGACAAAATCGGCAAGAAGGCCCGGCTCGAAAACCTCGAGCCGATGGAGATTGTCCAGAAGTACACCAACGACTTTCACGATGTCATGCGCGTCTTCAACATGAAGTCGCCATCCATCGAGCCCAGCGCAACGGGGCACATCGTGGAGCAAATCGAAATGATCAAGGCCATCCTCGATCGTGGGTACGCCTACGAATCCAATGGCAGCGTCTACTTCAACGTTCGCAAGTACAATGAAGACCACGATTACGGTGCGCTCTCCGGCCGCAAAATCGACGATCTCCTCAACAACACGCGTTCCCTCGACGGACAAGACGAGAAAAACGATCCGTTGGATTTTGCCTTATGGAAAAAAGCCGATGCGTCGCACCTGATGAAATGGCCTTCGCATTGGAGCGATGGCTTCCCGGGCTGGCACCTCGAGTGTTCGGTGATGAGCACCAAGTACCTAGGAACCCAGTTCGACATACACGGCGGTGGCATGGACCTGAAGTTTCCCCACCACGAATGCGAAATCGCCCAGAACACTGGGGCGACCGGTGAAGCTCATTCTGTTCGGTACTGGATGCACGGAAACATGCTGACCGTGAACGGACGCAAAATGGCCAAATCCGAAGGCAACGGCTTCACACCCGAAGAATTGATTTCCGGAAACCACGCCTTGCTTGAGCGCGGGTACTCGCCGATGACGGTGCGGTTTTTCATGTTGCAAGGCCATTACGCTTCAACGCTCGACTTTTCCAATGAAGCCCTGCAGGCGGCGGAGAAAGGCCTGGATCGATTGATGAGCGCCATGGCCGCATTGGAAGGACTGCCAACGGCCTTGGATGCACCGAATGCCGATGTGGACACGGCTGCCCTAGCCAAGCGATGCAGCGAGGCCATGGGAGACGACTTCAACACACCGATTTTAATCAGCGTCTTGTTCGATGCTGTCAAACTCGTCAACAGCGTTGCGTCCGACCGAATCGCCATTGATGCCACCCAGAAAGCGGCGTTGGTCGATCTCCTCAACGGCTACGTTTTCGACGTGCTCGGCTTGATTCGAGAAGACGAAACGAGCGGCGGTAGCGAAGGCGAATCAGGCGCCCTGCTCGATCTCCTGGTGGAATTGCGCGGCAACGCCAAAACCAACAAGGATTGGGGGACGGCCGATGCCATCCGCGATGCCCTTGGCACCCTTGGCATTTCCATCAAAGACAGCAAAGACGGAAGCACATGGGAACGCGACTGATACCCGCTCTCCTCGTGGCACTGACCGTTGCCTTGCTCGTAGGATGTGGCAACGACCCCGCCCCATCGCGTTCCACCCCAGCTGCACCGATTCCAGCAGATAAGGTCCGCGTGACCGCTCCTGCGTTCAACGCAGACTCCGCATTTGCGTACATCGCCCAACAAGTCACTTTTGGACCCCGCGTTCCCAACACCGCTGAACACGTAGCATGCGGAGATTGGCTCTCAAGCGAGTTGACCCGACATGGGGCCGATGTGATCGAACAGCCTGGACTGGTTCGGGCCTACGATGGAACCATTTTGCGCATCCGAAACCTGATCGGGCAATTCCGTCCCAAGAATCGAGAGCGCATTTTGCTTTTTGCTCACTGGGACACCCGGCCCTTCGCTGACAAGGACACCTTGCGCATGCGTGAGCCCATTGATGGCGCCAACGACGGAGGTTCCGGCGTGGGCGTGCTGCTCGAAATAGCCCGCTTGCTCGGAGCGGATTCGACCTTGGATGTGGGCGTGGACATAGTCTTCTTCGATGCCGAGGATTACGGCACACCGGAGTGGGGTGAAAAAAACCAAAACTCCGCCTTGACGTGGTGCCTCGGCAGCCAATACTGGGCCAATCAACCGCACCGTGTCGGGTACAATGCCAAGTATGGGATCTTATTGGATATGGTCGGTGCCGAAGGTGCCGTATTCAACAAAGAAGGCACCTCCATGGCGTATGCTCCCTCGGTCGTCAAGCGCCTCTGGGAATCCGCTCAACGACTGGGGTATGGCGACTATTTCAAGCGGGACGTGACACCGGAGACCATCGACGACAACCTGTTCGTTTCGGAGTTTGCTGGGATTCCCTCCGCCAACATTGTGCACTACCAAGTGCAAGTGCTCCCTATGGGATATGGTCCCTTCCACCACACCCACGCAGACAACCTCTCCATCATCAGCACGGCGACCCTCGAGGCGGTTGGCAACACCGTGCTGGATGTCGTTTGGAACGACTGATTCCTGGGGGCTTGTTTATGCGCCCGTTCGTGTGAACAATTACGAGGGGGCTTCAGCGACGGGATGTGGCCAGCACGTAGTTTGGTTCCATGTTGCGCAGGCCTGACTTTTCCATCCGCGATCACTTCGCTGAGCGATGCCCACGACCGACGATTTCGGTGCTGATGGCCTTGTGGATGTGGGCTGCAGCCGGTCTTTCGCTCACCGCACAGGAAGCGCCCGTGCCAATGCCTGACAGGTCCATCGAAGAAGCCGACCTGATGCTCAATCGCGGTGATTCGTTGCTCAGTCTCAACAAACCAGTCGCTGCGCTATCCATGTACCGTGGAGCGGTGGAGCGAACGTTTGACCCCTGCCAGCAGTCCCGGGCGCACGTCGGCATCGCACAAATCTATACTGACAGCAACAACCCTGATTTAGCACTGGCCTCGCTTGAACAGGCCCAGCGTGGGTTTCTAGCCTGCCAGGCCGAAGTGCGCACGCGGATTGTGGTCCAAGCGGCAGATCTGTGGTTGCAGCTTCACTACGAAGACCGAGCCATTGAACTCATACAGCGGGAATTGGACCTCAATCCAGGCTGTACCCAACTGAATTCCAAGTTGGCCGATTTGTGGTTCACAGGCGGCCACTGGGAAAAAGCCCGGGCTCAATACGCTGAGTGCATCCGCCTTTGCCCGAAGCAAGCCCATGACCTGCGTGCGGATTGGATTGGTGCACTGATCCAAATTGACGGCGTAGAAGGCCGTGTGCCAGCAGACTCGCTGCGCGAGGACTTTGAACAAGAAGCAGCCTACCTCGCCCCTGCTGTTGCGCAAGGATTTCGGGAACAAATCCACCTGGTCCTTTCCATGCAAGGCTTACACATGGCCGCTCTGCAATGGGCGGAAACCATTTTGGCTGAAACGCCGCCATCGGATGCGGCACGTTTGGCGGTAGCACACCTACGAACGGCGAACAGCGCGCAGTTTGCTCACCGCCCCCTCGATGCGTTGATTGGTTACCACGAGGCCATTAAATCCGCTCGGGAAGCCAGCGATTGGACGTTACTTGCGGAAGCGCTGCGCCAAAAGGGGCTGTTCGAAAAAGACCGAGGCAATGACGCAGAAGCGCTGCAAGCCTTCGTTGAATTGGACGAAATCCACACGGAGCGCTTGGCTCAGCAACCGCAATCCTCCGGGCGAGAAACCCGACAGTTCGAGGAACAGGTAATGCCCGCGATGGATCCGTTTGATGTCGCCGCATTCGAGCTCGAACGCTCCCAATCTTCACCGTACCGGTCAACGAGTTGGCCGTGGATTGCCGGCATCCTCGCCATCGGCGTCATCGCCTATGCACGCCAACAACGCTACCTGCGCACCGCCCTCCACAAAGAGCGGCGACGAATCATTCGCCTGCGGTCCTTGGTGCCTGCCGATCGATTGCCTGGAACCCCTTCGGCCCCGGTGCAATCCGACGTGGAATTGGGCACCAGCAGCTTGATGCCCGGCGGCGAGTTCATTCAGACAGGAGATGGTGATGCGCGTTCACAATCCATTCAGGCCTTTTTGAACGAATTGGATGCCGACCTGCAAAGTCGGATTCAATTCAACATCAAGGAAGGTGTTCAATTCAGCATCGGCCCAGAGGTGCGTGTCGTTTTGCGCAACCTGCTCCGCGGGCTCGTCGATATTTCGGCGGAAGACCGCCCCATCGCCTTGGGCGTTGAAGCCGCCGAGAAGTCACACTGGGTGCTGCAATTACACAGCCAGCATACCGGCGCTTCCAAAGCCTTCGAAGGGTTGTTTTACGGAAAAGACGCCTTGGCTTCGTCCCGCTGGAATGAGCTACACGCCCAACTGCGCAAGCTCGCTGGGAAAATCAACATTGAACGGATTTCTCCCCTGGAGGAACGGCTCACCTTGACCTTGCCTTACGTCTGATCCGGGAGGTTAGCGTTGACCTTGGAACTGCTCCAAGAACCGCATATCGCTTTCGAAAAACGCGCGCAAGTCCCCGATTTGGTACTTGAGCATGGTGATGCGCTCAACCCCCATGCCAAAGGCAAAACCGGAATATTCACGCGAATCAATGCCCGAAGCTTCCAAGACTGCGGGGTCGACCATGCCACAGCCTAAGATTTCAAGCCAGCCGGTGCCTTTGGTAATGCGCTTGTCGACCTCCGTCTCCAACCCCCAGTAAACATCCACTTCCGCACTCGGCTCGGTAAAAGGAAAGTAAGAAGGGCGAAGGCGGATTTTGGTGTCGGCACCAAAGAACTCCTGCGCGAATCGCAGCAGGGTCTGCTTCAAGTCCGCAAAGGACACGCCTTTGTCGATGTACAGCCCTTCAATCTGGTGGAACATGCAGTGCGCACGAGCGCTAATGGCCTCATTGCGGAACACGCGACCGGGCATGATAATGCGCATCGGCGGCTCCCGCTTTTCCATTTCCCGGACCTGCACCGACGAGGTGTGCGTGCGGAGCAACATGTCCGGGTTGCGGTCCACAAAGAAGGTGTCCTGCATGTCTCGCGCGGGATGCTCTTCAGGGAAATTCAACCCGCTGAACACGTGCCAATCGTCTTCGATTTCAGGCCCCTCGGAAACGACAAATCCCATGCGTTCGAGGATGCCAATAATCTCCCGTCGGACAACGCTCAACGGATGATGGGCACCCACCGGAATGCCTCCGTCCGGACGTGTCCAATCGAATTGAGGGGTGTCATCGCCGCCGGCCGAGGCTCGATTCGAAGCCCCTTCGGCCACGCGCTGTTCCACCTGTTGTTTGAACTCGTTGATGAGCTTACCCAATTCACGCTTTTCCTCATTTGGTGCCGCTTTGAAGTCCGCCATCACGTCCTTCATCTTCCCTTTTCGCCCCAGCCATTGGATGCGAAATGCCTCGACCTCCTCTGCGGTGTTGAATTGAACCGCCGCGACTTCCGCGGCCCACTGCGCCAATTGTTCCTTCAGTCCCATCCTATCGAATTACCTCCATCGACATGCGCACATCGCTCAGAGGACGGTTCCCTGCCCCCGTCGGAACAACGGCCACCGAATCGATGATATCCAAGCCTTCCACCACGTAACCAAACACGGTGTAGTTGTTGTCCAAAAACGGAATGCCTCCCTCTGTCATGTAGCGTTCAATCGCCTGGTCGGAGTACTTGAATGGCTCCCCAGCGTCGAAGTCGGGACCGAAATTGCGCGCCTCGATGGTCAGAATCTCTTCTTTCAAAAATGGTCGTCCGTGCGCCAGGTAGAATTGACTCCCCGAACTTTCACGCTCCGGGTTCGTAGCGTCCCCTTGACGGGCAGCTGCCAAAGCTCCTTTGAAATGAAGCAAGTCCGTGGTGATCTCCGCGGGGACTTGGTACCCCGGTCCGCCTGAACCGAGCGGAGTAGAGAGCGATGCAGAGCGGCTAACAGGGTCGCCCCCTTGTATCATGAATTCATTGATGACGCGGTGAAAGAGCAGGCTGTCGTAGAAGCCTTTCTCCACCAACTCAATGAAGTTGTCGCGGTGCTGTGGGGTTTGGTTGGACAACTCCACCACCATGTCACCGAACTCCGTTTTGATGCGAACCTGGCGCAATTCCTCGGCCTCGACAGCGGGTGCAGCTGCCTCCATCTTTTCGCCTTCGGCAGGGGCAGATTCACCGCAGCCCATGAGCCCAAATCCTACGACAATTGCGAGAGCCGCAGAGATATAATGAACTGACTTATTGATATTCATGACTTTTTGAAGATATTTGGAGTTCAATCTAAGCCTGCAAAGTTAGACGACCTCATGCGAAATGTTTCCCTTTCCCTCGGTGCAATGGCACTCGGTGCTGTTTTGAGCCTCTCCAGCTGCCATGAAGTGGAGGAGACAATTGCGAATGTCGTTGTTTTGAATGACCTCGGTGCCCCGGTACAGGGAGCGACCGTTCGGTTGTATGCCTTTGGTTCGGTCGATGAGGATTTCGTCGGTGAACCTCGTTTTGACACCACCGCCGTGTCCAATGCAGCCGGCCAAGTCAGCTTCAACTTCTCGGATTTCTACGTTGAAGGTCAAGCAGGTTTCGCGGTGCTCGATATCGAAGCCTCGAAGGCTGCCCTCTACGGTACGGGACTGATTAAGATTGAGGAGGAAATGACCAACGAGGCGACGGTTTTCATCGAGTAAACTCGCTCATTCGCCAGCAATCCAAGCGGCGAAGTACTCCACCAACGCCCGCTTCATCAACAATTCTTGCTCCTGCTTGGAAACTGCAGGGATTTCAGCTGTGCGCTCGAAATGGGGCCAACCGTCTTCATCGGTGCCCAACGCCTTGTAAAAGCCCAGCGGCTCCAACAACGTGCACACCCCAACGTGCATCACCTCCATTTTTTCGTCCTTCTTGAACCGCTTGAATCCCTGCCCGCATTCCTGCAGGCCCACGGTAAAAATCATGGTCGTCAAGTCGGGAGGTTCGCCGAAGCGCTCCTCCATGAGGCGCTCCAGTTTGATCCAGTCTTTTTCGAAAGTGTAATCCATGATCTACGGTTGCACGGTTCAAAAAACCCGAGGCAATGGCCCCGGGTTTTGGTGTCGGGATGACTGGACTTGAACCAGCGACCACACGTCCCCCAGACGCGTACTCTACCAACTGAGCTACATCCCGATTCCCCAACGCATCGCATTCGGGACGGCGAAGGTACTCAACTTTCTTTTTTGGCCGAATACTTTTACGCTGGATTCTGTCAAAAGAAAGGGCAATGCCATGGTCAGCACAGCCGCTCCTGCTAACTTTGTGCATACCAAATCTGTACCGATGAAAATCTCGTTCAAATGGCTCACCGAACTGCTTCCGACCGCCACTTCTGTGGAAGATGCCGCAGCTGTACTCACCGCGACGGGATTGGAAGTGGAAGGCGTCGAGTCGGTAGAGAGCATTCCCGGCGGATTGAACGGTTTGGTCGTTGGTGAAATTTCGGCGTGCGGACCCCATCCCAATGCAGACCGGCTGCAAGTGTGCGAAGTCAACGTCGGAGAAGACGAATCCCTCGCCATTGTATGCGGTGCCAATAATGCCCGAAAGGGACTGCGCGTTGTCGTCGCCACCGTTGGTACTGAATTGCATCCTGTCAATGGAGAGTCCTTTAAAATCAAGAAAGGCAAGATTCGTGGTGAAGTGAGCATGGGCATGATCTGTGCAGAAGACGAAATTGGCGTCGGCCAATCCCACGCTGGCATCATCGAATTGGATGAAAAATGGACTCCGGGAACGCCCGTGGCTTTGGTGTACAACCTGGAATCCGACGCGGTATTGGAAATTGGACTGACCCCGAACCGAACCGACGGAATGAGCCATTATGGCGTCGCTCGAGATCTCCGAGCTGGGTTGCTAAATGGGACCGTAGAAGGAATTCAAGAGGCCGTTGGCACCGTCAATTTACCGGCCACATCTCCACTGCCCAAGGCCCAAGGCCCTTTCGAATTGTCTATTGAATCAGTCGACGGTTGCCCCCGGTATTTGGGCCTGTTGATCGAAGGCGTTCGTGTTGGGCCGTCTCCCGATGCAATCCAACAGCGGCTGAGAGCCATCGGCGTGAACCCCCAAAATAACGTTGTGGATGCCACCAATTACGTCTTGCACGAATTGGGCCAGCCCTTGCACGCTTTTGACGCGGATGCCATCGACGGCAATGCCGTAATGGTTCGGCACCCGCGTGCCGGCGAGAAATTGACGACGCTGGACGGAGAAGAACGCACCTTGCACCCCGATGACCAAGTAATCGCTGACGCCACCAAGCCCATGTGCTTGGCCGGTGTTTTCGGTGGTGACACGAGCGGGGTCTCCGAGTCGACCACCCGGGTTTTCTTGGAATCGGCCTATTTCAACCCGGTTGTGACCCGCAAAATGGCCAAACGGCACGGCTTGTCCACCGATGCTTCGTTCCGATTTGAGCGGGGCGTCGATCCCGAGATGATCGAAGCAGCCCTCGCCCGAGCAGCGGCATTGATCACCGAATGGGCCGGAGGCACAGCCACGGCCCTGCATGAAGTCACTGCCGGTGACTTGCCCGAAGGACAGACCATCACCTTGGAATGGGCCCTGCTGAATCAATTAATCGGAATCCCCTTGGACCAAGACACGGTCCATGCCATCCTCAAAGACCTGGATATCGTGGTATCCAGCGACGACGGCACCGCCTTCGTCGTGAACGTTCCCGCTTACCGTCACGACGTATCCCGTCCATCAGATGTCGTCGAAGAAATCCTGCGCATTTACGGCTTCGACAAGATCCCGTTGCCCGATCGGCTCATATCCACGGCCGCACACCAAGCCGGTGTACCTGCTGAAGCGTTCCGGCTGCAAACGTCCAATTTCTTGGTCAGCCGAGGATTCCAGGAAATGATGAACAACAGCATGACACGGGCCAGCCACACACACGATCTCGGTCAAGAAGGCGAAGATGGCTGGGACCTCTCCCGTCAAATCACCCTCATGAATCCCCTCAGTTCGGACTTGGGTGTGATGCGCCAATCACTTCTTTTTCAGGGACTTGAGGCGGTGGTCCGCAACTCGAATCACCAGTGCCCAGACCTTCGTCTGTTTGAACTGGGCAAGGTGTACCAGCACCGCCAAAATGCCGATGGCGAATCCGAGAACGCCGCGCAGCGGTACGAAGAAACCGAGCGCCTCGCCATCTTCATGACCGGGACGGCAGCACCTGAAAACTGGAACAACGCCTCGGGTGGTATCGATGCGTATGCGATGAAAAATGAGGTCTACAACCTGCTCGCTTCGCTCGGTATTTCCCCGAGCGCGGTAAAGGATTCCCCCCTGCAAACCTCGCTGATCAGCGAAGGTGTTGAATTGAGCTGCCAAGGCCAGGTCATCGGCCGCATGGGCAAGGTCCGTTCCTCAGTGGCTCGCAGCCTCGGGGTCAAGCAGGACGTCTTTTGGGCCGACTTGACCGTGAAGCCTTTGACCAAAATCTCAGGCCGGTCTCTCGTCAAGGCCAAAGAACTCGCGAAGTTCCCGTCAGTGCGCCGCGACCTCTCCCTGATCCTCAAAGAAGGCACCCCGTTCGGGGCCGTTCGCGATGCCGCCATGAAAGCGGAGAAAAAACTGCTCAAGCGCGTCGGCTTGTTCGATGTCTACGAGGGCAAAAACCTTGAGCCGGGCCACGTTTCGTACGCGGTATCATTAACCTTGCAGGATGAGGAGCAAACCTTGAACGAAAAGCGTATCGAACAAAGCGTCAAACGCATTCTCGATGGCATCGTTCAGGCAACCGGAGCCCAACTTCGAGACTAAGCATTATCTGACGTGGCGAAGAAAAGAGACAGAGCATTTGTGGAGCCGCCTATCCAGCGGCGTCATTTTGGTTATGGGATGGCGGTTCACTTGGTCCAATCAGGTGTCAACCGCTTTCACCGTATTGAACGCGTGGAGGGCTTGGAAAACCTTCCCGATCCGCATGAGCCCACCATCATCGTTGGGAACCACCAGAACGGTTTAATGGACGCTATCGTCCAGAGCGCCATGCTCAGTCCCAACCAGATTCATTTTCTCACGCGAGCCGACGTATTCTACCAAAAGACGACGCGAGCCGTGCTTTTTGCTTTCAATCAAATGCCGATTTACCGGCAGCGAGACAAGCTCTCTGATGCACGCGAGCGCAACCGCAGGATCTTTGAAATCTGCGCGGAACGCCTCAACATCGGAGCCACGGTTGGCCTCTTCCCAGAAGGCAATCACCGAGCGGTCAAAACCCTTCGCCCTTTACGCCGCGGTGTGGTGGATATGGTGAACAGCGCACTCAAATTGAACCCGGAAATGAAGCGGTTGAAGTTGGTGCCCGTCGGTATCGATTATGAACAGATGACTGACCTGCGGCGGCGACTGAGTTACCGCGTCGGAGCGCCTGTACCAATTGCCGACATCGTTGAACCCGACACAGGTGAAATCCTTCCCGGACGGCTTCTTGAGCGGCTGAAGGATGCTATGGACGAATTGCTCGTCAACATCCAGCCCGAATCGCATTACGAAGCCTTGCTCCCCTATGTGCAAGCCATGCGAACGACGGAAACGGAAAATTGGATCGCCACACGCGACGAAATCCGCACCTTTCAGTCGTTTGGGGAAGAGGCGCTCGAATCGATTCGACAAGCCCATGCTGAAGCGGTTGCTGCCGGCGTCTTTTCGGATGCCAGACCCGAAGACCTCGGGTACGGCCCGGAGCAGTTGCGTCACGTTCCCTGGTGGCTCTGGCCGCTTGCGCCGCTCGCAGCAATCGGAGGCGCATGTGCCTATCCGTTCTCCAAATTTGTCGGAGCGCAAGCCGACAAGCGGGTCAAAGATCCGTGCTTCACAAGCACCTTCAAGGTCTCTGTAAGCATGTTCCTGTTCCCCATTTACATATTCATCCTGGCTTGGCCGCTGGCGCGCATTGCATCCGGTGAATGGGGCGGATGGCCTGTTGTTGCTGCCTACGTATTCAACTTAATCGGAAGCCGATTTGCCGGCTGGTGGTACGGCCTGTACCTCGATTGGAAAGGAAAACGCAGCGCTCAAAAGGTCTATGCGAATTACGCAAAATCCGCGGCTTGGTCCGCGTACATCGCTTCTGTAAAATCCCACCTCAACGCATGAGCAACTCTTCCCTTGATTACCGCATCCAGGGCATGCAACACATCGGTGTTGCCACCTCGGACATGGACCACTCCCTGAAGTTTTTCCGGCGGTTGTTCGGCATGGACATCCCGTTTTTCGATTCCATCCAAGCGGCGCCATTGATGGACAGCCACACCCGTGGTGAGACCATCACCAAGCGCGCGAGCATGGTCATGAATTTGCAGGGCGGCTGCGCCTTCGAGGTCCTGCGCGCTGACTCGTTCGAACCGGTACCAGCTGGCTGGGAAATCGCTCCTGGCGACCTCGGCATCACCACGGTTCAGATGAAAACCCGGGACATCCAGAAGATGCATGCTCACGCCCTCTCGATAGCTGGCGATGCCTGTGACCAAGCATTGCACGAAACGCCATGGGGGGCCAAAACCTTTTACTTGAAGGACCCTGACGGCAACCGATTCCAAGTGCTGGAAGCGGACGATTGGTTCGAAAACAACGGTCACCCATCGGGCGGAGTCATGGGATGCACCATCGGGGTGTCAGACATGGATGCAGCGCTGAAACTGTACGCCGATGTCCTCGGCTTCGACCAAGTGCTGCATGACGCCACAGGACCCCAGGCCGATTGGGACGGCATGCCCCACGGTTCGGAATCGTTCCGTAGGATTCGATTGACCCAATCCGCGCCCGGAGCAGGAGGCTTCGGCAAGCTCACGGGACGCACCTATATCGAATTGGTGCAAGCGATCGACCGCCAGGGATCGTTCATTTTCAAGGACCGTATTTGGTGCGACATCGGATTTGCCCACCTCGGCTTTGATGTTCGCGGCATGGCGGATTTGGGTGCTGCGCTCGACAAAAAGGGATTCGGCTTCCGCTGCGACACCGCGGATGCCATCGGAATGGGGGAAACCAAAGTGCACTGCACCTACATCGATGATCCGGACGAATGCTGGCTCGAAATGATTGAAGTGTACAAGGTCCCGATCATCGAAAAGTGGGGGCTCTTCTTGGATGTCCAGAAGCGTGGAGCGGACGAACCGCTGCCCCGCTGGATGCTCAAAGCCCTGCGCTTCAGCCGCGTCAAGGACTAACATTCTGTCACAATTCCTTTACATTGGGTTCACAGTGAGGAGCGGAATTGGTAACACCTTTAGGCCCTGAACCACAGACATGAACAAGAAAATCCTTCTAGTAGACGACGAGCCGGACATCCTCGAGTTGATTGGATACAACTTGCGTCAGGAAGGGTACGACGTTTTCACGGCTGAAAACGGCAAGCAGGGCATTGATATGGCGCGCAGCGTCAACCCGGATCTTATCATCCTCGATGTCATGATGCCAGAGATGGATGGAATGGAAGTCTGCAACATCATCCGCTCGGACACCAAGCTCTCCCATACCACCATCGCCTTCCTCACGGCCCGCGGCGAAGATTACAGCCAGGTAGCCGGATTCGATGCCGGGGGCGACGATTACATCACCAAACCGGTCAAGCCCAAAGTGCTCGTAAGCCGCGTTCGAGCCTTGTTGCGTCGGTCCGGTTCGAACAAGGTCACCCTGCCGGATGAGCGGTTCGGTATTGCCATTGATCTCGATCGATTCACCGTGTTGCAGCAGGGAAAAGAGCTCAGCTTGCCCAAGAAGGAATTTGAATTGCTTAACCTGCTGTGGTCAGAGCCCGGCAAGGTCTTCACCCGTGAAGCCATCCTCTCGGCAGTTTGGGGCAACGACGTTGTAGTGGGCGACCGCACCATTGATGTGCACATTCGAAAGCTCCGAAGCAAACTCGGAGACGACCTGTTCACCACAGTAAAGGGTGTCGGGTATAAATTTGGCAAGTGAGCCCGGATTCGACCCAACGAGAACTGGCGAAAAAAACTTCGCCACTGCTCGCCGCATTGGCCGGCGTAGCCACCCTTCTACTGTTGCGGGCCTTGGATGCCATGCACCTTTGGGCATTGGCTATTCTCGCAGCGCTGCTCACCGAAACAGCGAGCACGCTGATCATAGAATGGTCCGTCGAAAAATTTCTTCAACGGCGCGTTAAGGACCTGTCGGATGCCATTTCCCAAAGCTCCAACGTGGAGGAGGCCCGGCTCGAAAAGCAGTCCCTTGATGACATCCTCACGTGGGCCAACAGCCAGCTCGCCGACATCAAATCATTAAGGGCGAAGGATTCATTCCGAAAAGAATTCATTGGCAACCTCGCCCATGAATTGAAAACACCCCTTTTCAACATCCAAGGCTTCATCCTTACGCTTATTGAATCCGACCTCAAAGACGAAGAATTGGTACGCCGATTTTTGGCAAAAGCCGACAACAACGTTAGCCGCATGACGGAGTTGATTGAAGACTTGGACACCATCACCAAGTTGGAATCGGAAAGCCTCGCACTCACCCTCGCACCATGCAACATCATCGAAACATGCAAAGAGGCCATGGACGGCGTTGAATCCAAGGCCCTGAAAATGGGCATCGACGTCCGTTTGGAACTGCCCGAACCGCGAATGGAAAGCCTTCACGTACTCTGCGGCCCTATTCAAATTCGACAGGTCTTGACCAACCTCCTGGTCAATTCCATTCATTACGGCAAAGAGGGAGGGAAAAGCACATTGCGCCTGGAAGCCATAGGTGAAACGGTTCGCATCACCGTTGAAGACAACGGCATCGGAATCTCCAAAGAAGACCTCAACCGCATTTACGAACGCTTCTACCGAGTTGATAAAAGCCGTTCCCGGCACGCGGGTGGTTCGGGATTGGGTCTCGCCATTGTCAAGCACATCATCGAGGCCCACGGCCAGTCCATTCAAGTGCAGTCCACGTTGAACAAAGGAACGTCCTTCACGTTCGAACTCGTGAACCTCGATGTGGAGGCTGAAAAACGTAACATCCGACTCGGCGCCCCTGAGTTGGGCTAACGGCCGCTGCGGTATTCTGCTTGCAGCATGCCCGTACCTGCTGCATTGACAAATGGATTCGCCGCCTTCTCTGCACCAATTGTTGTGGAAGGCCCATGACCCGGCCACAGCTCAAACCCATCCGGCAAAGTAAACAACTGTTCTTCGATGCTGGTGACCAAGTCCGGTGCATGGCTGCCGGGAAGGTCCGTTCGTCCGATGCTTCCTTGGAACAACACATCCCCGCCGATCACCCACTGGCCCGAAGCGTGCACAAAAACCACGTGGCCCGGAGCATGACCCGGCGTGAAACGAACCTCCAGTTCCGCCTGCCCGCAATAGATAGGCTCATTGGTAATCAAATCAGCACCCAACGGAGGCAGCGGATCCATGGGGACGCCATAGACCGCCGCTGACCGCGGAGCTTGTTCGTACGTCGCCCGATCCAGAGGGTGCAAGCGCGGCTTCAACCCCCATTTTTCATAGATCCAACCCGCACCCTGGACGTGGTCCAAATGGGCGTGGGTCAGCACCAACTGCACCGGCTTCAAGGACCGTTCAGCGCAAAAGTTTGCAAACGTTTCCCGCTCGGCAGAATGGCTCATTCCCGGGTCAACCACTGTCGCCTCGCCGTTTCCGTGGTCAATGAGGTAGGTCTGCTCTGAAAACGGGTTGAAGGTAAAGGTGTGGAGTTCTATCATCTCGGTGTAACTTCGAATGGAATGCTGCGGCAAAGCTATTTCATACGGTTCATTTCCTCGGCGCTTATGGCCTGTGCCGCCTCGATTGCCCTGGGCCAGTTCTACGACGGGTCCAACATGGAGTTTGGCAAAAACCGCGTGCAACACCGCACGTTTGAATGGCAGTACATCCCCACTTCGCGTGCAGAGGTCTATTACTACCAAGGGGGAAAAGCCTACGCTAACCGGATCACCTCAGAAATCAAGAATTGGATAGAGGAAGTTGAAGGCCTATACGACCGCAACATTGAAGGCACCGTTCAGGTACTGGTTTACAACAAGCAAGCCGAATTCCGTCAATCCAACATTGGAAGCGGCCAACTCAATGCCCAGAACATTGGTGGTACCGCCACCCTGGTGGGTTCGAAGCTGTTCGTCTACGCCGACGGAATTTGGGAACACACCGAAGAAGACATCAAACGGAACCTCTCGAGCTTGCTCTTCAACCAAATCCTGTATGGTGGAAATTGGCAGGAGGCGCTGCGTTCCTCCACCACCGGCATCTCCTTTCCCGAGTGGTTTACGGCGGGCTTGCACAGCTACGTCGCTCAACCGTGGTCCGCGGAGTCAGCCCTGCACGTCTGGGACGCCGCTCGTTCTGGAGACGTCATCCATGCCCATCGATCTACCGGTGAAGAAGCTCGGTGGGTTGGCCACGGGGTATGGAAGTACATCGCCGATGTATTCGGCGAGGCCGTTATCGCCAACGCCCTGTACATGGTTCGGGTATCGAGCAACCTCGAAAAAGGCCTTCAATACGCCACAGGGATGGACCTCGCTTTGTTGCTGGAGGAGGCGAGCCGCTACCACATGGACGCCGCTGGACCCGATGACCTCTTCCCTTCTTTGGCCACGCGAAAGGATCGGCGAAAAGCACGCCAAAACACGGGGATGTTGGACCTGCCCATCCGGCCCGATGTTGATTTCCGAGCGCTGACGGTGCACCCCGACGGCAACCGGTACGCATGGGCCCGGGACGAACGCGGGCAATTGGAAGTGTGGGTCGGCGACCGCACCACCGGAGACATGCGGCGCGTTGGGCGCCATGGTCACAAAATTGACCGCATCCAAGACCGTACCCTGCCCGCCATGGCGTGGCACCCGAACGGCAATGTTCTCACCTACGCCCTCGAGCAAGGATCAAGCAACTTGATTTTTTCGGTGGATTTGACCTCGTTTGAATCCGTTGAAAAAGAGGTCTTCCGCATCGACAAAATTTTGTCGATGGCGTACGCTCCCGACGGCTTATCCATGGTGTGGAGCGGCGTGAAAGACGGGCAATCTGACCTCTATCAGTATCAAGTCCTCGGAAACAACCACACAGCCTTGTGGAGCGATCCGTACGACGACCTGAATCCCGTGTTCAGTGCAGACGGCAGCACCCTATGGTTCGCTTCCAATCGGCCCAATGCGGACCTCAATCGCGAATTCATATTGGGTGAACCCGTCAATCCCAACCACGATCTTTTTGCGCTGCAATGGTCGGACGATGTGCCCCAGCTGATTCATTGGGTGGAAACCCCGCAACGCGATGAGCGTTTCCCTCAGGTCCAATCCGATGATTATGTCACGTTCCTCGTGGAGCTGGAAGATGGTTCGCAGGAACGATGGACCTCGTGGCGAGATAGCGCCGTGGCATACATCGATACCACCATCCATTACCGGTGGTTTACGCAACAGCGTCTGGCTGCAAAATTGGACCAACCGGCCTCCCATTTCCAGTGGATTCCTGAACGAAGCAGCGCGGGTTTCTCCCTCCGGCTTTCGAGACATCCGTTCTGGGTGGAAACCACCGAAAACAAGGAGGACTGGCAAAACATCGCTCCAGGGAGTAAAAACGCCGTTGAGGCTTCCGATGTCTTGTTGGACTGGGACTGGACCCCAGGGCCGACGGAGGCCGATTTTCGCAACTACACGTTCGGCCCCTGGTCAAGTGAAAACTCGGACGACACAGCGCCCAGCACGGAGGCGGAAGAAGCTGCAGGTGCGGTCGATGACTGGGTCCCCTTCAAATTGCCGAAACCCCGGAACTACCGACTCAACTATGCCATTGAATCCATCACAGGCCAACTGGACAACTCATTTGGCTCCACCTTCTACCAAGCCTACAGCGGGAACATAGCCGTGCAGCCGGGGCTCGGAGGATTGTCTCAGATCTCAGTAGCGGATTTGTTTGAGAATCGCCGATTCACGGCCGGATTTCGCTTGTCAGGGTCCCTAGAAAACAGCCGGTACTTGTTCGCCTATTCCGATCTGACAGGCCGATGGGACAAAGCTTGGATGATCGAGCGGCAGGGCGTCACCCAAGGCATTGAGAACAACCAGACGTTTGTTCGGACCCACATTCACATGCTGCGCCGCCAGTGGAAGTACGCCTTCGATGAAGTGCGGAGCATTCGATTGCAGGGCGTGTACCGCCTCGATCGCATCACCCCCTTGTCAACCGACGCGTTCAATTTGACCAAGCCCACAGAATTTGCGGGGCAAGCTGGCGCCTTGTTGGCCTACGTCTTCGACAACACCCGGGAGCGGATGATCAACATTCCTGAGGGCACGCGTTACCGCATCTGGGCGGAGTATTACGTCAACCCCAACGCATCAGCATCAACCTTCGGTACGGTCGGGTTCGACGTCCGGACCTACAAGCCGCTTTGGCGCAATGTCATTTGGGCCAATCGATTGGCTGCAGATTGGTCCATCGGTGAACAACGGCTCCTGCACATGCTAGGCGGCGTGGACAACACCTTGTCGCTCATTGCCAACGCCGAGTCACCCATTGATCCCAGCATCAATTACGCCTACCAAACCCGCCTCGCGCCGCTCCGAGGATTCAATGCCAACGCGCGAAACGGCTCGCACATGGCGCTCTTCAACAGCGAGTTGCGCATTCCTGTCTGGAGCACGCTCAGCGCTCGACCTGTGGACACCGAACTGCTGCAAACCTTGCAATGCGTGGGCTTCTTCGACGTTGGCTCTGCCTGGAACGGCAAGCACCCCTACGACAACGCTAACACCTTCAACCAGGTCACCGTCACGCAAAACCCCATCACCGTCACCATTGATAACAACCGTGAGCCGGTCATCTGGGGCACTGGCTTTGGGTTCCGAGGCAAAGTACTGGGATATTGGCTGCGAGCCGATTGGAGCTGGGGCGTGGACGACGGCCGCTGGCAAGACCGTGTATTCAACCTCAGCCTTCAACTCGATTTCTAAGCCATGGACATCCAAACCCTCTTTTTGTTGCTCTGCATCGGACTCATCGCGGGCGTTGCTAGCGGTTTTGTGGGCATTGGCGGTGGTATGATCATTGTCCCTGCGCTGGTTTTCGGACTGGGACTCAGCCAACACATGGCACAAGGCACCTCCTTGGCCATGATGATTCCACCCATCGGAATCCTCGCGGTGATGAGCTATTACAAAGCCGGACAAATTCAGCTGGAGTACGCCGGCGTATTGGCATTGACCTTCGTCCTCGGCGCTTGGATGGGGAGTAAATGGGCCCTTCGCATCAATCCATCCGTGGTCCGGTTGGTCTTCGGCTTGTTCATGCTATTCGCAGCAGGGCGGTTGATTTTCAAGTCTTGGAATGACTTGAATCCATAGCGATATCAGTTGGCGTACTCGCTCAAAAATTTGATGCGTGCCATCCGCAACTCTTCTTCGCTGTACACATCATTCCATTCGGTAATTAACTCCTCGGATCCCTCGTCTTCGCTATCCTTCAAGAAATCGAACAGTTCTTCTAAGCTCTCCTCGTCCAACGTCTTGTTGATGACGTAATCCAAATTGACTTTTGTGCCGGCTGAAACGATGTTTTCAATCTCGTTGAGCACGTCTTCCAGCTTTAAGTTCAAGTCCCGGGCGATATCAGAAAGTTCGATCTGACGGTCGATGCGCTGGATGATGTGGACCTTCGATGAAGACCGTGCACTGGTCGAACGTACCAAAAGGTCCTCTGCCCGTTCGATGCCCTCCTCCTTCACGTAATCTGCGATCAATTTCAGGAACGGTGTACCGTATTTCTTGGCCTTACCCGAACCCACCCCGGTGATGCGCAAGAGCTCATCTTCATCGAGCGGGTAATGAATGGCCATTTCATCCAAACTCACGTCTTGGAAAATGACATACGGGGGAAGCGATTCAGAGTCGGCCACTTCTTTCCGCAAAGCTTTGAGCATGTCGCGCAATTTCACGTCGGCGGCTCCGCCTTGGCTAGAACGCGTCTGGCTCATGCTGTCCATGGCATCCACGTCGGAGTAATCCCTCTCTTCGGCGACCATCACGGGGCTTGGATTGGTCAAGAAATCCATGCCGCGATCGGTGATTTTCAGCACGCCAAAGGTCTCCACCTCTTTGCGCAAGAACCCGAGGACGAGCATTTGCCGGATGATGCCATTCCAATACTTTTCATCGTGTTCTGCACCCCGTTTCCAGAACGGACTGGTCGTGCCTTTGTAGTCCTGAATTTCACGGTTCTCCTGGCCGCAGAGCATACCCGTGTAGAACGGAGCTCGGAAGGTCTGTTTGTGTTCGAGGGCGGCACTCAAAATGAGGTGCACATCTTCCTGACCGTCCCGCAATTTGGGTGGGTTGGTCATGTTGTCACAATTCTGTGCGCCAGGGCCGTTGGCTTCGTCGTACTCCTCCCCAAAGTAGTGAAGGAGAAACTTGCGACGGCTCATCGACGTCTCGGCATACGCCATCACTTCCTGCAGGAGTTGGGCTCCAATCTCTTGTTCGGCCAGCGGCTTGCCCTGGAGGAATTTCTCCAGTTTCTCTATATCCCGGTGGCTGTAGAATGCAATGCAATAGCCTTCACCGCCGTCCCGTCCGGCACGACCCGTCTCTTGGTAATAGCTCTCCAAGGATTTCGGCATGTCGTAGTGAATGACATACCGGACGTCCGGTTTATCGATGCCCATTCCAAAGGCAATTGTCGCCACAATGACGTCCACGTCTTGCATCAAGAACTGATCTTGGATGCGGCTGCGCTGATTGGCGTCCATTCCGGCATGGTACCCCAAGGCCTTGATGCCGTTGACACGCAACACTTCGGAGATTTCTTCCACCTTCTTGCGGCTCAAGCAGTAGACGATGCCGCTCTTGCCAACATTCGTCTTGGCGTGGCGCACGATCTGCTTCAGTGCATCTTTCTTCGGGCGGACCTCATAGAAAAGGTTCTCGCGGTTGAACGAGGCTTTGAACAACCGGGCATCCTTCATGCCCAAGTTTTTCTGGATGTCTGTTTGAACTTTTGGCGTAGCCGTCGCTGTGAGAGCGATGATGGGCACCTCGGCAATTTGATTGACGATGGTGCGAATGCGCCGGTACTCCGGACGGAAGTCATGTCCCCATTCGGAAATGCAGTGGGCTTCGTCCACTGCGACAAAACTGATTCGCACGCTGCGCAGGAAATTGATGTTCTCCTCCTTTGTGAGGCTCTCCGGGGCGACGTACAGCAACTTGGTTAAACCCGTGCTGACATCCTCTCGGACTTGAGTCGCTTCAGCTTTCGATAGGCTGGAATTGAGAAAATGCGCGATGGAGTCCCCCTCGTGGTGGCCGCGGATAGCATCCACTTGGTTTTTCATCAAAGCGATGAGTGGAGAGACCACGATGGCTGTCCCTTCCATCATCAACGCCGGCAGTTGATAGCACATGGACTTACCGCCTCCTGTGGGCATGATGACAAAGGCATCATTTCCGTTCAGGACGCTTTGCACCACTTGCTCTTGCTCCCCTTTGAATTCGTCGAATCCAAAAAAATGCTTCAGCGCCTTAGCGGGCGTTAGTTCTAGTGTGCTCATCAATCAGACGTTTGGTTCCGGGCGAAGCCGGGCGAAAAGCGTAGCTTTGCGCTAACTAAAGATACGGTCTTTTGTCGCTCGCTCGACGCCCAATCCACGTTCGGGAAGCGGAAATGCACGGTTTTATTTTTGGCACATCATGAATTGGATAGAACGGGCTACCCGCACCCTTAAACTCGAGAGCCAAGCAATTGCACAATTGGTGGGGCAACTCGACGAAACCTTCGAGGCCGTCGGGCAGCTTATCTTGGAACGCCCCGGGCGGGTCATCATGACAGGGATCGGAAAAAGCGCCATCATCGCACAAAAGCTTGTGGCGACGTTCAATTCCACTGGAACGCCGGCGGTATTTATGCACGCAGCGGATGCCATCCACGGCGATTTGGGATTAATCCAAGGCGATGATGTTGTGTTGTGCATTTCCAAAAGCGGAAATTCACCCGAAATCAAAGCCCTCACGCCCCTCATCAAGAGCCGTTCGATCCCCTTGATCGGCATGGTGGGCAACCGCACTTCGCACCTTGCCCAGCAGGCGGATTACATCTTGGATACCACGGTCTCCAAAGAAGCGTGCCCCTTGGACTTGGCGCCGACGTCGAGCACAGCAGCACAAATGGCCATGGGCGATGCACTCGCCACGTGCTTGATGGACGCGCGCGGGTTCAAAGCCGAAGACTTTGCTGAAATGCACCCGGGCGGTGCGTTGGGCAAGCGGTTGTACACGCGCATCGGCGACCTGCTCGATCCGGAACGGACCCCGCAGGTGGGACCGGATTCGACGTTGTCCGAAGTGGTGCTTCAAATGAGCCAAGGACGGTGCGGAGCCACCGCAGTTCTCGAAACAGGCCGCATTGTCGGCATCATCACCGACGGCGATTTGAGGCGGCATCTCGAGGCCCCTCAGCACGCCAACATCACGGCTTCTACCCTCATGTCGGCCACACCCAAAACTTTGGAGTCGGAACACCTTGCCGTGCATGCCTTGCATATCTTGGAGCAGCATGCGATTTCGCAAATCATCGTAACGAAAGGCGCCGAATACGCGGGGATGGTTCACCTCCACGACCTCATCAAAGAAGGCATCATTTAAGGCTAATTTTGACCCATGCCACTGGACCAACTGGACGACCAGCCCACCCAGGATGTCGAAATGGGCTTCTTGGACCACTTAGAAGAACTGCGAAAGCGCCTCTTCTATGCGGCGTTTTTTGTCGTCACCGGGGGCATCGGCCTGTTTTTGGCCAAGGATTGGTTGTTCGATGTGGTGTTGTTTGGGCCGCGTCATGTGGATTTTGTCACGTTTCGTGCTTGGTGTCAGCTGTCTGAGTGGGTGGGTGCCGGTGAAGCCTTGTGCGTCGATAGTATCAATTATGAGCTGATCAACACCACCATGCTGGGCAATTTCACCACCCACATCTTGGTATCGGCCATTGCGGGGTTCATCACGGCTTTCCCCTTGGTGTTTTGGCAAGGCTGGCTGTTCTTGCGGCCTGCGCTGAAAGAGAACGAGCGAAAATCAGCACGCGGCATCGGCTTCAGTTCTTCCGTCCTCTTCTTTTTGGGCGTTGCCTTTGGGTATTACGTAATCGCACCGTTGTCGCTGCAATTTCTGGGCAATTACGAATTGGGGGATGTGCAATCCCGCATTTCTGTGATGTCTTACATGAAAACGGTCGCCTCCATCACCCTCGCTTCCGGGCTGGTCTTCCAGCTGCCCGTGGTGGTTTATTTCTTCAGCCGCGCAGGGCTCATAACGCCCGCTCTGCTCAAAGCGTACCGCCGGCATGCGTTGGTCGCCATTCTGATTTTATCGGCCTTGATTACCCCTCCGGACGTCACCAGCCAGGTTTTGGTTTCCTTGCCTGTCCTCGTGCTCTACGAGGTCAGCATCCTCATCTCCAAACGCGTTTACCGCAAGCGTGCAGATGCTTAACCCTGCCCTTCGCGCGGTCCTCGTTATGCTTGCTGTGGTGCTAGGCGCAACGATGAGTTTCGCCCAAACGACGGAGGTCCACGGACGGGTATTTGACGCCTTCACCGGAGAAGCCTTGCCCTACGTCAATGTCGTGCTCGGCACAGGAGAGACCGGCACCATGACAAACGCCAAAGGCCAATACACGTTGGAGACGGACGGACGCCCCGGACGACTCTCGGTCACGTTCTTGGGGTATGCCACCCAATCGTTCTCTGTGGTGCGCGGTGTTTCTCAGCAAATCAATGTCAGCCTAGAGCCCAAGGCGTTCGACCTCGGGGCCGCAGAAGTCCGGCCCAACCGGAAAGAAAAAAATCCGGCGAAGCCGCTCATGCAGCGCATCATTGAAGCCAAACCTGACAACAATCCCGCCACCTTGGCCGCAGGTTGGCAGCGCATCCACAGCCGCATTGAGGTGGACTTCAACGACATTAATGAGGACCAGGCCAACGCCTGGTACTGGGGTGCATTCGGGTTCATGTTTGACTACATGCACAACCACGACAACCGCAGTGCGTTGCCGGTGATGTTTGGAGAAATCATTGCCGAGGAGGAATGGCAAGCGCAGCCCAAACGCAAGACTTCTCACGTACTCGCTTCACAAGTGAGCGGAGACTTTGGTTCAGGCGGAGACCTGTCCGCCGCTTCCATGAACGGCCGTTTCCCGGAAATCAACCTGTACGAAAATCAGCTCTTGATGCTCGACCGTGTGTTCACCTCGCCCTTGCACGACCGGGCGAATGCGCATTATCGCTTCTACATCCTCGACACGCTCAAATGCGCAGGCCGCAGCACCTTTCACTTGGCCTTCATGCCCCGCCGCAAAGGCGAAATGACCTTCGAAGGGGAACTCTGGGTGGATACGTTGACCATGGCCCTTTCCCAGGTGGAGGCCCAGTTGAGTCCATCGGCCAACATCAATTTTGTCCGGGGCATGGCGTGGTCTCAATCCTATCGGCTCGTGCCAGGAGAAGCAGAAGAAAGCCGCTGGATGTTGGATTCCGACTCGATGGTCTTCGACATGAGCATCGCCGACCGCACGTTTGGCGCCTACCTCCGTCGCACGAGTTCCATCACCGATCAACGGTGGTCTGAATCGCTGCAGGACACATCCCTCGCCAAGGGCCGCACCATGACCTACGACTCCTTGGCCATCAAGCGCACGAATGCGGATTGGAACCGCATGCGGACGGTGCCCTTGCTGGATACTGAGGCTGGTATTTTTGAAATGACCGACTCCGTCATGGGCCTGCCCCAGTGGCGGTTCGTGAAAGGCGCCGGGTACTTCATCGGCACAGGATTTGTGCTGGCTGGGCCGCTCGAGGTGGGTGCGTGGTGGTCCGCGTATACCCAAAACCCGACCGAGGGCAACCGCTACCGCTTGGACCTCCAAACCTCGAACGCCTTCAGCACCCGATTCATGCCTGCTGTGTTCGCGGCGTACGGCACCTACGACCAGCGCTGGAAAGCGGGAGTGTCCGCCGACCTCATCCTGCGGAAGACTCCGCGCACCGAGGCTTACTTTGAAATCAAACGCGATGTCGAACAGTTTGGCATGGCGGGCTTGCTGGATCAGGGCGAGGCGTTCACATCGGCGCTGCGCACGGACACCACCAACCTCCTCTCAGAAGTATTCCGAGGCGAAGCGTCCATCACCCACGAGTTCGGCTCGGGCTTCACAGGGTTTTTTGAATGGCGGCACCGCCGGGTAGGGACGCAGGGCGAATGGGATTTCATCAGTCCCGAAACTGGTCTGTCCATTGACCGGCTCATCACCACTGAAGCTACTGGCGCCCTCCGTTTTGCCAAAGGCGAGCAATTCGTCGGCGGGGAATTCGTCCGCCGCAGCTTGGGAACGGAATGGCCCGTCTTGAACGCCACGGTCACCTGGGCCATGCCCAACGTTTTGGGGTCGCAATACAATTACACCCGTTGTACCCTCGAGGGCTTCGACGAAATCCGACTCGGCTGGTGGGGGCGACTGGAGTGGCTGGCCCTGGCGGGCAAATACTTTGGTACCGCCCCGTTCCCCTTAATGGAGGCGGTTCCGACCAGCGGAACGATCTTCATGACCGAAGAAGCATTCAACATGCTGCGGCTCTTTGAAAGGGTCACAGACGAGTGGGTCAGCGCGAATGTCGAGTGGCACGGAGAAGGTATCCTTTTCAACCACCTGCCGCTGCTCCGTCGACTCGAATTGCGGGAAGTACTCGGAGCCAAGGGCATCATCGGCAGCTGGGACACCCGGCACGAGGCCCTACTGGAATTACCGGAGGGCACCACCGGCCTCAACGGCGCGTATTCCGAATGTAGCGTCGGCTTGGAAAACATCTTTGGCTTTTTGCGCGTTGATGGGGTGTGGCGCACTGACCTGCCCCTGGCCGATCCCGCCAGCAGGGGAATTCGAATCGGATTCTCCGTGGGCATTTGACGCGGCCGCACCCTTATTTTAGTCCCATGAAAACACCCGACACTACAGCAACCCTGCGCGCCGAAGGATTGGTGAAGCAATACGGCAAGCGCCGGGTGGTCGACGGGATCTCCCTCGAGGTTAACCCCGGCGAAGTCGTGGGCCTGCTCGGGCCGAACGGCGCGGGCAAGACAACCAGTTTCTACGCGGTAGTCGGGCTGGTGCAACCGGATGCGGGCCAGGTCTTCGTCAACGGCCAAGAGGTCACGGACCTGCCCATGTACAAGCGCGGTCGGATGGGCATCGGGTACTTGCCACAGGAAGCATCGGTGTTCCGGAAAATCACGGTGGAGGACAACATCATGGCCATCCTCGAACTGCAGGCCCTTTCAAAGGCCGAGCAAAAAGAGCGGCTTGAAGAATTGATCCGGGAATTCGGCCTGGAGAAGGTGCGTAAATCCAACGGCGATGTGCTGAGCGGCGGAGAGCGCCGAAGAACCGAAATTGCACGGGCACTGGCGACGGACCCGCAATTCATCCTGCTTGACGAGCCGTTCGCCGGGGTCGACCCGATCGCGGTGGAGGACATTCAACGCATCGTCGAAAAACTGCGCTTGCGCGGCATCGGCATCCTGATCACCGACCACAACGTGCAAGAAACATTGCACATCACCGACCGGGCGTATTTGTTATTTGAAGGACGCATCCTTAAGCACGGGACCGCAGAAGAACTGGCCTCGGACGAACAAGTGCGACGAGTGTACCTGGGGCAGAATTTTGTGCTGCGCCCTAAATCCGTCCTTGCTGACTGAGCAAACGCGCGACGTACTTGCCGATCACGTCGAATTCCAAGTTGACCCGATCCCCTTCTTGCAAGGTGTGCAGGTTGGTGTGCTTCCACGTGTAGGGAATGATGGCTACGCTGAATCGGTCGGGATTGGAATCCACAACGGTCAAGCTGATGCCGTTGACGGTAATCGAACCTTTGGGCACTGTGGCGAATTCGGGGTGAGTTTCATGGGCGAATGAAAGCAGCCAACTGCCGTCCTCGTCTCGCACGTTACTCAAGGTTGCCGTGGTATCCACGTGGCCCTGAACGAGGTGACCGTCGAGGCGTCCCCCCAATTGCGTGCACCGTTCCAAGTTGACCACACTGCCTTCCTTCCACCGACCCAAACTCGTTCGCTCCATGGTCTCCTGGATGGCCGTTACCACGTACGAATCGGGATCCGATTTCACGACCGTCAGGCATACGCCATCGTGCGCTACGCTTTGGTCGACCTGCAATTCGCTTGCAAACGGCGCAGCGACGGTGAAGTGCACGTTCGTCCCTTCGTGTTCCACTTTTTCAATCCGGCCGTTTTGCTCAATGATTCCTGTAAACATGTTATTCGCTTAGGGGTGCAACACCTCCCATCAGGTGAAGTTCACCGCTGAATCGCTCCTCGACTATGCCTACAAGCCGGATTGTCCAAACCCGTGCCGTGTAGTAATACACCCCGTCCGCACACATCCCTCCTTCCTTGTGCATGCCGTCCCAATTCACATCGGGATCATTCGTCTGGTGTATTTCTTCACCCAATCGGTTGTAGATCCGCACGTCTACCGAGTCGATGAATTTCCACGGAAACGCCTCGAAAGCATCATTGACCTGATCCAGGTTAGGCGTGAACACGTTGGGCAAAAAATAGAACGGGCAGTTGTCCGTGCACAGCGTGTCGCTCAGCGCACTTTCATTTCGACGCATCGTTCCGTCCGGTCCGGGTTGTAAGCTATCCAACGCTGTCACAGCAAAGCACCCTGCGATGGTCCCGCGTTCGCCCAACCCATTCCAAGTGTAAGTTAACTGCGTAGGATCACTGAAAATTTCGACCGGCCGCAACGTGTCTCCAAGTGTCGGCGCCCAATACAATTGGTACGCCATGACATCGTCAGCACAACCGGCGATGTTGTCCCAAGCCAATTCGTTTTGCTCCTCTACGCAATCCGATTCCATCGCGAAGTCAGGTGGGCACGGCGGAGTGTAATCGAACGGCTTGGCGCATGCGCGCTGGCTCCAATTCAACAGCGGTCCAGGCAGCGCGTCCCCGTCGTAATGCCCAATGGTTTCCACCCGGTAACAATACGTGCGGTTGTTGACGAGACCCGTGTCGGTGTAGGTCGGGGCGCTCGTGGTGGCGAGCCACTCGAAACCTGCATCGCCCTCTCGGTAGATATCGTAGGCATCGACCCACCATGGAAACGAACCCGAGACAGTCAGCGTCAAAGAATTGTCGTTGGGCTCCAGCGCCAACCAAGGGGTCTCAGCCGGGGCGGACATGCCCATCTCGCCCGTGGCGCTCACGCATTCCACGCGGTACGTCCAACTGCGGGTCTGGGTATCGACGCCCTCATGGAACCATGCCGTGTCGGGCGCATTGAGATAGGGTCCTGGTGCCGTCTCGTGCAACGCCTCCAACTCCGAGTCACCCTCGGAACCACCCCAAACCCGATACCGGTATGGACCTGGGAAGACCACCGTGTCCGCATCGGTGGGTGGCGACCAGCGCAGCTCCACGGCTCCGTTCACCTCATCCGTGGCTTCAACGGATGCCCGGGTGATCACTGGGACGTCTTTGCGAATGGTCGCACACACTTCGTTGCTGGCCATGGATTCGCCACTGCCGGGCCACTCGGTGACTACGCGGTAACAATACGTGGCCCCAAAGGAGAGCAAATCTTCATCGACGTATGCCGTGGTTTGCAGCCCTTCGACAGTGCCGAGGAAGGTAAATTCATAGGCGTCAGGGATGCCGGTCTCGCAGGCGTTAGGGGTCCAGTCCAGCGAATCCACCCGGCGGTAAATGTGGTAGCGGCCTGCTGCGGCTTTCCAACTGGGCAAGGAGCCGGTGCATTCGTGTGCATCCCATTCCAACAGGATGGCATTGCCAACGGCTTCGGCTGCCGTCATCTCAGCGCCTGGAGCCACCACGCGGATTTGAAAAGTCTCCAAGTCCATCAACTGAACCTGTCCGCTGTTGTCTTCCGCCCGCACCACGACTTGGTAAGGCGCTTCGCGCACCTCCGTGCACTCCGGAGACCAAACGAATTGCCCAATCCCGGCACCGAGGTCCGAGAAGTTGGCCGGATTTTCAACTTCAGAAAGCGGCCCCCCAATGGCGTCCAAGTCGATGCTGTCTCCATCCGGATCGGAGGCATTCATCAAAAACGACAGGAAACTTCCGGCCACCACACAGGTATCAGGGATGTCAGCAATCTCCGGCGGCTGATTCGTACACGACTCCACGGTAATCTGCATGTCCCGAACGACTTCACCCACCTTGATCAGCACTCCGTCCACATCGCGCCATTCTTGGATGCGCAAGGCCACGTTGTAAATCCCAGCGATTTGGGGAACTTCCCAGACCACATCGCCGTACTCCGCATCAATGATGAAGCTGTCGTCTTCAGGACTCACCTCGTCTGGCGGTACGTAATCGGGAATGATGTCCGAGTCAAATCCCCGGCACGGTACGAGGTCGTATGTCAGCAGGTCCCCGTCAGGATCGTGGGCACCGGGGTTGTGGATCCACGGCTGGAACAAGCAGGCGTTTTGTTGCGCGGGGTTCAAGAGCTGGACCGAATTGTTGTGCCCCGCCAAGGGGTCAATGATCAATAGCGTACTGATGGAGAACGGGACATCCACGGAGCCCGGGATGTTCAGCACGCCTTGGTTCCGGTTCGGATCCTCTACACGGATTTCAAAGATGCCGGGCCCACCGTATGTGTGGTTGCCGCGGTACCGGTTGATTTGGATGTCATCGGGCAGCAGCTGGACGGTTTCCCGTTCGAGGCTATCGATTGGCTCGTCCACCTCGTCCCCCCAGTATAAATAGAGCCAGGGACGATCGGCGGGAGCGCTGGTTTTGGTGTACGTGGTGATCAGGATTTCATAAGTCAATCCCTCCACGTGCGAGTAGGTAATCTCGCCAGCTCGGTTGTGCGTCGCCTGCGCTGATAAGGCCCATAAAACGAGGGGCAGCAGCAGCAGCAATTTCCGCGCGAAAAACCGTTGAAAAACCATCTTGATGCAAGTTAGGACAAGGAAGCCAACCGTTAACTTTGAGCCCACGAATGGCTTCCAAAAAAAAACCAACAACCATCGGATTCAGTTGCGGCGACCCTAATGGGATTGGCGCTGAAATCCTCGTCAAGGTGTTTCAAGATAACCGCATGTTCCGGGAAGCAATGCCCGTTTTCTACGGCACGCCCAATCTGATTGAAGCCGCCATAGAGAAGGTCGGCGAACCTCCGGTCAATTGGGCCGTTGTGGAAGGGGCAGACAAGGCGAAGGCGGACCAAGTCAATGTGGTGAACATCCAAGAGGAACCTTGGGACATCCAGTGGGGGCAAGTGGATGGTGCCGCGGGCGACTTCGCGATGAACGCATTGGAAACGGTCGTGAACGACTTGGCGAGCACGAAGGTCGACGTCTTAGTGACGTTGCCTATTCACAAGGAAGCCATGCGTCAAGGGGCATTCAAACACCCCGGTCACACGGAATACCTCGCGGAATTTGCCAACGTCGATGAAGTCCTCATGCTCTTGGTCTCCGGCGACCTTCGGGTTGGCATGTGCACCGGCCATGTTGCCCTGAAGGACGTCTCGGCGATGCTCAATCCAGATTTGATCAAGGCCAAAGCGCGGTTGATGCACGATTCCCTAATGCGCGATTTTGGCATTGCTCAGCCCCGCATTGCGGTGCTCGGTCTGAATCCGCATGCGAGCGATAACGGGCTGATGGGCGACGAAGAAAAGCTGATCATTGCTCCGGCCATCAAGGACCTCAGTGCGGAAGGTAAGTTTGTAATGGGCCCCTACCCGGCAGACGGATTCTTCGGCGCCGGAACGCACAAGCAATTCGACGGGGTGTTGGCTATGTACCACGACCAAGGACTGGGGCCGTTCAAAGCGCTGAGCTTTGGAAACGGCGTGAATTTCACAGCGGGTCTACCCATAGTGCGTACCAGTCCGGACCATGGAACGGGTTTTGATATCGCTGGACAAGGCATCGCCAGTCCCGATTCTTTGCGCGCAGCCATCTACATGGCCCGGGACATTCGGTTCAACCGCATCGATCACCGCGAATTGACGGCGAACCCCCTTGAGATCGCACCACCCAAGCGGAAAGAGCGTTACTGAACCCGTTCCGGTCATTCGCAAAGTGGCCGGCAAATCAAATTTGTTCAATCGGGTTGTTGTGACTACCTTTGCACTCCCCAAAATGAGGAGGTTGTGGATCACTTGGCACCCTTTCGTATCCCGTTCGTGGGACTCAAGCCCGGTCAACACGACTTCCAAATGGAGGTGGATTCGTTGTTCTTTGAATCTTTTCCCTCTTCTGAAACCGATCAAATTACCGGTGAAGCAGAAGTGACCATTGACAAGCTCGGCTCGAAAATGGATTGCATTGTGCGCTTTAGTGGCGACGCTATCCTTCCCTGCGACCGCTGCCTTGGAGATGTTCAAATCCGTCTTTCATTTGATGAGCGCTTGGTGGTTCAACTTGGCGAGTCCACAAATACCGAAGAAGAGATTTGGACATTGGGGCCTGAGTGCCATGAATTGGACATCAGCCAGCCCATCTTCGAATGGATGCATTTGCACCTGCCCTCGCGCAGACTGCACGCATCCGAAGACCAATGCGATCCTGCGATGACGGCATACTTGAACGGAGGCGGAACAGCATCGGACGATCCGGATGGGTCATCGGACGATGGGGGAACGGATGAGAACGACGGAATTGACCCGCGTTGGAATGCATTGAAAGACTTGAAATAATACCATCATGGCACATCCCAAACGACGCCAAAGTAAGGCCCGCACGCGCAAGCGCCGCGCACACGACGCACTGACAGCCCCCCAGGTAGCTGCGTGCCCAACCACTGGCCAACCTCACCTCTTCCACCGCGCCCACTGGCACGAAGGAAAGCTCTACTACAAAGGCAAAGTGGTGATGGAAAAGGCAGAAGCCTAACCAAAACGATTTGATGTCAGTATTGGCCGTTCGTGGCCATAAACAAACGAAATGGGAGGCTCTGTGCCTCCTTTTTTTGTGTCCAGTCTTCCACATTCCCACTAGAATACCGGGATAAAAAGCCCTTTTTCGCATGATTCCACCCGCTATCTTTGGCGGCTATTCGAATCAAAATCAATAGCACATGCGCGCTGCCATTACTGCTGTAGCAGGATACTTGCCCGATGACGTCTTGACCAATGCGGATTTGGAAAAGATGGTTGACACCAACGACGAATGGATCCGTTCCCGCACTGGAATCCAAGAACGCCGAATCCTCAAAGACCCTACCAAGGCGACATCCGACATGGGCGCGGAGGCGGTCAAAGAATTGTTGGAGAAGCGCGGCATCGATGCGACTGAGGTGGACCTGATTATTTGCGCCACTGTTACCGCCGACATGCACTTCCCAGCGACGGCCAACCTCATTGCTGACAAAGTGGGGGCGGTAAATTCATGGGGGTACGACTTGAGCGCAGCGTGCTCGGGGTTCATTTTCGCCCTGACCACCGGAGCCCAATTCGTTGAAAGTGGTCGGTACAAAAAGGTTATCATAGTTGGAGCCGACAAAATGAGCTCCATCATCGATTACACGGACCGCACAACGTGCATCCTTTTCGGTGACGCAGCTGCAGCCGTTCTGCTCGAACCCTCTGAAGAATACGGAGTCATCGACCACAAACTCCACGTGGATGGAACCGGCGCCAATTTCCTCCGCCAAAAAGCCGGGGGTTCGCTGCATCCGCCAACTCACGAAACGGTCGATGCAAAGGAACACTACATCACGCAAGACGGTCAGCCGGTATTCAAAGCAGCGGTGAAAGGCATGGCCGATGTCAGCTATGACATTATGCAACAAAACAACCTCGCTCCGGAAGACGTGGCTTGGTTGGTCCCGCACCAAGCTAATTTGCGCATCATCGACGCCACTCAGCGCCGCATGGGCCTTCCTGCCGATAAGGTGATGATCAATATCCAGAAATACGGCAACACCACTGCTGCGACCATCCCACTGTGTTTGCGCGATTGGGAGCAGCAACTCAAAGCCGGTGACAACATCATCCTCGCCGCCTTCGGTGGAGGGTTCACATGGGGAGCGGTGTACCTCCAATGGGCGTACAACAGCTGACAGAATCCATACCACCGCTCCAAAACCGACCAATTAAAACTGCCTACCTTTGGCCTTTAAATTGTCATAACCCATGGACATTTCTGAAATTCAAGACCTGATCAAGTTCATCGCAAAAGCCGGTGTAACGGAAGTTGAGATTGAGAAGAAGGACTTCAAGATTACCATCAAGTCCGAAATGCCGAAAAGGAAAGGCTTAGCTGCGGCAGCAGAAGCGACCATTCAAGTGCCGATGCCTGTAGCCACTATGCCTGGAGGACCCGTGGCACCCGCTGTTCCAGCAGCCCCTGCTGCGGCTCCTGTACCTGCGGCGGAAGCCCCCAAGGCCGCTTCAGACGAAGACAACTACATCACTGTCAAGTCACCCATGATTGGCACCTTCTACCGCCGATCTGCACCCGACAAGCCCACCTTTGTGGAGGTAGGATCGACCGTCGGTAACGGCGATGTTTTGTGCGTCATCGAAGCGATGAAGCTTTTCAACGAAATCGAATCGGAAGTCAGCGGCAAAATCGTCAAAATCCTCGTAGACGATAACAGCCCTGTAGAATACGATCAGCCACTCTTCTTGGTGGATCCTTCCTAAACATCCTTCACCATGTTTAAGAAAATCCTGATTGCCAACCGTGGGGAAATCGCCCTGCGCGTGATTCGTACTTGCAAGGAAATGGGCATCAAAACCGTCGCGGTGTACTCCACGGCGGACGCAGACAGCCTGCACGTGCGGTTCGCTGATGAAGCAGTGTGCATTGGCCCACCCAAAAGCGTGGATTCCTACCTCTCGATTCCCAAAATCATAGCCGCCGCGGAAATCACCAATGCCGACGCCATTCACCCCGGTTACGGATTCCTCTCTGAAAACGCCGAGTTCTCCCGGATTTGCGGCGAAAACCAAATCAAGTTCATCGGTGCCAGTCCTGAGATGATCGAAGCCATGGGCGATAAAGCCTCAGCAAAGGCCACCATGAAAGCTGCCGGCGTTCCGACCATTCCCGGAAACGAAGGCATCTTGGAGAGCCTGGAGGAAGCGACTAAAATCGCCAACAAAATCGGCTACCCGGTCATGCTGAAAGCCACTGCGGGAGGCGGAGGAAAGGGCATGCAAGTGTGCCACGATGACGAAGGCCTCGCCGAAGGATGGGAATCCACCCGCCGCGAAGCCGGAGCCGCATTTGGCAACGACGGCATGTACATGGAGAAGTTCGTGGTTGAGCCACGCCACATTGAAATTCAGGTTGCCGCCGACCAACGCGGCAAGGCTTGTCACCTGTCTGAGCGCGATTGCTCCATTCAGCGCCGCCACCAAAAGCTGGTGGAGGAAACCCCTTCTCCGTACATGACCGATAAACTTCGAGAGAAGATGGGGAAGGCGGCCATCAAGGCTGCAGAAGCGGTGAAGTATGAGGGCGTAGGCACTGTTGAGTTTTTGGTGGATGCCAACCGCGATTTTTACTTCATGGAGATGAACACGCGCATCCAGGTGGAGCACACCATCACGGAGGAAGTGGTCAACTACGACCTCATCAAGGAGCAGATCAAGTTGGCGGCAGGCGAGAACATCAGCGGAAAGAACTACTACCCCCAGATGCACGCCATTCAATGCCGCATCAACGCAGAAGACCCGGCGCGCAATTTCGCGCCATGCCCTGGACGCATCACGGACTACCACGCCCCAGGGGGACACGGCGTTCGATTGGATACGCACGTGTACTCCGGGTACCAGATTCCTCCATTCTACGACTCGATGATTTCAAAGCTCATCGTCGTTGCCCAGACCCGGGAAGAAGCCATATTGAAAATGCAACGGGCCTTGGACGAATACGTCATTGAAGGCGTCAAGACGACCATCCCATTCCATCAGCGCCTCATGCGTCATGACCGCTTTCGCAGCGGGGATTTCACCACGAAATTCATGGAAGAGGAAGACGTTTGATTTCCCTGCACCTTCAACAAAAAAAAAGCCGGTCAGTCAATGCGATCGGCTTTTTTTAATGATGTTCGTTGTGGATCGGCCCGGCACCAGGGGAATCACCTCAACCCTTCCGCCGCGCTCACGAACCTCCTCGGAGCCGACAATGAAACCGCTCTCGCCTTTGCTGGCCTCTGGGGCATAATCGCCCCCTTTGACCAACACGTCGGGCTGCACCGCTGCAATCAGGTCCGCCGGTGTTTCCGTTTCGAAGACGATAACTGCATCCACTGCCTGCAACGCTTCCAACACGGTTTTGCGGTCCGCGGCTTCATTGATGGGACGTTCTGGACCTTTGCCCAACATCCGAACGCTTGCGTCAGAATTCAAACCAACAACCAATTTGCCGCCCAAATCTTTTGCTGCTTTTAGGTAGGTCACATGCCCGGCATGCAAAATATCGAAGACCCCATTGGTGAAGACGATGGTCTCACCGGAAGCCCGCCAGGCGTCAATGTGTGCTTGTTCTTGAGGCGTCATGTGCGGTCTTTTCTCAAGCGGTACACCAACAAGTAGATGTACGCGATGCCGCCCATGATCACAATCATGGCCGTCTGGGTGAACCAAATAATGTTTGCCACAGCAAGGCCAAGGGCCTTCCCGAAGCCCAAGGCCATGAATCCCGACATGACTGCCCATTGATAGGATCCAACCCCGCCCGGAGCGGGGATGACCATGCCAAACCCGCCAGCGACCATGATAAACAAGGCCTGCAATACAGTGATGTCTTGCACCTCATCAAATGACTTGAAAATGACCCACGCCATGAAAAAGTACATGATCCAAATGAAGAACGTATGGGCCATAAAGCGCCCTTTCTGCTTCATTCGGCGGATGCTATTCAGCCCGTTCCACACCCCCGCCAAAAACTCCGCAATCCGCTGAGCAAATGGCACGGCCATGAGCACTTTGCGTTTCCAGACCGCGATGCCCACCAACCCCAAGGCGATGGCGCCCAAGGCGATGAGTTTGCTCAAATCCGGCAGCACAGCGCCGTCTAACAATTGGACAAACGCCGGTAAATTCCCTAGCACTGCGGCAGCCGTCAACACCATGAGAAAGGCGAAGTCAATTACACGTTCACTGATCACTGTGCCGAACAATTCATCCACCGGAATGTCATCGGTTTGGTTCAGTGCGGCACAACGCGCCAATTCGCCGCTGCGTGGCACGAACGTATTAGCGAAATAAGCAAACGCCACAGCATGCACGCTTCGAGCCTTGCCTGCCTTTCGACCCAGCGGTTCGAGCAAAATGCCCCACCGCAAGCCGCGGCTAACGATGGCCAAGTACCCCATGACAAATGAAGCAGCAATTCCTTCCCAGCGCGCTGAACGCATGGTATCCCACAGTGCTTCCTTGTCGTCAATAAACGAGAAAGCTCCGTAAAACAATACCACCCCGATGCCGAGGGATACTAAGTAGGTGAGGACTTGCTTGGCCTTCATGCTCGCAAATTACGAGATGAGGCGATTGGTTTCGGTGTCAGGAAAGACCAAGGTTGGTTTGTGGACGGCCGCCTCCTCAGGCGTCATGTGACCATATGCAATAACAATGATGATATCGCCGACCTGCACCTTGCGCGCCGCGGGGCCATTGAGGCCCACTTGGCCGGATCCGCGCTTCCCGACAATGGTGTAGGTCTCGAACCGTTCGCCGTTGTTGATGTTCACGATTTGGACCTTTTCCCCCTCATACAATCCCGCTGCATCTAGCAGGTCGGGATCCAATGTGATGGAACCGATGTAGTTCAAATTCGCTTGCGTCACCGTCAACCGGTGCAGCTTTGATCGCATTAGGGTAACCAACATGGGCGCAAAAGTACAAATTCACTTGCCGCGAATGATTGTTGCGAGGGGAAATGTAGCCGATCAATTAGCGGTTGCCACCCAGCGCACCTCCACCCGGCGCCGGTCGGCTTCGTCAGCCCCTTCCAAGGCCACGCCGTGACCACTCCATCGAATGCGGGACAGCGTGACCCCCGCCTCTTCGAGCACGCGGGCTGTCTCCTCGGCCCGCTGCTCGCTCAACACTTGGTTGCGCACCACTTCTCCTTGCGCATCGGTGAACCCGTGCACGTCAAAATACCCGCCTTGTGTGGCCCAATTCAATCCGTCAAGCCACCGCTGCAACTGCAGTTCTGCAGTGCCCGACAAGGTGAATTCAGCGGTGGCGAATTTCACCTGGCATGTGGGCACGTCGCCCTGCCATCGGGCGGCATCCTGATCCGAAGGCCGCGGCCAACGTTCCAAGGCATCCAACGGCAGCAAATCAAAAACGAAAGCCGCCCCTCCTTCGATGCGGTAACTGCGCACGCGTCTCCATCCGGGCCAATGGGGTTCGCCACAATCCACGCGGCCACACCGCTCATACACATGGCATATGGCACCGTCGGGTATTGCCCTCCCCGACTCCATGCTAACATTCACCTCCAACGCCGCATCCAAGGCCAATGCTCCCAAGACCAATCGGCCTTGCGCATCGGTGGACTGACGCAACACCAGTGCCCCAGCGCGGTCGTGAATTTCAAACAGCGCTGCCTCAACCGGCGCGCGACGGTACACGACCTCCACCGCCAATTCCTTCGTCCGCTCCATGTCCTCATCGACCTTTGCACCCACCCAATACAAGTCCACGCCCCGACCGCCCATGCGAACAGCTGAAACGTAGTAGCCGCAGTCCACATGGACTCCCACTGGAACGGCAGCCAACTCATCGCCAGCGGTATTCACGCCTTCCTCGAGCCCAGTGCATTCGGCAAAATGCGAGCGGCGATCGGACCGGTAGACGTCAAACCCTCCTTGGCCTGGGTGACCATTGGACGCAAACAGCAACGCACCGTTGTCAAAATTGGGAAAGACTTCATCCGCTGGCGTATTCAGTCCCTCAAGCGGCAACGGTTCGGACCAAGCGCTGCCCGAGCGCTGAGCCATGAACAAATCGAAATCCCCCGCTGGTTGCAAAGCGCTCAAGACGAGCACCCCCCGTTCAGCGTCAATGGTCACGTGCTGGACCTCGCCAATGCCCGGCCAATCTGCGGCGCTCCATGCGCGCAGGTTCATGGGCAGGCCCTCATCGAAAGCAGCCCATCCTTGCGCTGGCGTTGCGGAGTATTCTTGGCCTGGAGACAAAAACCAATCCCCTGCTTTCACGGTATCGGAAGCCCGAGGGATGCTGCGGTAAAACAGGGCGCTGCCATCCCATCCGAGCAGCACCTCATCGTTGGGCGTATTCAGGGCATCCAAAGGCACTACGTGCTGGGCTCGGAGGCCAACGAACCCAAGCCCGATTGCAACAGCTACGGCACATACCATGAGCCGACGAATGATCCTCAGGATTGCTGCGCTTTCCATGCTTTCCAGATGAGCTGAGCCTCGTCGTACCAGGCTTCGCCGAACCGGCGAATCAAGGCCGTTTTGCAAAAATCCAGCACCGTGATGTTCGCCTTGGCACCGCAGGTTCGGGCGCCTTCGCAGATGGGCCAGCGGTGGACGTTCAAGGCCGTGAAGTCCTGAAGTTCTTTGAGTCGAACCGGGTACAAGTGGCAGGAAATGGGCTTCGGCCAATCGGACTTGCCTTCCCGCCACGCTGCTTCGAACGCGCATTTCGCCGTGCCGTCGGCATCAAATGTGGCATACACGCATTCGCGGCCGTTGATGATGGGCGTCACGTATTCGCCATCTTGGTCCACTTCGAACAGCCCCACTTCGTCGATAACGGCCAAGGCCTCGGGGCGCAGTTGGTCTTTGACAACTTCAAACGCCTCCTCCAACCGCTCGACCTCTTCTTCGGTCAGCGGCGCACCGCTTTCTCCTTCTACGCAGCACGCTCCTTTGCATGCCTTCAGATCGCACGCGAACAGGGTGTCAAAAACATCCTCAGAAATCAACGTATCACCCAGTGCAATCATTCGACTAAATTAATCGAGAACGGCGAACCGAACTATCTTTGGGTATGGCCCTTGGATGGAGCAATACCCGCGCAGCATTTCGCGATCGATGGAACCGACTCCGGCCCCTCGACCGGCACCGGTTGGCCAACGCCATTCGGGCCTACCGCGGATACAGCCGAAACCAGCGTGGTATCGCCACTTCACAATCTGCCTGGCCGATGAGCTTGAGCGTGGAACCCACCACTTCCTGCAACCTGCGGTGCCCAGAGTGTCCATCGGGCCTGCGGTCGTTCACCAGGCCAACGGGCATGCTCGAAGTAGACACCTTGAGACGGGTACTGGATGAAATCGGGCATCACCTGGTGTACTTGAATTTATACTTCCAAGGCGAGCCCTACCTCCACCCTCAAATGAACGAATTGGTGCGCATCGGTGCGGCTCACGGGCTGTACACTTCGACCTCCACCAACGCGCATTTCCTGCGTCCTGAGCGGTGCACTGAAATTGTGCAATCCGGCCTCAGCCGCTTGATCATCAGCATCGACGGCATGACCCAAGACACGTACGCGTCCTATCGGGTCGGGGGGCAACTGGAGAAGGTGCTCGAAGGCACGCGGAACATGGTCGAAGCGCGCCGCGCCAACGGCGGACGTGGACCCTACTTAGTGTGGCAGTTCTTGGTGGTTGGACCCAACGAGCACGAGGTCGAGGCCATCAAGCAGCACGCGCAACGCATCGGCGTAGATGAGTTGGTCATCAAGACCGCTCAAATCGATCAACCCAAAGACGGCCACCCCCTGCTGACTCAATCCCCCAAGCTGCGTCGCTACGACCGCAACCCCGCTGGGGAGTGGTTTTTGCGCAATCCGATGGCGGACGAATGCTGGCGCATGTGGCACGGCTGCGTGATGACATGGGACGGCCGGGTGGTGCCGTGCTGCTTCGACAAGGACGCGCACCACACCATGGGTGCTGTCGGGGAGCAATCGTTCTCAGACATCTGGTTCAGTCCGGAATACGATGCTTTCCGTGCACAGATTTTCTCGAACCGATCCGCCGTTGAGATGTGCCAAAATTGTTCCGAAGGCAGCCACGCCTACGCTTGAGTGTGAGGTAACTTGTGGGCATGGCGGAAGGCACACCCTTCAAATGGACCCAATGGATTGCCCCCTTGCTCATCGGCACAATCGCGGCTGGGGCTGTGGTGTGGTTCGGTGCGCACCACGAAGTGAGTGACCCGCAGACCGGAGAAGCGACCACCTCGTGGGCCCTGCTCCAACAGTTTGAATGGTCCCGGCGTTCCACCTGGGCATTATTAGGCGTTGTTGCGTGTGTGCTCATCCGGGACATCAGCTACATCGTTCGCTTGCGCATCCTCTCCTTTCAATCGTTTTCATGGCGGCAAGCCACCGAGAACATCCTGCTCTGGGAGCTTTCCTCTGCGCTCACTCCAAGTGTTGTCGGCGGTTCAGCGGTGGCCGTGGTCATCCTGAAACGCGACGGCATGCGATGGGGCAAAAGCTTGGCAACGGTATTCGCTACCGCCTTGATGGATGAGGCCTTTTACTTGATTGCTGTGCCGCTTGTTTTCCTGCTGGCCAGCTTCGGTGGGCAATCGGTGTTTCCCGAGGGATTGGAATCGGCCGCATGGGGCTCACTCTTCTGGGTCGCTTACGCCTTCATAGCCACGTTGACGACCACCATTTTGCTCGGCTTGGTGATTCGGCCGCAGGGGACCTACCGTGCGCTGCAGTGGGTCCGATCCACTTGGCTCCTTCGGCGGTGGAGCAAGCGCATTGACGCTTGGTCAAGCGACTTGCTGGAGGCGTCCCGCAACATCCGATCCGCATCCTGGAGGTATTGGCTAGGCGGGTTCGCGGCGACCTGTTCGAGCTGGACGGCACGGTTTGCCACGCTAAATATGGTGCTTCTGATTTTCTACCCCTCCCTAGATCATGCGGTCGTGATGGCCCGTCAACTGATGCTGTGGCTGGTGCTTACCATCAGCCCTACACCGGGGTCTTCAGGCACCGCCGAACTCGGCTTGCCCGCTTTTCTTGGGGATTTGACCGGATTCGCCTACATCGTGGCAGTGGTCCTAGTTTGGCGGACATTCACCTACTTCATCTACCTCGTCGCTGGGGCCTTCGTCTTGCCGAGTTGGCTCGTTCGAACCCGCCGAAAGGAACGTAACTTTGTAACACCATGAAAGACTTGAAAAAATTGGGCAAAGGCACGCGCGCTGTGCATGCTGGGGTTGAGCCGGATCCATCGACAGGGGCCATCATGACCCCCATTTTCCAGACATCAACCTATGTACAAGAGGCCGTTGGCGTGCACAAGGGTTGGGAATATTCGCGCAGCCACAACCCGACCCGAGCCGCCCTTGAAACGGCATTTGCAGAGCTGGAAGGCGGAACCCACGGGCTGGCCTTTGCGTCGGGACTCGCTGCCATTGATACGGTACTCAAGACATTGAAACCCGGGGATGAAGTCATCGCAGGCCAGGACCTGTACGGCGGAACCGCTCGGCTGTTCCGAGCGAACCACGCACCGATGGGCATTGTATTCCATTTTGTCGACACCCAAGACCCCAGCCTCGTGGAAGCGACCATCTCGGACAAGACCAAATTGGTGTGGCTCGAGAGCCCGACCAACCCGCTGATGCAGATCACCGACATTCAGGCCATTGCCGACCTGACGAAACCCCGCGGCATTGTGCTCGCCGTGGACAACACCTTCGCTTCACCGATGCTACAGCGCCCGCTGGAGCATGGCGCGGACATCGTCATGCACTCGGTCACCAAATACCTCGGCGGCCACAGCGATGTGGTGATGGGCGCGCTCGTCACGAAAGACGAGGCCATTGATGCCCCCCTTCGCACCTTGCAAAACAACTGCGGAGCCATCGCCCAACCTTTTGATTCGTTCTTGGTGTTGCGCGGATTGAAGACACTGCACTTGCGCGTAGAACGCAGCTGCGAGAACGGCCGCAAGGTGGCGCATTGGTTGCGCGACAACCCCAAAATCGAAAAGGTCTACTGGCCTGGGTTTGAAGACCACCCCGGTCATGAGGTCGCAGCCCGTCAAATGGATGATTTTGGTGGAATGATTGCCTTCGAGATCAAAGGCAACGATTTGGATCAAGCGAAAAACCTTGTGGCAACCACGCAGGTGTTTGCCCTTGCAGAATCCTTGGGCGGTGTGGAGTCGCTCATCGAACATCCGGCAGCCATGACGCATGCGAGCGTACCCGCCGAAATCCGAGCTGAACTGGGCATCTCCGATGGATTTGTCCGGCTGAGCGTCGGGGTCGAAGATGCCGATGACCTGATCGCTGATTTGCACCAAGCCATCGAAGCCACCGTCCACTAAGCACCACATGTCCACACCCGTACAACACGCTTTGGCACCGGAAAAAATGGCCGTAGTCGGCGCCGGTTTAGTGGGGAGCCTTTGGGCACTGATGCTGGCACAACGCGGGCACCACGTTGACGTGTTCGAACGCCGACCCGACCCACGGACCGGAGCTTACAAAGGAGGCCGCAGCATCAACCTCGCCCTGAGCGACCGGGGATGGCGCGCCCTAGAGAAATCCGGCATTGCGGACGCGGTTCGTGAAATCGCCCTTCCGATCACGCACCGCACCATGCATGCAACGGACGGCATCCTCACCCGCCAACCGTACGGCCTGCCGGATGCGCAGGGTAAATTTGACGACCCACAATGCATTTACTCGGTTTCGCGGGCTTTGCTCAACCGCTTGTTGGTGGAAGAATCGGAGAAGCACGCCCACGTCAATTACCGTTTTGACCACCGCTGCGTTGACATTGATTTGGAGGCCAACGAATTGACGTTGGACAATAGAGGGGGACAACCGCACGTGCAGACATTCGACCGGATTTTCGGCACAGACGGGGCCTTCAGCGCGGTCCGGGATCGGCTCATGCGGACCGACCGTTTTGATTTTGCCCAGCGCTATTTGACACACGGCTACAAGGAAATTGAGATGCGTCCCACGGCTGACGGCCAGTTCAAGATGGAGGCAGACGCCCTGCACATCTGGCCGCGCGGTGAGTTCATGTTGATGGGATTGCCCAACCCCGACGGCACCTTTACGTGCACCGTATTCGCGCCCTACGATGGCCCCAACGGACTGAATGGACTCGATACAGAAGCCGCGGCCACGGCGTATTTCAGCACGCATTTTCCGGACGTCATCCCATTGATTCCAGATTTTGCTGCACAATGGTTGGCCAACCCAACCAGTTCATTGGTTATGACCCAATGCTATCCTTGGCACCATGGCGATGCCATCTGCTTGATGGGAGATGCCGCCCATGCCATTGTCCCCTTTTACGGCCAAGGCATGAATAGCGGCATGGAAGATTGCTCTGTGTTGAGCGAACTGCTCGATAGCATGGAATCGTCCCAAGATTGGGCAAAAACCATGCAACGGTACACGGAATTGCGGAAGCCTTCCGGCGATGCCATCCTCGAGTTGGCCTTGCGCAATTACATTGAAATGCGCGACAAAACAGGAGATCCCGCTTTCCTACTCCGCAAGAAAATCGAGGCCAAGTTGGCCACCAACTACCCCGGGCGTTGGCTTCCCCTCTACTCGCTGGTCACGTTCAGTCACACGCCGTATGAAGAAGCGTTGGAAGCCGGACAGCGCCAGGACCGTATTATGGAAAAAATCCTGTCCCAAGAGGGCATCGAGACCAACTGGGACCGACCGGAAACCTTCGAAACCATCCTGGACGCATGGGAATCGCAAAGCGCCTGACGGCGGTCTTCGTTTGGGTCTTGGTGGGTGGGCTCAATGGCGCGGAGGCGCAGTCCACCCCGTTCAATGCCGAAAGCCGAACGTTCCGCAACCAAGGCTGGACCTACGCCATGGGGTACCACGCATTCAATGCCCGGCCCGATTCAGTGCCCGTCGTCTACCAAACGGTGCGCCCAACTGGCACCATTGATACCCTACACGCCGGGACTTGGGGCCATATGGGCAACCAAGCCCTCCGCCTAGGCATCGGCTATTGGGGCATCGCCCGGCGGCCACTCATCTGGGATCGCTGGTTCATCGAACTCCAAGGAACCCGTAACGCGGCCACCTCCACTTTTGACGGCTTGGTCGCCAATGCGGACAGCATCTTGCAACCCAACACCCTGCTCGACAGCGGGCGTTCGGTGGTGACCACTGAATTGACATTCAAGCTTCAGCGCGCATTCGAGATCAAAACCGATTTTTTCTTCGAAGCCCAGCTCGGCATCGGGTGGGACCGAGAATGGGGTGGCACGTTCAGCCGGACGGGTCCGGATAGCATGTTTGTCACCCGCGCCGCACCGGCAATGGACCGCATCGCATTGGAATTGGGTGGTGGCCTCGGGGTGCGTACGCGCGCTGGCCGTTACCTGCGCATACACGCTACGTACGACGGCTTGCAATTGGCCCCCTTGGCTGAGGAAGGGGACGGCCGGGTGCAGTGGTACGAAGGCCACTACCAGCCGTGGAACCTGACCCTGCAGTGGGATCTATTGCGACCCAAGCCCCTTGAAGATTGCGCCAAACCGCCTTCCCAAGACCGTCCAGGCGAGGTGCTCTTTGGCGATCAAATGCAGAAAGACCGGAAGAAGCGATTGAAAGAGCAAAAGCGGCGAGCCAAAAAGAACCGGTGGTAATTATCCTCGGTCTGCACAAAGCTCCACCAACACGCGGTTCGTATCCCCCGGGTGCAAGAACGCAATCTCCTTGTTGTCCGCGCCCTCCTTGGGGCCGCTGATGACGCGGTACCCCAACCCTTTAAGCCGATTGATCTCCGCGCGGATGTCGTCCACAGAAAACGCCAGGTGATGCAGGCCTTCACCGCGCTTGGCGATGTGCTGGCCGATGGGCCCATCCGCCGAAGTGCTGGCCAACAGTTCCACCTTGCTCTCACCCGTTTGGAAAAAACTGACATCGACCCCCTCCGACGCCACGTGCTCTCGCTTGAAGGGCGATTCCCCCAAAACATCCGAGAAAATTCGTTCTGCAGCTTGTAAATCAGCGACGGCAATTCCGATGTGTTCGATGCGTTTCATGGGCGGGGTTTGCTGGTAAAAATACAGCCAATTTGACGGGGGAGTGGCTACCTTCGTCGCATGACCGATACGAACAACCCCTGGATGCCGCTGGATCTAGAAGGAAAGCATGCGGTGGTGTGCGGAGCCACCCAAGGCATCGGACTGGCGGCAGCCCAACACTTGGCTGGGCTGGGAGCACGCGTAACCCTCGTGGCACGCCATGCCGAGCGGCTCGAAGAAGCGCGTCGCTCACTGTCCCAACCGGAACGACACGGCACCGCACAAGCCGACTTCAGCCGCCCCGAAGAGGTCAAAGCAGCCATTGAAGCCGTAGTCAACGCTCAACCGGTTCACATCCTGGTGAACAACACAGGCGGCCCGGCAGGTGGACCCATCGTCGACGCCGACATCGAGGCGTTCATGAACACCTTCCAGCAGCACTTGGTTTGCAACCACCTGCTCGCCCAGGCGGTACTACCAGGAATGAAGGCCGCCGGATACGGACGCATCATCAACGTCATCAGCACCAGCGTGAAGCAACCGCTGGCCAACCTCGGGGTCAGCAACACCATTCGCGGGGCAGTTGCCAACTGGGCCAAAACATGGGCCAATGAAGTCGGAGTGCATGGCATCACCGTCAACAACGTATTGCCCGGAGCCACCAACACGGCGCGCCTCGAACAAATCATCGCCAATAAAGCCAACAAAACAGGTGCGTCAACCGATGAAATCCACGCCCAAATGGCCGCTGCCGTACCCCTCAAACGCACCGGAGAACCGGAAGAAGTGGGACGCGCAATCGCGTTTTTAGCCTCACCATCAGCGAGTTACATTTCTGGAATCAATTTACCGGTCGACGGAGGCCGAACTTCTTCCCTGTGAATTAGATTTGCGTTGCTTAAACGTTAATAGGTACGTTGATGACTAACCCTCACCACGAGCAAATTGCGGCCTTTATGGCCGAAGTGACTGCTCAGAATCCGAATGAACCTGAGTTCATTCAGGCGGTGCAAGAAGTTGCAGAGACCGTCATTCCTTTCATTGCTGACCACCCAAAGTATGCGGAGAACCGCATCTTGGAGCGCATGGTTGAACCCGAACGGACCGTTATGTTCCGTGTGCCTTGGACCGATGACAGCGGACAGGTGCAGGTCAACAAAGGCTACCGCATCGAGTTCAATTCCGCTATTGGCCCGTACAAGGGCGGACTGCGGTTTCACCCCAGCGTCAACCTGAGCGTATTGAAATTCTTGGGCTTCGAGCAGGTCTTCAAGAACAGCTTGACGACGTTGCCCTTGGGCGGCGGAAAGGGCGGTTCGAATTTCAACCCCAAAGGGAAATCCGATAACGAAGTGATGCGCTTCTGCCAAAGCTTCATGACCGAACTGGCCCGTCACATTGGCCCCAATACCGACGTGCCTGCTGGTGACATCGGCGTCGGTGGCCGTGAAATCGGCTACATGTTCGGCCAATACAAGCGCCTGCGGAATGAGTTCACCGGCGTTTTGACCGGCAAAGGCCGGAACTGGGGCGGGTCGTTGATCCGTCCGGAAGCAACCGGCTATGGCGCGGTCTACTTTGCCGCGGAAATGCTCGACACCAAGGGTCAAAATTTCGAGGGAAAACACGTCGTCATTTCCGGTTCAGGAAATGTGGCTCAGTTCGCTGCCGAAAAGGTGATTCAAATGGGCGGAAAGGTGGTTACCATGTCCGATTCATCGGGCTATATCCACGAGCCCAATGGCCTGACCACCGAGCAACTCGATTGGATCAAGGACCTGAAAAATGTTCGCCGCGGACGGATTTCAGAATTTGCTGATGCACATCCAACCGCTTCCTCCCACTCGGGAGAGCGCCCTTGGGGTGTTAAGTGCGAGGCCGCGTTCCCATGTGCCACGCAAAACGAATTGAACGAGACGGAAGCACAGCAACTCGTCGCCAACGGCTGTCAGGTCGTCGCCGAAGGCGCGAACATGCCGTCTACCCCCGAAGCAATCGAAGTTTTCCAAAACGCAAAAGTCCTTTTTGCGCCGGGTAAGGCTTCCAATGCCGGCGGTGTGGCGACCAGTGGCCTGGAAATGTCCCAAAACAGCTTGCGCATGAACTGGTCTCGCGAAGAGGTTGACGACCGCTTGCTCAACATCATGAAGGACATCCACACGCAATGCGTTACCTATGGCACCGATGCATCGGGCTATGTGGATTACGTCAAGGGTGCCAACATAGCCGGCTTCGTCAAGGTCGCCGATGCGATGATTGACCAAGGCGTGGTGTAACCCCTCACGTGGCGCTATCTTTGTGCCATGATTACTGGATTCCAACACATGCACAGCGCCTTGCGCTGGGTGGTTCTTGCATTGCTCGTCGTGACCCTTGTCAAGGCGTGGCAAAACCGCCAATCGTCCTTCACAGCAGGTCAGGCCAAATTGGGCCTGTTCACCATGATTTCCATGCACATCCAGCTCTTGCTGGGCCTGGCCTTGTACATGATGAAAGGATGGGCATCCATGCTCGGTCAACCCGGTGTGATGGAGTCTACGGTCATGCGGTTCTTTACCGTGGAACACCTCGTGGGCATGCTGTTGGCCATCTTGTTTGGGACCTTGGGGCACAGCCTCACCAAGCGGGCGGCATCAGATGACATGAAGCACAAGCGCCAATTGCGGTACTTCGGCATTGCGCTCCTGCTCATCGTCGCAAGTATTCCTTGGCCCTTCCGACCGGGCTTTGAGGCGTACGGCTGGTTCTGATCATGCGCAGTGAACGGCACATTTTGGCAGTGGCCGCAGCGGTGGTCTTGGCGATTGCCGGATGCGGAGGGGCGGAGGCCCCCACCGATAACACCGGCTCCAAGCGTCCGTCTGAGGCCAGCATCAAGCGCGCGTACACCATGAAATGCTCCCTATGCCACGGCGCAGACGGCAAACTCATGGCCTCCAAAGCCCCGGACCTCAGCCAGTCCACCATGGATTTGGAGAGCCGCGTTGCGCTGATCACGTACGGCAAAGGCACCATGCCACCACAAAAAGGAATCCTTGACGCCGCGACCATTCGTGGCATCGCGGAGTACATTGAGACCTTCCGAGACGAGAAGTAATGCTCGAAAAAAAGCTGCACTCCACTGCCCTCGAGCCAGAAACGTGCGTGCTCATTGGACTTGTTCAAGGACGTGAAACCCGTGAAGAAGTCGCTGAGCACCTCGAAGAACTCGCTTTCTTGGCGACGACGGCCGACGCCATCAAGAAGCGCACCTTCGTGCAGAGCCTGGACCGCCCGGACACTCGGACGTTTGTGGGAAGCGGCAAGTTGCAGGAAGTAAAGGAATACGTGGAAGAGCATGAAATCGACATCCTCATTTTCGACGACGAATTGACGCCAACGCAGCTGCGGAACATCGAACGTGAAATCCCCGAACGCAAAATCCTCGATCGCCCCAATTTGATCTTGGATATTTTTGCACAGCGGGCCCGAACGGCCCACGCCAAGACCCAGGTTGAATTGGCCCAGTACCAATACCTCCTGCCCCGCCTGACCAACATGTGGACGCACCTGCAAAAGCAAAAAGGCGGCATCGGGATGAAGGGGCCCGGGGAAAAAGAAATCGAAACCGACCGTCGAATCATCCGCGATCGCATTGCGCACCTTAAAAAGGAACTGAAAGCCATTGACAAGCAAATGGCCACCCAGCGCGGCAACCGAGGAGCACTTGTTCGGGTGGCCTTGGTCGGCTACACCAACGCCGGCAAAAGCACCCTGATGACCCTGATGTCCAAGAGCGATGTGTTCGCTGAGAACAAGCTGTTCGCCACGTTGGACACCACCGTTCGAAAGGTGGTGCTGCAAAACCTCCCGTTCCTGTTGAGTGATACCGTTGGCTTCATCCGCAAGCTGCCCCACCAACTCATAGAAAGCTTCAAATCGACCTTGGATGAGACGCGAGAGAGCGACCTGCTACTGCACGTGGTGGATGTTAGTCACCCGCAATTCGAAGACCACCTCGCGGTTGTCGAGTCCACGCTCGCCGAAATTGGCAGCGATCACAAGCCTACGATGATCGTCTTCAACAAGGTGGACCGGATCGAGGTGGAACCCTTTGGACCGACCCGAGAGGACATCATGGCGGGCATCCGCGAACGCTTCGAACGGGGCGACCGCGAGGTGATTTTCATTTCCGCCAAAGAAAAATGGGGCATGGAAGAACTGCGCGACGTAGTCTTCGAAGCCGTTAAGACCATTCACGTCAAACGGTACCCCTACCACAATTTCTTGTATTAGTTTCCGACCTTTAGACCATGGCAGGCATCCGTCAAGAGAAAATGGCCGAACTCATTCGGCGGGATTTGAGCGTGATTTTCCAACGCCAAGCCAGTGCGTGGTTTGGGGGCATGTTCATCTCCGTCACGCAAGTACGCATGGCGCCCGATCTAGGACTGGCTAAGGTCTATTTAAGCTTCATGGCCGTGCCAGACAAGCAAATCGCATTGGCTGCTGTTCGCCAAGAAGGCTGGCGGGTTCGCAAAGAATTGGGTGCCAAGATTGGAAAGCAGGTTCGCATTGTTCCTGAATTGAACTTTTACCTCGACGATAGCCTCGATTATTACGAAGCCATCGACCAAGCCCTGAATAAGTAAGGGCATGCGACTCCCGATACGGCTCGCTTGGCGTTACGCTTGGACACGCAGAAACCGGAGCTTGACGCACCTGATTTCGGGAATTTCCATGTTTGTCATAGCGGCCGTGACCGCTTCCATGATCGCCATCCTCAGCGCGTTCAATGGCATTGAATCCGTCGTTACCGAACTCTTTGGAACCCTCGATGCCCCCGTCGCTATTGTGCCCTCAGAAGGGTCCGTGGTTCCCAATCGCACAGGCACATGGGTGATGGACCGCTTTGGTCCCGAGAGCACCAACCCCGTTGTGCAATGCGCCGCTCCAGTCATTGAAGATGAAGCCGTCGTGGCCTGGGGCGACGGCCAGCCGAATGTCGTGACCGTGCTAGGGTTTGACAGCACGATGCTGCAAGCGGCACCCATCGAATCCACCCTGCGAAGCCAAGCCTGGCGCTCCGAATTCACATCAGGTGCAGCGTGTGTAGCGCTGGGCCTTGGGGTCCGAAATATGCTCGGCATTGGCAGCCTTGATGCCGAAAAAGGACTCCCAGCGCTGCAGTTTCGCGCGCCCATTCGAGGCAAAAAGCTCACCCGGTTCAAGGAACGCGCCTTCCACTCGGAATCAGCCTTTGCCTGCGATGTGTTCTCCGTCAATGCCGAGATCGACCGCAAGTTCGCCTTGGCCCCGTTGGATTTCGCTCGTGCATTGTTCAAGCGTCCGGAATCCGTCACCCGCTTCGAATTGGGGTTGGCGGCAGACGCCAATGAATCAGATGTGGCTCAGGCCATTCAGGTCGCCATCGAAGCCGCCGGTGAACCGTGGCGGGTGCGCACCCGCGCAGAAAAGAACGCCCTCATCACCCAAACCAATCGGGCTGAAAAATGGGCGACGTTTGTCATCTTGAGCTTTATCCTCGTGGTTGCCGCCTTCAATGTGATGGCATCGTTGACCATGTTGCTGCTTGAAAAACGCCAGGACATCGAAGTCCTCAATGCCATGGGCCTCACAGGTTGGCGACTGGAGCAGGTCTTTGCTTGGCAGGGCGTAATGATCAATGCCTTAGGTGGCCTGGTCGGTGCAGCCATCGGCATTGCGCTGGTCCAAGGACAGCAACACTTTGGATGGGTCAAACTGCAAGGTTCGGTCATACCCGCTTATCCGGTCGAACTGATGACCAGTGATGTTTTGGGCACCCTCGGAGTTGTGGTGCTCATCGGGGGAATTGGTTCCGGTTGGATGGTCCGGAATTTGGTTCGGCGCTTCGGGGCCGTGTGATCAGACCGCGGGCTCGAACGGAATCGTCTCCAATTCGTCCAGCTTGGCCCGGATGTCGTCCACGCCATCCAGAGTAACCAGCTGCAAACGGTGCTGCTTAAAATCCCGAAGCCCTTTGAAGTAGTTGGCGTAGTGCCGCCGCATTTCGACAACGCCCAAGCGTTCGCCTTTCCACTCCACCCCCTTCTCAAAATGCTCGCGGGCTGCTGCGACCCGTTCGGTCATGCCCGGCGGCGGAAGCAATTCACCCGTCGCCATGTAGTGCTTCATCTCACGAAAGACCCACGGAGCACCAATGCTAGCCCGACCGATCATGATGCCGTCAACGCCATACCGGTTACGGTATTCCACGGCCTTTTTGGGGGAATCGATGTCCCCATTGCCAAAGACCGGAATGTGCATCCGCGGGTTGTTTTTGACCTCCGCAATCAAGGACCAATCCGCCTCGCCTTTATACATCTGAGCGCGGGTCCGACCGTGGATGCTAATGGCCTGGATGCCAATGTCCTGGAGGCGTTCGGCGACCTCAACGATGTACTTGCTGTTGTCGTCCCAACCCAATCGGGTCTTGACCGTCACCGGCAACGTGCACGTATCAACAATTTCCTTGGTCATAGCGACCATCTTCGGAATGTCCTGCAAAATACCGGCACCGGCACCGCGGCACGCGACTTTCTTCACCGGACAACCGTAGTTGATGTCGATGATGTCAGGTTGGGCTTCCTCGGTAATGGCCGCTGCCTGGCGCATCGAATCGATCTCGCTTCCAAAAATCTGGATGCCAATGGGGCGCTCGTATTCGAAAATGTCCAGCTTCGCCCGGCTCTTCGCGGCATCGCGGATCAGCCCCTCCGAGCTGATGAACTCCGTGTACATGACATCTGCTCCGTACTTCTTGCACAGCGCGCGAAACGGCGGATCGCTCACGTCCTCCATCGGAGCGAGCAAGAAGGGAAATTCCGCGATGTCGATGTCACCAATGCGTACCACGTGGTTGCTTCTTATTGCGTTTGTGTCTTTTCGGCGAACTTGCGCATATAAGCACGCACAAAATTACACCATGATCCGAACCGCATTTCAAACCATGCACCCTTTCGGGCAATTGGTATTCTTTTTCTGCATGGTCCTCATGGGCATGGGGCTTGCATCGGGAGTGGGACTGGCCGCTTTGGCCACGGTATTCGGACACACAACCGAGCAAGCCATCAACTTCGCCTCGGATGCCACATCCAGCGAAGGCAAGACCTACAACCTCATCATCAACGGCGTCAACCAAGTGCTGTCCTTCGGTCTGATGGCCTGGTTGGCGAGCAAACTGTATGCGGGTCGCACATTCCTCGCCATGAAATGGCCCAAATCCATCTGGATTGCGGTCGGAATGGGACTGGCATGGGCTGCCCAACCCCTCATCGATCTGACCTTTCGCTTGAATGGCCTGGTGCTTCAAGCTTTGCCCGAAAGCTGGGTGGCCAATGCGGATCGATTTGAGGAATTGGCGGCGGAAGTAACCCAGTCCATGTTGACGTACGATTCAGCCTGGCAGTTTCCAGCGACGCTGTTGACAGTGGCCCTGCTCCCCGCGGTATGCGAGGAATTTGCCTTCCGTGGGGTCATTCAACCGCTGGTGGCCAAATGGACCAACAACATCCACGCCGCCGTTTGGATGGCCGCCTTCCTGTTCAGTGCGATCCACCTGCAGTTCCACGGGTTTCTACCGCGCATGGTGCTGGGGGCAGGCCTCGGTTACCTCGTCATTTACAGCAACAGCTTGTGGCCTGCCATCGCCGCTCACTTCTTCAACAACGCCGGAGCCATCCTCATGGCAGCCATCTATGGACCGGAATGGGTCGCGCAGGAGATGAATGCAGCGCCCGATTGGTCAGCTTCGGATTACGGCATCGCCGCGGCATCCCTCTTCGTAGGAATTTATTTGATTCGGTGGGTGCGGACAACGGGCACGTGGCCCAAGCACCACCCGGTTCACTGACCCTTGCGCTGTTCCCGGAGGAACGCTTGAGCCACGTACAAGTCTTCCGGCGTAGTGATTTTGATGTTTTCGAGGTCGCCGTCCACCAACTGAACAGGGTGGCCAGCAAATTCAAATACACTCGCATCGTCCGTGAATTCTGGGCGGAATCCGCTGCCGTAAGCGGCCTTTAAGCCCGATAAATTGAAACACTGCGGCGTCTGCACCGCACGCAGCCGATCGCGCATCAGCGCGTGGGAAGCCGCTCCGTTCACTTCACGGATGCTGTCCTTTACGGGGACGACAGGAACGGCACTGCCCGCGTCAGCTGCTGCCGCGTAGCATCGGCGAATGGTCCCCTCAGAAACAAAAGGGCGTACCGCATCGTGAACGCCAACCACGCCATCCTCCGGCAGAACAGCAAGGCCATTGGCCACGGAGTGCCACCGCTCGGCACCTCCGGCCACGAGCTGATCAACCCCGGCCGGTCCGTACGTAGATTCCAACGAACGGAAGGTATCAAACAAGCTTTCGTGAAGTACGAGAACCACATGCAGGTCGGGCAGCGCCGCACGAAAACGCCGAAGGGTCCACCACATCAGTGGCAGACCCTCCAGAAGAAGAAATTGCTTCGCCACGGGCTGCGCCATGCGCGTCCCCGTACCTCCCGCAACAACAATCAGGTAACGCTTCACGCGCGAGCCGCTGCGTACCGCTGGGCAACTGCGTCCCAGTCAACGACGTTGAAGAACGCCGCGATGTAGTCGGGACGGCGATTCTGGTAGTTCAGGTAATAGGCGTGTTCCCACACGTCCAATCCCATGATCGGGGTTCCGCCGCATCCTACGCCGGGCATGAGCGGGTTGTCCTGGTTCGCCGAGGAGCACACTTCGAGTTTACCATCCTTCACACACAACCAAGCCCATCCTGAACCAAACCGGGTCGCGGCAGCGTTGGCAAAGGATTGCTTGAATGTATCCCATCCACCGAGATCCGATTCAATGGCAACTGCCAAATCACCGGATGGCACACCACCTCCATTGGGTGACATGATGCTCCAGAAGAGGGTGTGGTTGTAGTATCCACCTCCGTTGTTGCGGACGGCACCGTTGTCCGAGTGGTCAGCCAGCAGGGCTTCGATGCCCTTACCTTCCATCTCCGTGCCTTCGATGGCCGCGTTCAATTTAGATGTGTAACCTGCGTGGTGCTTACCGTGGTGAATTTCCATGGTACGCGCATCTATGTGGGGTTCCAAAGCATCGTAGGCATAAGGCAGGGTTGGGAGTTCAAAAGCCATGATCCGTTTTTGATTTTATGAGTTAATGCGATTCTTACTGCAAAGTTAATCGACCGTCGACGATGTCCATGCGCAACTTGTTTTCCAACCAGTGAGTGGCTTCGTCCACGGCCTCGTCACCGTGGCTGAGAAAGGTGTAGTAGGCTTGTTCCCCCGCCATATTGCGGATGACTTGTGCAGCCATGCGGTCGCTCAGTTCGTTGCGTTCTTCATCGGTCCAATCGGCCGGCGGTGAGATGCCTTCCGCTTCTGCATATTCGATAAGAAATGTGAGCAAGGTGTTAGATTCCAACCCTTCGCCTGCGCTTTGCGCCTGGCTTTCTGCTGCTGATCGGTTGGCATCCACGTAGGCAAAAGCTGCATCGCGGAGCGTTCCGGTCCAGCTCAAATCCGAAAGGTATCCGGACCATCGAATCGTGTCCAGTGCAACAAAAACATCCGGCGTTATGCCGCCAGCTCCGTGCACCACCTTACCCGCAGGTGTCATGTAGGTCAAGGAATCGACCGTTGCGATGCTGTCCTGGTGGAACAATTCGCCCCGTTCGTACCGAGCGAAATAATCGTCGCCGTAGTCCACGTCCTCACCATAGGGCCGCTGAATGGCGCGTCCTGTTGGCGTGTAAAACCGCGCTACTGTTAGCCGCAACGCCCCGAGTGTGGCAATGGAGAATTCTTCTTGGACCAACCCTTTGCCGAACGTGCGGCGACCAATGATGGGCCCGCGGTCGTGATCTTGGATGGCGCCGGCGAAAATCTCCGAGGCCGAGGCCGAAGACTCGTCCACGAGAACCGCGATGTCCCAATCCTTCCAACGGCCATCTCGTCGTGCTTTGTACGTGCGACGGGGGACATGTTCGCCTTCTGTGTAGACAACCAAATCATCCTCTTCCAAAAACGACTCCACCATGGGCACCACGGCATTCAAGTACCCCCCTCCGTTGCCGCGCAAATCGACAATCACCTCGTTCAGTCCTTGATCGTCCAAGGTTTCCATTGCCAATTCAAATTCCTCGGCAGTATTTTGGGCAAAGCGGATGACCTTGATGTACCCGCGTTGGTCATCCAAATTGGCCGCGCAAACGACGCTGTGTATGGGAATGCGGTCCCTGCGTAACAACACGTGTTTGACCGTATCGGCTCGATCCAAGCCAACGATCACCGTCGTGTTCCGAGGGCCTTTGAGCAATTCCATGACCCGCTGGTTGGTGAGGTCCTGACCGGAGATTGGCAACGAGTCAACGGTCAAAATGCGGTCCCCTGCGCGGATACCGGCCTTCTCGGAAGGACCTCCCGGGATGGCCGCGACCACCATCAACGTATCCCGTTGAATGATGAATTCGACGCCGATGCCCTCGAAGTTGCCCTCCATGGGTTCAGCAAGTGCCGCCAATTCTTCGGCGCTGATGAACAAGCTGTGTGGGTCCAATTTTTCCAAAACGGCATCAAGGGCGACTTGCTCCAATTCACCGCGTACCACAGGATCCACGTAGGTCTGTTCCACACGATCAAGCACACCATTCAAGGCACTGCGCGGACCGACCATGTGCATACCATTGGACGACCCACCGCCGGTCTGAAGCCCGATGTACACCCCTAGGATTAAGATGACAGCATAGGCCAACGGCTGCCAGGAAGGAGCTGGTGATTTCCCGTTTTCGTTCATGCTCCTATTAACTCCTCAACTTCCGCCGTTGTTCGAGGTGAACCAGCTCGACGCCCGCCTGCTTCAAAAATTCAAGACCCTGGGGATCCTTGTATTCATCGCGGTAGACCACCCGGCTGATGCCGGCTTGGTGAATCAGTTTGGAACACTCACGGCAAGGAGACATGGTGATGTACAACGTGGCTCCTACGGCCGAGTTGTTGGAACGCGCCAATTTGGTGATGGCGTTGGCCTCCGCATGCAGCACGTACCAATTCGTTTCCCCCTCTTCATTCTCGCACACATTGGGAAAGCCAGTTGGTGTGCCGTTGAACCCGTCGGCGATGATCATGCGGTCTTTGACAATCAACGCACCCACCTGCTTGCGGACGCAATGGGACAACTGGGCCCATTCAGCCGCCATGCGCATGTAGGCTTCGTCGTACCGCAGCTGCTTAACCGCTTCAGGGGTGGGGTTCAAATCCGGTTCCAAGTGTCTGGTGATTTACGCCCCTAAAGGTAGGGGTCTGTCCGTTGCGTTGTAGCTTGCTCATTCGAAAGAATGCCAAATGCGGATTTATACGCGAACAGGGGATGACGGCACCACATCGTTGTTTGGTGGCCAACGGCTGAGCAAGGACGACTTGCGCATCGAAGCCTACGGTACACTGGATGAACTCAATGTGTGCATTGGAGAAATGGGCACCTGTGCTGCCGTGGCGCAATCTGAAGATGATGCGTTCCTCCGAGCCATCCAATCTGACGTGTTCTCCTGGGGAAGTCATTTGGCCACCGTCGATCCCGAAATGGCCAAGCACCTGCCGCCCATTCCTGGCACCCGCGTGGCCGAGATGGAGGCTTGGATGGACGCCAAAAATGAAGCCCTTTCACCACTAAGCCAGTTCATCCTTCCCGGAGGACATCCGGCCGTCGTTGCTGCGCACAAATGCCGCGTGGTATGCAGGCGTGGAGAACGTCGGGTGATCGCACTCGGACGAGAGGAGGACATTCCGGAAGGCTTGGTCGCCTACTTGAACCGATTGAGCGACCTGTTTTTTGTGTGGAGCAGACACCTGCATGCCGTGACCGGCTCTCCGGAAATTCCATGGGAATCAACGCCTTAACCTGGAGGATTACGCCAAAAACAGCCGAAAATGCGGCGTTTCTGAAGATTTTCTTGGATGTGATTGCGATTCTTCTATTTTTGCGCGCTGAAGACGCTTACCATGTATTGGACACTTGAATTGGCTTCCTACCTCGAAGACGCTCCTTGGCCCGCCAGCAAAGACGAGCTGATTGACTTTGCGATGCGTACCGGGGCACCGCTTGAAGTTGTGGAGAATTTGCAGCAATTGGAGGACGACGGCGATGCGTTCGAAACCATCGAGGACATCTGGCCCGACTACCCGAGCAAGGAGGACTTCTTCTTCAACGAAGACGAATACTAGCGACCGGACGCCAGCGCGCGCAGCCCTTCACGCGTCAACTTCCCGTTGAGCCACTCGGGGTCCAAACCGGCACCGAGGGATTTATAAAACTCAATCGCGGGTTCATTCCAATCCAATACTTGCCACTCCATCCGGCCATAGTCGGCGGCGGCGCACGCATCAGCCACCGCTAAAAACAACGCTTTGCCGATGCCCTTCCCGCGATGCGACTCCCGCACCACAAGGTCTTCGAGAAAGCCACACCGGCCTTTCCACGTGCTGTATTTCTCGTACCACAGCGCCATCCCAACAACGTCGCCTTGAACCTCCGCTACAAAAAGCCGATAGATGGCATCATCACCAAAGCCATCTTCCTCGAGCTGTTCTGCGGTCGTTGTGACTTCCTGCTCCGCACGCTCATAAATGGCCAACTCAACAATCAATCGATGAATGGCTGTAGCGTCTTCAGGCGTTCCCTTGCGAATGGTAAAGGATGGTTTTAATGGGTCCATAGCCGAAAGGTAGCGCTCCATTCTTTCTATTTTGCGGCATGCAATTGAATCAAATAGGGGCCGTGGATGCCCTCTTGGGCATTTGGCTTGCATGGGCCATGTTCAATGGCTTTCGAAAAGGCCTCATTATCAAAATCGCCTCCATCTTCGGGCTGGTGCTGGGTATCTATGCCGGCTTTCATTTCTCCAGTTTCGCTGCAGAATGGTTGAATCAACAGTTCGACTGGTCCAATCGGACCACCGAAGTAGGCGCATTCGGCCTGACGTTTTTGGGGGTGGTATTGGGGGTGCATTTCATTGCCAAACTCTTGGAAAAAATCATCGACCTCACGGCGTTGAGCATGTTGAATAAGCTCGGTGGACTCGCACTTGGAATGGTGCAAACACTGTTCTTCTTGAGCGCATTAACCTATGCCTTGGATGGGGTTTTCGGACCGCGCCAATGGCTGCCGGAAGCACAGGTCGAACAATCGGTACTCTACCCTTTTGTTGAGGATGCCATCGAATACGTGGTGCCTGACATGGAGCGAAACACGCAGTGGGAACAGCTGCGCGACCGTTTCGAGGACGGGATGGAGCGCTTAGAAGATGCTGCCGTTGAGCGGGGCAACACCCGCGACTAGCCCGTTAGGCCACTCCCATTTCTTGTTTGAGCAGTGCGATGCGACTTTCCAATGCTCCCATGGCCTGGCTGTAGTCGCTGTTTGGCCAATTTTCCACCGCCATGCGCACCGAGAAATAGAACTTGATTTTGGGCTCTGTCCCGCTTGGCCGTGCGGTGACGAGGGTGTTATGCTCAGTGATTAACTGTACCACATTCGATGCCGGCAGGTCAAGCGTTCGCGTTGAACCGTCCCGTACGTCTGTCGCGCGCTGGGCCGCATAATCCCGAACTTCAACGACACGTTCTCCAGCCAATTCAGCCGGTGGCGACGTACGAAATCCTTCCATTTGGGCCGCGATTTCCGCCTTGCCCGCTCGTCCCTGTTTCGTTTGCGACACAAGCGCCTCCTTGTACGCCCCGTGGGTGCGGTGAATGGCCTCGAGTCGACCCAGCAAATCCGAACCCTCGGCGTGCGCCACATGCGCCAATTCACATAAAACACACGCTGCTGCCACCGCATCCTTGTCCCGGACCTCATCGCCAATCATGTAGCCGTAGCTCTCCTCACCGCCAGCCACAAACCGTCCTTTGCCTTCTTCCCGCCGTATGGCGTCCGCAATCCATTTGAATCCGGTCAAAGTCTCCTGCACATCGAGGCCTACGTGCCGACCGATCTCCGCCATCAGATCCGAGGTGACAATGGTTTTGGCGACAAAATCACCTTGAACGAGCAAGTTCTTTTCGGCACGCTGAGACACCACATAATGTACAAGCAGTGCCCCTGTCTCGTTGCCGTTCAAGAGTCGCCACCCACCTTCGGATTGCGCATCGGGCACGGCGATGCCCACGCGGTCCGAATCCGGATCGGTACCTAGGACCAACTGCGCGTTGACCGTTTTGGCCAATTCAATGGCTTCCGAGAGTGCCGCCCCTTCCTCAGGATTGGGGCTGTGGACAGTCGGAAAGTTGCCGTCGGGATGCCGCTGGCTTTCCACGATGTGCACGTTTCGGAAACCGGCCGCTTCAAGTGCGGGTATAACAGAGACCGACCCTGTACCATGCAACGGCGTGTACACGATACTGAGATCGCTGCCGTTTGCGACCAAATCTTCACTCAATCGCAATTCCAGCACCGTCTTCCAATACGCTTGGTCCGCCTGTGCATCCAACAAGTGAATGCGGGCTTGCGATGCCTTATCCTGCCCCCACTGGACCTCGGCAGGCCCGGAAACGGCTCGAACCCGTTCAATGATGCCTTTGTCATGCGGAGGCACAATTTGACCGCCATCGCTCCAGTAGACTTTGTACCCGTTGTACTCCTTCGGATTGTGGCTTGCTGTAACGACTATGCCTGCCGTACATCCGAGTTCCCGGACGGTGAACGAAAGTTGCGGCGTCGGGCGCAATGCAGGGAACAAATGGACCTCAATGCCGTTGCCTGCCATGACTTCGGCTGCTACCCGAGCGAATTCCGGGCTGTTGTTGCGGGAGTCGTGGGCGATCGCGATGGAGGCTCCGCTCGGCACGGCCTCAAGCATGTAATTGGCCAGGCCTTGGGTCGCTTGGGCGACAGTGTAGGCGTTCATGCGGTTGGTGCCGACGCCCATAAGGCCGCGCAATCCACCCGTGCCAAACTCCAGGTCGGTGTAAAAGGCTTCCACCAGCGCTTCTCCACCTTCGTTCAGCAGGTCAAGTGCCGCGTTCTGGGTGTCCTCGTCGTAGGGGGATTGGGTCCAATCGTGCGCACGTTGTGCGGCGAATTCCATGAGTTCTTTTCCTTCCATGCTCAATTTCAATGGGAGTTATCCAAATTCTAGTTCATGCCTCAAGGCCTCCTTCCAATGCAGGTGGGGCAATTGCAATGCGTCTGCAAATGGTTTGCCATTCAGGTAGGAATAGGCCGGACGTTTTGCGGGTGTTGGGTAGTCTGCGGTCGTGCACGGCGCCAATTCGACGTCTATGCCGTACCCTTCAAAGATGGCCTGCGCGAACCCGTGCCACGTGGTCGGGCCTTGGGGGCCGTAATGCCAAACTCCAGAGGGGACCCGTTCGGGTTGGGCAGCGAGTTTCAGCAACGCCTCTGCAAACGGGCGGGCAAACGTGGGAACACCGTGCTGATCGTTAACTACGCGCAAGGCCTTGCCCGATCGTCCCAGGCGCAGCATCGTTTGCATGAAATTCTGGCCGCGCGTATCGCACAACCAGGCCACACGGACTACCCACCAACGGACTCCTGTCGTGGCTTCAACCGCCAACTCGCCGGCGCGTTTGGAGTCCGCATACACCCCCATGGGGTTGGGCACATCGGACGGCACATACGGCCGGTCCTGCGTCCCGTCAAATACGTAATCAGTACTGATGTGAATCAGGTCGACACCATGCGCAGCGCAGGCTTCCGCCAACAGTTGCGGCCCCTTGGCATTGATGGCATGGGCCAGTTCTGGCTCCACTTCGGCCCGGTCCACTGCGGTGTATGCCGCTGCATTGATGACGACATGAGGCTGATGTTTCTTGAGGGCTTCCGCGATGGATTCAGGAGAGGTGATATCCAGCTCTTCTCGGTCGAAGCCGACGATGCGAAGGGTGTTTTGGCCGGTGTCTTCCATCAACCGCGAGCCCAACTGGCCGTTCGCCCCTGTCACCAAAACTGTTCGCATGGTCGAAAGTTACGCAGGGAACATCATCCAGTGGTACGCATGGCCTCTACGGGTTCCATTTCTGCTGCACGACGTGCCGGTGCCAAACCGGCGATTAAACCCGAAGCAACAGCAACGCTGAGGGCAATGATGATGCGGGAGGGACGCACTTGCAACAGGAATCCCACATCCACGGCATTCACCGCCACCACAATGGCCTCGATGGCGATTAAGGCAAACAACGCACCGATGACGCACAATGCAACGGCCTCGAAAAGGAACTGCAGCATGATGAAATTGGACTTGGCACCAATCGCCTTTTGCACACCAATGATGCGCGTGCGTTCGCGGACGCTTACAAACATGATATTGGCGATACTGAAGCAGCCCACAAGGATGGCGAAGATGCCAATGAACCAGCCACCATACTCCACCTGCTGAAAAATGCTGTCCAGAATGGAGGTTAACATATCGATTTGGTTGATGGAGAAGTCGTCGTCCTCGCGCGGCCGTAACCTGCGCACAGAACGGAACTGCTGCACAATCTCATCGGAGAGCGCTTCTGTGGTCACGCCCTCAATCGGTTTTACCATGATCGCCGTACCCAGACCATAGTCCATGATTCGGTGGCCGAATTTGGCCGGCACTATGGCCGCCCGGTCGAACCCATCATTGATGGCCGATGACCCTTGCTTGGCGAAGACGCCGACCACCTCCAGCCGTTGCCCCTTGGCTTCAATGACCTCTCCGACCGCATCGGCATCACCCGTCAATTCCACGGCCACGTCATAGCCGATGATGGCTACCGCTCGACCCGACTCCACCTCCATGGGCGAGAAATAACGTCCAGCGGCAATGTCCAGCGCAATCACGTCATCGTATCCCTGCGAGACCGCGACAATGCCCACCCCATCCAAGCGGCTGTTGTTGGACTCGACAGCGAGCATGGTCTTGGCCTGGAAAACTACTTCCTTGGCTTGGGTCAACCGCTCTTCCAAAAGTGCCGCATCGTTCAGGCTGACTTCCCGGCGTTGGACGTACTTCCACCACGGATATTCCTCGTCAAATGCCCAAGGCCATTTTTGGATGAACAGCACTTCATCGTCCAGCATATTGAATGTGCTCTTCAGTCCATCTTCCAGCGAGTCCACCACGGCAAAAACGGCCGTTATCATGAAGATGCCCACCATGACCCCAAGCAGGGACAGGAAGGTCCGAAGCCGGTTGGTCACGATCGCGGACCAAGCGAAGGCAAAACTTTCAAAAAGCAGGCGAAGCCAAAGCATGGAACAAAGCTAATTCCTACCTCCCAAGTCCGGGTATATGTCCGGGTTTAATTGTAGTTTTGCGCCTTTGTTTCGCTCTTTCCAAATCACTTGAAATGAACGCACCACGCCGCATTCAATCCGCCCTCATTTCCGTTTTTCACAAAGAAGGCCTAGAGCCCATCGTCGCTCAATTGCAGCGCCTTGGTGTCACCATCTACTCCACCGGTGGAACCCAAAAAGCCCTTGAGGCCATGGGTGCGGACGTCGTAGCAGTCGAATCCATCACCGACTACCCTTCCATCCTCGGCGGCCGTGTCAAAACGCTACACCCCAAGGTTTTCGGAGGCATCTTGAACCGACGGGACCTGGCTGAAGATGTTGCGCACATGGAGGAATACCAACTCCCGCACATTGACCTAGTCATTGTCGACCTATACCCGTTCGAGGCGACCGTGGCGCAAGGCGGAACGCACCAACAAATCATTGAGAAGATCGACATCGGTGGAATTTCCCTCATCCGTGCGGCAGCGAAAAACTTCGAAGACGTGGTCATTGTGCCCAGCCAAAATGACTACCGCACATTACTCGAATTGCTCGAGAATGGCGAAGGTGTCACCACACGGGAAGAACGTCAAGCCCTTGCCACACGTGCCTTCCGAATCAGCTCGCATTACGACACCCGCATCCACGAATGGATGCAAGGCGGTGCCAGCGTGGAGCAATTGAATGTGTCGGAAATGACCTCCAAGTCTCTGCGCTACGGCGAAAATCCTCACCAGCCAGGCCGATTCTTTGGTGACCTCGATGCCCTGTTCGACCAATTGAATGGCAAGGCTTTGTCCTACAACAACCTACTCGACGTTGACGCAGCCGTGCAATTGATGCGCGAGTTCCAAGCCGACGACCCCACGTTTGCCGTGCTCAAGCACAACAACGCCTGTGGTCTTGCCACGCGGGCAACGGTGCTGGAAGCATGGACAGACGCCCTCGCCGGCGACCCTGTCTCGGCATTTGGCGGGGTGCTTATCTGCAATAGCACCATCGACAAGTCCACGGCCGAAGCGATGCATGAATTGTTCTTCGAAGTGGCTATTGCGCCGGCTTATGATGCCGAAGCCCTCGAAGTCCTCAAGCAAAAGAAAAACCGCATCCTCCTCGTGCAGAAGCCATGCAGCAACCCGAACGTAACCGTCCGAAGCGCGCTGAATGGATACCTCGTGCAAGCCCCTGATGCCGAGATGGAAGGGGTCGAAGATTTGAACCTAGCCACCAAAACAGCTGCTGAGGCAGCCCAACTAGAAGACCTGATTTTCGCCATGAAAATCGCGAAGCACACCCGTTCCAACACCATTGTTTTCGCCAAGGACAAGCAGCTCTTTGGCAGTGGCACGGGACAGACCAGCCGCGTGGATGCATTGAAGCAAGCGGTGGTGAAGGCCAAAAGCTTCGGGTTCGACCTGAACGGTGCGGTCATGGCTTCCGATGCGTTCTTCCCATTCCCCGATTGTGTGGAGCTGGCCGATGACGCCGGAATCAAGGCGGTGATCCAGCCAGGCGGCTCTGTGAAAGACCAGTTGAGCATCGATTACTGCGACGCACACGGCCTCGCCATGTACATGACCGGGGTGCGCCATTTCCGCCACTGATCTACCGCTTTTCTCGTGCCTACCGAAGGCCCTCGAAAGCCGGAGAATTTGTGAAAAATTCAATGGGTTTTGCGGGGGGGGCTTTGCTATATTTGAGTGTTCACTTCGTTCCGTTCTCCACACACTTGAAGCCCATGGGTTTGTTCAATTTTTTCATGCAAGAGATCGCCATTGATCTCGGTACCGCCAACACCATCATTTACTTTGAGGACAAGGTGGTGGTGGATGAACCCAGCATCGTAGCCAAGGACCGGGCAACGAGCCGCGTCGTCGCCATTGGGCGCTTGGCGCAACAGATGCACGGCAAGACCCACAAAAACATCGAAACCATCCGACCCTTGAAGGACGGCGTGATCGCCGACTTCCAAGCGGCCGAGGAGATGATCAAGGGCATGATCAAAATGATCAACAACCGGAAGTCGTGGTTCAACCCCTCACTACGGATGGTCATCTGTATCCCATCTGGCATCACAGAGGTAGAGAAGCGCGCAGTAGGGGACAGCGCTGAACACGCCGGCGGTAAAGACGTTTATTTGATTCACGAGCCCATGGCCGCCGCAATCGGTATTGGCATTGACGTCGAGGAGCCCATGGGCAACATGATTATTGACATCGGAGGCGGCACGTCGGAAATCGCCGTCATCGCATTGGGTGGCATTGTCACGGACAAAAACATCCGCGTTGCTGGTGATGAATTCACCTCCGACATCGAGGAATACATGCGCCGTCAGCACAACATCCTCATTGGAGAGCGCACAGCCGAACAAATCAAAATTGAAGTCGGTGCCGCCACGGCAGACCTCGACAACCCCCCAGAGGATTACCCGGTTCGGGGGCGCGACTTGATGACCGGCATCCCCAAAGAAATCCTCGTCTCCTACGTGGAAATTTCGCAGGCCTTGGACAAGAGCATTTCAAAAATCGAAGAAGCGATCCACAGTGCGTTGGAGCAGACGCCGCCGGAGCTGTCCGCCGACATCTACAAAACTGGCATCTACCTCGCAGGAGGCGGTGCATTGCTCCGAGGATTGGACAAGCGTATTTCTGCCAAAACCAAGTTGCCCGTTCACGTTGCCGATGATCCGTTGCACGCAGTGGCCAAAGGCACGGCGATAGCCCTCAAAAACATCGACCGCTTCACCTTCCTGATGCGCAACTAATTCCAGCAGGTAGCGCATGCGAAACCTCTGGAACCTCCTCGTCCAATACCACATCGCTCTGGTATTCTTGATCTTCCAGGGCATTGCATTGACGTGGTTTGTCGGGAGTCACGGGTACCCCCGCGGCAAGTGGGTGCAGCGTTCCCTTGAATGGCAAGGGAGGTGGGACCAGCGCATCAGCCGATGGGATCGGCTGACCGAACTGGACGACCTCAACCGCGAATTACTCGCTGAAAATGCCACCCTTCGTGCGGAACTTCACAGCGCACGGGGAGATGCAATTCAAAGCAATTACCAAGGCGCTGAAGTGATCCGGTCCACGTGGAACAGCTCGTCGAATCAATTGGTCCTCAACAAAGGCACAGCACAAGGCGTCAAGCCCGGGCAAGGCCTGATGCAGAACAACCACGTCGTTGGGCGCGTCGTCGAAGCCTCAGCAAACTACGCCTTGGCCTTGCCGTTGATCAATCCCTCCATCGAGTGGAGTGTGCGAATCGGAACTTCGGGTCCGGTGGCCCGATTGGTTTGGGACGGGGGGGATGTGACCCGAGCCATGGTGTACGACGTACCGCGAAGTGCGACGTTTGGTGCAGGTGATTCCATTCTGTCCTCGGGCTTCCAAGGGTACTTTCCATCGGGACTGCTGATGGGTACCGTCGCCGATGAAACCCCCGAATTTGATGGTCAGTTTTTAAATGTCCCCGTTACCCTCGCGGCCGACTTTAGATCCATCCGGTACGTGCAAATCGCCTCTCCACAAGGGAAGTCCGAAATAGAAAACCTGACAAACACCAACGGCCACCAATCGCCATGAACAACCAGGTGCTAACCTATGCCCGAGTGATCGTCCCACTGGGATTGCACGTGCTGTTTTTCCAGTACGCCGCATTCGCAGCGGGCTGGTGGTTTATCGGCATGTACCTGTTGGGGTTATTGCTCATGCCTTTGCAGTCATCGCCGCTGTTGCTCCTGGTGGTCGCCGCTGGATTTGGTAGCATCGTTGACGCGGCTACGTTCGAAGGCGGGCTGTTCATGTCGAGCGCCGTCTTGATGGCATTAGCAACGCCTGCGGTCAATCGGTTGTTAGCGCCGCGGGAAGGGTATGAAATCACCGATCAGCCGACCCTGTCTTCCATGGGCGTGCAGTGGTTCGCCATCCGGTGCTTGCTTTTGCTGACGATTCACCACCTCTGGATGTTTGGATTGGAGGCCGGACGGTGGGATTTGATTCCCCGCGCCATTGGAAAAGCCCTCACATCGTCCTTTTTGTCGACTGGTGCGTTTGTCCTGATTCTGTTGCTCACCCGTCGCCAACGCTCCGCCCGATGAAATTGCGCGAACGCCAATGGATTATCGGAGGAATTTTCCTGCTGATCACCGTCATTTATCTCGGGCGATTGGTGCAAATGCAGGTGTTCGCCCACGAATGGAAAGCGTACGCAGCGCGTTTGACCGAAGAAACGGAAACGCTGGAACCGGCCCGCGGCCTCATCCGCGACCGCAATGGTGAGATTATCGTCAACAATAAGGCCGGGTACGACATTTGGTTCACTCCTCGGAAATGCAAAGCCGCCGGAGGGCTTGACACCCTCGCCTTGGCCGAATTGATCGCGATGACAACCGAAGGCCTTGCTCGGGCTTTTCGCCGCGCCGAGAATTACGCCACGTACCGGCCTTCACGCATTCAAAAACAACTTACGGCAGAGACTTATGCTCGCATTTCGGGAGAAATCTGGCGATTCCCAGGCGTCGAAGTGCGCAGGAGATCCATCCGGACCAACCCCTCCGGACTTGCGAGCCAACTCGTGGGGGAATTCCGAGAAGTGGACCAAAATGACCTCGCGTCGAACCAGGGCTACCGGCTTGGGGACTACAAGGGAAAGTCCGGTTTGGAACTGCAGTGGGAATCCACACTGCGCGGAAAACGCGGCACACGGCACCACATCGTCGACATCCGCAACGACTACCGGGAACCGGCCCAAGCCGGCATGCTCGATACGCTTCCGGTACCCGGCGACGACATCCAGTTGACCTTGGATTTAGCATTGCAGGCGTACGGGGAACTTATCATGGCCAACAAGCGGGGAGCCATTGTTGCCATTGAGCCGGCGACTGGGGAAGTCCTTGCCATGGTCAGTGCCCCTAGCTACGGGACCGATTTACTCACCGGACGGGACCGCGGGGCGAATTACGACAGCCTCATCAACCACCCAAACAAGCCGCTTTTCAATCGAACCTTGCGCGCGACCTACCGCCCGGGCAGCATTTTCAAAATGATCCAAGGGCTGATTGCCATGGACCGGGGCGTGTTGCGACCTTCCAACCGCATTGCCTGCGACCGCAACATCATCGGCTGCCACGGACCGCACAGTTTTGATAACTTGGAGGAGGCCATCGTGCACTCGTGCAATCCGTACTTCCATGAAGTCATGAAACGCATGATCCAAGACGGGTCAACGGGAAGCATCTTCAGCGATGCGCACAATAATCTGGGCACGTGGTCAGAATCCGTGCGTCACTTCGGATTGGGAACGGACCTCGGCGGGCATTTCCCGGCCTTGCGCTCTGGATCGGTTCCAGATACGATCGATTACGACCGAATGTACGGACGCAAGCGATGGGCTTACTCCACCATCTATTCGATCTCCATCGGGGAAGGCGAATTGCTCACCACGCCTATGCACATGGCCAATCTTGCCGCGACCTTGGCCAACCGAGGACATTACATCACACCCCACGCCGTACGCGGCAGTGAAGGCATCGAGCGGATAGAGTCCGGCATTGCTGCCCAACACTTCAATTCTGTCATCCGGGCTATGTCCGCGGTGGTGACCGCCAACGATGGTACAGGCAAAAGAGCAGCCACACCGGGTGTAGAAGTCTGCGGTAAAACAGGTACCGTTCAAAACCCCACCGGCAACCATTCGGTCTTCATCGCCTTTGCACCGGCCGACAATCCACAGATTGCGCTCAGTGTCTACGTCGAAAACGCCGGGGCCGGAGGTGACTGGGCCGCACCCATCGCCAGTTTGATGATCGAAAAGCACCTCCATCAGGAAGTGACCCAACGCGCCAAAGAACAGCGCGTTCTTGCAGCGACCTACCCCTTCCCAGAACAACCCTTGTGAGAAGAACCGCCCCCATATCACAGCGCATTGACTGGCTCACCGCAGGGTTGGTGGTCGCCTTAATGGTCATCGGGCTGTTCAACGTGGCCAGTGCCACCGCAGGGGCGAGCACAGTCGAGTGGTTCGATTTCAGCGGCAAGCTCGGGAAGCAGTTCATTTGGGTCGCGGCGAGCCTGGTGCTGGCCTTCCTGCTCTTGGTCATCGAGGGGGAATTTTTCATTCGCACCTCGGTCATTCACTACGCCGTCAACATCCTGCTCCTACTCGCAGTGTTGGCCGTGGGAAAACGCATTGGCGGGGCAAAATCGTGGTTCTCGTTCGGGGGCATCGGCATCCAACCTTCGGAGTTTGCGAAGACGGGTACCTCCTTGATGCTCGCTTGGATGCTCAGCCGTAACCAAGACCGATTCAACCAATGGGGCTCGTTGTTCAAAGCGGTGGCGATCGTCTCCTTACCGGCAGCCCTGGTGCTGCTGCAGCCTGACGCCGGGACTGTTTTGGTCTTCACTGGGTTGATCCTGGTGTTTTACAGAGAGGGGCTTTCAGGCAACGTACTCATCGCGGTAGTCTGTGCGCTGCTTGTTACCATCGCGACCATATTGAGCGGGGCAAGTACGGTGGATTACCCCGGTGCGGGTGAAGCCACTGGAGCTTGGATTCTGTGGATTCTTCTAATCGCTATAGGCAGCTTTTTGTGGGCCACGGTGCCCCAGTGGACCGTCCCTCGGAGACGAAAACGCACCCGCCGGGCGGTGTTGTTCAGCTTTGCCGCCGCCCTCGTTCTATCGGTCGGTCTGCAGTTCGGATTGGAGGAGGTGCTCCGGCCCCACCAGAAAGACCGAATCCACGTGTTGTTCGGTATTGATGTGGGCAATCCCGATGCCGATTACAACATTCGTCACGCCAAAGCGGCCATCAGCTCGGGCGGCATCACGGGGAAAGGATTTCTGAAAGGACCCATGACTGCATACGGATTCGTTCCAGAGCAAGAAACCGACTTTATTTTCTGCACCATTGGTGAAGAGTGGGGGTTGCTGGGGACGTCAATGACGCTGCTGTTGTTTACGCTCTTACTCCTACGTATCCTGGCACTGGCCGAGCGACAACGCAGTGATTTCACGAGGATTTATGCGTACGCCGTGGCCAGCATCCTATTCATGCATTACGCCATCAATGTGGGTATGGTACTCGGACTCGCGCCGGTCATCGGAATTCCATTGCCCTTCATCAGCGCTGGAGGATCGTCCTTAACTGGATTCACCCTGCTCGTTTTCATCCTGTTACGGTTGGACGCTGAGCGATTTACAGTTCTACGTTAATCGACACATATACATTATTCATCGAATGAATTACATGATTCACTTGATTTATAGAATGAAATTTTGTATCTTTGAGCGTGCTTTGTTTAGAATGATATCAGAGACCCATTGTGTGCAGTCAACCTGTCGCAATGGGTTTGGTCATTTGGAATAAACAAGGCGAGCAAACCATTCAAACCTAGAACCCCGTGCCTTGTGTACGGGGTTTTTTGTTCAAAGGCCAAGCAGGACTTCCTCAGGGCTCTTGCCGGTGAAGAGCAGGCGCTCGGGCTGCTCAATCATCTCTTTGATGGCGTACAAGAACCCGACGCTTTCCTTTCCGTCGATAATGCGGTGGTCATAGCTTAATGCCAAATACATGACCGGACGAACCTCAACTTTGCCTTTGACCGCAACGGGGCGTTCCACGATGTTGTGCATGCCCAAAATGGCGCTCTGTGGCGGGTTGATAATGGGCGTTGACAGCATGGACCCGAAGACGCCTCCATTGGTGATAGTGAAGGTTCCGCCTTGCATTTCATCGATGCCCAGTTCGCCGTCTCGTGCACGGATTGCCAAGCGCTTGATTTCGGCTTCAATCTGAGCCAAGCTCAACGTCTCTGCATTGCGAACTACGGGGACCATTAAGCCTTTCGGTGAGCTCACGGCGATGCCGATATCCGCATACTCCGGCAAGATGATTTCCTTGCCGTCAATCATACCATTGACCGCAGGGAACTGCGCAATGGCGTGGGTAACAGCCTTCGTAAAGAAGCTCATGAAGCCCAGACCAACACCATGCGCTTCGCGAAAGGCGTCCTTATACTTCGAGCGTAAATCCATGACCGGCTTCATGTCCACTTCATTGAACGTGGTCAGCATGGCCGTTTCGTTTTTAACTCCGACCAAGCGCTCCCCTACCTTGCGGCGCAGCATGGACATTTTCTCCCGTCGGACCTCGCGCGATCCGCCCCATTGGGCTGTGGAAGAACCGTCAAATCCTGCAGCCAACGCAGCGAGGACGTCTTGCTTCAAAATGCGTCCGTCGCGTCCCGTGCCTTGAACCTGTGCGGCAGACAACCCACTCTCCGCCAACATTTTCTTGGCAGCTGGCGAAGGATGTCCAGAAGCGTGGGTTGCTTTCGCGGCAGGAGTCGGGGCAGGCGCTGGAGCCGGGGCAGGGGCAGGGGCAGGTTCTACTTCCGGCGCAGGCGCAGCCTTTTTGACTGGTGCCTTGGCTGAGGTGTCGATCAGGCAACACACCGCGCCCACTTCGATGGTATCCCCCTCCTCTGCCTTCAATGTGATGATTCCGGCCGCCTCAGCGGGAAGTTCAAGCGTGGCTTTGTCCGAATCCACTTCAGCAATGGCTTGGTCTTTTTCCACGTAATCGCCATCGGACACGAGCCAAGTAGCGATTTCCACTTCACTGATGGACTCTCCCGGGCTCGGGACTTTCATTTCAAGTTGGGACATGATTCGTCTTTGTATTGAATGGACGTTAGCGTGCAATTAACAACGGAAGTCAACCGCATTTGGGCTGACGCTCCATCTTTTCTTAACCGTTAGCATGCGAAAAAACCTCGTCGATGATGGCCGACTGGCGTTTGGCATGCACCGCCGAGCTGCCCGAAGCCGGGCTCGCACTCAGGCTGCGCGAAATCACACTCAACGGAACCGAAGTGTAGTGCTGCAACATAAAGGACCATGCGCCCATGTTTTGGGGCTCCTCTTGAACCCAAATGCAATTGACATCGGGACCGTATTGCTGAACGACCGCATCCAATTCAGCTTGGGGAAGCGGATGCAGTTGTTCCACGCGCACGAGCGCAATGTTAGGGGCGGCTTGTTCATCGAGGCGCTCGATCAGGTCGTAGTAGATTTTGCCAGAGCACAGCACCACGGTGTCAACCGGTTTGCGAGCCGATGCAGCGGTCATGCGCGGATCGTCGATGACCTTCTGGAACCCTCCTTTTGCCATAGCGGCAAAGCCAGACACGGCCTTGGGGTAACGCAGCAATTTTTTGGGCGTAAAGACCACCAACGGCTTTCGGAATCCGAACTTGACCTGTCGGCGGAGAAGGTGGAAGTAGTTGGCAGGCTCAGTGATGTTGCAGACAAAGAAGTTGTCTCCACTGCCGAGCTGTAAGAACCGCTCCATGCGGCCCGAGCTGTGCTCGGAACCCATGCCTTCGTAACCGTGTGGCAGCAAGAGGGTAAGTCCGTTCATGGTCCGCCACTTGTCCTCAGCTGCACTCAAAAACTGGTCGAACAGGATCTGAGCACCGTTATTGAAATCGCCGAATTGCGCCTCCCAAATGGTCAGGCCATTGGGCGTGGCGAAGGCGTATCCGTAGTCAAAACCGGAGACCGCATACTCACTCAAAAGCGAGTTGAAAATGGTGAGCTTGGCTTGCTTCTTGTCCAACAGGTTCAGCGGAATCACCTCCTCCTCGCTGTCCTCGGTTTTCACCACCGCGTGGCGGTGAGAGAACGTGCCGCGCTCGACATCCTGGCCGCTGATCCGCACGGGATGGCCTTCCACCAGGAGCGTTGCGTAGGCCAGCAATTCCCCCAATGCCCAATCCAGTCGGCCCTCTTCGATCATCTTCAACCGGTCCCGCATGAGGCGCTGGACCTTGCGGTAAAACTTCTTTCCTTCCGGCAAGGTCGACATGGCCACGGCCAATGACTTCAGCTTCTTCTCGGCTACGGAGGTTTTGGGCGTGCTCGCCAAGGCCGCCTCGTCTGCCGCACTGTACGATGCCCAGAGGTCTCCTAAGAAATCCACAACGCTAGCCATCTCACGCTTCTGGGCCTTTTCGAAGGCCTGTTCCATGCGGGACTGCAAGTCGGTGCGCACCCGATCCACTTCTTCTTTCTTCATGCTGCCGTCGGACACGAGCCGGTCGGTGTACAGCTTGAGAGGATTGTCGTGTTTGGCAATGGCCTTGTACAACTGCGGTTGCGTGAACATAGGTTCGTCGCCTTCGTTGTGGCCGTATTTGCGATAACCCAGTAAATCGATGTAGACGTCCTGGTTCCAACGCTGGCGGTAGGCCAACGCAATGCGCATGACTTGAACCACGGCTTCCGCTTCATCGGCGTTGACGTGGAATACGAGCGACTGGGTCACTTTGCCGACATCGGTGCAGTAAGTCGAGCTCCGTCCGTCTAGGTAATTGGTCGTGAAGCCCACCTGGTTGTTGACCACGATGTGGACGGTTCCGCCGGTGCGGTATCCGTCGAGTTCGGCCATCTGAGCCACCTCGTATACAACGCCTTGGCCGGATATAGCTGCGTCTCCGTGGATCAGGATTGGCAGGATCGCCGATTCTTCGCCCCCCAATGCGTCAATGCGTGCACGCGACAAGCCTTCCACCACCGGCCCGACCGCTTCGAGGTGGGACGGGTTGGGCGCCAAGGAGATGGTCACGTCCTCTCCGGTATCAGCCTTCAAAGTGCGCGAGTACCCGAGGTGGTACTTGACGTCGCCGTCGAACTCGCCTTCTTCGTCGTACGCTTTGCCTTCGAATTCGCAGAAAATCTCCTCGTATGGCTTACCGAGAATGTGAGCTAATGTCGACAAACGGCCCCGGTGGGCCATACCGATAAACACTTCCTTCACCCCGTGTTTGGTGCCCTCTTCCACCACGGCATCCAATGCCGCAATCAACGTCTCACCGCCCTCGAGGGAGAAGCGCTTCTGGCCGACAAATTTTTTCTGGAGAAACTCTTCAAACAAGGTCGCCTGTGCAAGTTTTTTCAAAATCTGAACCCGGTCTTCCACACCGATGCGCGGGCGGTTGGCGAGCTCAATGTGTTCGCGTATCCACGCTTGGCGCTCCACGTCCTGAATGGACATGTACTCAATGCCGATAGCGTGGCAGTACGTGAGCTCCAGATGGTCGATGATTTCCTTGAGCGTCGACGGTCCAATGCCTACTTCCGTTCCTGCCTGGAAGACCGTGTCGAGATCTGATGCCGACAGGCCGAAATTCTCCAAGCTCAAATCCGGGCTGTACACGCGACGCGCGCGCACCGGATTGGTCTTCGTGAAGAAGTGACCCCGGACGCGGTACGCGTGAATCAGGTTGATGACTTGAAATTCTTTGAGGGTCTGAGGGGACGCTGCATCCTCGCCATAAGAGGCGGTAGCCAAATCAAAACCCTTAAAAAAAAGCCGCCAACTCGCGTCAACGGAATTCGGGTTTGAACGGTACTGCTGGTACAGAGATTCAATCGCTTGCGGCTCAGCTTGGCTGATGAAATCTAAAGGGTCCATGCGGACTATACGTAGGTTCGTGTAACAAAGATACACTGAGCCCACTAGAAGGTGAAGGAATTACTGAGGAAGCTGCCGCCTCAACCGCGTGTAGTGTTGACGGCGCCAAAAGTCCAACGCAGCCACACCTTTTGCGCTGCACGTTCAAGACACAGGGCCGCCAACTTGGCGGCGGCTTGGGGCCGTTCGTTCCAGTCCATCACCTCGCGAATGACGGCTTCCCCCAAATCCAACCGGTAAAAGCTGGCGAACAATGCAGTCGGATTGCGGTCCATCCCCCAATTGATTTCGTCTTCCAACAACTGAATCAGGGAAATGCGCACCTCCGCTACGCGCTCAGCATCCCATTGAAAATCCTTGACCAGTTGTTGTGTGACCGCTTGCTTGAATACTTCGATGGAACGCCCCTCGGGCAAGCTTCGGCCGTCCAACCAGCGTGCCAATGTGGTTCCGTGCTCCACCTTCACGAGGTTCGTTGGGTCACCATCCCCCCTAGGAATTGGAACCACTCCAAGTGGCTTCCATCGAGCCCCAACGATTCAGCACTCGCCATGGCCTTCGCCACGTGTCCGTGCATTATTCGCTGCGCTGCTTCTGGCGCACCAGCTGCAGACATGGCCGCGCGAACGGCCTCGATTTTCGCTGAAGCATCACTGCGTTGTCCGTCCCATTTGGCCAGCACCTCAAGCGCGTTCTCCCCACCGTTTTCCTGGGTGAAAAGGCGTAAGAAGGTCTTCTTGTCAGCGAGGATGTCGCCCCCGAGTTGCTTGCCTACTTGCTCATCTCCATACGCATCCAACAGGTCGTCCTGCATTTGGAAGGCAAGGCCCAACTCTTCGCCAAGCGCATACCAGAGCTTGACGCGGTCTTCAGATGCCCCGGCCGCGATCGCTCCCAATGCCAAGGATGCAGCCACCAAGACCGACGTCTTGAGGCGAATCATTTCCATGTACTCCTCAACCGTCACATCGTTGCGCGTTTCAAAAGCCATGTCGCTTTGCTGGCCTAAACACACTTCGAGAGCCGTCTGGTTAAAGAGCTTCAACGCTGCGGGAAGTCCGGCCGCTGGCAACTGCGCCAACGCTATGTGGGCGAGCGTATACATCGCGTCACCCGATAGAATGGCAGCGTTTTCATCCCACTTGATGTGCACCGTTTCCTTTCCACGGCGCAAAGGCGCCGCATCCATGATGTCGTCGTGCATCAAGGTGAAATTGTGAAAGAGCTCCACCCCCATCGCAACAGGAAAAGCTGCTTCACACGACGCGCCTTCGGCTTCAGCCGCAGACAAGGCGAGGACCGCACGCAGGCGCTTCCCTCCCAATTCCATTAGGTAGTGAACGGGCGCGTACAAACCGTCGCCAGCGGTCCGGGGCCACTCCTGAAGGAACGCGTCAATGGCCGTGTCGGCCTGCTGTTTCAGCCGGTTGAGGTTGGGGTGGGTCATAGTCGGGAACTGCCGCGTCCGCGCTTCAATTGTTCGAGCAAGTAGTCGCCGTAGCCGGATTTTTGGAGGGGCCGGGCCACCGCCTCAAGGGTGGCGTCGTCAATGTACCCCATACGCCAGGCGATTTCTTCGATGCAACCGATTTTCAATCCTTGCCGCTCCTCAATGACCTGAACGTACTGGGAGGCCTGCATGAGTGAGTGGTGCGTGCCGGTGTCCAGCCATGCCATGCCGCGGTCCATTTTCGAAACGAACAACTTGCCCGCTTCGAGGTAGGCTTTGTTGACGTCGGTGATCTCGTATTCTCCTCGAGCACTTGGCTCAAGGTCGGCGGCAATTTCCACAACGTCGTTGTCGTAGAAATACAAACCTGGGACAGCATAATTAGATGGCGGAGTGATCGGCTTCTCAACAATGCTCACCGCCTTGTCGTTTTCATCGAACGTGACCACACCGTACCGCTCGGGATCGTTCACATAATAGGCATAGACGATGGCGCCATCCGGATCAGTGTTGGCGCGCAACTGCCGTCCAAAACTCGGGCCGTAAAAGATGTTATCCCCAAGTACCAAGGCCACCTTATCGTCACCGATAAAATTCGCTCCAATGACAAAGGCCTGCGCCAGTCCATTGGGCTCCAGCTGCTCCGCGTATTGAATGGAGCAACCGATACCCGAGCCGTCTCCCAGCAGGCGCTGGAACCCTGGCAGGTCGGTTGGCGTACTAATGATCAATACGTCCCGAATTCCGCTCAACATCAGGGTCGAGAGCGGATAGTAGATCATAGGCTTGTCATAGACCGGCATGAGCTGCTTGGATACCGCTTTGGTCAACGGCCACAACCGGGTGCCCGATCCTCCTGCTAAAATGATGCCTTTCATGGTTCAGTGGCTTACGTGTTTTGTTCGCGTTGGCGCCTCAAGCCTTCGTGCTGCTCTTCTCCTTTGCCCGGGGACAAGCCTTGCTGGATTTCCAATTCTTCCAGCTCGATGTCCTCCTCCTCATCGAGCAGGGAGAAGAAAGGCTCAGAGAACGAACGGGTCGTCAAGGCCTTTTCAAACTCGAGCAATAAGGAGGGCAGCAGCAACAGGTTGGTACTCATCGCTACAGCCAAGGTAATGGAAACCAAAATGCCCAAGAACCGCGTCCCTTCAAACGTGGACATGGCGAACATCAGGAATCCGAAGAACAACACGATGGAGGTGTACATCATGCTTACGCCCGTTTCTTTGAGCGCTAAGAGAACCGCCTGCCGAATGTTCCAACTTTTCATATTGAGTTCTTGGCGGTACTTGGCCAAGAAGTGAATGGTATCATCCACGGAAATACCAAACGCAATGCTGAACACCAATACCGTCGAAGGCTTGATGGGAATGCCAAACCACCCCATAACCCCGGCGGTGAACAGCAACGGGAACAAGTTGGGCACCAAGGCGATGGCCACCATACGCGAAGACTTGAACAAGCTCGCCATCATCAACGCAATCACACAGATGGCCAGAGCGATGGAGATGCCCAGGTTTTTGACCATGTACGTGGTCCCTTCTAAGAAGGTCACACTTGTGCCCGTCATGATGAGTCCGTACTTCTCTGGTGGGAAAATGGAGTCCACCCGCGGGCGAACCTCGTCCAACAGTTCCCGCATTTCAAGCGTTCCCACATCGGCCATTTGGACACTCACGCGGGTCACCGCCCGTGTGGAGTCAAAAAAGTTTCCGGCCACTCCCTCGGCCATGGCCGAGCCTTTAGCTGCATCCGCAGACCCCCGAAGCCAAGGGCCAAACTGGGTTTTCTCCATCCCGGTGCGCGGAAGCCGATAATTCTTAGGGTGGCCGTTTTTGAATGCCTGGAACGCAAACTTTGTCGCATCCGCTGCGCTCACCGAACGGCTGAACTCGGAGTAATCGTCCAAGACGTTTTGCAAGCGGTCCAATCGCTTGAGCAAGTTGTTATTGGTGGCACCCTTGGGGCGACGCGTATCCACCATGATTTCAAACGGCATGGACCCGCCAAATTGAGCCTCCACCCAATGCAAATCTTGGATCACCCGGTCGCGGTCGGGAATGTCATCCACGATGTTGCCGGTGGTCTGCATTTGAACGATGCCCGTCAGGCTGAACAGAAGCACCAAGGCCGCACCGATGTAGACTTTGGGACGGTGTCCTTCCACCAAGTGGACCAGCTTGTTCACAACGGTGAACATCCATCGGCGGTCGAGGTGCCGGGTGTGTTCGGTTTTCGGAGCCGGCAACCCCGCCATCAACGCCGGAATGACGACAATGGAGATCACGAACATACCGAGGATGTTCAGGGCGGTGATGACCCCGAATTGCTTCAGGATTTGGCTGTGGGTGAAGATGAACGTGGCGAATCCGAGGGCCGTGGTGAAGTTGGTCAATAACGTGGCATTGCCCACCTTGACAACCATCCGCTGCAAGGCCATCGCCTTGTTGCCGTGCCGTTTAAACTCCGCGTGGTATTTGTTCACCAGGTAAATGCAATTGGGCACCCCGATCACAATCATCAGCGGGGGGATCAAGCTGGTCATGAGGTTCAACTCGTAGTCGAACAGTACGATGCTCCCCACCGACCACACCACCCCAATGCCGACAACGACCATGCTCACCCCCATGACAATGAGGTTGCGGAAAAACAAGAAAAGCAGAAGTGCCGTTACGGCGAATGCCGCACCGATGAAGTAGCCTATTTCCTGTTTGACCTTGTTCGTCATCTCCACCCGGATGAAGGGCAACCCGCTCAAGTACAACTGCACCCCGTGGTCCTCGCCCCACTCATCGGCAATGGCCGTCACATCCTCCACGATGGTTCCTCGGCGCTCCGAGTCAAACAACTCGGGGTTCATGAACACCGTCATCAAGGTCGCGTGTCTCCGCTCGTTGTACAGCAACCCTTCGTAGAATGGCAGCTGAAACAAGCGATCGAAAAACGCCGATGACGCTTCTTCCGTGATGCCCGAATGCCAGACCGAGTCGGGCATCAGCGGCTGAAGGACAAAGCGGCGATCAGCCGTGTCTTTGAGGACATCGAACGCCGCCGTCATGCAAAAAACACTGTCGATCAATGGTACTGGTACCGGGTTGTCCACCCCATCATCCGTGGTGTCCCGCACCACCTCCATAGTTCGAATGGAATGCGCCAGTTGATCCCAAGCCACCAGCCCCTCTGGGGACTGGAGAGGCTCCAATTCGCTTCCGATGACCATGACATTGCCCTCCGTTCCA
>JBELBV010000003.1:0-36225 GCA_042095135.1 Flavobacteriales bacterium | reverse complement strand
GGACTGGAGAGGCTCCAATTCGCTTCCGATGACCATGACATTGCCCTCCGTTCCAAACACCGACTTGAATTCCTCGTAAGCGATGGCGGTGGAATCGGTCGCAGGCAATAACCCCCCGAACGCATACTGGAGCCGGACGTTCGGAATGTGCGACCCCACGTACAAGGTGCCGATCCCCAACACCAACATCCACAGGATTCGCTGGCGAATTAAGACTCCGGCAATCTTATTCCACATCCGGACGGGGGTTGGGGCGTTGGTTCAAAACGTATCGGTCACAAGCGGCTCTTCGTCCGCGTTTTAGAGCGTACAAAGTAAAGGATAAAACCCTCGTCAAATCAGGTGCCCGCGTGCCCCTCAACTGTTACCTTTGTTCTATGGAATCTTATGACGTTATCGTTATTGGCAGCGGCCCTGGGGGCTACGTTGCGGCCATCCGCGCGGCACAATTGGGCAAGAAGACTGCTTTGGTGGAGAAATACAATTCCCTTGGAGGAACCTGCCTCAATGTGGGATGCATTCCGTCCAAGGCCTTGCTCGACAGCTCTGAGCACTTCCACCAGGCTGCGCATCAATTCGAAACCCACGGCATTTCGACCGGAGGATTAAAGCTAGACTTCAAGCGCATGATCGCCCGCAAGGGTGAAGTGGTCGAGCAAACCGTCGGCGGCATCGATTTCTTGATGAAAAAGAACGGCATCACGGTGCACCATGGGTTGGGCAGCTTCAAGGATGCACACACCGTTGAAGTGAAGCCCGCTAAAGGCAAAAAAGAGACCATCACAGGAGATCACATCATCATCGCAACCGGGTCGAAGCCCGCGTCCCTCCCGTTCATCACAATCGACAAAAAACGCATCATCACCTCAACCGAAGCCCTGAGTTTGGACGCCCTGCCCAAGAGCATGGTGGTCATCGGCGGCGGCGTCATCGGGTTGGAGATGGGAAGCGTCTATGCCCGACTAGGAACCGAAGTTCACGTGGTCGAATACCAAGACGCCATCATCCCGACCATGGACCGCGCGATGGGCAAAGAACTGATGCGCAGCATGAAAAAGCTGGGGGTCAAATTCCACCTGCAACACGGCGTAAAAGAGGTCAAAGCCACGGCCAAGAGCGTCACCGTCAAAGCCGATGACAAGAAGGGCAAGGAAGTTACCTGGAAAGCAGATTACTGCCTGGTGTCTGTAGGACGCAAGCCCTACACCGAAGGCCTCAACCTCGAAGCCGCCGGACTGCAAGCCGATGACCGCGGACGCATCGCGGTGAACAATCAAATGCAGACCGCAGTCGGTCACATCTACGCCATCGGCGATGTGGTGCGCGGCGCGATGCTGGCCCACAAAGCGGAAGAAGAGGGCGTAGTCGCTGCCGAGGTCATTGCCGGGCAGCATCCCCACATCGATTACAACCTAATTCCCAACGTGGTCTACACGTGGCCGGAAGTCGCAGGGGTCGGACAAACTGAGGAGCAATTGAAAGCCGACGGTGTCCCTTACAAATCGGGGTCGTTCCCGTTCAAGGCAAGCGGCCGTGCGCGCGCTTCGATGGACACCGACGGTTCAATCAAGGTGTTGGCGCATGCCGAGACCGATGAAATCCTCGGCATCCACATGTGCGGTCCCCGTGCAGCGGATATGATCGCCGAGGCGGTCGTCGCCATGGAATTCCGGGCCACCGCCGAAGACATCAGCCGCATGTCTCACGCCCACCCGACGTTCACCGAAGCCATCAAGGAAGCCGCCCTGGCGGCCACCGGTGACCGAGCTTTGCACGTCTAATTCCCGTATCCCCCATGGCAGCAACTGCACTGCGTAATCTCCCGAATTTGAAGGCCATCTTCGAACGGGAAACGCATGCAAGCCTGTATTTCGATACCCACCCAAGTGGAACCTGTTACCTCGCAATCGGGGCACGGCGATCGTTCACGTGGGACGGCACGAATTCCGACAGCATCGCCACCCTTCAAGCCTTCCTGCATCCCAACGGGGCGAGCACATGGGCGTTCGGATGGCTTGGCTACGACCTCAAGAACGGCATCGAACGCCTCGATTCACGGCGGCCGGACACCCTCGGATTGCCCACCATGCACTGGGTGGAACCCCGGTTGGTCCTGGCCTGGGGCGGGGACAAAACACAATGCGAAGTGGTCTACGGACACGATGAAGCGGATGCAACCGACACCTTGGAATTCGTGCAATCGGCCTGCGAAGCCAAGGCTGAGCCGCTGCCGCCTGGACCGGGCATTCCGCTCAAACCCCGATGGGATGAAAGCACGTATTTGCAACGGGCCCACCGCGTCAAAAAGCACATCCAACGCGGAGACATCTACGAGATGAACCTGTGCCAGGAGTGGAGTGCTGACCAGCAATTGGCGTCCCCTTGGGATGCCTTTGTGCGCTTGCACCACTTTACGCAACCCCCCTACGCAGCCTTGGTCAAAGCCGGAGAATTCCATGTGATTTGCGGTTCTCCCGAGTTGTTCCTCAAGCGCCGAGGCAATCAATTGATTTCCTCCCCCATCAAAGGCACCATTCGACGTGGGCGCACACCGGAAGAAGACGATGCACTGGCCCATCAATTGCAAAACGACCCCAAGGAGCGCGGAGAAAATGTGATGATCTGTGACCTAGTGCGCAACGACTTGAGCCGGATAGCCAAACCCGGTTCGGTGCACGTACCGGAATTGTTCGGCATCCATCGGTTTGAATCGGTCCATCAAATGATTTCGACCGTGCAGTGCACGCTTCGGGAGGACGTGACCACCGAGGCCATTTTGCGGGCCACCTTCCCGATGGGGTCCATGACCGGTGCCCCCAAGGTGCGTGCCATGGAAATCATCGATGAGCTCGAGGCCAGCCGCCGGGGCGTGTACTCGGGCAGCGTCGGCTTCTTCCAACCCAACGGTGATTTTGACCTCAACGTAGTCATCCGCAGCCTGCTCTACAACGCCGCCACCCCGCGCATAAGCATGCACGTCGGAGGGGCCATCACCTCCTTGAGTGATCCCGCCAGTGAGTACGCTGAATGCCTGCTGAAGGCCGAAGCGATGATGCAAACTTTGAATTCCGATGGCGAATAACCGCGACGGCCTGGTGCAGCACGTCAGGCAATGGCTCAATGGCCACGGCATTGAATCAAACGCCACCTTCATTGCCGGCGTGAGCGGCGGCTTGGACTCCATGGTCTTGGTGGAAGCGCTGCATCGGGTCGGCGTTGATGTGCAAGTAGCGCATGTCAATTACCACCTGCGCGGCAAAGCCTCCGATGCAGATGAAGCGCTGGTGGTGGAGTGGTGTATTGAGCGGGGCGTGCCCTGCGACGTCCTGGACGCTCAAGTGACTTCAACCGAGCACGGCGTGCAGGCCGAAGCTCGGAAGATTCGTTACGCGCACTTCGAACGATTGCGCTACGAAGCCCACGACCACCATGGCCGCCCGGCTTACATCGTCACCGCCCATCACGGCGACGACCAAGCTGAAACCGTACTTCTCCACCTCATGCGGTCCGCTGATCCGCTCGCCCTCGCCGCCATGCCCGCTATGGATGCAAAACGCGGACTACTGCGTCCGTTCCTCACCTTGACTCGAGCTGACCTTGCCGAGACGTGTAGCGCCTGGAACGTGGCTTACCGCGAGGATGCTTCCAACGCCAAACCGGATTACCTCCGAAACCGAATCCGGAACGAGGCGCTTCCGTTGCTGGAGGCTCTCCGGCCCGGTACGGCGGCCCACGTTGCACACTGGGCAGACCGGTTTCAATCGCTGCGGTCCTACTTCACGACAGAACGCGACGCAGCCACCCTTCGTTGCTGGACACTGGGCAACGACAAAGGTGAATTGGACCTGCCGGCTTGGCGGGCGGAACCCCTGCGGGTAGAAATCATGCACCGGTTGGCACATGAATACGGCATCGCAGCCCGCGCAGTGCCGGAGTTGCTGCACCTGACAGAGGCACAAGTTGAATCAGGAGCTCAATTCTTCTGTGCAACGGCGCGGGTTGAGCGCCGCGGCAACGCATTGCACTGGACATCATTATCTTGAGCCGCATGACCCCTGAGCACACCGCCGACCTGCGGCAGCGCGCTTTGCGCATTTACCTCATACTCGCTGCACTATTCATTGCGTCCCTGGTGGCGTGCAACTTGATCTTTCGAAAGTTTTTTCATTGGAGCCCCATCGAGGGCTTGACCTTCGAGCAAAGCGTTGGCCTGCTTCCGTACCCCGTGACGTTTTTGGTTACCGACCTCATCTCGGAATGCTTCGGGAAACGCCGCGCCAACGAAGTCGTCCTCGCCGGATTGATTGCCAGCGCCTTTACGTTGGTCATCGTGACGGTCAGCCAATCCGTGCCCGCGGCCGACTGGTCGCCAGTCAGCAACGCCGAATTTGACCACGTGTTCGGTTCCACCATCGTCGCGGTCAGTGCCTCGATGGCGGCATATCTGCTCGCACAATTTCTCGACGTGCGGCTTTTTCACTTTTGGAAACGCTTAACCAACGGCAAGAAACTCTGGCTTCGCAACAACCTCAGCACCATACCGTCGCAATTCGTCGACACGTTTGCCGTGCTGTTTCTCATGTGCAGCTTGGGCCAAATCGAATGGGTACTCTTCACCAGTCTGTTGCTGAACGGCTTCGTTTTCAAAGTGCTCGTCGCTTTGGTCGACACCCCGCTCGTTTACGCGGGAAGCTGGCTCATCCGCCGACCATTTGGCCTGGCCCTCGGGGAGGAGATTGAGCTCTAACAGTCGTTGGCACCGGGCCGGCGGAAAGCGCCCCTGCAGGTAGTATCTTCGCGGGGCTATGAAACGATCGAATCTTCGAATTGGAAAGGCAATCGCTGCCTTGACCGTTCTGCTAACCTGGGGATGGACGACTGCTTTCGCACAAATCTTGGAACCGGTCAAGTGGGAATTCTCGGTCCACGAAACAGAAAGTGAGAACGAATTGGATGTGGTATTCCACGCTAGCGTCGACGCGTGTTGGCATGTCTACAGCCAATTCCTCGAAGATCCCAACGGTCCTCTGCCAACGTACTTCGAGGTGGAAGTCCCGGACGGAGTCGAAAAGGTGGGAGATGTCACCGAGTGTGATCCACTGGTGGAATACGACCCCAACTTCATGATGGATTTGAAGTTCTTTGAAGAGGAGGTTTACTGGGTACAAACGGTTCGTGTAAATCCAGCCGATCGCAGCGGAAACGTAACCGGGTTCTTGAGTTTCATGGTGTGCGACGCATCGCGTTGCCTCCCGCCCGAAGACATTGATTTCTCCATCGCTCTGGACGAAGTTTCGCCGGCGTTGCCAACGTACTGTCCAGAATCTCAGCACCTGTGTGGAGATCACGATGCTGCCGAGCACGAGGAACCTATGGGAGCCGAAAGCGGCATCCTGGAGCCCGTGGTGTGGGATGTGAATATTTACGAGAACGGCGACGCGTTTGAATTGGTGTTCCATGCCGTGGTGGATCCGTGCTGGCACACCTACAGCCAGCATCTGGAAAGCTTCGATGGGCCCATGCCGACGGCTTTCCGTATCGATTGGCCTGAGGGGTTTGAAGCTGTAGGTGAGGTCACCGAATGCGAACCCCTGGTTCAATTCGATCCGACGTTTGAAATGGACGTCAACATGTTCGAAGAGGAGGTCTACTTCGTGCAATCGTTTACTGGGCCCGACGCTGGCACCGAAGTCATCACCGGCGCCATCACGTTCATGGCGTGCGATGAGGAGAAGTGCGTCTTCCCACCGGATTTGGATTTCGAAGCCACGTTTGCCAACCGCAGAAAAGCAGCTGACCGACCGGATTACTGTCCACCCTTTCTGGGACTATGCGACCACGGCACCGACGAAGGGACCATTATTGAAGGAACTGACGGCACGGAAGAAGAAGGTCTTGCTGGCGTCTTCTTCTTGGGCATGCTCCTCGGGTTTGCCGCGTTGTTGACGCCCTGCGTTTTCCCCATGATTCCCATGACGGTTAGCTTCTTCACGAAGCAATCCAAAACCCGCAGCGAAGGCATTCGAAACGCCCTGATCTACGGGTTCTTCATCATCTTCATCTACACCGGCCTTGGCTTGTTGCTGACGGCTGTTTTCGGCGTCGACGTCCTCAACGTCATTTCAACAGATCCATTTTTTAATCTTTTCTTGTTCGCCCTGTTGATTGTTTTTGGAGTCAGCTTCTTAGGTGCGTTTGAGATTCAATTGCCCACAAGCTGGGCAAACAAAACCGACCAAGCCGCCGACCGTGGCGGTCTCGTCGGCATCTTCTTCATGGCAGCGACGTTGGCCATTGTGTCGTTCTCGTGCACAGGTCCTTTGGTAGGCAGTGCATTGGCCGGTGCCGCGACGGGCTCCTTCGCTGCGCCCACGGCTGTGATGTTCGGTTTCTCACTGGCATTGGCATTGCCCTTTATGCTCTTCTCTGCCTTCCCGGGATGGCTGAATTCCTTGCCACAATCCGGTGGCTGGCTGAATAGCGTAAAAGTCGTTTTGGGGCTACTCGAAATTGGATTCGCTTTTAAGTTTCTCTCGAATGCGGATATGGTACTTCAATTGGGCCTTCTAAAAAGGGAATTGTTCATCGCCATTTGGATTCTTACCGCCGTTGTTACCGCTTTCTATTTGTTGGGGTGGATACGGTTTTGGCATGATTCCAAGACCCAAAAAATCGGAAAACAGAGAATCGCTCTGGGAATCGCATTCCTCGCTTTTGCCGGATACATGACACCAGGCCTGTGGGGTGAAGACATCAAAGCTATCAGCGGATTCCCTCCTGGAATGGATTACAGCTATTTGGAAATCCACCATGTCAAAGCATCGCATTTGGACTATGATGAAGGAATGATAGCCGCCATCGAAACGGGAAAGCCAGTGGTCTTAGATTTTACCGGTTGGGCATGCGTCAATTGCCGTAAAATGGAAGAGCAAGTTTGGCCAAATCCACGTGTTATGGAAATCCTAGAAAATGAGGTAATCTTGGTCTCCTTGTATGTAGACGAACGTGTAAGCTTACCAGAGGAAGAACAGAGCGAAGAACAATATGGCGGAAAGACGTTCAAAATCAAGACCGTCGGGAATAAATGGTCGTACATGCAAGCCTCGCAATTCAACACCAATTCCCAGCCGTTTTACGTCATGCTTGACCACGACGGTACACCGCTGGGAGAGGGCGTAGGTTACGATCCCGATGCCAGCAAGTTTGTCGAATTCCTCGAATCCGGATTGGCGGCATTCAACCGTTGACCCGTGAAGTCTGCGGCCCCTTGCATAAATTGAACAGCAAACGCCCAACCTTGCGCTCCACCTTGCACCCATGAATCAACGCAACCGACTCGACGAACATTTTTCCGAAGCAGCGCAGCTGCTGGATACGGTTCGGAACGACGCTGCATTCATGGATGCGGTTGAAGCGGCAGGCGCAGCCATGTGTCAAGCCATTGCCCAAGGGGGCAAAATCATTTCATGCGGAAACGGAGGAAGCATGAGCGACGCCATGCACTTTGCAGAGGAACTGAGCGGCCGATACCGAGAGGATCGACCGGGGCTGCCTGCTATTTCATGCAGCGATCCGAGCCACATCACCTGCGTAGGCAATGACTACGGATTCGATCAGATATTCGCTCGATTCGTGCAATCACTTGGCCAGTCCGGAGATTGCTTGCTCGCCATTTCCACGAGTGGCAACAGTGCCAACGTACTGCAAGCGGCCAAAGCAGCGCAGTCCTTAGGAATGACCGTCGTCGGACTCACCGGACGGGGAGGTGGAGCGTTGCGCGCGCTGTGCGATGTCGTGGTCGACGTGCCCTGGACTGGATACGCTGACCGCGTTCAAGAAATACACATCAAAGTCATTCACGCGTGGATTGACTTGATCGAGCGCGCCCAGTAACCCCTTTCCATGCTAGTTACCACCCTCGGGTACGGCGCGGCCGTGCCCAATGCTTGCGTGGCGCATGTTCAACTGCACCGAACGCGGGGCGCCCGTTTCCATGTCAGCGGCATTCCTTGGACGGCCGGCCGAAATGCAGTCTCCCGTATCTATGCTGCATTCGAATGCTGCGACTTGCCCCGTCTTTCAGGAGCATTCACGTTGCACATCCGCCCTTCCGATCACCTCAAAGGCCTGACAGCACTCGATTTACCCATTGCCCTAGCGCTTTTGGGACAAGCAGGAATCATCCCAGCAGATTCATTGCCCAGGATTTTCTCCGCCGGTGAAATGGGCCTGGACGGACATATCCGACCACCAAAAGGAACTCAAAATGGACAGGAACTTCAATCCCATGAAGCCCTAGACGTGGACGCCCTGTTGCTGCCAGATGGATTGGGCCGTTCACTCGCTCCGTGGGGACCTCGAGGGAAAGCGCTGCGAACCAACCACTTGAATCAAGCCGTTGCCTACCTCTCAGGCCATCAAGTCCTTCCCGTCATCGCTACGAAAACAAAATGGAACGAACGCGAGCGGTGGAATCCCAAAGACGGACAACATTGGGATACATTGCGTCTTTCCCCGCTGCATGTGAAGGCACTGAGCATCGCAGCGGTGGGCCAATTGCCCTTGCTCATCATTGGCTCCGCTGGTACAGGCAAATCACACATGGCACGAGCCTTCCACGAACTCTTGCCTGCATTGACAGCTACAAAATCCAAGGAGGTCGAACACGCCTATTGCTCCAAAGGAATCCCGATGTCCGCCTCGGAGAAGCCGCCCCTTCGGACCCCTCACCATCAATGCACTGCAGCGGGCCTGTTAGGGACCATCGCCCAAAGTGGAACGTGGATACCGGGGGAACTGAGCCTTGCGCATCACGGATTGCTCTGCTTGGATGAGCTCTGTGAATTTTCAAGGGATTGCATCGAAGCCCTCCGTGGGCCCTTGGAAGGCGAAGGGTTCCTCCTCTCCCGGGCACGTCAAAGTCGGGTTGAGTCGCCGACAGGTTGGATTGTAGCCACCTCAAATCCCTGTCCTTGCGGCCGCTTCAACGACGGTCCCCAACATTGCACCTGCACAACAGGACGGGTGCAGCGATACCTCCAACGCCTCTCGGGCCCGGTGGCAGAACGGTTTGCACTTCACATGGAAACCTCAACCGCAGAAGCGACAGATGCACCACCCGCCCCTAAACTAGCTACCATCCGGGAGCGGATTGCCTCCACCCGGGATTGGCTCAGCACCCAACCAACCGTGCATGCCTCACCAAAGTCCAAGGCCATATTGCAGCAGCACGCGCGTTCCTTCAACACATCGGCACGGGGACTTACGCACCTGCACGCGGTGGCGCGATTGCATGCCGCATGGGAACAAAGCGTGGGCAGTAAAGCCATCGAAATTGGGGAGGATGATGCGGCTTTTGCAAGCCAAATGCGCATCTTTGATCGCCCCCGTTGGTGGAAAAAACCCGAAATACCATGAATCCGAATCAGCCCGTTGTACTCCCATGCCGTGACCTTGCTCCATCCATCCACCCGTCCTGCTGGATAGCGCCCAATGCGACCATTGTCGGTGAGGTCTACCTTGGTGAGCAATCATCGTGTTGGTTCAATTGCGTTATCCGCGGCGATGTCGCTCCCATCACCATTGGACAACGCGTGAACATACAAGACGGCGCCGTCATCCACGGCACATTCAACAAGAGCGAAACCCGCATCGATGAGGGCGCAAGCATCGGCCACAACGCAACGGTCCACGGGGCCCACATTCAAGCGGGCGCTTTGATCGGTATGAATGCGGTCGTGTTGGACGGTGCGGTCGTCGGAGAGCATGCGGTCATTGCTGCCGGAGCGGTCGTGCTTGAAGGGACGGTGGTACCGCCTCGAACGATGTGGGCCGGCGTACCGGCAAAACAACGGGGTGCCGTCCGCCCCGAGCTTCAGGAACACCTCGCCACCACCGCCAATCGGTACGTGGAATACGCCGGTTGGTTCAATCGTTAGTCGATGGCAACTTGTGCTCGACCAGATTGACAGGCTGCCCAAAAAACCGCTGGGCTCCGAGGGTGAATGACTCCGTTAAATCAGATACCATGAACCGATCCACTCGCTCACCCGTTGTCTCTGGCCCATCGGAAAGAGGGTGCAGTGCAACTTTCAGTGCCTGCGCTGCGGCTTCAGCACTATCCACCATCGCAACGGAATCAGGCAACGCAGAACCAATTTGATCCGCAACCAACGGATAATGGGTACACCCCAAGATCAGGGCGCGAACCGCACGGAACTCCCCCGACTCAAAGTAGGCAGAAATCAAAGCATCACTGACTTGGCCTCCGTGAAACCCTGCTTCTATGGCCGAAGCCAACAATGGCGTGGCCTTCGTAACCACATCAAATCCACGGGCCTCCAGCAGCCGCTGGTACCATTGGGAATCGATGGTTGCTCGGGTGCCGATAACGCCAATCTGTCCCTCAGAAAACCGGGTCGCAACGGCGTCAACCACCGGGTGCACCACATCAATGACGGGGATGGATTCACCGGCTTCTGCCTGGATGGCGTCCAAGGCATTGCTCGATGCGGAATTACATGCGACCACAATGGAGCCGCAACCCAGACGCACCAACTCGCGGGTAATTTGCGTGGCATAACGGCGAATCAATGCAGGGCTTTTCTCCCCATACGGCAGGTGCGCCGTATCACCGTAGTAAATGATGGGATGGTCGGGCAAGGCTTCCGCCACTGCCCGTGCAACGGTCAGGCCTCCGATGCCCGAATCAAAAATCCCGATGGGTCGCATGCGTGCGCCGGGGCCGTTTACATGCCCAGCTTGGCGCGAACGAGGGTGCCCACGTCTTCACCGCCAGTATAGACTGTTGCACCCGAGCTGGTATCGAAAATGTAGGTAAATCCATTCTCAGCCCCAACCTGGTTGATGGCTTCTTGAACGCGCTCTACCATCGGCATCAAGAGTTCTTGTTCGAGTGAAACCAACTCGTTTTGAACGGTTGATCCGAACTCCTGCATGCCTTGATCAAGCGCCTGCAATTCCCGTTCCTTCTGCTCGAGAATCGCAGCGGGCCAGGTCGACCCCTTGCTTTGGTACTCAGCGTACTTCGTCTGGAACTCCTGTTGCATGCGCGCCAACTCGGTCTCGTACTCAGCTGCACGCGCCTCGATGGTCGCTTGCGCTTCGCTTCGCTCGGGCAGGTTCAACAAAATGTCTTGTGTATCGATGTGCCCGAATTTTTGGGCAAAACCTGTCAGTGTGCATGCTGCCATCAATGCAATGGCCAATGAAATCTGCTTCATCATGTGATCTTAAGTTGTGATCGTTCTAATTCGCGTAAATGTACGTTTTAACGCCTCAATTTTTGCTGCGATTGATGGTATTTCCACCGCCTCGTGCGCCGGCTGCAGCGCCTTGCATCCGGCCCGTCGCTGCATCCTTACCCTTGTTCATGGCGTCCTTGGCGCGGTCCTGAATGGACTTGCTCTCCTCCCCTTCGCCGCCCTCGGGCTCAATGGTCTCGCCGGGAACGAATCCAAGGGCTTTGATGAGGCGATCTGAAATGTCATACTTGGGATTGGTATAGAGCATGTTGCTCTGATTGCTCTTGTCGAAAATGACCATGTAACCACTCCCCGAGGCAATGTCCTTCAACTCTTCGAACACCATGTCTTGGATGGGTTGGATGAGCTCTTGGCGCTTTTGAAACAGCTCCCCATCCACGCCAAATTTCGCCTTCTGCAATTCACGGGCTTCCCGTCGCTTGGTATCGATTTCCTCCTCGCGTTTGCCACGCATCTCCTGCGTCAACAGGACCCGCTCCGCACGGTATGCCATTTCCAAGCGTTCCACAGCATCCAATTTCATCTCAATCTCCACCTGCCAGTCCACGGCCATCTGGTTCAATTGCCCCTGCGCTTCCGAGTATTCTGGCAAGTGCAACAAAACATAGTCGGTATCGATGTAGGCGAATTTCTGCGCACTCGCGCGGTGCCCCACCGCCAAGGTCAGGCCCAACACAATCCATGATATTGCTCTCATCTTCATCTAAATTTCAATTACAAATCTCCCATATTCATACCCATGCTGAAATGGAACTGCCCCCGTGACATGTTCGGGAGGGTGGGCACATCGTCCAAGCGCCATCCATAATCCAAGCCCAACAAGCCAAACATCGGTAGGAATATCCGCATTCCCACACCTGCTGATCGGTACACTTCAAACGGGTTGAACTCCCGCGCATCGGCCCACGTCTTGCCTGCATCGATGAAGGCCAAGGTATAGATAGTGGCACTAGGATTCGTGCTCAACGGATAACGCAATTCTGCACCGTACTTGGCGATGACTGGGGCACCCGTGTTTTGGTTTGGCATTGTAAGCGACAAATCGTCGAACCCGCGGAGGTTGATGATTTCCCTCCCGTCCAAAACAAACCCGCTCAAAAAGACCCCGCCCAAGTAAAACCGCTCAAAAGGAGACAGCCCGACCGCGCGGTTGTATTGGCCGATAAGCCCAACTCCCGCATGTGTCCGCAACACCAACGTACGCGGATTCTCTCCCGCCGATTGGGTTAATGGCGTGTACCACTCGGCCTTCACCTTCCACTTGTGGTATTCCACCCACCGAAAGCGATCCTGATCACTCATCCCTTCGTAAAACGTGCCTTCCGGACGGAACTTGCTGTACGGCGGTGTAGCCTTGACCGAAAGCGAGATGTTAGAGCCCCAAACGGGATAAATAGGATCCGAAATCGAGTTGCGCGCCAGCGTCAAGTTGGCGGCGAGGTTGTTCGCGACGCCGTCTGAGAAACTGAAGAATACCCCGTAGTTATCGAGATTGAAATGCTGGTAGCTCAAGGCCACGTTCATGGTAAACCAGTCGTCCGGCTTTTTCCAACGCTGGCCAAAGCCCACCTGTACCCCGGTAATCTCGAGGGACTGACGCAATTCGTTCAGCTCTCCTTCGATGCGCTTCGGCTGACCGTTGGACTGGATGGATCGCCACGCCGAGAAGCTCAGGGCGTTTGGTTTTTTGCCCCCCAACCAAGGCTCCATGAAACTCAAGTTGTAGCTCTGGAAAAACAAGCCGTTCGATTGTGCCCGGATGGAGAGCCGCTGGCCGTCCCCAGTCGGAATGGGCTTCCAGGCGCCCTTCTTGAACATGTTCTTGGCGCTGAAGTTGGTGAAACTCACCCCGAGGGTGCCCACCACGCGGCCGCCGCCCCAACCTCCGGACAGCTCAATCTGGTCGGATGGTTTCTCTTCGACGGTGTACTCAATGTCCACGCTGCCGTCTTCAGGGTGCTGGATGGGGTTGATGCCAAACGCTTCCTGGTTGAAGTAGTTCAACTGGGCCAATTCACGCTGGGTCCGGATGATGTCAGTTCTGCTGAATAGGTCCCCGGGTCGCGTGCGGATTTCTCGGTAGATGACGTGGTCGTTGGTCTTTGTGTTGCCTTGGACAATGATTTTGCCGATCCGGAATTGCTTGCCCTCCATCATGCGCACCTCGATGTCGATGGTGTCGTTTTCAATGCGCGTCTCAATGGGCATTGCCTGGAAAGTGAGGTAGCCGTCATCCTGGTACAGCGAACTTAGATCAAGTCCTTTCGGGTCCATGAAGACCCGTGTTTCGAGGCGCTCCAGGTCGTACGTATCGCCGCGCTTGATGCCCAAAATGGAATCGAGCTGGGTGCTGCGGTATTTGGTGTTTCCCGTGAACGAAATTTCACCAAAATGGAACCGATTGCCTTCACTGACATCGATTTTCACCCCCACCAAGCCTTCCGGCAACCGATAGATGGAATCACCCAATACCCGTGCGTTGCGGTACCCCTCTTTGTTGTAGAGCGCGAGGATTTCGCTGTGGGCTTGATCCAGGTTGGCCTCGACAAATTTGCTGGACTTGAAAATGCGGTACCACCGCTTCTCCTTCAGGTCTTTCATGGCGCGCAGTACCTGCTTACTCTCCAGATTTGAGACGCCGTCGACCACAATTTCACCTACCTTGATCTTTTCGCCCTTGTCGATGGCGATGTCCAACTTGGCGCCGTTTTCAAACGACGTGTCAGCAGATTGGGTGATGCTAATATCCGCATCCCAGAATCCCTTGTCGTGGTAGTAATCCCGCAATCGCTTGCGCGCCGTCACCATAACGTTTTCGTTCACCACACGTCCGGTGAGTAGGTCGATTTTGCCCCGCAAGGTCTCCTGCTCCGACCGGTTGACCCCTTCAAACGTGTAGCGCGTCAGGCGCGGCAATTCGTCCACTCGGATGACCAAGTACACCTGGTTGTCGCGGACTTCGGCCAACTCGATGGAAATGTCTTCGAAAAGGTTTTGGGCCCAGAGGTTGCGAATGGCACGCGTGATTTCCTCCCCGGGGATGGTCAACTCCTGACCGATTTGCAACGCACTGAACAGCTTCACAGCTTGGGCATCGGTATAATCCGCCCCGAGCACCGTCAAACCGGCAAGGGTGTACTTCTTGTCGTAATCCGCCGCGGTCGGAACTTGAGCCTGCGCCACCTGCGAAGCACACACCACGAGCAGGGTGCAGCCAAGCAACAGGGTTCGCATCACGGCTTTTCCGGTCTTCTTCATTTCGATTCAACATTGTGGTTGGTGTCCAACAAGCCGCCAAACCGACGTTCCCTGTTTTGAAAGTCGCGGATGGCACCAATGAACTCTTCCTTGCCAAAGTCCGGCCACAGCACCGGCGAAAAATAAAACTCTGTGTAAGCCATTTGCCACAGGAGGAAATTCGAGATGCGGTGTTCGCCGCTCGTCCGGATCATCAACTCAGGATCCGGCAAATCCCGGGTGGTCAAGTGGTCTGAAATGACCTGAGCGTCGACGGCTTCCGGCTCAATTCCGCTGGCTATGATGGCCTTCAGGGCTTCGACCATTTCCCATTTTGAACTGTAGCTCAAGGCCAAAATCAATTCGAGGTTTTCCTGGTGGGCCGTTTGTTCAGCGGCCAGCGTCAACTGCGCCTGGCAGGATTCCGGTAAGGCTCCGATGTCTCCAATGGTCCGCAGGCGCACCCCTTTGTCAGCCAACGCCTCAATCTCTTTGATCAACGTCTCGACGAGCAAATCCATCAAGGCATTGACTTCTTCAACAGGGCGGCTCCAGTTTTCAGTACTGAAGGCATAGAGCGTCAAGTGCTTCACCCCGAGTTCCAAGGCCGCTTCAACGGAAGCGCGAACCGAGTCGATGCCGTTTATGTGACCGAAGACACGCGATTCTCCGCGCTCCTTCGCCCACCGTCCGTTACCGTCCATGATGATGGCAACGTGCTTGGGTATGCGTTGAGGATCCAATCCCCAAGCAGCGCACCGTTCAAGTTGTTCGTTGCCGACTGCTGTCATATCTCGGACCAACACGTGGTGGGTTTTTTGCTGATTCGGAAACTCAATGAAGCCGTGATGTAGGCATACACATCCGTGCGTGACGGGTCACCGCGCTGCAGTCCGCCTTGGTTCGTGACCCCGCCTTCTGGGAGCAACGTGCGGTCGGCCATCGCCGCCGTGACCTCGCCGCGTTCTTGCAACAGAACTGCCCGGTCGGCGTACATGCCACTGACATCATCGAGGTAGTCCGTCCACGTTTTGCGCACGCCCCAATCGATGTTGAACGTCGTAAACGGACCAATGTTCGACTTGAAGCCGAACCCAAACGGCACAGAAATACCCGTGGTTCCATAAGTTTCAACACCGTATGCTTCTCCCCACGTCGTCCCTTGGCCCTCCGTGCCCAAGGGCTGCAGCGGGGTCCACTGGCCGTTCAATTCGGCTTCCGGCATGTGCGTGTAGACTCCCAACCCCGTGTACAAGAACGCGGTGAGGCGATCTCCGGGGTTTCCAATCTGGTGGTCGAGGTAGTTGATTTCAACGAGCGCACTGAGTTCACTCACATCATTACGGAAATGCAGGTTCCGGTTTTGTTGCCAAGGGTCGGAACTGTCGGCGTCCCACGCCTCAATGCGTCCTTGGAAATAGTTGATGCGCAATCCAAGGCGGGTGGAGAAGTTGTGCCGGTAAAATCCACCATATCCCCCCGTCATGCGGCCTCCGAGGTGCGCATCGGGATTGATGTCGCCCTTGTAGTACGCTGTGCCCAGTGAGATGCCGATTTCTTTGGATTGCTCAAACTTCCGCTGACCCCACGCGGGAGCCACCATCAAAACGCCCAAAAGGAGCGCGACGAAGCATGTCATTTTTGAAGCGGTAGAGCGGGCGTAATCCAACGGGTCTGGGGCTTTCGAACGGACGAGTGTATAACGCACGAAATTACATGGAATTGTGCCATGCAATTGACAAAAACACCCAACAAATCGAGGAGTTTATCCACGAAAAATCATCGGTCGCGCGGGTCCACCCCCCAATGCATTTTCGCGCGCACGGTGCTGAAGAATTCTTGGTGTTCGAGGTTCATCAAGAACAATCGAAATGGAGCCGTCGTCACCTGAACTTTTCGGCCACCATCGAGGATGAACATACGCGAGTCCAGGCTCAGCAAAAATTGGTTTTCCCGGCCATCAGCGACCAATTGCAAGGTGCCGTCCGCAGGGATAATGAGCGGGCGGTTGTTCAAGTTGTGTGGCGCAACGGGGTTGATGCACAGCACTTCTGAGCCGGGCATCACAATGGGCCCGCCCGCGCTGAGGGAGTAAGCTGTTGAGCCCGTCGGGGTCGAAACGATCAAGCCGTCTGCCCAGTAATTGTTGACAAAGGCGTCGTCCCGCAGGACTTCTACCGCGACCATGCTCGACGTATCGCGTTTCATGATGGCCACCTCGTTCAGTGCATACGGGAAGTCACCGAGCTCCATGCCGTCCACGTCAACCTGCAGCATCAAACGCTCTTCATACCAGACCTTACCCGCTGCAACCGCGTCCATGGCAAGGTCGATTTCGTCGATGCCTACGTTGGATAAAAACCCGAGCCTACCTGTATTCACCCCCAGTACAGGGATTTCGGTGTCCCTCACCCAAATGGCCGCCTCAAGCACCGTTCCATCGCCGCCGATGGCCACAAGCAAATCGTATCCATTCAAGGCAGAGGGTTCGTCAAACGCCTCCCAGTCCTTCGCGCGACCCATACGTTCATCGAGAATCCGTTTGAAGTTGGATTCCACAATGGGCGCCGGATCCAGGTCACGGATGCGCGCGAGGATGTGCTTGATGGCATCATCGTACTCCGGCGCAAAGGTTTTTCCGTGGATGGCGATTTTCATGGTGCTAAGGAACGGCTATTGTCGAAGATAACGCATGAACGCATCGTATCGTTCGCGCATTTCCTCCTCCAGTTGCGGTGCGTGCAAAAAGGATTGAATCGAATACCCAAAACGCTGGAAAGTCTGGATAACCGGTTCAATGTCTTCCGTTGCAACCTTGAGCGTCACCTCGACGTTGCTGGAATTCTCCGGTTGAGAGGTGGTGCAAGCGATCACGCGTGTCCCGGCACCTTCGGCCAGTCGTGCCACTTCCGAGATGGACAAATCACCCTCGGGCACCTCCAAAATCACCACTCCACCGCGCGTCGCCCAGTGCGACTGCTCAGCCAAAAAATGCACCACCGACGCAGCATTGACACATCCTTTGTACACGCCCTCATCCACCACAGGCAGGGCGTCCACCTCCGAAGCGACCAGTTGGCCTACTACATCGTAGAGGTGGCTTTGCGGTGTGGTAAAAACGGCGCGCGCTTGGAAGGCTGCCATGGGGGTCTCCTCATCCAGGTCCATCAGGTCGTCCTCGTAAACGAGCCCGGAAAACTCATCGCCGTTGACCAAAGGCAAGTGGCGAACCTTGTATTCATCCATCAAATGCAGCACCCGACCAGCCGAATCTTCGGGCTTCACGGCCGGGAGGTCAGAATTCATAATGCGCTCTGCGTACATGGCGTAATTTTGCGTCAATCCACCGATGGAATGCACCGGAGGTGTTGGAATCGAAAGGTACGGATGACTCGACTCAGCGTCAACGTCAATAAAATTGCGACCCTGCGCAATGCACGTGGGGGCAGTGTTCCCAACGTGGCACAAGCCGTCACGCGCATACAACAATTTGGTGCACAGGGGATTACAGTCCACCCTCGACCGGATGAACGCCACATCACATACGCGGATGTACGGGAATTGCCGGAGGTGATCACCACGGAATTCAACGTGGAAGGCTACCCGTCCGCATCGTTTTTGGAGTTGGTTTTGGCGGTCCGACCGGAACAAGTAACGCTCGTCCCCGATCCCCCCGGCGCACTCACTTCCGATCACGGTTGGGATGTCAACCTGCACCGGGACCTACTCAAAGAGACCGTCCATTCCCTGCAAGCAGCGGGCATGCGGGTGAGCCTGTTCACCGGGACGGAAGAAGCCCAAATTGAAGCCGCCGCCGCCATCGGTGCGGACCGCATCGAGCTCTACACCGAGCCGTATGCGCGGGAATACGAGAACGGTCAACCCGAAGCTGTGGTGCCTTTTGCTCGGGCAGCAGCCTTCGCGCACGCCTGCGGATTGGGGGTGAATGCGGGCCACGACCTCGACGCAAACAACCTGCGGCATTTTGCGGCCAACGTGCCGTACTTGGAAGAAGTGAGCATCGGTCACGCACTGATTTCAGAAGCCTTGTATTACGGCTTGGAACAAACGGTGAAGACCTACCTGGCCTGTTTGGACACCCCCCGCACATGATGCCCGGTCGCCTCCAACTCTTCAGCCGGGAATTGGGCGAAGAAAACGCCCCTGACCTCGTTATTCTCCATGGCTTGCTAGGCACGTCGGACAACTGGCAAACCTTGGGCAAACGGTTTGCCGAAACGCACCGGGTGCACCTGATCGATCAACGCAATCACGGCCGCAGCCCCCACCACCCTGCGCACAACTACAAAGCGATGGCAGAGGACGTGCTGCACTACCTCAATGAACGCAACATCCAGCGCGCGAGCATCATCGGCCACAGCATGGGCGGAAAGACGACCTTGGTGTTTGCCCATCGGTATCCGGACCGCGTGCACAAACTCGTCATCGCCGATATGGCCGCACGCGCCTATGCGCCGCACCATGGCCCCATCTTCGACGCCTTGCTTTCCGCGCCGATTGACGTGGCAGAGAACCGTTCCGCTGTCGAGGCCCACTTGATGGACCGATTGGACGACCCTGGCATGGTGGCCTTCTTAATGAAAAACCTACGCCGCGAAAAATCGGGTGGATTCACGTGGCGCCCGAACCTCAGCGCATTGGCGCCGGCGATTGGCGCCGTAGTGGACGAAGTGCCGCTGGTCATAAACACCTTGCCCACGCTCGCCATTTACGGCGGGAATTCCAAGTATGTCAACGCCGATGACCTCGACCAATTTCAATCGGCGTGCATGCAGTTTCAGTCCCATAAAATCGAGGACGCTGGCCACTGGCTGCACGCGAGCCATCCGGAGGAATTCTTCGAAGAGGTAGAGGACTTTCTGCACGCCTGATGCCTATTGAATACTCGTGTCCTTGAGCCACTTGCGGTAGGCATCGAACAAGGTTGTCTGCGCCACAAATCCGATGTACCGTTCTTGGTCCACGACGGGAAGAAATACCGCGTTTGTGCGTTCAAAAGCACGCATGACGTGTTCCATTTTGTCAGTGACTTCCACCGTTGCTTCCGGCAAAACCATTAGCTCATGCACCTTGAGTTTGCTGTACAAAGCCTGGTCAAACATCACCTCACGCACGTCTTGCAAGTCCACCACTCCGAGCAGATGACGGTGGCGATCCAGCACCGGAAACAAGTTGCGTGAGCTTCGCTCAATGATCGGAATCAATTGGCCCAACGTCCAATGAGGATTCAATACTTCAAAATCGGACACGACCATCTCGTCCAATTTCATCAGCGTAAGAACTGACTGGTCCTTGTCGTGTGTCAAGAGCTCCCCGCGCTCAGCCAACTCTCGGGTGTAGACGCTGTTGCGCATCCACCATTTCGACAGCTGAAAACTGATCCCTGAGGTCAACATAACCGGCACAAACAAGGCATAACCACCGCTGACCTCGGCAGCCAGTAAGATCGCCGTCAATGGCGCGTGCAGTACCCCGGCCAACAACCCTGCAATTCCAGCGAGTACTGCATTGCCAACGGGCATGGACCACATGGGGCCCATCCATCCAGAAACTATAGCAAATTGGTACCCGAGTAACCCCCCACAAAAAATCGCAGGCGCGAAAACTCCGGCAACGCCCCCCGCGCTCAACGTCACCCCGGTGAGGATGGGTTTGAGCGCCCACGCGAGCATCAAAAAACCAACCAAGGCCCAACCTTGCGGATCAATGCGTCGCATCGACATGTCCGACGCGAGCATCTCCGCATGCCCTTTGAACAAAGCATTGACAACTTCATAACCTTCCCCATACAGCGAAGGAAAAAGCAAAATGGACCCTCCAATGACGGCGCCTCCCACCCAGATCCGCAGTCGACTGGAAGGGAGCCAGTTCACTGCAGCACTCGCCCCGAGGTACAGGCGTGAAAAGACCACCGACCCGGCACCGCACAACGTTCCCAACAGCACGTAGAGCGGTAAATTGGCCATGCGGAATGAGTCCAAGTCCGGCGGGGTCAGAATATTGCCGTCCCCCATCAGCGCCGTCGCCGTAATGAGCGCCGTCAATGAGGCGAGCAACAGCGGAACCAATGAGGACGCCGTGAGGTCAATCATGATGACTTCAACCGCGAAAATGATGGCAGCGACCGGCGCTTTAAAGAGGGCAGCCAGCGAAGCCGATGCCGCGCAGCCAATCAACAACAAGCGGCGGTTGAAGGTGCGTTTTGTCTGCCTGCCAATCTCGGAGCCAATGGCGGCGGCCGACTGCAATGAAGGGCCCTCCAAACCACCCGATCCCCCGAGTCCTACCGAAAGAGAGCTCGTAATCAACGGAGCGAACATCCACGTGCGTTTGATGCGGCCGTGGCGCTGAGACAAGGCGTGAAGGATGCTGGGCACACCGGGACCCGGGTGTTCCCCACGCAACCAGTTTCTCACCACCCATCGCGTAGCCAACAGTCCGATCAAGGGTCCGATGCCCAGCCACCAACTCCAGGCCGACCATTCCGCAAAACCCGACATGCCATCGTGCAGTCCGCCCACCACACGCTTTAGCAATACGGCAAACAATCCAGCGGCCAATCCGGTCAGCACCGCCCAACCTAACAGGGCCCGATCAGAGGATTTCCAATCCGAATTCACTGCATTCAAAATCCACTTTCTTAGGCGCCTCCCCATGCGACAAATTTCATTAGAATCATCGGTAAAGAACTACCTTCGTTGAGAAATTGATCAACACCGCATGGCACAACACCGCATCCTTGTCCCCATGGACTTCACTCCAGTGAGTGACATCGCCCTCGAACACGCTATTGTTGTTGGAAAGGCGTTTGAAAGTGAAATCATGTTGCTCCACATCATCGGCTCAAAGAAGGAGATGACGGATGCCCGTTTGCGCATGGAAGCCTGGAAGGAAAAGGCCGCTGCAGAGTACCCTCACACGGTGCGTACAGCCGTCCGCATCGGATCTATATTCGAAGACATCGATGACGTCGCTGTAGAACAAGACGCCAACCTCGTCATCATGGGAACCCACGGGCTCAAAGGCATGCAGTTCTTAACTGGCGGTCGGGCCTTGCGCATTGTCACCAACTGCTCCACGCCGTTCATTATCACCCAGGAACGAGGCATCAAAGATTCCGGGTACGATGACATCGTCGTCCCGTTGGACCTGCACCAAGACACCAAGCAAAAGCTGTCCACGGTCGCCGAAATGGCCAAGTATTTCAGCGGTCGCGTGCATATCATCAGCCCAGCGGAATCAGACGAGTTCTTGCAAAACCAGCTCAAGCGCAACATCGAATTTGCCAAGGAATACTTCGCAGAACGCAGCATTGGATACACCGTCAAAATCTCCGAGCACAGCTCCGGCTCTTTTGTCAAAGACGTGGTGCGTTACGCCGCCTCCATTGAAGCGGATTTGATCAGCATCATGAACCTACACGAGAAGAGTCTCATGGGCATCCTTGGGCAGACTTACGAGCAGCAGATCATCACCAACGAAGCGCAGCTGCCCGTGCTCATCATCAATCCGATTGAGACCCGCGTGATCCGCGGTTCCGTCTTCGCACAGTAAGGGGTCAAGCCCGAACGCCGACGACCAAGACGTCGTCAACCTGCTCTTCGTCGCCTTTCCAGTCGTGAAAGGCTTGGGCCAGCGCGGCCTCCATTTCGTGGCTTTCGAGCGTCGCCACGTGAACCAGCAATTCCCGGAATCGCTTCCGCATGAATTTCTTGCCTTTGGGCCCGCCAAACTGGTCGGGAAAACCATCGGTAGCAGCAAAAATGACATCACCGCTCACCAGCGGAATCGTCTGCATTTGGTACTGACGGGTTCCTGGCTCAAACGAGGCAATGGCCATCTTGTCGGGCTTGAGTTCCTGCAGCATGCCTTTGCGCACCAGATAGAGGGGGCAGTTGGCGCCGCTGTACTGCAATTCCATGCGCTCCATATCAATGCTCACAAAAGCGAGGTCCATGCCGTCGTTTACGGCTCCAGCCTGACTGCTTTCCTCCCCAAAACCTCCCGGACGCAGCAACGCGCACGCCGATCGATTTAGTTGTTCCAGCACGCGGTCCGGTTGCGTGTATACCTTGGTGATGCGCTCCAACGCATGATGCCCAATTAAACTCATAAACGCTCCTGGCACGCCGTGGCCTGTGCAATCGATGGCGGAGAACATACGGACACGCCCCACAGAATGGAACCAATAAAAATCCCCGGACACCCCGTCACGGGGTTGGTAAAAGACGGCGGTGGAATCAAATACTTTCGCTCGGTCTTTCTCTGAAGGCAAAATAGCTTGCTGGATGCGCTTGGCATAGTCGATGCTATCGCGCAAGTCACCGTACAGGGATTCAACCACGGCCTTTTGTTCCTGCACTTCCGCCGTGCGCTGGTCGACTTTTGCTTCCATCTCGCGTTCGTTGTTGGCGAGGTCATCGCGCATTTTCAAGATGGCCTGGCCCAGCGCGTCGTCTTCACTGAGTGGTGTGTATTCCGCTTCGAATTGGCCCTGACCCACTTGCAAACTGAATTCCCGAGTGCGGCTCAAGCCGTCTGCTAGCCGGTTGACGGCCACGGCCATTTCGCCGATTTCATCGCCTGTCGCTTCCACCTTTTGCTCCAACGGAGCGCCTCGCCCCATGTAAATCAGGGCCCGCTTGAGTTCCCCAATGGGCCGAACGATGGACCGCGTCACCCACCACGCAATGAGCAACCCGAGGATCAAAATCCCCAACGCAACGTTCCCAGCATAGAGCTGCAACTGGGTGCCCAGAGCATCCATCTGTGCTGTCGACGCCCGGAGTGCGGTCGTTTGGGCCTCGGACATGGCGTCCATGTGGCGGCGGATCGATTCGGTAAACGCCGGGATGCTCGAACCATCCAATGCGTAATATTCCGCATCCATTAGGGCAATGGGATCATCGTACGCCTGGAACGTCGGTAGCAACCGCATGACTTCGCGGTAAACGAGGAAGAGGTGTTCAATGTCCCGCCTCAGCGAATCGAACTGGGCTTGAAGCGCGGGGTCGGACCAATTAGCGACGAGGGGCAACAATCCCTGAACCTGCTGCGGAATGTCCTCGTCCATCAGCCGCTGCAATTGGACCTTCTCTGGATCCCGCGGTCCAGACTGAACAGACAGCCAGTGCCGAATCAAGATGCGCGTTTCGCTCACCGAGCGGTCCAAAGCCTCCAATTGCTGAATGCTCGGAGTCAACACCCCGTCGATGTGGCGGCTGAGTTGTTGACTTTCTTCCAACGTGCTCCGGGTCATCAGGAACAACGCGCCAACGGCCAAACCAAATACACCAAAGCCAACGGATATGCGCCATCCGATGCCCCATTGGAGTTTCCTGGGAGCCGACGTGTGAATCATGTCGGCAATTTAACGCGGGAAGGGCAGCTTTTCGCGTAGCTTACTTTTTCTGCAGAACCGCTTCAATCTTGCGTTTGTACGCGTCCGATGCCTCCGGTTGTGAGAGGGCATAGTGCACGGTCATGAGGCCCTTAAGAGTTTCGAGGCGGCCGGGCCGCTGTTGGTGCGCCTGCTCCATGGGAACCAGTGCCTGCTCGAACAGTCCCACGCACACGTCTTGAATTTCCATGAGTTCAAACATGGACGTTTCGTGATTGATGCGTTTGAGTTGCCGCACACCGTGGTTGTAAAGGGTGATAGCGAGGTTGTAAAGCGTAGGGTAATGCGCTGGGGCAAAGTTGAGCGACGTCTCGTAGTGTGTGATAGCACCGTCGAAGAGGATTTGTTCTTCCGCGGTGCCTGCATAGCGCTCCGTTTCGAGGAGCTGCGCATGCGCTTGACCGAGGTACCGGTGCAAATCCGCCCGCTGTTCGGTCACATTGTAGGCCGGGTCCAACGCCTGCAACACTGCCTCATACCGGCCCATCAGCCCCAAAATATCGGGCTCCGCGCCGAGGGTGAATCCTTCCACGCGTTCGATGGCCTCCCGGAAATACGAGCGCCCTAAAAAGTCAAGGGCGTCTCGGGCGGTTTGATGGTCGCGAGCGGGTAACGCCCCCATCGCCAGCGCGCGTTGAAGGCTTGCCACCGCACGGTTCCTATCATCTGCATCCAACCCCGAAGCACCGCTCGCCTTGAACTGCTCTTTTTGAATGAAGCCCAAGACAAACCAAGCGCGAGCATCCGCGGCATATGGCGCGCGGTCCATCTCCGGGGCCAGCGCCGCATGCGCGGCATCCCAATTTCCAGATCGAACAAAGGCCTCTGCCCGTTCGAGGGAATTCTGGGCGGCTGCCGTCCATGAGCCGAGCACAAGGAACCCAATCAGGAGGGCAAATGAAATTCGGTGGAACGATGGCATACGCATGGTTTTCATTTTACGGCCCAAGACATGATTTTATTTCCAATCAGCACCCCCTTCTTTACTGCATCAGCCGCATTGATCTCGTACCGTATGCGGTTGCCGCTGGCGACAAAATTGATGACCGCTCCTTGCTCCAAACCATCCGGCGAGTCCGAAACCAGCACCGTCGGTGTGGCCTCCAGAGCAGCGGCTATCCGGTTGAGTTCAGCCCCCCCAACATCACAGTACACGAGGTGATGAAAACCATCCAAAGGCAAATCCTCGGGACGCGCGTAGCCATGCACCCGCAAGGGCTGGGAACCAATCATTTTCATGGCATACTTGTCCACCAACTCGTCGTGCAACCGCTCATTCCCAACAATGCTCAAGTGAAATTCGCCCTCCTTTACCGAAGCCGGCCACTCGTTGGAGGCTGCGAAATGAAACAAAAAATTGGCTTTGGTCACCGCTCGTGTGTCGGTTTCGTCGAGCGAACTGCTCGATCCTTGGCCCAATGCCAACCCACAAATCCCCCACGCCACAGCCAGAAAAGCACAACGAAGGCCGCGTGCATTCCAGCGGAACAGGGGGGTGAAGGGGATGGAGTGCCAGGAGAGCATGTTCAAGGATTAGGCCTTGTCCAAGGTATTGATGTCGCGGTCAAAGAGGTACAGCGCCCCTTTGTCTCCGCCGGCCAAAGCCAATTTGTCGAGCAGTTTACGGGCGAGGCCCTCTTCTTCAATTTGCTCCGCCACATACCACTGCATGAAATTGTGTGTGGTGTAATCTTTCAAGCTCAAACACGTATCCACTACATCGTTGATGCTGGCCGTCACCCGGGTCTCGTGCTCAAGGATCAATTCAAAAATCTGTTCCAGTCCAGTGAAGGTGGTTTGCGTGACGCTCAGGGCGGGAACCAAAGCCGTTCCTCCTCGCTCGTTCACGAACCGCATCAACTTGAGCATGTGCTGCCGCTCTTCTTCCGCGTGGGTGTAAAGAAATGCCGCTGTACCGTCGAATCCACTGGTCTCGGCCCAAACTGCCATGGCCAAGTAAGCGTGGCTGCTCTGACCTTCCAGAGTGATTTGGGCATTGAGTGCTTGTTCTATTTTCTCGTCCAACATGACCGGCGTTTTTCCCGAAGGTAAGCATCCACAAAGAGGAAATGAAGCAATTTCATTTTGTTCGCAATGGCCCCAAAACCCAGCGCCACCACCACCCCTCATCTTCCCTCGCCGTTCGCACCAGTAGCGTATCCAACTGGCGTGCCCTGTGCACAATGCCCCCCAAGCGGGCGTGGAAATCTTCGCGACCATCAGCCGCCAGCTCGGCTTTCATCTCCGCATTCCACGCATCCAATTCAGCCAACGGCACAAGCTCTTGCTGTCGGCGCTTGTGGATGACGGCCATGAGCATGGCGAACGGATCATCTTCAGCAGTGTACTGGACTTGCCTTGCGCCGAGGGGTTTGAATGAATGCGCCAATTTCCAGTCCACTAGGGATTGAAGCGCATTGTGGGCGCCGCCGCGGCTCAGTTCAAGTGCCTTCATTGCCTCATCCGTGGTCACCGGTCGGGCCTGGGCCATGAGCCAGCCGTGCACCGCAAGGGTCGTTTTGGGCACACCCCAGTGCGTACCAACGGCTACCCAACGCTTCGAAAACTCAATTTCCCATTGGGTTTTTGTGTTTTCTTTCTTTGTTCTTGACAAACTTTCAATTTTATGTGAAAGTAAGGAATCTTTTGGGATGCACCTCATCGGGCACGGCTTCACGTTCCCCCAGCAACGCCTCGACTGTCCAGCGAGCAACGGTCGGCCCAATGGTTACGCCCCGGGTGCCCCACCCCACACAGGTGTGGTAATATGGATGGGCCTTGGACACCACTCCGAGGATGGGTCGGCGATCAAAGCAGCTCGGCCGAAGCCCCGCCCGGTGCTCCAGGCACTCCATTTCCTGTGAGGCGGTTCGGGCATTCGCAGCCCCTTGCATCAGAGCGGCGGGCGATTCATCCAAGCACACGGGTTCGTGAATGTCCCAGCGGTAGGTCGAGCCAATTCGGTACGTCCCATCGCCGAGAGGCAACGCCCAGGTGACGTTGTTGACAATGCGGTCGCCCCAAGGTCCTGAAGGCCTGACGCGAAGCACTTCGCCGTGGTTTCGCCTCAATTCCAATCCGAAGGCCGCCAAATCTTCCACGGCACCGGTTCCTCTGCAATCCATGACGGCGTCGAATCCTTCTGGGCATCCGTCCGCCATGTTCCAAGTTCGCCGCTCCCAACGGCCCATCCCCTGCCATTTCGCTCGGCTCGCTTCCGTCAAGGCTACAACGTTGACCCAACCCGCATCGGGAACCAACCCCGCTCCGTAGGGCGCTTCTATGCTCTCGTGCAACTTCCCTGCATCCAGCACTTCGATGAACGGAGAAACCCCATGCCCGCCGGCGGCGCGTTCCACCCAACATTCGGCATACTCCTCATGGGGGAAAATCCGGACAATGGGAACGTCACGCCAGAGCTTCACGTCGACCTGAGATCCAATCAATTGGTACCGGGCACGTGCCTCATCCTGTTGCTCCCGGGCATTCCATTGGGGAAGAATACGTTTAAAAGAAACGGGATTCGACATCCCGGCCGCCACATCAGATGCCGCTGGACTGCCGTCGCTCCATACGGCAAACGAGCAGCCCCGCAGGTGCAGTTCCCAAGCGATAAGGCAACCGGCAAGTCCGTCACCGACGATTAATACGCGTGGTGATGTTGGGCTCATCAGCTCACCTCGAGCACCCCGAGTTCATCGCCCACTTTACGAAAGGCTTCAATGGCCCGATCCAATTGCTCACGGGTGTGGGCTGCGGACAGCTGCACCCGTATACGTGCTTCGCCTTTCGGGACGACGGGGTAAAAGAAACCAATCACATAAATGCCTTCCTCGAGCAATCGATTGGCCATGACTTGCGACAGCTTGGCGTCACCCAGCATCACGGGCACAATGGCCGACTCGCCGTCTTTGATGGGCAGCCCGACCCGGCGCATGCCCGCTTTGAAGTAAGCGGTATTCTCCTCCAGCCGGTCGCGAAGTTCGGTGGACTCACTCAGCATGTTGAACACTTCCAGCGATGCGCCGACGATGCTCGGAGCCAAGCTGTTGGAGAACAGGTACGGCCGTGACCGCTGGCGCAGCATCTCAATGATTTCCTTCCGGCCCGTCGTGAACCCGCCCATGGCACCGCCCATGGCCTTGCCCAGCGTACCGGTGATGATGTCGACCCGACCCAAGGCGTTCCGCAATTCAATGCTCCCGCGGCCTGTTTTTCCAATGAAGCCCGTAGCGTGGCACTCATCGACCATCACGAGCGCATCGTACTGATCCGCGAGGTCGCAAATCTTGTCAATCTGCGCTACGTAGCCGTCCATCGAGAACACCCCATCGGTTACGATAACCTTAAACCGGTGGTTGGCCGCTTGGGCCTTTTGCAGCTGCGCCTCCAAATCCGCCATGTCATCGTTGGCATACCGGTAACGAGCCGCTTTGCACAAACGCACACCATCAATGATGCTAGCGTGGTTCAACGCATCGGAAATGATGGCATCGTCCGGGCCAAGCAACGGCTCGAATACCCCGCCATTCGCGTCGAATGCCGCAGCGTATAAAATGGTGTCTTCGGTGTGGTGAAACTCCGCAATCTTCTCCTCGAGTTCCTTGTGAATGTCCTGGGTACCGCAGATGAACCGCACACTTGACATGCCAAAACCGTGGGTGTCAATGGCGCGTTTGGCGGCTTCGCACACCCGCGGATCACTGCTCAATCCCAGGTAATTGTTCGCACAAAAATTCAGGACTTTCGATCCGTCGGTCAGCGTGATTTCTACGTCTTGAGCGCCCGCGATGATACGTTCCGACTTGAACATACCGGCGGCGGTGATTTGCTCGAGTTCGGACTCGAGGTGGGATTGCATTGAACCGTACATGCCTCAAAATTAGGTCAAAACCCGCGCGTCCAATGCACCGATCTGGCCGACGCAACACCCAAGATGACGGATTCGTTCTCGGCCAGGTGACCGACCGATATTCCGTACACGACAGGCGTGGCGGCGGGCACGTGTTCCGCCAGCATTTGCCTCACATCTTGTCCAAACGGATTGTCCACCGCTTGCCCGTCAGCAATGGTGTTATCGTGCAAATCGGTAAAGCGCCCCACCAACACGCCCCGGACACGATCGAAGACCCCCGCAAGCCGCAATGCCAGCAACATCCGGTCCACATGGTAGAGGTACTCATCCAAATCCTCCAGCAGCAGCCACGCGTCTTCGACTGGTGGGAAGTACGGCGTGCCGAGCAAGCTGTACAAGACCGACAAGTTGCCGCCAACGACGGCGGGAGCGTCCGCTTCACGCCTGTCCTCCTTTTTCTCCAAGGCCTGCCACATGTCCTGCCGGGTCAGTTCCGAGGCCTGGACGTATGTGCTCGCTACAGGGGCATGCAGCGACGCGATGCCATGGACTTGCGCCCACCCGTGCAACGCCGTTATGTCGCTGAACCCGACCAACCAAGTGGGGTCGGCCGCAAAGGCATTGGCATCCAGTAGCGGCAGCAGACGGCCGCATCCATAGCCCCCGCGCATTGCCCAAATGGCACGTACCAGCTCATCGGCAAAGCCTGCATTGAGGTAATTGGATCGATGTGCATCCGACCCGCCAAATTGCCCATCCCGCTCGAGCAGCCCGTCGTACACAATGGGCCTGTAGCCCGCTGCACGAACGTGCGCTTCTGCGGCAGCGACTTGATCGGCGGTCACAAACCGCGCGGGAGCAGCGAGGAGAACACCGTCGCCTGGCTGCAGTGCCTTGGGGATTTCGCAAGGGAATGACATGATTCCACGCAAGATGGGAAGGGATGCGGAAAATGCCCGAAATTCGCACCACTTTAGCGCGCACCATGGCATCAAGACCCTCCTACCGGTACCCCAAACGTTTGATGATGACGTCGGCCTTGCCGTATGCCAACGGTCAGATCCACATTGGGCACGTCGCCGGCGCCTACCTACCCGGTGATATCCGTGCGCGCTTTGAGCGCATGGCCGAGTCGGACGTGGTCTGGGTGTGCGGCAGCGATGAACACGGTGCGGCCATAACGTTGCGGGCGAAGAAAGACGGGGTTACACCCCGGGAAATCGTCGACCGGTACCACGGTGAAATGCAGCAGGCGTTCCAAGGATTGGACATGTCGTTCGACCACTATTCCCGAACGTCCAGCGAGCGCCACCACGGGGTTGCCCAAGATTTTTTCTTGACCCTTCTTGAGAAGGGCAGCTTCGAAGTCAAAACAGAAGCCCAGTTCTACGACCCCGAAGCAAACCAGTTCCTCGCGGACCGGTACATCACCGGCACCTGCCCCAAATGCGAGGCAGAAGGCGCTTATGGCGACCAATGCGAGAAATGCGGCAGCGCCCTGTCCCCCACCGACCTCATCAACCCCACCTCCACCTTGAGCGGCGCCACGCCTGTACTCAAGGACACGACCCTATGGTACCTGCCCATGGGCCGTCACGAAGACTGGCTCAAGGAATACATCGAAAACGGCACGTTTGAAGGCCAACCGCATCACGACGCATCGGCTTGGAAAGCACACGTCAGTGGCCAGTGCCGCAGCTGGATTGACAGCGGACTTCAAAGCCGGGCCATGACACGCGACCTCGATTGGGGCGTGCCGGTACCGGTGGAAGGCGCGGATGGAAAAGTGCTTTACGTCTGGCTCGATGCACCCATTGGGTACATCACGTCGACTATGGAGTGGGCCGAGCAAAACGGCGCCCGATGGGAGGATTGGTGGAAATCCGACGAAGCGGAATTGATGCACTTCATTGGCAAAGACAACATCGTTTTCCACTGCCTCATCTTCCCCATTTTGTTGCGGGAGCACGGGGGCTACATCTTGCCTTCAAACGTCCCCGCCAATGCCTTCATGAACTTGGAAGGCGACAAGATTTCCACCTCGCGCAATTGGGCGGTGTGGGTCAACGAGTTCCTCAGCGAGTTCCCTGGGAAAAGTGACGAGCTTCGCTACGTCTTGGCGAGCATCATGCCCGAACAAAAAGACAGCGAATTCACCTGGGCCGATTACCGCGAACGGGTTAACAATGAGTTGGCCGACGTACTCGGCAACTTCGTAAACCGCGTATTGGTGCTGACCCGCAAGTACTACGAGGGGACCGTACCGGCGGTAAACCTAACAGACTTGAGCGAAGCAGACCGCGTCGTGCTTGACGCGTTGTCAGTGGCTCCTGTACAAATCGCAGACCTGATCCGACGCAACCGCTTCCGGGACGCCCTGCAAGCCGCCATGGGCATTGCGCGCTTGGGCAACAAATACATGACGGAACAGGAACCGTGGAAGGCCTTCAAGACTGACCCCGAGCGGACAGCGGTCATCCTCAACACCTGCATCCAAGTCGCTGCGAACTGTGCAGTACTCATGGAACCGTTCCTGCCCAAGACCGCGGCCAAGTTGCAAGGTGCGTTTGGCATCACACACCCCACGTGGGCCGATGCGGCACCCGGCATGGTTCAGGCCGGTAACACTTTGGGCGAACTGCCCATCCTATTCGAAAAAGTTGAAGCTGAAGCCGTGGATGCCCAAGTGGCCAAACTTGAATCAGCCCGTGCAGAAGCCACTAGTGGCCGAGCGGAATGCGAACCCCAAAAAGAGATTATGACGTTTGAAGATTTTCAAAAACTGGACTTGCGCGTGGGCGAGGTCGTCGCGTGCGAGCGGGTTCCCAAGGCGGACCGCCTGTTGAATTTAACCATCCGCACCGGCCTCGATGAGCGCACCGTGCTGAGCGGCATTGCGGAGCATTTCACACCGGAAGAAGTGGTGGGGCGTCGGGTGACCCTGCTGGTGAACTTGGCCCCACGAAAGATTCGTGGCATCGAAAGCCAGGGCATGGTACTCATGGCAGAGACGGCTGACGGGTCACTGCGCTTCGTGACGCCTGAAGTAGGCACGCAGGCGGGCGACGTCATTCGCTAAAATTTCCCCGCTTCAAAACGCAACCTCGCGGCGAAGTCCTGCGTATTTTTTCTGACGCTTTGCCGATGTAGTTCAGCTGGTAGAGCAACGCATCCGTAATGCGTAGGTCTGCAGTTCAAGTCCGCATATCGGCTCCAGAAAAGTCGCCTTTGAGGTGGCTTTTTCTGTTTAAAACGTCATCTTGAGCGTCGCCGAGAGGGTGCGGCCATACGCCCAGTATCCTTCGAGTTTGCCGTTCTCCACGGTCCCTTGAATCTTCTCGCCGGTTTGCGGATCTGTCACAAATGTTTCAAAACCATCGCTGATGTAGATGTTGTTCAATGCATTCTGCACGTTCAAGCTGGCCATCCATTTCATGCCCGCCGCCTGGAACCGGTAACTTCCGCGGAGATCGAGGTAGCCAAACGCCGGAAGCAACACCGGCTGCAAGCCTGCGCGGTCGGGATTGGTGCGGTCGGTGTCCACCTGGAATCGCGCGTAGAGGTTCCAATTGTATACGTAGTTGGCGCCCAGCCGGAACCGCTTCGTAACATCGAAATTCGAGACAACTCCTACCTGCGATTGCGGGGCATCGCTGACCTTCAAACCCGCGGAGTAGATGTACAGCGTTTCCAATACCTGCCCTCCCTCTTCAGAGGTAATCTCCGCGTTGACATCGTTGTCCCAACGCCAATTTCCGAAAGATGCCATGCCGCCAATCTCTGCCCAAGACGTGGGTCTGGTGCGCCATTCAATCTCCACACCTTCGTGGGTCTGGATCAGCCCCGTGATAAATGCCCTGTACTCGGTTCCGTCCGGGCGCAGCAACGGACTGCTCATGATGCTCTTGTCGCGCCATTGGGTATGGTAAGCGTTCAAATCAAAGGAAACGCCGCGCCAGCGGAACCGATAACCCACCTCGATGGCGGCAACCTTCTCGTTGGTTAAGCGGTCGTTGCTGAGCACATTCGAATAGTTCGTGAAGACGTAACGGATGAAAGGCGCGCGCGAATAGTAGCCCCCATTAAGGTACAGATGGCTGGTCTCGCCCAAACGCACGCTACCGCCCGCTTTCAGATTGTATCCGACGCTGCTCGCCTTTTGGGACTTGATGCCGTAAACGAATTCTTCGGTGGTGGCGAGTTCGCCCGTTTGCTCGTTGACCTGTGTGACTTCCTGCACCCCGGTCTCTTCATACCGGAAGTACTTGTACGGATCGATGCGGCGGTAAGTGGTGTAGGAGATGGTGCCCGCACCGAACAAGCTGAGCCGGTCGTCTTTGTATTCGACCTGGCCAAACCCTCCGGCATACTGCACGCGTCCAATGTCGTCGTAATCCACTTTGTCACCGGGTTGGGCCATCAACGCGTAATCCGGGTTGACACCGTAGCCGTCGCTGCTGCTGAAGGACTGGAGGTAGAAATCCCCACCGAGGAGGTTGTTGACCCGGGTGAAGTGCTTGCCGCTGTAGTACCGTGCGTCCACACCTACCATCAAGCTCACGCGGTCGTTGACTTCGTGCCGCAACGTGGAGAGGATTCCGGTCCAAAAATGCTCGTTATGTGCATTCTCAATGACGCTGCGGCTGCGGCCGCCGACAATCGTATCGTTCCCTACCACAATGGGATCGCCGAACTCATGCAACGTATCGATCCACGCCTGTGCGTCTGCGTTATAAGCGATTTGATCCGCCGCGTAGGTGACCGGCTGGGAGTTGTTCTCATTGGAATCCCAGAGGTAATCCCAGTTCAGAGAAGTTTTGACCGAGCGTTCTACACCTGCAGTGTCCACATAGGTCTCGCTGACGCGGGGGTTACTGGTGCCGTCGTATCGCGAGCCGTAGCCTTTGCCGGTGCTGATGTAAAAGCTGGTGGCAAGGTTGGTGCGCTCGCTCAACTGCCAGTAGTCGTTCAAGGCAAACTGTGGTTTGTGGTACCCGTTGACCCGGGCATTCAAGACTTCATTCTCCTGCCCACCCCGGCTCAGGTACCCCCAGTCGTCATTCCATCGGTGCGCATCATAGCCGAGGTTTTGGATGTCATTGAAACGGTCCACAGTCAGCTGGCCCCGGCGTTGCCCGTGGGTCTGGGGAGCACCGATGGCCGTGAACACGAGCCGGTGTGCGCCGAAGTCTTTAGCCGCAGTGAGAAAGTAGCTCCAGGCATCAATGAAGGTGGCATCGACGTAGGCATTTCCCATGGTCCGGCTGCCCACCGCACTGACGGCCCAGCCGTTTTCCATGACCCCCGAGCTCAACGACAGCATGGTTTTGTAGCGGCCGTAATCGGTGACACTTTGCATCAGGCTGCCGCCCTTCTTCGTGTCGGTGGCCTTGGTGATGATGTTCAACGTGCCGCCCACGGAGTTGATGGCTAGCTTGGACGCGCCCAAGCCGCGCTGGACTTGCATGGTGTTGACTGCGTCGCCAAGTCCGGCCCAGTTGGACCAATACACCCAACCGTTTTCCATGTCGTTGACGGGGATTCCGTTGATCAAGACAGCCACGTTGCGCTGGTCAAACCCTCGAATATTAATCCGGCTGTCCCCAAATCCGCCTCCGCTTTTGGTTGCGTACACACCGGGCGTGATATTCAATGTTTCCACCAATTCCTTATCCCCCAATTGTTCTTGAATGGTTCTGGCATCCAACGTTGAAACCGCCACCGGCGTCTCCCGGTCGATGGCCACGGACGCGATGACATTGGCTTCACTGAGGCCAATGGTCGAGGACTGCATGGTGATGGGGCCGAGGTCCAGCACCCATGCGTCTTCCCCCAACGTACAGGCTTGCCGGTAGGTTTCGTACCCGATCATGCTGATGACCAACTCAGCTGCTCCCGTCGCCCGCGATGTGAATTCGAAGCGCCCTTCGAAATCCGAAACGGTTCCCATACGGGATTCTTCTATGAATACAGAGGCGCCGGGGAGGGCGTCGCCGGTCTCGGCATCAATTACGGTGCCTTTGATTTCCGTCTGTGCGGAGAGGGTTTGGTAAAGGCCTGCACATGCAATCAGCAGGGTGCTGCCCAAGAGGATTCGGAGCGTTTGGCGCATCGGTGGAAGACTTGGTTGTGGTGGCTACACTAGCCGTTCGCAACGCAAGATAGCGCGCGCTAAATGGAAAAATCAAGCGAACTCAGGCCCAACGCCCGCGGTCGAGCAGGTACTGGGCAATCTGCACGGTATTGGTCGCCGCGCCCTTGCGCAGGTTGTCCGCTACGATCCACAGGTGAAGCCCGCGTTCATTCGCCAAATCCCGTCGAATGCGGCCCACGAATACGTCGTTCTTGCCCGCTGCTGTGCGGGGCATGGGGTAGCGGTTATTAGCTGGCTCGTCTTCCACCACCACACCGGGAAAGGCCTCCAGCTTGTTCCGCACATCCTGCAGCTCAAACGGTTGCTCAAACTCGAGGTAAACGCTTTCGCTGTGCCCGCCCATCACCGGCACGCGAACCGCTGTGCAGGTCATGTGCACCTCCTCATCGCCCAAGATTTTCTTGGTTTCATTCCACACCTTCATCTCCTCCCGCGTATACCCGTTGTCTCCGAAAACATCGCAATGGGGCAGGCAATTCAAATCAATGGGGTGCGGATAGACGGGCGCGTCAACGGCCTCGCCGGCGCGTTCCGCTTCCAGCTGCACGATGGCGGCTTTGCCGGTTCCGGTGATGCTTTGGTACGTGCTCACAACGCCGCGTTGGATACGGTAGGCGTCGTGCAACGGCTTGAGGGCCATCAAGAGCTGCATCGTCGTGCAATTGGGGTTGGCGATTATGCGGTCGTCGGGACCGATGGCGTCGCCGTTCACCTCGGGTACCACGAGTGGGCATGCTGGATCCATGCGCCACGCACTGCTGTTGTCGATGACCGTGGTCCCCACTTTGGCAAACTCGGGCGCCCACTTTTTGGACACATCCCCGCCAGCACTGAACAGCGCCACCTGCGGCCGTGCCGCCAACACCTCCTCAACGGTCTGTACGGTCCATTTCCGGCCTTGGAACTCCACCTCATTCCCAGCACTGCGTTCACTTCCTGCAGGGAGCAACTCATCCACCGGCAATGCCAGCTCTTCCATCACTTCGAGCATGGTCCGCCCGACGAGTCCCGTGGCTCCAATTACCGCCAATTTCAATCCATCCATGGTTCCTGATTCAATCCGCAAATTCCCACATCACATCAACGAATTCAATGGAACGGCGATTACATTTTTACTGAGGTTCGTTGAAAAACTGAATTGTACAGGGCTGGATTGGGGTTGGTGGTTCTTGCAGAGCTGTGGACCGGCTATGCGAGAGGTCAATCGGCGTGGATGGAGCACGGAACGGTTGAACAATGGAGTCGAGAGGGGAACGCATGGCAATTGAATGCC
>JBELBV010000002.1:136547-146667 GCA_042095135.1 Flavobacteriales bacterium | reverse complement strand
AATTGAGCCGCTCGATGATGGCCGTGAATTGGCTCGGTTGGGCATTGTACCTCGCTGGGTATGAGTTTTTGTTTCGCGGCGTTCTGCTGTTTCCATTGGTCGAGGCGTTGGGCGCATGGCCCGCGGTGGCCATGAACACGGTGCTGTATTCAGCGACCCATGTGCCCAAGGGCCGGGACGAAGCCATTGGCGCCATCCCGCTGGGATTCCTGTTGTGTTGGGTGACCATACAAACGGACAGCCTGTGGCCAGCGACGTTGGTTCACATTTTCATGGCTTGGACCAACACCACTGCGCGCTTTTTGCGCCATCCTGAAATGAAATGGAAGGGACAATGAAGGTGGCGATCACAGGCGGTACAGGGTTCATCGGTGCCCACCTAATCCGCACGTTGTTGGATGCAGGTCATGACGTGCGCGCTGTGGTGCGCAATCCGGACCGTGCCCGGCAATTGGAGGCATGGGGCGTCGAGTTGGCGGTGGCGGAGCTTTCTGATCGGGAGGCCCTGCAATCGGCGTTCATTGGTTGCCAACAGCTGTACCACATGGCGGCCTGTGCCACTGTGTGGGAACGGCAGTCCGAGACGTACTTCAACGTCAATGCGCACGGTACGGACAACGTCCTGCACGCTGCCAAGGCTGCAGGGGTAGAACGGGTGGTCGTCACGTCAAGCGGTGGGGTCATGGGCCCTTCTGTTTCCGGTGTGGTTTCTGAGGAAAAACCCCGCGATTTGAATTACTTCAACGCCTACGAGGCCTCGAAAGCTGCTTCGGATTTGGTGGTGCTTAGGCACGTGGTCGAGGAGGGAGTGCACGCGGTGTTGGTGAGCCCGACGCGTGTATTTGGTCCGTACTTGTGGGGGGAGCCGGCGTCGGTGTCGCTCATGATCAAGCGGTACATCAACGGCAACTGGCGGCTCATTCCTGGCGGGCGGCATTGGAAGGGCAACTACGTTGATGTTCATGACGTGGTTCAAGGCCATTTGAAAGCCATGGAGTGTGGCCGTCCGGGAAGCAACTACATGCTCGCGGGTCACAACATCACGTACGGTGAGTTTTTCGAAACGCTCGCAGAGGTGAGTGGGCAAAAGCATGCCATGGTTGTGGCGCCCATCTGGCTGCAAATGGGCTTTGCCCGGGTGCACGCTGCCCTGGCCAAATTTCGCGGTAAACGACCCGATTTGACCACGGAATGGGTGCGAAGGGGCAACTACCACTGGGAAGTTTCGCCGGCTCGTTCGGTGGAAGAACTCGGGGTACAGCTAACACCCTTCAAAGAATCCTTGCAGCGAACAGTTGAATCATTTCAAACGCATTAACTATTAACCTTACCTTCACCCCATGCGATACATTATTTTGTTCTTTGCTGTGGTCCTTACGTTCGGCTTTGGTTCGGCACAATCCACCGCCCAAGAGGCTTCTGAGCCCTCCTATGTTCGGCTTGTTATGTTCGACGGGACCTCCCGGATGGGAGAATTGCTCGAAAGCACGGAAAGCGAAATCGTCCTGGAAACGCTCCAGTTGGGAGTGGTGCGCGTACCCAAATACTTGGTGAGAGGCATGACAACCTTGGCCGCCCGGGAATACGAGCAATTGATCGTGGCGTTTGAAGGACGCGAGCTGGCACTGAATCCGCAGTCCAGCCGCTACTTTTTTGCGCCTTCTGGCATTCAATTGCGCCAAGGTGAGGGCTATTTTCAATCCAACATTGCCTTGAATTCGGTCAGCTTTGGAGTCTCGGACAACATCACAATTGGCGGACTCATCTCCTTCGCCGGTGCAGGGGGATCTGTCAAAATTGGGAAGCAGCTGGATGAAAATACGTACGCTTCATTTGGAGGCATTGGCTTCATGGATTACTATGGCGAACTGGATCGGCCGGTGGGGTTGGTTTTTGCCAATATTACTTGGGGTACGGAGGACCGCAACATCACCTTCAACCTCGGTACGGGGACCAAGTTTGAAGACCGCATTGGTGATGTTTACGCCTACAGTGTCGATTCAACAGCTTATTCCTACGACCCCAACTATTACTACTACAATTATACCCTGACGGAATACGACCAGTATTGGGTGCGTCCATTGCTCGTTAATATCAGCGGCATGAACCGCATTTCGGAAAACCGCTGGTTCATCACCGAGAATTACTGGGTCCAAAATCTTCGGTATACAACTCGGATTACGGGTGGAAATTTGGTTTACTCCTATTTGCCATCCGAAAGCGATTTCAATCCACAATCCGACGGGTTCGCTATCCTATCGATGGGCATCCGCAACCTGAGCACGCGTAATGGCTGGCTGTGGGATTATGGAATGGTGGGCGTTATGGGGAATGGGTTTGGGTTCGCGGCTCCGTGGGTGTCCGCGACCTTGGCCTTCTAAGTGGGCGGTGTTAAAATCCGCCAACGGATTAAACTGGTCTGGTAAAAGGTCGTCACATCCTCAAACCCACAAATCCGTTGAAATATGAAGAGAATCTGGAACCTTGCCGCCATTGCATTGGCCACTTTGACGCTTGCTGCTTGCAACAAAAGCGAAGAACGCGCACTCGAAGCCACCGATGAGGTGCGCAGCGAATCCATGCTCGACGCGGTAGACCGTGCGGTTGAAGCACCGGTTGATGCCTTGACGCTGCGTGCAGGCGGGGGTGCCGATTGCGGCGAAGGTGGATCGCCCTGGCCCGATTGCGTTGAAATCACCGACAGTGGTGAGGACGTTTACCCACGGACCATCACCATCGATTTTGGCGACGACTGCTTTACGCCCAACGGACTGCAGCGCACAGGTACCATCGAAGTCGTTTTGACCGGCGACGTGCGCAACGAAGAAGGAGCGGTTCGAACGGTGACGTTTGAAGACCTCGCCATCGGCGACTTCATGACCGTCAACGGCACGCGGACACTGACCAATTCCGGTCAAAATGATGAAGGCCAATGGACGTTCTCACAAGCAACCTCCACCACCATCGACCGCCCGGTCTTGGACATTGTTCGTACGTATGCTGGAACGCGCACATGGCTTGCCGGCAACGACACGGAGGAATGTGGTGACGACATTTGGCAGCGCGATGGGGCAGGCGAAAAGATGATGAGTAACGGGATGGGCGAAACGACGGTGACCGTCACCCACGATGCGGTTGTTTACGATCGCCCCTGCGGTTTCCCGGTGAGCGGAACGGTAACCTTGGTGCGCAACCAGTTTGAGCGCGTTATGGATTTCGGCGACGGAACCTGCGACGCCCTCGCCGAGTTGACCATCAACGGCACCACCTACCTGTTTGATCTGGAGACGCACGAAATCATCGAATGACAGGGGCTTTCTTCAGATCGCGTTCAGTGGGACTGGAGCTTGGCGGTAGGGTTGAACCATACCTATGGTTATCAAGCGCTTGGGGTAAGTTGGCTGCTAGGTGAGTGAGCCGGTCCGTTTCGGAATTGATGCCCTTCCCTTTACATTTGAACCGAATTTGAAAACAATGAAATACTTTACACTAGCCCTCGCTGCTTTGGCGTTTGTCACTGTCAACGCACAAAATGTCCAGCGCGAAAGCGTTCAAGTGGAATACATCAGCCGCCCCAGTGAACCCCTGCCTGCCGGCGTGACGACCTACAGCGTTGTGGTCAACCAGTCGTACCGTGACCAGTATGAAGGCGAGTTGGCACAATGGGAAATCGATACCCAATTGGCGCAAGAAACTTACGAGGCGGAGATGGAGGCCTACAACAGCAAAGGCACTGGAGCCAAGATTTTGGAGCGTGCGCTGCTCGACGAGAAGAAGCCGCAATTGGTGTTGCCGTCGAAGCCAGTCCAAACGGAGCGCGTGTTCGAGCCCGGCATCATCAGTTCGAAAATCGAAATGCAAGGCATGACCCGTACCGAGGACGGCGCCACCGTGACCATTGAAATCCAGTACTTCGAAGGATCGGCCCCGGAGGACGGAAAGCAGGAAATTAAAGACAAGGAAGGCAACGTCTCGTTTAAGTACTACCGCACCATGAAGTACCGCCAGCCGTTACGCTTCACCGTGCAGCTCCCCGACGGATCCATCGTCATCGACGAGGTGTTGATGTCTTCAGAAGACTTCACCACTTACACATCCGATAAGTACACCAGCAAGTCTGCCTTGTACAAAGCATGGAACCAAACGGCCGTCAACAGCCGATTGAGTCAAATGCGAGTCCAGGCCGGGTGCATTGCCATCAACAGCATCCTCAACGACCGGTTCTGCTTCTCGAAGAAGACCCGCCCCATGACCATTTACCACGCCAAGACGAAGAAGAAGGTTGACTACACGGACTTGAATAATGCTGCGTTGGACATGAAAATGGCCATGGAGAAATACCTCGATCGGCCAGAAGAGGCAGCGGAAGGCATCCGCGCGTGTGTAGCGGTCTGGGAAAAGGTGTTGAGTGAAGCGGATTTTGACAACAAGAAAGCACGCATCAACGCCAAGATGGCCGGCCTGCTTTACCTCAACTTGATCAACGCCAACATCTGGCTCGAGGACTACGACCGGGTGGATGCATTATTTGACGAGATGCGCCGCTTGGATGTCAAGAAGAGCGCCGAAGGAACGGCTGACGGGTTGGATACTTTCGCGGAAGACCAACGCCGTCGCAAGGAAGTCAATTCCTGATGCAGGCACCGGTTCAGCTTCAGCGCTGAATTACAAGCTTATTGCTGATTGGCCCGGAGCGCACGATGTAGATGCCTTCGGGCCAATTTTTTGTTGAGATTGGGAGAGCTTGGTTTGATGCAAAGAAGGCTGCATCCACGGTCAAGACCATCCGTCCACGTGGGTCGATTACATCTACGCCATGGCCTGGGAAGGGTTCGCACTGGAAGGAGGCTGAAGCGGGATTGGGCCACAGGTTCAACGACGGGTTGGCGTAGACCACGTCAAATACGCCGAGGCTTTCGCTGAACGTGGCTTCGGTTTGAGCGGTGCATCCGTCAAAGTAGACCACGGCATGGTAATCGCCTGCTTCACCGGGCCACCACGTCATATCGCTGCCGACCCAATCATCATTTAGGTACCAAGCCACGGAGTCAACGTAGGGGATGTTGTCTGTGGTAATGCCAAGTCCGTTCGATGTGGATGCAATGGCAGCTGAGGCGTCTTCGGGGCATGGTACGAATCGAGCTCGGTAGAGGTCGCTCGAATGCAAGGCCACTTCGTTGAGTTTTTCAAACTCCGCCATGTCGCCAGACTCGACGTGGGAATTGACATCCCATTTCTCGAATAGGTACCCCGGTTGGGCGATGGCTTCGATTTCTACGGGGCAGTCCTCGAAGTAAATTCCGTCCCACGGCAGCGGCCCGGGAGTGATGGTGTTGATCCGCACAAGTCCGGTCAAAGGCGGGAATACATCCAAGGTACACTCGTGATCGTCGGACAAATTGAAGCTCGACATCAGGTGATCCCGAGAAGTTCCAACACGCTGTTCGTTGTGGTTGATCATATTATTGACCGCATTCAGCCAGGCAGCATAGGATGCAGGAGAGTTCCACCGCTCGATGTGGTGGGGCATGGCTGCTTCAATTTGGTTGACCGCGATGGTGGTTTGCGTGTTGAAAGCCCACGGCTGGAAGATGGTGTTCACCAAATCTGCATACCGGTTGATGAAGCGGTGGCGGAATTCCCAATTGTCCAGCACGTGGTCAAACAGGTTGCTGTGCACATTGGGCGAATTGGGGTACCGCGCGTTCTGGATGTAGTTCTGGTACACATTCGCCCCGAAAAATCCGAGTCCTGCATCGGTGTCATACAGCAGGTATTCCCACTTGTGCTCCTCCGATGCTCGGAATATCTTGACGTTGTTCAGTCCCCAAGCGATGCCCATCCAATCGGTGTTTTGGATGTACGTCTGGAGCACGAAATAGTCGATGTAGTTCTCCACGTCAATGAGTGCCGAGAAGAGAGGGAAGAAATTTTGGCTCGTGGTAGAGGTGGATTGAATCTGGTTGGCGTTGGTAAAGAACGGCGTGTCCTCCCCCCACAGAGCGCCCCCGGGTCCGATGAGGTCGACATCGTCCTTGTCTGTCCCGTACTCAAACGCAATGCTGTGTTCGTCGAATTTCTCCCGGGCACCGTACAGCCCCCAGTATTCGCCGTTGAGGTAGAGGTGGGCCGGTTGCCAAGCGCCTGCGATGATGTGGGTCTGCATGGCGATGCGGTTGACCAGCGCGTCCTGCATTTTAGTGGCCCAGCTGTGCTGCCCACCGTTGCGGAGATTCATGTTGTTGAACGTATTGCTGGCAGGCTTATCCGGGAATAAGGGCCAGTCAAAATTACCGGTGTACTCGTTTTTGAAATCCAATCGGAACGAACGCTGGGGCTCGGCCCTCGACCAACCGCCGTGGATTTCGAGGTCGAGGTTCTCGCGTATCTGCAGCGCGCCATCGGCATCAAAAAACTGCAGGCGAGCGAAGCGGGACCACGGCTGCCAGAAATTGGCGCCGAAGTGGGGATAGTCGCCGGATGCATTGGGACCCATGACGTAAATGCCGTTGTCCCAGTCCCACAGGTCGTCCTCGTTCACGAGGATGGAAAACGTTGGGATGTCGGGCTGGAATTCATCGATGATGTAGACCTCATCTTGGACGTTGCTGGGCAATTCCTCTTCTCCCTCGTCCCACACCCGAACGCTCAAGCATGTGGTTTCATCGAAGACCAGTCCCCCATCAGGGAATACGGGGGAAGACGCGGTGGGCAGGTCGCCGTTGGTGGTGTAGCGTGCCGTGTAGCCTGCAGTCGCACCTGCGATTCCAACGGCCAATTCGCCATCGTACCATCCAGAGGGCACAGTCAAACTCGGCGCGGAGGCAATACCGGTGTAGCAAACGGTTCCTTGGTTGGCTTCACCCGGGGTGGGGGTGTCGAAGATGCACCAGTCCTCCGTCTCGCCCTCCAGGCGACCCACAGAATACCCCGCTTCCAATTCAGGGTGAATCGGCAAGGCGTCTACCACATCGCCATTGGCATCGGTGAGCACAACCGATTCGCCCGTACTCAGTTGAAAAGGTACGTGGCAGTATCCTTCAAATTCGGGCCACCAGGTTGGTGGTTGTGACCAGGCTTCGAGTTCACCGTCTTTTCGAGTCAATCCCAAAAACGGCCGGATGCTCAAGTCCGATGATTCCGCATTGAAGTTGTGCACTTGCACCGAAAACACGTTGGTTCCCTCCACCAGCCAAGGTTCGAATTCTTCGGCGTTCCAGATGTGCTGCTCGGGTTGACCGCCGGCGTACAGCACCGCTTCGATGTAGGCTGTAGCGTAGTCTCCAACAACCCCTTGCAGCCCCAACATGTTGGCGGAACGGGCGATTTCAAAGCCATTCAGAAAGGCAATGTAGCCGTCGTCGTAGTCAATCCCTAGCGAGAGGTAGCCGTAATCTTCTGTATTGGATATATCGAATTCTTTGCGCAGGAAAATCCAATCGGCACCGGGCACGATGGTGACGTCGTCGTTGTCTCCATAACCGAATCCACCCGGACCGGTGAACCACGAAGAGGCGTCAAAGCCGGGATAGCGCCAGCCATTGGCAATGCCCCCCGTGGGAACCAAGTATTGCCAGTCGTCACCCTCGACGGCTGGGCACCCCCAGTTTTCGGGTAGGTAGGTTCGGTCTCCACCCGAAGCGAGGATGAGGAGCCGTTCACCGACATCCAAGGTGATGTTCGGCAGCGGCACAGCGTTGCCCACTGAGAAGTCGTCATTTAGCGCAAACGATCCGAGCTCAACGGCTTGAGCGCCGTCGTTACGCAATTCAATCCAATCGGACGTTTCGCCTTGAATGTCAGTGACGCCATTGTGGGCCGAAACCTCGGAAATGGTCACTTGTGAACCAGCGGCATGCGCAATCAGCACGCCTAATGGGGCGAGTAAATTTCTCAGCAGGTGCATGAACGAAAGATACGTGGAACGATAACCGAATTTCACCATTTCATCAAATTTTGGGACCAAGACGGCTCCTGCGTTGCTGTGTTGACAATTAAATATCAGAACACAAGTGTGATAACACTCACATTTTGATACTTTTAGGTTGAATGAATCTCGTAAACATGCTGAACATCACAACAAAAACCGCAGCCATCGCTTTTGCGGCGTTGATGGCCTGTGCTGGAAACAGCTTCGCCCAACGCACGTGTGGCTCCATGGAAATCTTGGAAATGCAAATTCAAGAAGACCCAAAACGGGGCGAGACCCTGAACCAAGTCGAAGCGCACACCCTGGCGATTGAAACCTCAGGTGAACGCAATGTCAATGGTGTCATCACCATACCCGTCGTTGTGCACGTCCTCTACAACAACTCAACGGAAAATATTTCGGACGCACAGATCCTCTCGCAGATCCAAGTGCTGAACGATGACTTCCGGCGCTTCAACGCAGATGCCGATGATACCTGGTCTCAGGCGGCGGATGCGGAAATTGAATTTTGCATGGCTACATCCGATCCGAGTGGAAATCCGACGGATGGCATTCTTCGCGTTCCGACTTCCGTGAGCGCTTTTGGCACGAACGATGAGATGAAGTTCACTTCCTCTGGTGGATCGGATGCATGGCCAGCAAGCGACTACTTGAACATGTGGGTGTGCGACATCAGCGGAGGCATCTTAGGGTACGCACAATTCCCAGGTGGTTCGTCTGCAACGGATGGTGTGGTTTGTGATTATCAGTACTTCGGCACAGTAGGCGTAGCAACAGCACCGTTTGACGGAGGGCGCACCACCACGCACGAGGTCGGACACTGGTTGAACTTGCGCCACATCTGGGGCGATGGGAACTGCAATGCAGATGATTTTGTCTCCGATACGCCGAGCTCAGACGGCCCGAACTACGGGTGTGCGGTCGGCACGGTGTCCTGCAGTTCAACCGACATGGTTCAGAACTATATGGATTACTCGGACGATGGGTGCATGAACCTATACACCGTTGGTCAAAAGAATCGCATGCGTGCACTTTTTGAAAGCGGGGGGTACCGGTCGAGTTTACTCAATTCTCAAGCTTGTGGCCCGGTAGTTCCAGCAACGTGTGACGATGGGATTCAAAACGGAGACGAGACGGGAGTGGATTGCGGGGGAAGCAATTGTGAGCCTTGTATCTGCCACGGCGTTGAGGTAACAGTGACGTTGAATTTTGACAATTACCCGGAAGAAACCTCATGGCAAATCAGCGATGGAAGTGGGGTAGTCGCATCTGGTGGAACCTATCCATCAGCACCCGACGGTTCAACCTTGACCATTACTGAATGTCTGCCAGAGGCGTGCTACACGTTCGCCATTTTCGACTCGTATGGCGATGGTATTTGCTGCGGCTATGGCTCGGGATCTTATGCCGTCACGGACGAGTTTGGCAATGAGCTGGCTTCAGGCGCTTCGTTTGGGTCTAGTGAAGCCACGGAGTTCTGCGTTTCGGACCCCACAGAGCCTACATGCGACGATGGTATCCAAAACGGCGACGAGACTGGAGTGGACTGCGGAGGCTCGTGTGCACCTTGTGCCACGTGTGACGACGGCATCCAAAACGGTAACGAGACGGGCATCGATTGCGGTGGGTCTTGCACGGCCTGCCCTACATGTGATGATGGCCTTCAAAATGGCGACGAGACCGGCGTCGATTGCGGTGGATCTTGTACGGCCTGTGCCACTTGTGACGATGGCATCCAGAATGGGGGCGAAACTGGTGTTGACTGCGGCGGGTCCTGTAACCCTTGTGGCTGCAGCGGAGTGGAAGTCACAGTGACCATTAACTTGGATAACTACCCAGAGGAAACCTCTTGGCAGATCTCGGGTGGTGCTGGCGTTGTTGCCTCAGGGGGGACCTATCCATCCGCTCCGGACGGGTCGACGGTAACAGCATCTGAGTGCCTTGCTGATGGTTGTTATACATTCACGGTATTCGACAGCTACGGTGACGGCTTGTGTTGCAGTTACGGTTCGGGTTCTTACACGGTAGCCGATGCATCAGGGACGACCTATGCGTCAGGTGCTTCTTTTGGATCGAGTGAGTCTACGGACTTCTGCGTTTCCTCCACAGGTCCGCAACCTACGTGTGACGACGGCATTCAGAACGGTGACGAGACGGGCATTGATTGCGGGGGTTCATGCGCTGCGTGTG
>JBELBV010000002.1:0-136447 GCA_042095135.1 Flavobacteriales bacterium | reverse complement strand
CTACCTGTGACGACGGCATCCAGAACGGTGACGAGACGGGCATTGATTGCGGCGGTTCTTGCGCTGCGTGTGCTACCTGTGACGACGGCATCCAGAACGGTGACGAGACGGGCATTGATTGCGGCGGATCTTGCGCGGCTTGTCCCACGTGTAATGATGGCATCTTGAATGGTGACGAGACGGGCATTGACTGTGGCGGTTCGTGCCCAGCTTGCATCAGCTGCAACGACGGCATTCAGAACGGCGACGAGACGGGCATTGACTGCGGAGGTTCGTGTGCACCATGTGCCACCTGCGACGACGGCATCCAGAACGGCGACGAGACGGGCATTGATTGCGGCGGATCATGTGACCCATGTGAGACGAGCCCTTGTTCCTATGGCGTCATCAACACAGCGAATTTTGAAGGAGGGTTCGGCATTTGGAACGATGGAGGTTCCGATTGCAGAAGGAGCCGGAACGACAGGAACTACGCGAATGGAACCTTCTGTGTTCGGATAAGGGACAATACGTCATCCTCAAGGACCTTCACCGATCCATTGGATCTGACAGGATACGAGGAATTAACCGTCAATTTCCGATACATCACGGCGAGTATGGAGAACGGCAAGGATTTCTGGCTGCGCATCTCCACCAATGGCGGGGCTTCATTTACAACGGTAGCGACCTATGTTTCAGGGGTTGACTTCAACAATGGATCGGTGTACAACAGCGAGGTGATCATACCTGGACCGTTCTCGTCCTCTACGGTTGTTCAATTCCAATGCGACGCGGGGAACAACGGTGATCGCGTTTACCTCGACGACATCGAAATTTCCGGTTGTGTGGTCGGAGGACGTTGGTCGGATGCAATTCCGGTTTGGGAACAGGCAGATGCTGCCCAGTTCAATCCATTCCAGCAACTGAATGTTTACCCCAATCCGGCTGATGATGCGATTCAATTGGCCTTCTACCTCGATGTCGACGGCAGCTATGAAATCGGTGTTGTGGACCTGTTGGGACGCCAATTGCTGCAGGAGCAGCGCACGCAAACAGCAGGTGAACAATTCTTCAAGATTCCAACGGCGGACTGGCCGGAGGGCACTTACATCTTGTACTTGCGATCGAAAGACGGATCGGCCGCTCGCCGCTTCATCATTCAGCGCTAAGCACCATCTGACAATTCGAAAAGGCCAAGGACCACTACCTTGGCCTTTTCTGTGCCCATGCGTTTCATTTTTTACTCCATCGTCATCGTTGCAGCGGCGGTCTGCGGTTTGCCGGCGTGCTCAACAGACAAGGAGCCTGGAGCAACGGTACCAGAGCAGGATGGCCCAGTGCTTCAGGTTTTGGGAACCCTTCAAGACGGAGGTGCGCCACACATCGGGTGCAATCGACCGTGCTGCCGGAACCTGTTTTTGCGGCCGGCGACGGACCGGAAGGTCGTATGCCTGGGAGTGACGGATACCAACGCTGAGGACGAACGCGTGGGAGCCATGTTCGAGGCGACCCCGGACTTTCCGGCACAACTGCAGGCCTTTCAATCCGATTGGGACATCCCGCTGGATCGGTTGTCCGTGTTTTTGACCCATGCCCATATCGGCCACTACAGCGGGTTGATGTTCTTGGGGCGCGAGGCTTTGGGAGCACGCGATGTGGACGTGTGGACCATGCCCCGTTTCCGAGATTTTCTAATCGGCAACGGACCGTGGAGCCAGTTGGTGGAGGTGGGGAATATTCGTTTGAATGGTCTGACCGAGCTGCAGCCTATTTCGATCGGTGAAACCGTGAGGGTCGTGCCCCTTCGCGTTCCGCACCGCGATGAATACTCCGAGACCGTGGGTTATCGCATCGAAGGTCCGCGCCAGGCGGCCTTGTTCATTCCGGACATCAACAAATGGGACCTGTGGGAGCGTGTGCTTGAGGATGAGTTAGCCAGAGTGGATTATGCCTTTCTCGACGCAACATTTTACGATGCCGAGGAGGTGGGGTACCGCGACATGGCGGAAATCCCGCATCCGTTTATGGTGGAGACCATGCAGCGCCTCGGGGCGTTGTCGTCATCCGAAAAAGCCAAGGTGTACTTCATTCACCTCAACCACACCAATCCGTGCTTGGACACCACGTCACAGGCTTACCGCACGGTAGTGGCTTCAGGCTTTCACGTTGCTCGATTCGGACTGACCCTTCCCTTGTGAGGATTTCGTGACTACCTTGGATGTATGCGTCATGCCGGTTTCTTCATTGCCCTAGTATGCCTTACCGCGGTGGGGTGCCAACGAGCGGTTCCGGAGCCGGACGCGCCTGAGGAAGCCCCGGTGTTGAGCCAACCGTTGTTGCCGGATCCACCGTTCGCCTACAGTGAATTGGAATTTCCCGACGCGTGGTTGGAAGACCCGGCCTTGCAGCTATTTGGTGGCTTTGGTGCCGATCTCGAGGTGACGGATGAGGGGGCCACGTTGGGCCGCGTACTATTTTACGATCCTCTTTTGTCCATCGATGGAACGGTTTCCTGTGCCACCTGCCATCAACAAGCGCGGGCATTCTCCGATCCTGTCGCCCAGTCCACAGGCGTGTCGGGCAATCCGACCCACCGCAACGCTATGGCCTTGTTCAATTTCCGCTACCAACGGCGCATGTTCTGGGACCTCAATACCGTTGGCCTCGAGAATCAGGTGTTGCAGCCCGTCGAGCATCCGGATGAAATGGCCATGGACGTGGCTGCCTTGCCGGCGCATTTGGCTAAAATTCAGTATTACCCGGCCTTGTTTGAAGCGGCATTCGGTGACGAGGGGGTAACGCTTGAAAAGGTTCAATCGGCGCTTGCGCAGTTCTTGCTCACGTTCCAGTCCTTTTCGGCTCGTTTCGATGCCGGTTTGGACAACGATTTCTCCAACTTCACCGCAAGCGAACTGCAGGGAAAGGAAATCTTTTTCAATGGGCAGACCCGCTGCAACCAATGCCACAGCGGCAAAAACCTGTTTTCAACGCAGCCTTTCATCAACGGCTTGGAGGTGGACTATGCGGCGGCAGGTGATGCTGGGGTGGGAGCCTTATCCGGTGACCCGTTCGACGACGGGCGTTTCAAAACGGTTTCCCTGCGCAACATCGGGCTGACGGCACCCTATATGCACGATGGACGGTTCGTCACCCTGCGCGAGGTGGTGGACTTCTATAGCGACGGCATTCAGCCACATCCTTATTTGGATGAACGCCTCGGGGAGAATGGATTCGGGGCACCTGGCCAGGCACCGTACCAACTCAATTTGACAGAGATGGAGCGCGAGGCGTTGGTGGATTTCCTGCGTACGTTTGACGATACGGTCATGGTATCAGCAGAATGGTTGAGTAATCCGTTTTAATTGCGTTGCATTTTTTTTATTTTGGAGCGTAATTCAATATGCTGTGAATCAATTGTCTAATCCGTTGGTATTGGCATTCATTGGGATGCTGCTCCTGGTGAACACACAGGTGTCCTTTGGGCAATCCATCAGCGATTGCGTGGGGGCCATCACGTTGTGTGGCGATCTGTACACCGAGACGGAGGCCTCCTTCAATACGGGTGCCGAATATGAATACACGGGGATGTGCAATCAAAACCTCGAACAGAGCAGCGTTTGGTACACCTTCACGGTTCAGGAGGACGGATTGTTGAGTTTTATCATTGATCCCATGAACCCCATGGATGATTACGACTGGGGGTTGTTTGACATCACCTCTGGGGGGTGCGAGGGCATCGGCTCGCAGTTGCTTTCTCCCGAGATGGGTTGCAATTCATACGGTGTTGCACCGCCGGAACCCAACGGCGCTACAGGCATCTCAACGGCTAACGGTGGCACTGGAAGTTCCAATGGCCCGGGCAACTTCAATGGTCCTCCGTTCAATGCAGATTTGCCGGTGGAAGCGGGAGAGACCTATGCGTTGGTGGTGATGAACTGGACCAACTCCTTGGAGGGCTATGCCATCGATTTTGGGCAATCGACGGCCAGCTTGTACGATGAAACCGCTCCGGTCATTGACAGCGTGGAGGTGGTTAATTGCGAGAACACCACCTTGCGTGTGTACCTCAGCGAGTACGTCGATTACATGACCGTTACGGCTGAAGATTTCGAACTCATCGGTCCTACGGGGCTCGTACATGAATTTTGGTCCGTGAATGGCGTGAGCACCGTCAATGGGTTCAACCAGGTGCTTGAGCTAAACATCGATGACCCGGTAGAAATCTCCGGGATATACGAATTGCACATCACGGACGAGGCTGCATCCTTTAGCGATGCTTGTGGAAACTTGGGAGAGGGCTTTATCGGATTGGAGCTGACCGTGTTGGAGCCGCCCTTGGGATGGGACGCGGTTGAGGTCCTTGTTTGCCCGGATGATGTCGCCAACCTTTCGGTGAATTCCGTGGTTCAGCAACCGGAAAACACCCCCTACACATACGCTTGGGCGTGGGACTTGGCTGGAGCTCCCGTCGTGGGCACAGGGGCTGGACTGGAAAGCATGGGCGACGGCTACTACGAGGTGGTCATGACGACATCACCGGAGTGCTTTTCAGCCACGGGAGCGTTCCAAGTTGTGACGGAGGAATGCAGCCTGACCATCCCGAATGTCATTACGCCGCTCAACGGCGATGCAGTGAACAACGCCTTCCTCGTGGATGGACTCGATGCGTATCCCGGCAGCTCGATTCGCATCTACAACCGGTGGGGCGACTTGCTGTTTTCCTCCAACGATTTTGGAGCTACAGCCGGATGGGATCCCGGAGCGGATGAGGCAGCCGAAGGTACTTACTACTACGAATTGAGCATCCTTCGCGGTCAGGACGAGCTCAGCGTCATTGCCCTCGAGGGCGAAACGCTGTACCCGCCCAACGGCGACCCGGTGCTTACACTGACCGGTTCGTTCAGTTTGCTGCGCTGAATCAGCGAACGATCAACCGCACAGGGAGGCTATCTCCCAATCTCACAAGGTAAATGCCTGCTTTCAAGTGACCAATGGCAATTTCTTGTGTCGTGCTATTTACCGGCGTTTCGAGCACTTGCCTTCCTCCAGCATCGAAGAATCGCAGCCACTCACCTTGGTTTACAGCCCCGTGCAATTGGATGATGACTGTCTCCTGAGCTGGATTTGGAAAGACCGTGCACAACGATTTCAACGTCTCCGCTTCGGTGATTGAAACTCCGAGGGCATTCAAGATTCCCTGGAATTCTTGGTGATACAAATTCGCTATGCGAGCGTCATGTACGACAACCGTGTTTTCATCGTTGGTGTTTTCCGCAGTAGAGGACCAGTTGTGCGATCCGGTAATGACGATTGGATCTGAACCCACTTCGCTATGGTCAATGATGCAGTACTTATGGTGCAAATCATTGCTTAGCGTGTGTTGGTAGACCTGTACGTTATTCTCCAAAAGGTATTCATACTCACTTCCCGTTGTGTTCACTTGTTCAATGGCCCCTAAGGGTGTCACGAAGAAGCTCTCATTCAGCGCAACGATGGCTTCTCCAATATCGTCACGTGTCAATGTCAACAGAGCGAATTCGAAATCTGCATTGGCGGCTTCGATGTGCGATAGGATTGCCGCATTGGTTCCATCAGAAGGAGAGAAATACAATTCCACAGGGCTTCCGCCGATGATAAAGTTCACCGGGGTATTCCAAGTTTTGTCAGGGCCAAATTTTGCATTTGAAGCGTCTGGCGTCATGCCTTCACTGCCCCACATTTCTTCGAACTCTAACTCGTATGCTCGGGCCAAACTTTGATCTTCAAAAACAATGGCATTGTTTAAATCGCTCACGAGATTGCCCGTCGTGAGGTTCGTGGATCCCGTGATGACAAAAGCAAGATTCGTATGCTCTGCATCGGCGATAATGAATTTATTGTGCATGCCGCTGCCTTCTCCATCCGTGCGGGGATGCGTCACGATGGACGGGTCCAAGCTGTTGAGGCCAATGTTCGCATTTTGCCCCTCATAAATCCATCGAATTTGAACACCGTTTTCAGCGGCAGTATTGAAGGCTTCTTGGAGTGTCTGATCATTGAAGTTGTACGCCGCGACATCCAACGTATGTTGCGCACTGGTAATCCAGGCCGCGATGGTGTCATTCATGTCCGTTCCCAAGGACAACGCCAGTTCCTCAGTGGCAACACTGTGATCGACACTGCCATTGAAGTAAACATGAATGTTCCCGGAGCTTTCTGAAACCGTAGCATAAGGTCGAATCGTCGAAGTTGATTGTGTGCCATCCGCAAGGCTGCATACAGCCCGAGCATAATAAATTGAGCCTGGAGTAAGTCCTTCGAGGTTTACGAAGTGATCGGTGGTGTTGTCCTGGAGAGCACTTGCCTCCATTCCCAACGCCTCGGTAAGTCCATATTCAATCGTGCCATTGCACGTAATATCGGATGTCCAAGACAGCGTGAAGCTGCTGGCTGTAATGTTCGATTGGCTTACGGGGGAGGTAAAGCAAATCGCTGAAGCTGGAATTAAATCCACCGGACCGCGGGGCAACAGTTGATAACCTCCTGTACCATCAAATGAAAACTGGGAAACGATGCCCAGCATGTCGATTTCGCAGCCTGATAGTTGTTCACCTACAAGCGTATTGCTCGTTCGTACATAGATTACTCCTGTCTCACCGCCTGCATTAAAATCGTACGTGCTATTGCCAGAAATGACGGTGCCAGCGAGTGGGAAATTGACCCCGTTGATGCGGACGAGTTGGCCTTCAAGGTTTTCAGCCATTTGACCTGGAGTGATGACCAGTGGCTCAGGCAGTATGCCCGTACCGAGGAAATTCACCGCTTGGAGATTTGGACCAATTTCCAACAGACCGTTGTATTCTGTGATTTCACCTGTTACAGAAAGGCTGTCACCAATTTGGGGTGTTGCGTCCCATTCTGACCAATCTCCACCTGGATACAGGGCGATTCCTGCAGTCGCATCTTGGATGTAACGCACGGAACCTAGATTCTCGTCGCTGGTGATTACACCAGACACAGTCACGGTTTGACCTATGGCGTAGTTTTCACGTACGTCAAGTATGTTCTCTTGTCCAATAAGCGCGCCCGTTGCCATCACAAACGTGGCAATCAAAATCGTTTTGATATTCATTCCTTTGGTTTCTTATTCTGCAGTCCTTTTAACTCTAAAACGGCACTCAGACGCACCATTCGTGGCGGGCCTATGAAGACTTCCGCCCAACCACTTCCGCCTTCTGGACCGTACTTGTTGTTGGCGTATTGTGAATTGTTGTTCGCATCGGATACGTACAACGCGTTCAGCACGTTGGTTACGCTCAAGCGCAAACGAAGCAATGCTGTGGGAGATAGGTCGAAAGACGTTCCCGCGTTGACATTGAGCAACGAATAACCTGGAGTGACCCAAACATCTTTTGGCTCTCCTTCTGTGATGACATCACCGGGTGAAAAGTTGGCGTAGTGCTGCCAAAACCAGGTGTTTCTGATTGAAAAATATGTCCCGTATTTCGGACGGTAACTCACGGCCAATGAAATTTGGCGTTGCGCTGCATCGCCCACCTTAACGCCATTTAAATTGACCAACGTGTCTGCGATGGTCCCATCTGCAATGCGGGTGACAAACGTATTGGTTGTTCGATTGACCAAGTCCACTCGTTCATTGCTGGTCCAGCGCCAATTGCCGGCTGAGAAGACGCCTTGGACGTCCAACTTAGACGTGGCGTCGTAAGCGAAGTCCCATTCCACCCCAGAGTGCACAGCATCGGCGTTCAGTAAGTTATATCCCAAGGCGCGGTCCGCATCCTCGATTACCGATGGGCCAATCACGCCCCACTCGCTAGCATCTCCAGAGCCTTCGGTGAGCGCGATCAAAGCTTCACGACCGGCCACCGTACTGGTATCTGCATAAACGGAAAGGGTGGGGTCATTCCAGAGTCCAGAAACGCCATAAAATCTGTTGACGGCTTTGTTTTCCCAACCGGTTCGATACGCATTGATGTTTGAGGCAAAGTTGCCACGAGCATATTTCAATCCCAGTTCGAAGGCTTTCACATATTGATTTTCATAGCCTTCGATGACGTTGTTGTCCAAGTCAAATACCGAATTGAAGAGTGGTGCGCGGTTCAAGTAACCAATGTTGGTGTACGCATTGAACCATTCGTTGAAATTGTAATTACCTCCCGCTTTGATGGTTCCGCTAGTCAGACGTTCCCAAGGGGTTGTATAGGTATCCAATCCGGGGTGGTTTGCGGTAAGGAACGTGGTGTCCATAAGCCATTCGGTATCTCCCAGGACGCGGTATTCATCGGTTGAACGTACTTCATACGTTGTGCCGTCCAAGTTGACCACATTGGGCCTGAAGTAGTCGATGGCCCGGTACCAACTGCGCGCCCCCGAAACGTTGACAAAGGCAGAGAAGTTGTATTTGTCCAATTCAAGTTGGATGTAGGAGCCGCCCCAAGCCACCTGTCCATCATCGTAGTAAAAATATTTATCGCCTTCTCGTAAGGGCGTGTCAAAATCCGCATTTTGGTCACGGCGATCGTTTGGAGCATCATAATAATCGGCTCCAAACATGTCGCCAATGGTCCGATAATGACTTCCAGTATAGTGCCTTGCGTCGATACCTGCGGAAAAATTTAGGCTTTCATTGAGCGATGTGTTGAAGTTGGACAACGCTCCAAACCAACGGTGGTCGTTGTGTGAAATGCGAATGAAGTTGGACCCTTTGCGTTCACCGTTTGCATCTACATTCAATCCATTGGGGCCAAACTCGAACAGCTGATGACCATCCCAAATGCCCTGTAAATCCAGCGTGCCGTCGTCCAGACGAGAGCCCGGAGTGCTCAACAATGCTTCGCCGCCACCGCTTCCAAAACTGGCGTAAGCCGTAGTCGTCAGAGAAGACTTTTCCGAGAGACTCCAAACATCACGCACAGTCACAATGGGTTTGAAGTAGAAGTTTTGGCGCGGATTGTACCTGCGGGTCGCTCCGAAGGTGGTATCCACTTGACCAGTACTCTCATTGTATGCGTAGAAGACCTCCTGGTAATTGACTAAAAACTCATTGAAGCCTCTTCCTCCATTGATGATCGTATTGTTTCCTGCGGAATTGTAGATGTCTTCCAATTCCAGTCGGCCAGCATCATCGGTAAGTTGGGAGGCGAGCTCGCTGTCGTATTCGAAAACCTGCATTTGGTATGATCGTTGACCATGGCGCTGCGGCGCTCCGAACGTGGTAAAACTCAAGTTATGGTTGCCAAGTGTTTTGCGCCCCTTCACGTAATAGGCATAGGCTGTTGATTCCAACCCTTCTGCAAAGCCTTGATTGCTCTTGAACGACCCGGCAAAATGAAGAAAACCCTTTTTTTGGTTTCCGAACACACCGCTGAGGCTGTTCCTATAGTACCCGTAAGAGCCTATTTCTGACTGGTAGGTAATGGAGCCGTTGCGTGATTCGTCACCCCCAGTCAAGATGTTGATGGTTCCACCAACCGATGGAATCGCCAATTTACTGGCACCCAGACCACGTTGCACTTGGGTGGTGCGAACCACCAAGTCAAGTCCAGCCCAATTGCTCCAGTAGACCCAGCCATTTTCCATGTCATTCATGGGAACCCCGTCTACCATCACCGCTAGGTTGGTTTGGTCAAATCCACGAATTGTTACACGCGCATCACCATCCCCACCCCCTTGTTGCGTGGCATAGACACCGGGAGTGGTGTTCAAAACCAACGGGAGATCCCTTCCCGCCAATTCCTCCTGAATTTGGGCCGGTAGGACGTTGGTGAAGGCTACGGGCGTTTTTCGTGAAATCACCACATCGGCGGAAACCACGGCCTCTTGCATGATCAACGTTTCCATTTTGAACCGTGCGAAACCCTCTGTGCTGTTGCATGGCACCTGTCGGGATTGACTGGAGTATCCGATGTATGAAACTTCGACGGTGATTACACCGGCAGGCACAGGAAAGGAAAACTTGCCGTCAAAATCTGTTGCGATGATTTCATCGCCTGCTTTCACGTAGGCGCCAATGAGTGGATCACCGGTCAAGGCATCTTCAACAGCACCGTTGATGACGCAGCGTTGAGCGGATGCATTTCCCACAAAAGCCAGGAGCAAGAAGGATAGGACCTTCCAATACGTTGGGGTGCGCATACTGAAACGGATTACTTCAGCACAACACGCTGCGTGATGCGTGTGCCGTCAGCGAGCGTTGCTTCAATAAGATAGATGCCTTCGGGTACATGCTGTAGAGATAATTGCACCGGATTCTCTCCCATGACGAGTTGTTGACTTACGCGTTGTCCTGTAAGCGAGAAGACACGAATCTCACGAAGGGCTTGATGGCTTCTTACCCAGACATCTCCTGAGGAAGCAGGGTTGGGGTACAACTCGATTTGTTCCAAATCTGAAGCCTCCACTACATCTGTGGTTCCACATTCGCAAGTGTGAGAGCCAAGGTTGACGAAAACACTGTCAAGGGTGTAATTCAGAGAATCGCTCGACCACATAATTCCATCCCATTGATCAACGACCAAGAAATCGTTCAGGGCGTCCGTATCACCGCCTGTCACGTTTTGTTTGCGAACAAGCGTGTGATTTTGGGTCATGTCCGCCCATCCTGTCTCACCGGGATCCTCGCCGATTACACCAAAAATATCAATGGGGGTATTGGTTGAAATTTTACGCAACACCAAGGCATCGTTTCCATTGAAGTACATGGCATTATTTTCTTCATACACGGGACAGAGCCAAAGGTCAGCGGCTTCGGCCAATTCGTCCCAAACAGGTGCCTCAAAGTCCACACCATCAGGATCTTGCTTATCCAAGACCAAGACAATTACGCTCTGCGCATCCAATGTTCCTGACAAGTCCACCTTTTGATTTTCCTGTGCGCTGGTTGATCCATTTGAATAACGTTCCAAACGGTAATCGCTCAAATCCACAGAAGCATCTGTGGGGTTGAAGAGTTCAATTGCCTTGTTATTTCCCCAGCCTTCGAGGTATTCGGAGATGAAAATTTCATCGCATTGCGCCAAGGCTGATGCAGGTAAAGCAAAAACCAAGGCCAAATGAGGTAAAGTGAATCGCATGTGATTTGGAGTTTGTGAAAATCGTTGCAATTTAACCGGGAAAAGGCCAAAACCGATGAGAACATTTGAGTTTGAGGATGTGCGCGACCGGAGCTTGTCGAAAGCTCACGTCACCGAAGCGTTTCCCTTCGACGAAAACACCTGCGTGTGGAAGGTCTCAGGCAAGGTCTTCGCCTTGGCTGATATCGACGCCTTCGACGGCGTTACATTGAAATGCGATCCCGAATACGCGGTGGAATTGCGCGAGCAGCACCCGGGTATCATCGGCGGCTACCACGCGAACAAAAAGCACTGGAATACCGTCCGCTCCGACGAGGATGTGCCCCGAGCACTGGTCTTGGATTTGATAGACCACAGCTACGAACGGGTGGTAGCGGGTTTTTCACAAAAACAGCGCAAGGCGCTCGGATTGCAAGGGCATTGATTATCCTTGTTGCATGGAGATTGCAGCACTCGATTGGGCCATCATTGGCGCGTATTTTCTGTTGGCCCTCGGCGTAGGCATCTGGGCATCGCGGGTTGTCGGCAACTCGGCAGCGGGTTTTTTCCTTGCGGGCCGCAACATGCCTTGGTGGCTGCTGGGCATCAGCATGGTGGCCACGACCTTTTCTACCGATACCCCCAACCTCGTCACGGGCCTTGTTCGGGAGCAAGGCGTTAGCGGCAACTGGGGGTGGTGGGCCTTCCTGCTCACCGGCATGCTAACGGTATTTGTCTACGCGCGACTTTGGCGGCGCTCGGGCGTGATGACCGACATTGAGTTTTATGAATTGCGCTACGGAGGCAAACCAGCTGCGGTATTGCGCGGTTTCCGGGCCCTGTACTTGGGGCTGGTATTCAATGTGCTCGTGATGGGAACCGTGTCGCTCGCGGCCATCAAATTGGGCGGCATTTTGCTGGGCTGGCCCGGGTGGCTTACCCTGCTTGTGACGGGTGTCATCACGCTGTTGTACAGCACGCTGGGTGGTTTACGAGCGGTCATTCTCACCGACTTTGTGCAGTTCATCCTGGCCATGATTGGCTCGGTTTGGGCCTGCTGGTACATCTTGAACTTGGATGCGGTTGGGGGATTGGATGCGCTTTTGGCCCACGCAGACGTAGCCACTAAAACACGCATGTTCCCCGCCATGGACGACCCGGCCCAATGGGTGCCGATCCTCTTGGTGCCACTCGCGGTGCAGTGGTGGGCAAGCTATTACCCCGGCGCTGAACCAGGTGGTGGCGGATACATCGCACAACGTATGTTCAGTGCAAAGGACGAAAGCCATGCGGTGGGGGCAACTCTGCTGTTCAATGTGGCGCATTACGCCCTGCGCCCATGGCCTTGGATTTTGATTGCGTTGGCATCGATTGTGGTGTTCCCCACGCTGGCGGATTTGCAGGCAGCGTTCCCCAACATTCCGGCTGACAAAATTGGCCACGATCTTGCCTACCCAGCCATGTTGTCCTTGCTGCCTGAGGGGCTCTTGGGCCTCGTAGCGGCGTCGTTATTGGCTGCGTTTATGAGCACCATGTCCACGCAACTCAACCTCGGGGCCAGCTACCTCGTCAACGATTTCTGGGTGCGGTTTATCCGGCCCGATGCCACCGATGCGGAGCAGGTGCGGGCGGGCCGATTGGCGACCGTGGTCTCCTTAATCTTTGGCAGCGGCCTTGGTTTGCTGTTGACCGATGCCGGACAAGCCTTCAACCTGCTTTTGCTCATCGGCGCCGGTACCGGTGGTCTGTTCATTCTGCGGTGGTTCTGGTGGCGCATCAATGCGTGGACCGAGTTGGTGGCCATGGGCGGTTCGTTGGTCGTTGCGGGGTATTTCACCTTTGTGCATGACGGCCTTGATCTCGTTGAGCTGGCCGCCCACGAGAAACTCATCTGGGGCTCCTTGCTGACCACATTGGTGTGGGTGGTGGCGACCTATTTGACACCCCCGGAGTCGGACAAGACCTTGAGTGCATTCGTTGAAAAAGTCAACCCGGGCGGTCCGGGATGGAAACGGTGGGCCACAGCAGATGCATCTGCACCTTGGCCTGTGCCCCGGGGCATCCTCTCCATGGTGCTGGGTTGCACAGGCGTGTATGCCGCGCTCATTGCAACCGGTTCTTGGTTGTACGGTGATGAATCCACGGCGGTGATCCTGGTGGCCGTGGCAGCCGGCAGCGCATGGGGCGTGTTCGCTTTGAACCGAACGCCGGCAATCGCATGATAGTCAGCGCCTCAGCGCCGGGCAGGATTTGCCTATTTGGGGAGCATCAAGATTATTTTGGACTCCCCGTGGTGGCGGCAGCCATTGATCTGCGCGGCCATATACGCAGCACCTCGCGGACGGATCGAACGGTCGAGTTGCATTTGCCGGATTTGGACGAGGTCCACTCGTGGAACTTGGATGCCTTGCCCGAGCCGGGTCCGCGTGCATATTGGTTGGCAGCGCTGCACGTCGCTCGCAAGGAGGGTTGGCTTCCCGAAAACGGATGGCGGGCAGAGGTGAGAAGCGCTATTCCTCAACAAGCCGGTGCGAGCAGTTCGAGTGCACTCACGGCAGCGTGGTGTGCGTTGATTGCCACCAGGGCGGGGAAGGCCCTTGATCACGAGTGGTTGGCCCATGCGACGTGGCGCGTCGAGGTTGCGTTTTTTGGTGAACCGGGGGGCATGATGGACCAGGTGATGTGCGCCATGGGCGGTGTGCGTACGGTCGATTTCCATCCTTCGTTCGCAACTCACGCGGTTTCTTGCCCTTCAGGCGAATGGTTGCTGATTGATTCGGAACACCCCAAGGACACGTTGGGGATTCTGTCACGCGCCAAGCACCAACGCCTCGCACTGCTCGAGGCGTGGGGTGCTTCCCTGCACAAAAGCGCATTTCCCGATCGACCGACGGAATGGGGGCAAGCCGACCACCGTCTGATGGACGCGACCATGGGCATTCAATCGGTTTCCAAAGCCGGTCGTTCGCTGCTGGAACGTGGACAGGCCACATGCGAGGCCATCGGTCAACGGTTAACAGAACACCACCGTTGGCTGTCAGAAGGGATTGAAGTATCAACAGAACGCATCGACACTTTGCTCGCTCAGGCCGCACAACTCGGAGCCTGCGGCGGAAAAATCAACGGTTCCGGTGGCGGTGGAACAGCGTTTGCCGTCTTTCCAGAAGGAAAACGGCATCCAGCGGTGGAAGCATTCCGCGCAACGGGCACGCGGGTCATCCCGATCAAATTGGGCGCTGAAGGCGTTCGCATAGAGGTCAAATGAGTGAGATGTATGAACTTCGAGGCATGACGTGCAATCGGATCATTGTGTTGGCGGCCGGCCGGGCCACGCGCATGCGGACCAGTGCCGCATCGTCGGAGCAAACGCGTTTCGCCCAAGATGCATTGGAGCGGCCCAAGCCCATGATCCGGGTGGGGCCCAATGGCGAACCGATGCTGCAACTCATCCTCGAGCAAGCGCTACGAGCGGGATTTACCGAAGCGACCGTGGTCATTGCCCCCGATGACACCATCACGCCGGCATTTCTTGAGGGATGGGAGGGTCGAGGCCGCGGCATGCGTATTGCAACGGCCGTTCAGCCCGAACCCAAGGGCACGGGCCACGCCGTCCAATGTGCCTTGGAGAGCGACCCCGTGCCGTCGGGTTCGATGTGGGTGTTGGCCAACGGCGACAACCTCCCAACCCGGTCTGCCTTGTCGCGTTTGCGGACGGAAGGCGAGGGGCCGGCGGTATTGGCCTACGACCGCGATGCCTTGGGCTTGGATCCGGCCAAAACGATGGCATTCGCTGTGCTCGAAGGAGACGGCTCTACTGTACACCGCATCACGGAAAAGCCGGACTTATCGGTCGTTCAACGCTTGGCTGCAAGCGGATCGGTGCGCGTTTCCATGAATTATTTTCGGCTCGATGGCGACCGTCTTCAGACGCATTTAGCCGCATTGGCGCCGCATCCTGAACGCGGAGAACTCGAGCTGCCCACTGCCTTGCAAACGATGATGGATGCCGGTACCGGGCTGACCCAAATCAACGTGGCGGAGGAAGTGCTGGATTTGACGCGCATTCAAGATGTAGCGGGCGTGCAGGCGGGAATGTACCTGCTCGAACCCTTCCAGTTGGAGGTGTGCGCCAGTTCGTCGTCTGACGTTAGAGCGGCGACCGCTGCCGGTGCACAGCGCGTTGAATTGTGTGCGCATTGGGAGTGCGGCGGATTGACGCCCACGGAGGCGGACATTCGGATGGCTCGCCATTTCGGTGTGCCCATTCATGCGCTTATTCGATGCCGGGCGGGGCACTTTGTCTACTCGGAGGAGGAAAAAGCATTGATGACGGCGCAGATCGAGGGTTCGTTGGCTGCTGGTGCCACTCGGGCAGTGGTGGGCGCATTGCAGGCGGATGGAACGTGGGACGCACCATTGTTGCGACGCTGGGTGGATGCCTTTGGAGCCCACCGCATCGTCATTCACCGCGCCTTTGATGCCTGCACCGATTGGGAAGCCGCTGCCGCCGCCTTGGAGGCACTCGGTGTGCGTCGACTCTTGACAAGCGGCGGCGAACTTCGCGCTTGGGACGGGCGCGACCGCATTCGTCAATTGGTCGCCGGAGGATTTGACGTGACGGTCGGCAGCGGCGTGGTGCCGGAACAGCGCGAAGAATGGATGGCACACGGAGTCACCCAATTCCATGCCTCTTGTCGGGAGGTCGATGAACGCCCGACGGCGTTGTTTGACGGAAAGACGAGCAAGGTCAGTGCCGCTGCAGTGAGGCGCTGGTTCAACAGCTGATTGGCCTGAGGTGCGCTATTTTGCACCATGGAAAAACCCACCCTAGTGTTCGCTTTTACGCTCTTATTAGGAGCCTGTGCGCCGGTGGCCGAGGCGCCCCCATTGGATCTTATTCCGCAACCATCAAGCTGGAATCCCAGCCAAAACACCTGTGCCATCTCCGGTGAATGGGACGTGCAAGTCGCGGAAGAATGGCAAGCGGAGCGGGGTTTTTGGTCGGATTGGCTAACAGCCGATTCGGATGGAACGAAGGGGAAGGCCGTGTCGGTCATCGTAGAGGATTCGCCGGATATGGATCCCGAGGCGTACGCACTTGCGATTCGTCCAGAGGGCATCCGCATTGAAGCTGGCTCGACACATGGGGCATTTCACGCGCTAACGACGTTGCGTTCCCTGGCCTTGACGAGCGGAGAAGCCCTGCCCTGCGGTGATCTTTCCGATGCGCCGCGGTTCGAGCACCGGGGATTGCTGTTGGATTGTTGCCGGCATTTCATGGAACCGGAATTTGTCAAGCGGACCATTGATTTGCTGGCGTTGCACAAAATGAGCGTGTTGCATTGGCACCTCACAGAAGACCAGGGGTGGCGCGTTGAAATTGATGCTTACCCCGAATTGACCCAAAAAGGGGCATGGCGCACGGAGGCAGATGGCAGCCAGCACGGGGGTTTTTACACCAAAGAGCAAATCCGTGATATCGTCGCCTACGCAGCTCAGCGCCACATTGAAGTTATACCCGAAATCGAGCTTCCGGGCCACAGCCGCGCCGCGCTTGCGGCCTACCCGTGGTTGGGGTGCACCGGCGAAGCCATGGAGGTGCCTCACGACTGGGGCGTGTTCAAGGACATATACTGCGCGGGGCAGGACACCACATTGGCGTTTTTGAAAACCGTGCTCGACGAAGTGATGGAACTTTTCCCTTCCGACTACATTCACATCGGTGGCGACGAGGCGCCCAAGGTGCGCTGGGAACAGTGCCCCAAATGCCAGAAACGCATTGCGGATCAGGGCCTGCACGACGCGCATGAACTGCAGTCGTGGTTCATTGGTGAAATCGGTCGGTACCTCGAAGCCCACGGCCGAAAGATGATTGGTTGGGATGAGATCCTTGAAGGCGGATTGCCCGCCGGGGCGACGGTGCAGTCCTGGCGTGGCATGGACGGCGGCCGCGATGCGGTGGCCATGGGCCACGATGCCATCATGTCGCCGACGTCGCATTGCTACTTTGATTATCCTGTAGAGTCCACAGACTTGGAGGAGGTCTACGGGTTTGAACCCGAACCAGAAAGCCTCGAAGGCAGCGGTCGCATCCTCGGCGGGGAGTGCAACATGTGGAGCGAACGCGCCCCGCAGCACCTCGTGGAATCCAAGGTGTACCCGCGTCTGGTGGCCATGGCCGAGGTGCTTTGGAGCCCAGCATCCTCCCGGAACTGGCCGGACTTCCAGGCGCGCATGGAATCCCACTACACCCGACTTGATGCTTGGGAGGTGGCGTACGGATGGGAAACGGTTCCCATGGCGTTGGAATGGGAGAAGGGCACCCCATCCAACACCCTCCAAATTCAATTGGTTCCGGCCATGTCCGGTGTCGGGGGAACGGGGCGTTTTGTGGCGCAGAATGGACAGGTCGTGTCCGACGTATTGGGAATGGAGGAAGTGCATTCCATCCAAGGCGAAGGCGAATTACAGGTTGCGTTGACCCGCAAGGGCGTATCCATGGGTGATGCCTTGGTGTTTCCGTTGGCCGGTCACGTAGGTGCCTTTCAACGGGTTGAGTTGGACCACAGTATCAATGGTTACTACCCGGGACGCGGCGAACAAGGCCTGGTAGATGGGCGATTGGGATCAGCGGATTTCCGAGACGGATCATGGCAAGCGACCCAAGGAGAGCACATGGGCGTTACGGTAGAGTTGGAGGCCCCAATTGAAGTGGATTCATTGAGCATGCAAGTCTACCGGTACCAAGACGCCTGGATCTTCCTTCCGGATTCTGTGCGCTTTCAATGGTCCGTTGACGGCGATTACTGGGAGGGTGATTGGCGGGTCAATCCCTTCGGGGCTCCGACGTTTGAATCCAATGACGCTCAGGATGTTCAACGTTTGGCCGTCCCGGTCGGACAATCGGCGCGTTGGGTGCGTTTTGAAGCCCGCAATCCCGGTCCGTGTCCCGAATGGCACGATGCGGCAAGCTCAGCGTCGTGGTTGTTCTTGGACGAATTGGTGGTGCACAGCCAGCCTGATTAGGCCTTAGCACGGTTGCCCCCACACCGTCAACATGCCGAGCAGATCGCCGGTGTTGATGTCTCCGCTGCCGTCGAGGTCCAATACAGGGGAGGCGCCATCGCCGCCCAAGTCTACAGCATCGCCGAAGTGAACGAGCAAGAGTAGCAAGTCCGGCAGGTTGCGCAGGCCGTCTGAGTTGAAGTCACCCGGACACAAACACGGGAAACCTCCGGCTTCGAAGCAGTCGGTGCCAAGCAGGGGAAATGCGTATTGTTCTGCCAGCAAAAAGGCGTCTATCCCCACCACTTCACCCATGGCTCGACCGGGGAAATCATCGATCGGCGGATGGATGCCGCCCCAAATGCGGGACAGCGCACTTTGATCCGCCGCGTCCCGGTAGGTGGCCCACTGCAATTCAAAATCCATGGAAGGTCCGTCTTCAAAGACGAGGAATTCGTGGGCTTCCACTGGAAATGCACCCAGCCCTCCTGGGAAATACGCATCACCCGTTAAGGCGGTCAGCACTTCTGCTGCCGCTCTGCTAAATGTGGAATGGCCGCTGACGTAGCCAGCGAACGGCGGCGTCACGAACGTGGGGCGTTGGTACGGCCACCACTCCCGCGCCCGAATCCAGTCGACACCGGCGTGTTGCAAGGCCGGCACTTCGATGAAGTCCGGACCCTTCCAGCAGCGAACTTTCATCTCGTACAGGTGCTCGTTATCGGGGCCGCGAAGCGCCACGGGGTCTTCTGGGCCGATTTGCTCGATGAAACCGGGAATGATAGGCAATCCTGCCCCGTGGTAATTGGGCAGTTCCGGGTCGGCGCATTGCCCGCGGTCGGCCATCCAGCGCAGCGCCGAAACCGGACGAACGTAATCGTGCCAGCCTTTGCAACTCCATGCGGCGATGGCCGCGTCGTGCATGGCACCCCCCATGGAGAAGTAGGCAATCACATCCCAATCGAGGGGAGCGAGCGGCTCGCCCAAGCCGCGCCATTTGCGTTGCAATTCGGGTTGGTCGTTGACGTAGTTGAGCAGCGTGAACCAATGCCCAGGTGGGGTTTCTGAATCCGGACCGTCGGCCCAATATTCGGCCAAAACCCGGGTGAAGTCTCCGCGCAGAACCGGTTGAGGAGCATACGGCTCACCCGTTGACGGGTTAAACGGATGCCCCGGTTCGACCCCTTCAGCGACAGGAACGCCATCGACGGCGTAGTAATCGCGTGCTTCTTCGATGCCTTCGGGCTTGAATCCGTTCCAGCTAAACGCACCGGGACCGATGTCCCAGAGGACAGAATCGGCTGGGTCGAGGTGGGAAGCCCACAGGGCGACAAGGGTATGTGTCCATTTATAATCGCTTTCCAAGCCGACTTCTTCGTCCGGGTCGATTTGGGCAGGCGGGCCGGGATCGTGATAGACCGTGTACGTGCTTCCGAGCCGTTCAAATTGTGCCGTGTCGGCGGGTGTCATGGCGAACGGCTGGACGTTCCCCCATTCCGGGCTGAGGAAGTCAGGGGAAATGTTGGAGCCTTCGTTCCCCGATTGGTCAATGAACTCTGCCAATTGCAGCGGTTGCCAGCGGTTGGGGAAGAACATATTAGGGTTGCCCGGTTCGTCCATCACCAGGTTCCAATTCATCGGGTTGTAGTAGGTGTTTTGGTAGTCGATGACTTCAAACGAACCGTCTTGGAAGCCGAATGCGATGTACTGTTCGGCGAGGTAATTGCCGAGTGAGGCGGCTCGCTCCATCCACGTTCCGGTCGTATAATCAGTCGCGTACCACGCTGTATCGTAGCCGAGAACTTCCATTTGGCTATCGATGTGCGTGGCGATTCGTTCGGCACGCGGTGCGCTGGCAAACCGATGCTGCAGGAGACGGTACACGCCGTAGCTGATGCTCAACTGCCGCGCTGCTTGTCGGTCTTCCGTTTCTATGTCGGGCAGCCCCTCAAAGGTGCACGTGTATTCCCCTTGTTCATTGCCCAAAAGCCAGGGCTGTGCACCGACAACAGTATCCGTGCCCCACGCCGCCCATGCGTCGTACATCAGGGCAGAGGTGTGCCACAGGTTCCGTGCGTGGACCGTGGGGCGTGCCCAGTCATGCCGAATGCTCAAAAGTGTGGCTTCGTTCCAGATCCGGGCGATGCTGTGGGTGGCCAAGGTGGGAAAGTCCGGCAGGGGATCTCCGGAGCAATCCATTCCTGCCGCGGGGAAGAAACACGTGCCGTCATCGACCGTTGCTGCCAATGCATAATTGCAAGCATCCGTATCAGTGCACCCATATGTCAACCACGGTTCGGCACCCGGCTCCAGCACCGAGTGGACAGTGTCGGCAGCAAACGGACCGTGCGTGGAGTATTCGCCTGTGGGCCAGCGCACGACGATAGAGTCCACGCCGGTGGATGAGCCCAATCCGACGTGTACGTCAAACGAGCTCGAACCACTGTAGCCTTGACCGCAATGGATTTCGTCGTAGCGGGTTTTGCCATCGAAGTGGACTTCTATGCGCGCGCCAATGGCGGATCGGTTGGAGGAAGTACCCTCGAGCTGAAATCCAACAAAGTGACCGTTCGAGTTGAGGTTTTCCAAAATCTGGAATCCGGGTTGGGTGAGGGAGCCGCTGGTGGCGATGGCGAGGTCCCAGTCCCCGTCGCCGTCCAGATCCCCCGCTGCGAGCCCATAATCGCTGTGGTCGTGTTCCAGCACTACATCCCCCTCACTGACCCAAGCGAACGTCGTGTCGCCGAGGCCTCTGTACAGGCGGTTGGACGTAGGGGCGAAGGCATAATCATTGACGATGTAGAGGTCGGATTCGGTGTCGTGGTCGTAGTCGAAAAAGATGCAGCCCCACGTCATGCCCGAATCGTCCACGCCCGCTGCCTCTGCAATGGCGGTGAACGTCCCATCTCCGTTGTTCAAGAACAGCTCGCTCGGGTAGAGGTCGGTAATATAGAGGTCCATCCAACCGTCGTGGTTGATGTCTGCTGCATCGACGCCCATGCAATTGCCTTGGTAGTCCAACCCCACACCCGCGGCGTCTTGGGTGAAGCTGCCTTGGCCGTTGTTCCGGAAAAACTTGTTGACTTGGTTGCCATCGTGGGTGACGTAGAGGTCCACATCGCCGTCGTTGTCCGCATCAAAAAACAGCGCGCCCATGCCAATTCCTGTGTCCACCGTACCCGAAGGAAAGGTAACGTTTTGGAAACCGGTTCCTTCGAGGTTGCGGAGCATGGCGTTGTGGCTGTTGATGTTCACCACGTAGAGGTCCAGCCAACCGTCTCCGTCGATGTCGGCAGCGTGCAGGCTGCGGCAAGGCCCTGCATTGCCCGCATTCCAGTCATCTGTTGCATCTGTGAAGGTGCCGTCACCGTTATTGAGGTAGAGGCGGTTGGGGTCGAGGTAATTGCCTGTGATCAAGTCGAGCCAACCGTCGTTGTTGAAATCCGCCCACAACACGGCATTCGTCGTTCCGTCATCCGCGACTCCTGCCGGCACAGCGACTTCTTCGAATTGCATGTTGCCGAGGTTTCGAAACAACTGGTTGGGCGCAAACTTGGTGCCCACATAAATGTCTTCCCGACCGTCGCGGTCGAAATCTCCGATGGCGACCGCGTGGTGCAGGCCGTCGGCATTTACACCAGCGGCTTCGGAAATGTTATCGAATAGCCCTTGGCCGGATGCGGACTGACCTAGGTGTCCGAGTAGCAAACAGCCAATAAGTGCTTTCCAAGTGTTCCGCAACCGGTGACGTGTAAAGTTCAACATGAGCCGAGGTCAAAGGTAGGAGTGCGTTCGGTTGAATTTGCGATTGAAGGGCACGAATGGGATGGGTGTATTCTTAAAGCAGTCAAACACTTAACTATAAAATACACAATTTAGTCGACTTATTTAGCTGTTGATAGTAAATATTTATGTAATATAGCGCCGTGTTTTGATGCGAGGTTTGCAGGCGTCGTTGTCGAAATACGAGTAGATTGTTAGGGTGAAAGGGCGCAGGGGTGCGCCCTTTCTGTTTCTTTGCCTGCAGGGCTTGCGTGCATTGGAATATCTACTATATTTGCACCCCCTTAACGGGATAATACAGACGAAAGCTTATGGCTCATCACAAATCCTCATTGAAGCGCATCCGCTCTGACCGCAAGAAAGCGGAGCGCAACCGTTACTACCACAAGACAGCCCGTAACGCTGTCCGTGCCCTCCGTGCAACCACTGACGCAAAGAAGGCGGCAGAGATGCTTCCTGTGGTTTCTGCGATGTTGGATAAATTGGCGAAGAGCAACGTCATCCATAAGAACAAAGCCTCCAACCTCAAATCAAGTCTCGCCATACACGTAGCGAAGCTCTGATTGAGTCTCCATAGCATTGAAATTAGCCTCCTGAACAAGGGGGCTTTTTTTTGCCCAAAATGTGGAGTTACGAATGGGAGAAGAAAGGCCTATGCACATGCCACGGGAGAAATTGCTCTTGGGCGGGCCCCAAGATTTGACTGCCGTTGAATTGATTGCCGTGCTGTTGGGGTCCGGTGTACAGGGCCAATCGGTGCACCAGGCTGCCTGTGCGCTGCTTGAATTGGTGCAGGGGGATTTGGCTGTGCTTTCCTCGATTCCGCCCATGGGCATGACGGAAGTTCCGGGCATCGGTCGTACCAAGGCCCTCCAGTTGTCCGCCGCATTGGAATTAGGTCGCCGCCGGCAGATGACTGCCCAGTATAAGGATGCATTCATTCGATCTTCCGGTGATGTGTTCAAGCGCTTCTCCATTCGGCTTTCGGACTTGGGGCACGAAGAATTTTGGCTGGTGCTGCTGCGTCGGTCCAACTCGGTCATGGCAGAGGTCATGGTCAGTAAGGGAGGGTTGACGGGGACCGTTGCTGATCCAAAACTTATCTTTTCGAAGGCACTCGCGATGCGTGCAGCGGGCATCATCGCTGTGCACAACCACCCATCGGGCAACGTACGGCCGAGCAGATCCGACCGGGAGCTCACAAAAAACCTTCAATGGGCGGGCAAAATGTTGGATTGCCCGTTGTTGGACCACTTGATTGTTTCCCGTAACCGTTACTTTAGCTTCGCTGACGAAGGCGAGCTTTGAGGCCGCCGTCGATTCAGTCAAAGGTCAATTGCAATGAAACGCGTTCTTACCGTCATCGGGGCGAGGCCTCAATGGATGAAAGCCAGTGCGCTCAGCCGCGTGCTGAAGGACCCTTCCGTGGGCATTGAAGAACGGGTATTGCATACAGGGCAGCATTATTCCCATGACATGGCGGGTCGTTTCATAGATGAATTGAACCTGCCCGCGGCACACCACGTGTTGAACGTGTCCAGCGAGCCGGCGGTGCGCATGGGCCAGATGATGGAAGGGGTGATGGCGGCCATTGCCCAAGATGCTCCTGACGCCGTCATCCTTTATGGTGATACCGATTCTACCCTAGCTGGGGCGTGGGCGGCGAGCCGAACGGGGACACCGGTGGTGCACATCGAAGCCGGTCTTCGGTCATTCGATCGCAGCATGCCAGAAGAGGTCAACCGCATCCTCACCGATGCCTTGAGCGATGTGCTCTTTTGCCCTTCTCAGGCGGCTGTGGATTTGCTTGCGAAGGAAGGCATCGTGAGCGGTGCACGCGATGGCCTCCGGGTCGATGTGTCCGGGGATCTCATGCTCGACACGGCACGGCATTTTGGAGGTCAACTCCAGCCCGTTGCCGCGGAAGCCAATACGGTTTTACTTACCCTACATCGGCCATCCAATGTGGACGATCCCAATCGGTTGAGGGCGTGGATTGAGTCCGCGAGCGCAGCAGCGCAATCGAGGGGATGGCGTGTGCATTTCCCGGTGCATCCCCGAACTGCTGTGGTAGTGGAGCGCATCTATGGCGATGCATGGCGCGGTCAGCTTGAATCACTTGGCATTGATGCGCATGAACCGGCGCGTTACCTGCAGATACTCCATTGGTTGAAAAAAGTCCGCCAGGTGTGGACGGATTCGGGCGGATTGCAGAAGGAGGCCTACTTCATGGGCCGACCGGCCGTGGTGCTGCGAGCTGCTTCGGAATGGACGGAATTGATGGACCACGGCGTTGCCCTTTTGTGCGCCCAACCCACGGAAGTGGAGGCCGCTGTTGCTAAGCTGGAATCAGCATCTAGTGTCATGGATTTCTCTGTTCCCCTCTATGGGGATGGACAAGCGGCATTGCACATCGCTCATACGTTGCGTACATGGCTGAATCGGTAAACCTCTGGGTGGCTTCAGGCGCTGTGTCTCCGCGACATGAATACGTGGCTTATATCGTCTTTGATGTGGTGCTCGGACTGCCATACCGGTGGTACAAAACAAATTCGGATTGGAGAACAAGCGACGGACTGAAGGTCCAATACGGCGGGACACTTCCCGAAGCTATGAATGCAGCATGGGTGCCGGCTTCTGGGCTATTGGAAGGAACGGCCATAGAGCATTCCGCCTTGAACACCTGGTCGGATGAGGAGGGACCTAGCGTACCGGGGCAGGGGCGGCTTCCGTTTGGAGTGCCCAATGCGTCTGAAGCGCGCGCGGATGCTGATTGGTGGAGTTGGGTGTTTTGGATGGTGACGCGAATGGAAGAATGCACCGCCTTTGAATCGGCTTTCGATGGCATGGGGCGTTTTCAAGCTTCGGCCTCGATGGCCCATTCGGAAGGCTGGTTGTTGCGGCCGGAGGTGGAGGCGCGCATTTGGTCGTGGGCTTCATCCATAGGCCTCACACCACGACCTGATACCTACACGGTTCGCCCCACCATTGATGTGGACAGCGCGTATGCCTATCGACACCGTAGCACCCTACGAACATGGGGTGCCACAGCCAAAGATTTGATGTCCGGAAACACCGCCCGCTTGGCGGAGCGCTACCGTGTCTTGGTCCACGGACAGCCGGACCCTTATGACACCTACGAATGGCTCGAGTCCTTGCATGCGGCTTGCGGCCTGAAGGCGCGGTATTTCTTTTTGCTGGCGGACCGAGGACCTCACGACAGGCCGGTAAACTGGCGCCAACCCGGGCTGCGGACCTTGGTGCAGCGGCTTTCGAAATCCGCTTTCATTGGTATTCATCCGGGTGTCGCCAGCCACGAATCAAGCGACTTTAATCGACTGAAAACGGAAATCAACCGGTTGGAGGAGCTTTCAAATGGCCCCGTGCAACACGCTCGTCAGCACTACTTATTGCAGCGATTGCCTGAAACCTGGAGGCGCTTGGAAGCCGCTGGGATCCGGCACGACCATAGCCTCGGGTATGCCGATCACATTGGATTTCGCGCGGGGATGTCACGTCCGTTTCGCGCATTTGATGTCACTGCCAACCGCACAATGGACCTGACCATCCACCCGGTTTCTGCGATGGACGCCACGTTGAATCGGTACATGGGCTTCACTCCGAATCAAGCTCTCGATGCCCTTGAGCAATTGGCTCAAAACGTGAAGGCCGTGGACGGCGTACTCACCTTGCTGTGGCACAACGAAACGGTCAGTGAGTGCAATGAATGGAAGGGGTGGAGAGCGGTGTACGAACAAGTATTTGAACGCGTGTGTTAAACCTAAACCGATGGTCACGAATTTCTCCTCAACCGATAGCATCACCAATGAATTTGTCGCGGAACTGCGCGATTCGAACCTCCAGCAGGATCCGATGCGCTTCCGGTTCAACTTAAAGCGGTTGGGTAGCGCCATGGCCGTTGAAGTAAGTAAATCCTTGGTGTTCACACCGACATTGGTAGAGACCCCGTTGGGTACCTCGACGGTAAATCGGCTCACCGAACAACCGGTGTTGGCCACCATTCTTCGGGCGGGGCTGCCCATGCACGAGGGTGTGGCCGATGTGTTTGACCGTGCAGAACAGGCGTTCGTATCGGCGTGCCGGAAGTATGTCGATGAAGCGCACAGCGCCTTCGAAATCGGAATTGATGCCGTCAGCGCACCACCATTGCAGGGAAAGGTATTGATCGTATCGGATCCCATGCTCGCAACGGGCGCTTCCTTGGCCCAAGTGCTCACCGCGCTGTTCGCATCGCACGGCACACCCGAGACGGTGCACGTGTTGGCCGCGATTGCGAGCCAGCGAGGCGTAGACCACCTCCAACATCACCACCCTCAATCCCACGTGTGGGTGGCAGCGGTCGATGAAATACTGAACGAAAAGGGCTACATCATCCCGGGCCTTGGCGATGCGGGTGATTTGGCCTTTGGGAGCAAATTGTAAGCATGCCTGACGTCCTCGAAATAGTGCTGTGGATGTTTGGTGCGGTGGTCAAATTTCTGGTGACCCCGTCGCTCATGATTGCCCGCGGATGGAGTTTCGGAGCAACGGTCATCGTCACTTCGGCTGGCGCAATGGTGGGCGTATGGACCTTTTTCTTCTTTGGCAAGTGGATGCTCAAAAAGTGGGCGAAGTTTCGGGGGGAGAAGGAGCCTAAGCGGCCGTTTTTCACGTCGCAACGGAGGCGTGTGGTGCGTTTCCGCCGGCTTTTCGGAATGTGGGGTCTGCTTGCGGTTAGTGGCATGATTTCCGTTCCGATAGCAGCCATACTTGCTGCAAAGTACTACCAGCGTGACAAGCGCATGCCATGGATATTGGTTGTGGCGTTCGTAGCGTGGTCGTTGTTACTGACGTCCCTCTCTTACTGGGCCATAGACATTGTTTGAGGTGATGTACCTTCGGGACATGTCCACTTCCAACGCGCCGGCTGACTTGTTTTTTGACCTCGACCGAACGCTGTGGGATTTTGACCGCAATTCGCGGGAAGCATTGGAAGAGATTTTCCTCGAAATCGCTCAACCCAATTTGCCCCAACACAAGACAGCTGCTGAATTCATACCCGTGTACGAGGCGGAAAACGAGAAGTGCTGGAAGGCCTACCGCGAAGGCCACATCACGAAAGAAGAACTCCGGCCCCTCCGCTTTCGCAAGGCTGTGGAAGGCCTGCGAATTCTGGCCTTTGATGGCATGGAAGCATTGGCCGAGGAAATGGGAACAGCTTATGTGGAGCGGGCCCCGTACCGAACAGCCTTGTTCGATGGGGCCATCGAAGTGTGTCAAGCGTTGAAAGCCCGTGGGCACCGCATGTTCATTTTAACCAATGGTTTTGAAGAGGTGCAGCACATCAAGGTCAACCGCAGTGGACTTGAGCCGTTTTTTGAGCAGGTGTTCACGAGCGATGCATTGGGCTTTAAAAAGCCCCATCCAGCGTGCTACGCGAAAGGGTTGACGCTCGCCGATTCACGAGCGGATCGAGCGGTCATGATTGGAGATGACTGGGAATGCGATGTGGATGGGGCCATCGAAGCAGGGTGGGGAGCCGTTCATTTTGACCCGCACCAATCGCCCAGCCTATCAACTACCCCTCGCCGCATCAACACGCTGCGCACTTTACTCGAATTGGATTTCAATCAACGATAACCCCTAACGACTGCTGCCATGGCACAAGAAGAAAAAAAGAAGAAGCAACTGAACATTGATTTGCCGGAGGAACTGGCGTCAGGGACGTATTCCAACCTCGCTGTGATCACGCACAGCCCGGTTGAATTTGTGGTGGACTTTGCTCAGGTGATGCCAGGGATGAACCAAGCGCAGGTGCGCAGCCGCATCATCCTCGCGCCGCACCATGCCAAGCGTTTACTGCACGCGTTGAGCGAAAACGTCAAACGATTCGAACAACAGCAGGGTCCCATTCAGCCGCCCAAAGGCAACCAAGACCCGGCCATGCCATTGACGTTCAGCGGACCCCAGGGGGAGGCCTGATTGCGCTTAGCCCAAGACGGTACCCAGCGCAATGCCTTTGCCCGAAAAGGCCGTACGGCGGTCCGTGTAAACGGGGTGGTTTTCTGCCGCGGATACCACCGGAACAGCGTCCGTTTTGCTGGGGTGGTACCACGTCAGGTTGGCCGCTGCGCCCACCTCGATGTGCGGCACATCCAATCCAAGTGCCGCACGGGGACCTACGGTCAATGCACGAATGATGGCGCTGTGAGCGTCCGAAGCATCCGACAATCCCGCGGAGGCAATCGGGAACACCGATTCTATACCGGCCATACCATTGGAGGCGAGCATGAATTCCACGTCATGGTGCTCTAGGTCTTCCGGTCGGTGGTCCGAGACCAGGGCATCAATCGTGCCGTCCAATACACCTTGGCAGAGCGCCTCTCTGTCGGCTCTTGCCCGGAAAGGCGGAAGGGTTTTCAAGGTGCCGTCGAAGGTGCTGAGGTCTTCGTCCACAAAAAATAGGTGGTGCGCTGAAGTTGCACATGTGACGGAGAGTCCTTCGCTTTTCGCCTCCCGAATCAAGCGGACGGACTCCGCTGCGCTGATGCACGAGAAGTGCAACTTGCCGCCTGTGTAGCGCAGAATGTCCAGGTCGCGTTTGATGCGCATGGTTTCCGAGGCCGTCGGATTTCCGACCACGCCCATGTGCGTGCTGGTGATGCCTTCGTGCATTTGTGGATGGGCGTTCAGGCCCAATTCCAAGGGACACGTGACAATGGGGTGGGGCAGGCCGTGGGCGTACTCCAACGCACGGCGGAGCATTTCCACGCCGTTGAGTGGGGCGTCGTCCGAGAATGCGACAGCGCCCGCCTGTGCTAAATCGCGCATTTCGGAGAGCTGCTTACCATCGCGTCCTTCGGAAACGGTACCCATTGGCAGTAGGTGGGCATCCAGCCCAGCTGAACGCGCGATGAGGTAGGCGATGTTGGATTTGGTGTCCGGCACGGGATGTTGATTCACATTTAGCACGACGTGGGTGAATCCCCCAGCCTTCGCAGCACGCAGACCGTTTTCCAAGCCCTCCTTTTGTTCGTATCCGGGGTCGGCAAAATCCGCTTGCAGGTCCATCCATCCGATGGACAGGTGAGCACCGGGTTCATTCCATTCGGTGGCTTCCGAAGAGGAAGAGATGGCATCTTGAATGTCCACAATGACGCCATCCCGAATGAGCACGTCTTTAGTGGTGCCGTCGTGCGGGCCATTGGGGTCGGTGATGGTTACGCCTTTTATGATGGTTTCCATAAGCGGAGAAATAAGGTTTCAGCAGCAAGCGCCGCTACAGCTATGAGGAGCAACGCCTTCCACAAGGGGACGCCTTGCTCCATGCGTTGAATGATTTGAGGCAGAGTAGAACTTGTTCCCGCGAGGATGCGCATGGGTGGCCACGGCAGGGCATTCCAAGCGTCTTCGAATTCCGTCACGTCCCAAGCGCGGTGGTCCGATTCTGCGCGGTCTTGGTTCAAGCCGATGGCTGCAATGGCGGCGGCGCCATTCATGAGGGTGTAATGGCCAGTTTTGAAAGGGACTCCGGTGAGGTTGATCCGGGCGCGTTGCCCAAGTTCGCGGACTTCAGGTAGCCACTTCGCCGCTGATTCGGCTTCCGCAGACCCCCAGTGCTGTGGCCCCTCCATGGACCATTCCCCTTCCCGGCTGACCGGTGCGGCAATGGCCCACGCCTCCGTGGCGCCTAATTCCGCTTGGTGAATCACGTGGGAAGAAGAACGCTCTGCGATGCGGAGCACCAACGGCACCCAGAAGGCATGTCGAATCAAATTGGTCGTTTCAACCGCGGCGCCGGAGTTGAGCACAAAGGCTTGGCCTCGTCCCTTGGGAATGCGGGAGAGAAAGGTCCGTCCCGATTCGGTGGTGGCGAGGACTTCTTCTCCTGGAGCCGCAGGTCGATTCCAAATGGCTTCGATGGTCGGCAAATCAATGCGAACTGGGGCTTGTGCAAACATGTCCGTGAAAAACGGATGGTCCATGTTCAAGGCAATGACCCGATCTGTTTGGTCAATCCATCCAGCACCCTCCGATAGGCCAAATGCCGAAAGCGCTGATCCACTGGTGGCGTTCTTCGTCGGCATGAAAACGGCCGTTCCACCTTGTTCTACGTAGGATACAAGCGCATTGTAGAAGCCAGAGCCAGATGCTGGCCAATCGTTGAGCACGACCACTTGTTGCCCGGCGAAATCTCCCGGAGTCCACTGGGTTTGGTACGTTACCCGGTACAGTCCTCCTGCTGTATTGTACGCACGACGCAACGCGGTGTTCACGGCTTCAGCCCCATTGGAAGCGAGCACGAGAATGTTGATTTGGTCCAACACATCATATCCAAAATGCCATTGGTCGTCGAAGCGAATCGGCGCATCATCAACCACCACGGTAGCGGACTGAATGCCCGCAGGGCCATGGGTGAAGCGCAGCACGGTATCGGTTGGGATGCCGGGCACGAGGTTGAAGGTCCCGATGGCCACGCGTTCGCCGTTGACCCGCAGGTTCATGGGGATGCGGTCGACCGAAGCGCGCGAGTTGTGCTGCATGCGTACATGCAACGCCGCTTGCCTTCCCTCGATGCGTACCGGCTCGTCGAACCACACCGAATCAACCCAAATATTCGGGGTACTGCCCGCCAGCTCTGGTACAAAAAACCATTGGATGGAGGAATCGGGCGGCGTCGCCTCGTCGGATAAGCCGTGGGTGGAGGCCTGAAGGTCACTGAAAACATACGCTGATGCGCGTCGGCCGGATGCTTTACCGAGTTGGTTTTCAATGCGTTCGAGTACGGAACCCAGCGGCTGCGTGTGGTGCGTCGGTCGAATGCCCTCGATGCGTTCCACCGCTTGATCGCGGGTCAAGAACGCTTGGTCCCTGCCTGAAAACTCATTGGTGAGCACCTGGAACTGGTCGGTGGGTTCGTATTGCTCCACCACCAAAGCCGCTTTGTTGCGTGCGGATTGCAGAAGCTGGCCTGCTTCGCCCATGCCTTCCATCGACAGGCTGTTGTCGACGTAGATGGAAACCGCGTGTCTAGCCGTAGCTGCAGCCGTGGGCTCATCCCCGTCAAACCAGGTTGGTTGAGCAAATGCCGAGATGAGTGCGGCGAATGCCAACAAGCGTAGCATGAGGACCCACCAGTGTCGAATTTGTTGTGTCGCCCGCGCATCGCGCTGGACATCCTTCAGAAAGGCGACCTGTGAAAAACGAACGCGTTTGAACCTCCGGAAATGAAGAAGGTGAATGGCTATCGGAATAGCCAGTGCACCGAGACCCCAAAGTATTTCTGGATGCACAAATTCCATTCTCCGCAAATTTAGCTCCAATTTTGCGTGCGATGGCGCAGCAAGCAGCGAAGGATGAAAAAATACACGTCTCGGATGATCTCCGGGACTTCTTGCTCGAAAAAGCAGCTGCTTTTGAGCGAGCGGATTTCATTCCCGACGACCCCATTGCCATTCCCCATCGGTTTTCCAACAATGCGGACATCGAGCTCGCGGGTTTCATTGCAGCGACGTTGGCGTGGGGCCAGCGCAAAACCATTTTGGCCAGTGCCGGAGCCTTCATGGACCGGTTGGATGGCGCTCCCGGTGACTTCATGCAACACGCAACTCCGCAGGACATCCGTACCGCTGCGAAAGGATTCGTTCACCGCACTTTTCAGCCCCGTGACGCGGAGGTATTTTTGCATGCCTTACAAGAGTTGGTCAAGGACTATGGGGGGCTCGAGCCTGCCTTTGTTCCGGATGGGGAATCCTCACAGGCGGCGTCCTGTCTCACCGCTTTTCACAACCGGTTTTTCGAGGCTGCCGCAGCGCGCGGTTACGAAGCGGGCCGCACCCGCAAACACGTCGCCACGCCTGTGCGCGGTTCTGCCGCTAAGCGGCTGAATATGTTTCTGCGGTGGATGGTGAGGCCGAGCCGGCGCGGGGTGGATTTTGGAATCTGGAATGAGATCGCACCCAGCCAATTGATGGTGCCATTGGATGTGCACACGGGCAACGTCGGTCGTAAACTGGGGTTGCTGGAGCGAAAACAAAACGATTGGCGAGCAGTTGAAATGCTCACGGCTGCCTTGCGCGAAGTGGATCCGGACGACCCGGTACGCCTTGATTTTGCGCTGTTTGGATTGGGTGCCATTGAGCAATTTTGAAGAAAGACAGCGTGAAACCACCTCTCCGCACATGGAACCGTCGCCTGGCGACCACGAAGGATGGATCACCCACATTGGAAGTGGTCGAGTGGGGCGTTGCGTACCACAGTATCCACGGTGCGCTGACAGAATCAGAGCACGTTTTTATTGACCGTGGGCTGGAACGGTGGTGGTCTGACAAGCAAGGGAAAACCGCTTGTATTCGGGTGCTGGAAGTGGGCTTTGGCACGGGGCTCAATGCAGCGCTCGCCTGGCAATGGGCCGAGCGCCGAGGTGTCGCGCTGGAATACGTTGGCTTGGAGCCTTTCCCACTCGAGCCAGATGAGGTTGAGGCTTGGGCTACTTCAGGGCTTCCTGACGACATAGCGCAGCGGATGGATGCACTTCACAAAGACGCAGCCGGATCTGAGGGCCTATGGGCTCAGGGGTTTTCTGCACACCTCTTGCAAAGCACACTGCAGAATTGGAAGGGCGGAGGTGCATTCGATGTGTGCTTTTACGATGCTTTTGCACCGACCCAGCAGCCTGAATTGTGGGAGGTTGGAATCTTCGAGTCGTTGCTTCGGTCGATGAAACCCGGTGCAGTGTTGGCCACGTATTGCGCCAAAGGCCAGGTGCGTCGCAACATGGAGCGCGCTGGTTGGCAGGTGGAGCGGCATCCGGGCCCTCCCGGCAAGCGCGAGATGCTCGTGGCGTGCAACGTTCCCGTCTCCCGTTGGAATGTGCGTTGCTATGCGCTGATCTTGAACCCGTCACGTACCCACATCCTCGTAGCGCGCGAACGGTTCCCCGATGGGTCGGTTGGGTGCAAATTCCCCGGCGGCGGCGTGGAGCCGGACGAGGCGCTCGTGGATACCTTGTGGCGGGAGTGTACTGAAGAGTTGGGTTCAACAGACGGTCTTACGTGGTTGGGCCATGCCTACACCAATGATTTTTTCGTCCGCAGCGCCTTCCGAGAGGACGAGCAAATCCTCGCAGTTTACCATTGGATGCAAGCCGATCATGAAGGCATTGCGTGGTGGGGTGAGAAGCCGGCTGGTGTCGCTGCTTCAGAGCCCTTGCTCGAAATGAATTGGGAAGCCTTGGCTGAGTTGAAGCCGGTTACCATGCGGTTCCCGATTGACCGGCACGTGGTGGCGAATTTGAAGGTGTTGAAGGAGGCTATCCAATCAAGCCCAGGCGCTGGTTGACGCAATCGTCGATGCGCTGGTAGAGGTGTGCCGGTGAAAACGTACGCCACCCGAGCTCGCTCAATTCACCCCCCAACACAAAATAGCTGTCCAGGTCGATGGCCTTCATGTCTTCAATGACGTGCTCCCGGAAGTTCAGCAACGCAATCCATCCGTCGTCTTCCGTCACTTCATCAAACCACTCCTCGTAGTAGCAATCGTCGCTGAAGTGAAAATTCAAAACGTTCTCGCCGATGAGGATGTAGCGGTGAATGCCCTCCGCCATCAGCACGTCAATCACTTCCCGTTTGAGCTGCATGATGTCGTTGTGCAGGCAGTCGTTCCATTCGCCTATGAACTCGAGGATGGCGAAGCGTTCGTCGTAATCGACAAACAAGATCTTGCAAAACAACGTGGGCGAGTGGATGGAGTCCCACTGCGGATGGATGAAGTAATTGTAGACTTTGGTCGAGTACTCAAACTCGCTGTAGGTCCGATCGAAGAAGGGGCTCCGTGGGTCGTTGCTCGCTACGTAGTGGTTGCGCCACGCGTAATAGGGTTCCAAGGTGTGCATGGCCTATCCTCTGTCGTTTAACTGCTCAATCGATGCGCGCACGTCGTTGGTCACCCGAAGCGACGCCGCAGCTTCCTCCGCCGAAGCGCCCGTGGCGTCCTGAATCATGCGTACGCCGCGTTCTTGAAGTTTGGCATTGGAGGGCTTCATGTCCACCATTTTCGAACCCACCACATGACCGAGTTGGATCATGGCCGTAGTGCTGATTAAATTGAGGATCAATTTGGTGGCCGTTCCCGCATTGAGCCGGGTGCTACCCGTTACGAATTCCGGGCCGGTCACCGCCACCATGGGGTGATCGGCGGCCTCAACCACGGCTGAATCTGGGCTGCACGTGATGCAAGCCGTCAGGAGTCCCGCCTTCCGGGCCGCCTTCAGTCCACCCACCACGTAGGGAGTTCGCCCCGACGCAGCGATGCCGACCACCGTATCCAGTTCGGTCGGCTGTGCGGAGGCCAGGTCGTTCCACGCGCCGTCGGGATCGTCTTCAGCGCCTTCCACCGCCACCCTCAAGGCGCCATCACCTCCAGCAATCCACCCTTGCACCACGGTGGGATCCACCCCAAACGTTGGCGGACATTCGCTGGCATCGAGCACGCCCAATCGGCCACTCGTTCCGGCGCCGATGTAGAACAGCCGACCGCCCTTTTTCATCCGGGGTACCACGGCTTCAACAAAATGCTGAATCGGTTCAAGGCTCGCTGTCACCGCATCAAACGCCGCTTGCGTTTGCCCGTGCATGGCTGTGACCAATTCCTCAATGGATTTGGTTTCCAGTTCCTGGTGTGGGCCCGATTGTTCGGTCGGCGGAAGATGGGATTCGTCGAAGTGCATGCAGGTGCAAAAATACGCGGGCGAAGCGGGAATCAGGCACCGGTGTTCCACCAGTTCCAAGCCGCTTCTGCTTGCGCAATCAACATGGGTTTGCCGTTCATTGTTTTCGCACCGGTGGCGGCTGCGCGCTTGAGGAACGCAGTTTGAGCCGGGTTATACACGAGGTCCACGACGAGGTGCTCAGGCGTCAGTCCTTCCCATGGGATTTCGATGCTCGCTTCGGTGTGGGGGTAGGTGCCCACCGGGGTGCATTGCACGACCAGCTTGCAATGCCTGAGGTAGACAGCGTTCAGGGTTTCATACCGCATCGATTCCCATTCAATGGGAGAACGGGTGACGTGAATAACGGTGATGCCGAGGGATTGTAAACCGAATCGTACCGCTGATGCGGCGCCCCCGTTGCCCAAAATCAAGGCCCGCTCATGCGCGGATGTCAAAAAGGGACGGAGCGATTTCAGGAAGCCCTCCGCATCGGTATTGTGCCCGATCCACCCGTTCGCCGCGGGCTTGATGGCATTCACCGCACCAATCGCCCGGGCTGTCGGAGTCAAAGCCTGCAACAGCGGGATGATGGATTGCTTGTACGGGATGGTCACGTTTATTCCCTTCAAGGCCGGCGAAGAGAGGGCTTCGGTTTGCAACCAGTCCCCGAAGCCATCGAGGTTCGCTCGTTCGAACCGTTCGTACGATGCGTCGTTGATGCCCCAGGCATTGAATCGATCGGCAAACAAGGCGGGTGAATGGCTGTGGACGAGGGATTGCCCCAGGACACCAAACCGGCGTGAGATGCTCATGCGGCCAAGCGGTTTCCGAGCCGCTGCAGCGCAATGACAAGGCCCGCGCCGGCTGCAGCACAGGCGATGCACATCAGCCATGCACCCGAGTCTGGCCAGGCGTTCGTTTGAAGCCACGTTTCACGGCCGTCGCTGTGGGTGTGAAGCAGGATTGCATTTTCCTTCCAAGGCCAGAGGGCTTGCAACGAACCCAGCAGTAAACCGGTCAACGTCGCCATGACTTGGTTTCGAGCGCGGGCGAGCAAAGATTTTAAGCCTTTACTGAACCCCAATAATCCACTCACAGCTCCTGCGCCCACCGTGGCAATGACCATGAGGTCGAGCTCCTTCAGCGCACCGATGACCACACTGTACACGCCCAGAAGGAGCAAAATGAAACTGCCCGATATGCCCGGTAAGATCATTGCACAGGCAGCAACAGCTCCGCATGCGAACAGGTACACCAGGCTCGGTTCCACCTGAAGCGGCGGCAACGAGCCTACGCCGAAGGTCATGGCCGCTCCTGCGATGAACAATGCCACGGTAGTTGCATTGCGCTGCGTGATTTCGCGGCCAACAAGCGGAATGGACGCCGCAACCAAGCCGAAGAAAAAGGCGAATAAGCCCGCTTTGTGGTATTCGAGCAAGTGGTGGAGGAGACCGGACAAGGCGACAATGCTGGTTCCTATGCCCGCTGCCAGGGCAATCAAGAAGGGGGCGTTCAGTGCCTTCCAAACCCCTTTAATTCCCTCGTTTTTCCACGTGCGAACCAAACCCAAGGACACGGCAGAAATCGACTGCAAGAGGTCGTCGTAAATGCCCGTAATCAATGCAACGGTGCCGCCAGAAACGCCGGGAACGAGGTCTGCGGCTCCCATGGCCATTCCTCGCAGAAAAATCCCAAGGTGGCGTTTCATCCCACTTCTTCTTCGGGAGAAAATGCTGCGCACCAAGCTGTGATGCCGCCCTCCAAGCTGTACAGGTTATCGAAACCGTATTTCGTCATCAGCGCACTGACGGTCGCTGCCGAACGCCCACCCGCACGGCAATACACCACAACGGGATGCGACCGCGGGATCTCCGATTTCCGGCTCAGGCAAAACGCCATCGGAATGTGGACTTCCGTCAGCCGGCTGACCGTCACCTCATGGATTTCGCGGATGTCCAAAAACGAAAAGGCCTGTCCGTCCTGCTGCCATTGCTGGACTTCACGGGGGGTGATGGTGGGGACGGGAGGCTGCATGGGTTAGGGGATGGGGTTAGTCTTCCTCGATGGTGTCGCTAACAAGGCGTTTGCCTTCTGCCAACACATCAGGCAGGTGTTCGAAGAACGTGTCGCCGCGCAGACCGAGTCGCAAGCATTCCAACGGAATGAGGTCGTTCGGTCCGATGTTGCCCAGGTTTACGTTCGCTCCAAATTGTCGGAGGAACCAAACCTGCTGGGGCTTTTTCGGAGCCTCCCAAAGAATGTCTTCCAGCGCGACATTCGCCAAGATGCGTTTGACGAGCTGCACGTGGGCACTGCCATTGGGACGATAGATGCCGACGTTGCCGCTTTCGCGGGCTTCGGCGATGACTTTGAAGCTTCCGGCTTGCAATTCATTGCTCATCATCCGAATCCATTTGGCGGGGCTGATGAGGATGCCTTCTTCTTTGGAGCCCACTTCCGAAAGCACTTTGTAGTTCTTGCTGAGCTTGTTGATGAGCTCACATTTTTCGTCGTGGGGGATAACCATTGATCCGTCGCTGACTTCCAAGCAAGTGATGCCGAGGCTGTCAATGAAGCGGAGGTAGTTGTCGACCTCGTTGCGGACGTAAAACGCCTCGAACAACGTGCCGCCGCAGTAGACGTCAAATCCGGCTTCGTGGTAGCGCTTCACCTTGGCACCGACATTGGGGGTGACCAATGATGTGCCAAAGCCGAGCTTTAACAGGTCAACGAGTTCGCCACCGATTTCGATGAGGTCCTCGGCTTGCCGCAGGCTCAACCCTTTGTCCATCACCATGGTCAAACCATTGGTGCGGGGGAGTGTAGTGCGATCGGGTAGATGCGAAATTTCGAACATGGTTTAAGGTTTAAATCGTTCAATCCGTTCGATGTAGCGCGCATCATTGGCAAGCGCAGGTAAGAAATTCAGGAGAATTTCGGACTGATCATAGTGGTGTGTCAAAAGGAATTCAAGCAGGTCAAAGGCTGCTTTGTGTTGGCCTAAGGCGTACAAACTGATGAAGCGTCGGTAGCGCAGGCTAGGCGCTTTTTGAAGCGCTGTCAACCCATCGTCAATCACGAGCAATGCATCCTCATGCCGTACGGCCAATTGCAAGTTGTCCGCGCGCTCCAGCCAAAGCTCCTCGTGTTGGATGTCCAGCAGGAGCCCTTGGGTGTATACTTCCTCGGCCCGGTCGTGCTCTTCGCGTTTTTTGAGGCATGTCGCGAGCAGGAGGTGATAATCGGCGTGCTTGGGCTCGATTTCCAAGGCTTGCTCGAAGTAGGAACACGCCTCCCCGAGTCGGCCTTGCATATCGGCGAGGACTCCGAGTCCTACAAACGCATCGGCGAACCGCGGGTCCAGCTTCAAGCTGTCACGGTAATAGGTTTCCGCGCGTTCGAGGTCGCCAATCCGCTCGAGGCATTCACCCATGTAGCAACGTGTGCTCGGCGAGGGGTCTTCGAACGTCAGGGTCTCTTCGTACGTGTGCAACGCGTCTTGGTACCGCTCCATGGCTACCAGGGCCTCGGCTTTCTGGTGGTAGGCGGGACCGAATGCGCTTTCGATGGCAATGGCAAAATCATAGGCGTCGATGGCTTGGGTGTAGCGCCCGCATTGCTGGAGCGCATTGCCCATGCTGTACCAAGCGGCGAACGAGTACGGCTGCTTTTCGAGGAATTGCTCGTAGAACGCAGCCGCCTGCTTGAATTGCCCGGTACGCTCGTAACAAAAGGCCAGCTCGTAGACGGCTGTCTCGTTCATGGCATCTTCCTCCAATGCTTCATGCAGGTTGCGGATGGCCTCTTGCCAGGCGCCCATGTTTTCAAATTCCAAGGCGATGTCGATTCGAATCTCACGCTTGGCTTCCTTGTCTGCGAAGACCAAAGCGCGCTTGAAGCAGTCAATGGCCAACTTATGTTCCGACATCTGGCTGTACACCGCCCCGAGGGTTATTAGGACTTCCTCGTTCAGGGGCTCGATGTCCAGCAGTTCTTTCAAAAGAGGAACGGCTTTCACGCCTTGTCCTGAAGCAATGCGTATCTGGGCATGCTTCAGTTTGAGGGCGAGGTTGGCCGGATAAAGTTGGCTGGCGTAGCGAGCGACTGCGTGGGCTTTGCGAGTGGTTTTCTGCTCGAGGTAGTGCTCAATCAGGCCCTCCAACTCGTCCACGTCGAAGAAGGCTTGCTCGCCGTGCTCGACCATTGCCTCGAACTTATCAACGAGTCCTTGCAGTGCAGGCTCGCCTCGGTAAGCACGTCCTTCTTCATTCATCATATCAAAGCTACTACGGGAAGGGATTCCGGGCTGCATTTCGAACACTCCTTTTTTCACATCCGAAGGCATTTCTTTCACGAGTCATGCTCAGCCATGGTATTTTTGGGCCATGCTCATCACATCCATTTCTGGCATCCGAGGAACCATTGGGGGGGCTCCCGGAGAAGGACTAACGCCTCCCGATGTCGTCAAATTTGCCACGGGGTATGCACGCTGGATCCGAGAGGCGACGGGGCAGCCTCGGCCCACGGTGGTCGTGGGGCGGGATGCGCGATTGAGCGGTGAGCTCGTTCGGGATTTGCTCGTGGGAACCTTGAACGCGGCGGGCGTGGATGTTATTGATTTGGGCCTGAGTACCACACCGACGGTCGAGTTGGCGGTCCCAGCGGAGCAGGCCGACGGCGGCATCATCCTGACCGCTAGCCACAACCCGCGGCAATGGAATGCATTGAAGCTGCTGGATGCGACCGGTGAGTTTTTGAGCGCTTTAGCGGGCGAGCGGGTATTGGAACTGGCCAATGCCTCAGCGGAGTATGTGGACGTGGATACCATTGGCGTAGTCAACCGACAGTCCGATTGGATGGAAAAGCACGTCGAGCATGCCTTGGCCTTGGCCTTAGTCGATGCTGACGCGGTGCGTGCTCGAAGATTCAAGGTAGCGGTGGATGCCGTCAACTCGAGCGGTGGAATCATTGTGCCGATGCTGCTGGAAGCCCTGGGATGTGAGGTGGTGAAAGTGCACTGTGAGCCGACGGGCCAATTTGCCCACAACCCTGAGCCGCTTCCCGCTCATTTGAAGGACCTCTGTGAGGCCGTGGTGGAGGAGGGGTGCGACCTCGGCATCAGCGTGGATCCTGACGTGGACAGGCTGGCGTTTGTGGGCGAAGATGGAAGTTGGTTTGGCGAGGAATACACCTTGGTTGCCGTCGCCGATTATGTCCTGAGCAAAACCCCTGGCAACACGGTGAGCAACATGAGTTCAACGCGCGCCCTGCGCCAAGTGACCGAAGGCCGGGGTGGGCAGTACACGGCGAGTGCAGTGGGCGAAGTCAACGTGGTCAAGGCCATCAAAGAAACAGGTGCGGTCATCGGTGGTGAGGGCAATGGAGGCATTATTTACCCGGCTTCCCATTGCGGGCGCGATGCCGTGGTGGGGACGGCGTTGTTCCTGACCCAACTCGCAGCGTCGGGTGGTTCTGTGAGTGCGCTCCGCAACACGTATCCGAATTGGTTCATGTCGAAAGACAAGTTGGCCTTGCCCGCCGTTGATGTAAATCAGGCGTTGCAGCAATTGATGGCTGCGCATCCGGAGGCAGAAGTGAACACCGTAGACGGGGTGAAATTCGATTTGGATGAGGGGTGGGTTCACTTGCGTAAGTCCAATACGGAGCCCATCATTCGCGTGTACGCGGAAGCCGCTTCTCCCGAGGCGGCATCGACCTTGGGCGATCGATTCAAAGCCGAATTGGAAGGCTTCTTGAGCGCTTTGGAGGATTAATCGAAAAAGGTGCATTTTTGTGTTCCTGCCCCTGAGCAATGAACGTATATCTTGACAATGCCGCGACGACTTCTGTCGCACCGGAAGTGGTGGAAGCCATGGTGCCCGTGTTGCAGGAGAACTTCGGGAACCCTTCCTCGAGTCATGCCGTGGGTCGCAAGTCGCGGGTGTTGATTGAACAGAGCCGCCGTCGGGTGGCGAAGCACCTCAATTGCCATCCTAGTTGCATCTATTTCACATCGGGAGGAACGGAAGCGGATAACCTCGCGTTGCGCAGTGCGGTTCGGGACCTCGGGTGCACACGCATCATTACATCAGAAGCGGAACACAGTGCCGTCATCAAGACTGCGCAATCCCTCGAGCGCAACGAAGGCACAACATTGGACTTGGTGCGCCATATGCCGGACGGCAAGGTGGACCTAGAACATCTTGCTGCGCTTTTGGCAAAGGATGGAAAGACCATCGTCAGCTTGATGCACGCCAACAACGAGGTGGCCGTAATTCAGGACTTGGAACGCATCGGGACCATGTGCCGAGAAGCCGGCGCGTTGTTCCATTCGGATACGGTACAGACCATGTGCCACTATGCGTTCGACTTGCAAGATTTGCCAGTAGATTTTATTACGTGTTCAGCCCACAAATTCCACGGCCCGAAAGGGGTCGGATTTTTGTACATCCGCAAGGGTTTGCAGCTGAAAGGACAAATTGAAGGCGGAAGTCAGGAACGCGCGGTGCGCGGCGGCACAGAGAGCACGCACAACATTGTGGGCCTCGCCACCGCTATGGATTTGGCGTACACAGATTTGGTGGTTCATCAAGAACACGTGCGGACGTTGAAGGCGCGAATGGTTGCTGGGTTGACGGAGGCGATTCCGGGGGTGCGGTTCAATGGCGACTCGGACAGCCCCGAGGGCTTGTACACCGTACTGAACGTTTCTTTTCCGCCCCATCCCAAATCGGGCATGGCGCTGTTTCTGCTCGACTTGGAGGGCGTTGCCTGTTCTGGTGGAAGCGCGTGTTCAAGTGGTGCGACGTTGGGTTCACACGTGCTGCGTGCACTGGAATTTCACGATCCGCAGCGGGCGAGCTTGCGGTTTTCGTTTGGGCGCTACAACACAGCTGAAGAAGTGGATTACGCCATTGAAGCCATCCGCCGGGTGTTCGCTTGAGTCAAGCGACTGCGCACTTTCCATTCGGATTCCGCCCTCAGGGCTTTTTTCGTCCCGTTCTGCGGGCTAATTTCGGACTTCGACCAAAAAGCATGGCACTTAACGCTGCATTTCGTTGGTTCATCCGCAAACGCATGATGAACATCGAGCGGGTCCGTTCGCGGCCTGTCGAATTGCAGCGACATCTGTTCAATCGATTGCTGCTGGAGGGCAAAGGCACGGCATTCGGTGCCGAACACGGTTTCGGCAGCGTCCGCTCGCTGCGTGAATTCCAGCGCCAAGTGCCCATTCGGTCGTACGATCAGTTCAAGCCCTACATACAACGTGCCCAGCAAGGGGAGTTGGGGGTGTTGTGGCCGGGGGAAACCCGATGGTTTGCCAAAAGCTCCGGAACGAGTTCCGACCGCAGCAAGTTTTTGCCGGTCACCGAGGCCTCGTTGCGGGGGTGCCATTACAAAGGCGGAAAAGACCTCTTGGCCCTGTTCTCTGATCAGCGGCCCCAAGCAGAGCTCTATGACGGCAAGCATTTCATCCTCGGCGGTTCGTCTGCCTTGCACGAAAACGGTACCGGAGGTTTTACCGGTGATCTGAGTGCCATCATCGTCCGCAATCTCCCGTTCTGGGTCGAAGCCCGCCGTACACCGAGCCGGGACATTGCACTTATGGAGAACTGGAAAGACAAAGTGGATGCGATGGCGCGGGCGACTCTGCAGGAGGACGTTCGCATCCTCGCGGGCGTCCCAAGCTGGATGTTGGTTGTGGCCAAGCGTGTGTTGGAGTTATCCGGAGCTGATGTGTTGGGTGACGTCTGGCCCAACCTGCAATTGTACATGCATGGAGGTGTCAGCTTTGAACCGTACCGGGCAGAATTCGACACCTTGATCGGGGAGACGCGTCTGCCATTCGATTGCCTCGAAACCTACAATGCTTCAGAGGGCTTTTTCGGGTTGCAGGATCGGTTGGATGGGGACGACATGCTGATGATGTTGGACTACGGCATCTTCTTCGAGTTTGTGCCGATGTCAGAGTGGGATTCGGATTCACCACGGGCATTGGAATTGCGCGAACTGGAGGTGGGCGAGGAGTATGCGCTGGTGATCTCGACCAATGCCGGCCTCTGGCGGTATGCGCTCGGGGATGTGGTGCGCATCACGGAGACGCACCCGTTCCGCATGCAAGTGGTCGGGCGTACCGAATCGTATCTGAATGCATTTGGAGAAGAAGTGATGGTGGATCAGGCAGAACGTGCGATTGCGGAGGCGAGTACGTTGGCGGATGCGCACGTGCGGGATTACACTGCTGCCCCGGTGTTCATGAACCTAGAGGAAACCGGCGCGCACGAATGGTGCATTGAATTCAGTAAGCCGCCCAATGGTGGAATGGATTTGTTCATGGAGTGCTTGGACGCTTCTCTGCGCCGGCAGAATTCGGATTACGACGCCAAACGAACTGCGGAGCTCGCCTTGCGCTTCCCATTGGGACATGAGGTAGCGGCCGGTACGTTTGACGACTGGTTGCAAGCCAAAGGGAAATTGGGCGGGCAACACAAGGTGCCACGGTTGGTCAACGACCGCTCCATCGTGGACGCGCTGCTGGCCGCCCAAAAAGAGCCTGAACAGGGCGAATTGGCCTAACAACGCTCCGTTGATTCCGTGTGGGAGACCTGTTGAAAACCCGGTTTTCGTTCCGATTCAAATGGGCCTATTTTGCACGTTCAACGAAGCCAGAATTATGCACATTGCCATCGCCGGAAACATCGGGTCGGGGAAGACCACCCTGACCACGCTCCTCGCAAAACATTACCGCTACGAGCCCCATTTCGAGCAAGTGGATGACAACCCGTACTTGAATGATTTCTACAAGGACATGCAGCGTTGGTCATTCAACCTGCAGGTTTTCTTCTTGCGGTCGCGGTTTGCTCAACTGGCCGAATTGCAGAAAAGCGGGAAGAAGGTCATCCAAGACCGAACCATTTATGAGGACGCGCACATCTTTGCGCCGAATTTGCACGCGATGGGCTTGATGAGTTCCCGTGACTTCCAGAATTATCTTGATCTGTTCCAGCTGATGGAGCGGTTCATTTCGCCACCGGACTTGATGATCTACTTGCGCGCTTCTGTTCCGAAGCTTGTGGAGAACATCCAAAAGCGCGGAAGGGATTACGAAGAGGCCATTCGCCTGGATTACCTCAACCGGCTTAATGAGCGTTACGAAGCGTGGATCAGCACGTACAGCGCTGGCAAGTTGCTGGTCATCGACGTGGACAACAACCGCTTCCACGAAAACAAAGAGGACCTCGGTGTGGTCATCGAGGGCGTGGATGCCGAGCTGCACGGCTTGTTCGTCTAAGGCTTAGCGCACTCCTCACTGTTGCCTCAATCCGACGGCATTGGACACGAAAAAAGGGACTCCGAACGGAGTCCCTTTTTCATGGGCAGAGGGGGCGCTTATTGTGCGTCGCCTTCTGCGTTGATTTCGATTGCGTGAGCAGTGGGCTGAGCTTCCTGCGCAGCCGGCGCTTCGATAGCGTCGCCGTGGCTGTGACCTTCCTCGCTGCCGTGGCCGCCGAGGATGGGGGCAATGACGAGGCCAACCAAGCACGTCAACTTGATGAGGATGTTCATCGAAGGTCCGCTGGTGTCCTTGAAGGGGTCACCGACCGTGTCACCTGTTACAGCAGCTTTGTGCGCCTCAGAACCCTTGAAAGTCATCTCACCGTCGATTTCAACACCAGCTTCGAAGGACTTCTTAGCGTTGTCCCATGCACCGCCTGCATTGTTTTGGAAAATCGCCCAGAGAACACCTGAGACGGTCACACCGGCCATGTAGCCGCCCAGTGTCTCTGCTGCCCATGCATTGGACATCCCAAATAACAACGGCAGCAAACCAATTACCAATGGGAAGATGAGGGTCATCGCACCTGGAAGCATCATTTCACGCAGTGCCGCCTGTGTTGAGATATCCACACATTTGCCGTAATCGGGCGTTCCTGTGCCTTCCATGATGCCCGGAATTTCTTTGAACTGCCGGCGTACTTCTTTAACCATTTCCATGGCTGCTTTACCCACGCTGTTCATCGCCAAGGCGGAGAATACGACAGGAACCATACCTCCAATGAAGAGAGCCGCAAGTACGTTCGCCTTGAAGATGTTGATGCCGTCAATCCCAGTGAATTCAACATAGGCAGCGAACAAGGCGAGTGCTGTCAATGCAGCAGAAGCAATGGCGAAGCCTTTCCCGATGGCTGCTGTTGTGTTCCCAACTGAATCTAGTATATCAGTACGCTCGCGCACTTCATCAGGGAGTTCACTCATCTCGGCAATACCGCCTGCGTTGTCTGCAATTGGCCCAAAGGCGTCAATGGCAAGCTGCATGGCGGTGGTTGCCATCATAGCAGAAGCCGCGATGGCTACACCGTAGAAGCCTGCAAAAGCGTAAGCTGCGTAAATCGCAGATGCGAAAAGGAGGACAGGTCCGAACGTCGAGATCATACCTGTAGCGAGACCGGCGATGATGTTCGTTGCCGCACCGGTTGATGACTTCTGGACGATATCCATGACTGGCTTTTTGCCCAAGCCGGTGTAGTATTCTGTCATGTAGCTGATGACCCCACCAACGATAAGCCCGACAATGACAGCATAGAAGACATCCATTGGGGTGAAGACAATGGCGTCTGCGCCTCCAATTTCACTCATCTGCATGGTTGCAGGAAGCATCCATGTGATAAGAGCGTAGGACGCAACAGCGGTCATTAGAATGGACCCCCAGTTGCCACGATTCAGTGCTGCTTGAACATCGCTCTCCTTCGCGCCGTCTTTGACTCGAATCATGAGGCCCCCGAGGATAGAAAAGATGATCCCCAAGGCAGCGATGATCAAAGGCAACAAGATGGTAGATTGACCACCAAAGTTGTCGTCCAAACCACCTGTGCCGCGGATTACGGCATTGCCCAATACCATGGCTGCCAATACGGTTGCGACGTAAGAGCCGAACAAATCGGCACCCATGCCTGCCACGTCACCGACGTTATCGCCGACGTTGTCTGCGATGGTCGCTGGATTGCGGGGGTCGTCCTCGGGAATGCCTGCTTCGACCTTTCCTACCAAGTCCGCGCCGACGTCAGCCGCCTTGGTGTAGATGCCTCCTCCGACACGAGCAAAGAGCGCAATCGATTCCGCTCCCAGTGAGAAACCAGCAAGCGCTTCCAGCACAACGGTCATTTGGTCCACACCAGTAGTGGTGTCGGGGGCCAAATTCATTCCGAGCAACAAGATGAACAGTACGCTCAATCCGAAGACAGCCAAACCAGCAACGCCAAGTCCCATAACCATACCTCCAGTGAAGGAGACCTTCAGGCCTTGAGCCAGCGAAGTGCGGGCCGCTTGCGTAGTACGAACATTGGCCTGAGTAGCGATCCGCATGCCGACGTTTCCAGCCAGCGCTGAGAATACCGCACCAATGACAAATGCCACTACAATGAACCAGTGGGTGGTCGGTACAATGGTCGATACAAACCCGAGTAATGCTCCGGCGATTACGACGAAGATGGCGAGGATGCGGTACTCCGCTCGGAGGAAGGCCAATGCACCTTCGTGAATGTGGTTGGCGATTTCAGCCATGCGGGCTTCGCCGGCGTCTTGCTTGCGAACCCAAGCAGCCTGTACGGCCATGACGAGCAACCCCAAGATGGCGATTGCCGGTACTGAATAAAGCAGCGTTTGATCCATAATTGATTGTGTATGCGCGTGTTCGCGCTATTGTTTCGGGTAAATTTTTCAGCTTACGCCACGTAAGCTACGCTTTTTACGGCCTCCATGATGTCCTTCACTTGCGGAAGGGCCTCGTCGATGAGGGTAGGAGAGAAGGCAAAAGGAGTGTCGGACTGGCACAACCGAACGACTGGTGCGTCGAGGTAATCGAAAGCGTTGCGCTGAACGCGGTATGCGACTTCCGAGCTGATGCTAGCCACAGGGAAGCTTTCTTCAACGATGACCAAGCGGTTGGTCTTCTTGATGCTCTCAATGATGGTCTCCAAGTCCAGCGGGCGGATGGTCACCAAATCGATGATTTCGACTTCGATGCCTTCTTTCGCCAATTCGTCAGCTGCTGCGTGAACGGTCTTCAAGATTTTGCCGAATGACACAATGGTCACGGCATCGCCCTTGCGGCGGATGTTGGCTTTGCCAATGGGTACCAAAAATTCACCTTCTGGTATCAAGCCCTTGTCACCGTACATCTTCTCGCTCTCCATGATGAGGACCGGATCGTCATCGCGGATGGCAGACTTTAATAATCCCTTCGCTTCATAGGGAGTGAAGGGAGTAACCACTTTCAAGCCTGGAATCGATGCGTACATGGATTCGAACGATTGGCTGTGGGTAGCCGCCAACTGGCCTGCCGTTCCGTTTGGACCGCGGAAGACGATGGGCACGTTGTATTGACCTCCGCTCATCTGCAGCATTTTGGCTGCGTGGTTGATGATTTGGTCAGCGGCCAAAATCGCGAAGTTCCATGTCATGAATTCAACGATGGGGCGGAGGCCGTTCATGGCCGCGCCGACGGCGATGCTGGAGAATCCGAGTTCCGCAATTGGCGTGTCTATGACACGTTCTGGGCCGAACTCGTCGAGCATTCCTTTCGACGCTTTGTATGCGCCGTTGTATTCGGCGACTTCTTCCCCCATCAAAAAGACATTCTTGTCCCTTCGCATTTCCTCGCTCATGGCCTCAGCCACGGCTTCTCTGAATTGTACCTCGCGCATGCGTTTCTGCTTGAATTGGTCGGCAAAGATAAGTCAACAAATAAAGCTATGAAACCCACGCCCGATGCCGAGAAAAAATCTATGCATGCATAGGAAATTTCCGTCGATTTTGGTCGCCAACTTCCTACCTTTGAGGCATGAAATTACTTGTCTGCATCAGCCAAGCCCCAGACACGACAAGTCGCATCGCGTTCACCAATGACGACCGCGAGTTCGACGCCAATGGGGTGCAATACATCGTCAATCCCTACGATGAATGGTATGCGTTAGTACGCGCCATTGAATTGAAGGAACAGCAAGGCGGTTCCGTCACCATCATTACGGTCGGTGGAGCTCAATGCGATCCGACCATCCGCAAGGCCCTGGCCATCGGTGCCGATGATGCCGTTCGCATCGACAGTGAGCCCACAGATGCCATGCAGGTGGCGCGCCTCATCGCAGGATACGCCAACGGAAAAGGCTTCGATATCATCTTGTGCGGCAAGGAAACCATTGACCACAACGGCGCTGTTGTTCCGGCCATGTTGGCTGAGATGCTCGACTGCGGCTTTGTCGCCAATGCGACCCATTTGGACGTAAACGGCAATGAAGCGTCGGTCAAGCGCGAAGCGGCTGGAGGGGAGGATAACGTCACCGTGACGCTGCCCTTGGTCCTCAGCGCAGCCAAAGGCATGGCCGAGCAGCGGATTCCCAACATGCGCGGCATCATGTCCGCACGCACCAAGCCGCTGGCGGTCGAAGCAGCCAACGCAGAGAGCGGCTCGCGTATTGAGCGTTTCGCCCTGCCTCCTGAAAAAGGAGCATGTAAAATCATCGACGCGGAGGACGCCGCTGAACTCATTCGTTTGCTTCGCGAAGAAGCCAAAGTCATCTAAGCCATGTCAGTACTAGCCATCATCAACACCCAGAATGGATTCGCCACCAAGAGCGGATTGGAAGCGGCGAGTTACGCTGCCAGCCTTGCAGCTCAGCTTGGTACGGATGCAGTAAGCATTGTGGCCGGACCGTTGAGCAACGCCGATGCCATTGGTGCCGCAGGCATCACCCGCACTTTGCACCACGAAGGTGCCCTTCAGGACAGCGGCCAATGGGCCAAGCTCGCCTCTGCGGCAGCGGATGCAGCAGCAGCCACGCATGTCGTGTGCGGACACGACCACTTCGGGCGGGCTGTGGCCCCTCGGGTTGCCGTTCGATTGAACGCCGGCCTGGTCGCAGGCGTGACGCATTTGCCAGAAGGCGGTACGGTGCGCAAGAACGTGTTCTCTGGCAAGGCCATGGCTGACGTCGCCGTGACCACTGACAAGGCCGTCTACACGGTGACGCCGAACGCTTTCGGGGTGACATCAGACGGGGTAGCCACTGCAGTGGAAGCCTTCAGTGCCGATATCGGTGCAGCCCGTGAGACCGTCACGGGATTTGAATCGGCGAGCGGAGACGGCCAAGTGCCACTCCCAGAAGCGGAGTTGGTCGTCAGTGCAGGACGCGGATTGAAAGGCCCCGAGAATTGGGGCATTGTCGAAGAATTGGCAACGGCCCTCGGTGCTACAACGGCTTGCTCTCGACCCGTTTCGGACATCGGGTGGCGTCCTCACCACGAGCACGTGGGACAAACGGGCATCACCATCCGTCCGAACTTGTACATCGCAGCAGGAATTTCCGGTGCAATCCAGCACCTAGCCGGGGTTAACCAGTCCAAGACCATTGTCGTCATCAACACCGATCCAGAAGCGCCGTTCTTTAAGGCTGCAGATTATGGAATCGTCGGTGATGCGTTCGAAGTGTTGCCTAAGCTTACGGCTGCGGTGCATGCACTTGATAGCTGATGCTCATTCCGTTCCTACCTTTGTCACAATTCCCAGGGAATGAAAAAGGTAGAAGTCGAAGTATCAGACATTGCCCTAAGCGGCTCCTCTTCGGGGGCGTACGCAATGGTGTTGAGTGAGGTGGAAGGCAACCGCAAATTGCCCATTGTCATCGGTGGAGCAGAGGCTCAGGCCATTGCCATCGAGATTGAGAAGATGAAAGCCTCTCGTCCGCTGACGCACGATTTATTCAAGTCGGCTTTCGGTGCATTCCGAATCCGAGTGTTGGACGTGATCATTTACAACATGGTGGAAGGCGTGTTCTTTGCCAAAATGCATTGCGTCTCAGACGAAAAGTCCGAGGAAATTGATTGCCGTCCGAGCGACGCCGTAGCCATCGCTTACCGTTTTGGATGCCCCATCTATTGTGCTGAGTCGGTCATGAAAATGGCTGGGATTGGACCGGAAGAGATGGAGCGAGTGGAACGGGCCGAGGCGGCTGCTGAGGCTGCAGAGGAGGCGCCGGCCAAGGAACGAAGCATCGGAGATTTGAAAAAGGAGTTGACGCAAGCGATAGCCCTCGAGGATTATGAGCTCGCGAGTCGACTGCGTGACGAAATTGACGCTAGAGAAAAATCCAATTCATAGAACTGCACCGCCATGGCACAACCGGTAGTAAGCATCATCATGGGTTCCGCAAGCGACCTTCCTGTCATGGAAAAAGCGGGTGAAGTACTGAAGGAATTGGAGGTGCCGTTTGAAATGACAGTGGTATCTGCGCACCGCACGCCGGAGCGCATGGTTACCCACGCCACCGAAGCGGTAGGACGTGGCATCAAAGTCATTGTAGCTGGCGCAGGAGGTGCAGCGCACTTGCCCGGCATGACGGCATCCTTGACCACCTTGCCCGTTATCGGTGTTCCGATCCACAGCAGCAACTCCATTGACGGATGGGATTCTGTATTGAGCATCTTGCAGATGCCAGCCGGTGTGCCGGTTGCAACCGTCGCATTGGACGGTGGCCGGAATGCGGGAATTTTGGCGGCTCAGATCGCCGCTACTAGCGATGAAGCGTTGGTGGGTCGCTTGGCGGCCTTCAAGGCTGCACTGAAGGACAAGGTGTTGAATTCCATCGATACCGTCGAGAAGCACTTCTGAACATGGCGAAGCACGCATACGCTTCATTCAATCCGGCAGAACTCTCGGGACGCGATCTGCACGGCAAGTTGCTCGGGGGAATCGCCCCGCGTCCCATCGCATTTGCCAGCACCGTGGACGAAGAAGGTCAGGACAACCTCGCACCGTTCAGCTACTTCAACGTATTCTCGGCCAAGCCGCCCGTAGTCATTTTCAGCCCGGCCCGTCGGATGAAAGACAACACGACCAAGCACACGTTGGAGAACGTGCTCGCTGTGCCTGAAGTTGTCATCAACTTGGTCGATTACAACATGGTGCACGCTTGTTCACTGGCCAGCGCCGACTTCGACCGAGGGGTGAGCGAATTTGATAAGGCGGGCTTGACCGCCTTGCCGTCAGATACCGTAAAGCCCAAACGTGTTGCGGAAAGCCCGGTTGCTTTAGAATGCAAGGTGCTGCGTGTGGACTCGCTAGGGGACGAAGGAGGTGCTGGGCAGTTGGTCGTCTGCGAAATCCAACGGATGCATTTCCGGTCTGATGTCCTGAACGAGGGCGGTCAGCCTGTACCGGATTTGCTCGACTTGGTCGGGCGTTGCGGCGGCAATGCATACGTCCGGGCATCGGGGGCGGCGTTGTTCGAGGTCCCCAAACCACTCATAGCTCCGGGCATCGGAGTCGATGCATTGCCGCAGGAGGCTCGTGAGAGCAAGGTCCTGACCGGCAACGACCTGGCCCAGCTTGGTGCCTTGCTCGAAATGCCCGATGAGACGGATGTCAATGACTTCAAACTTATGGAGTTGTCCGAGCTGTTTATGGAGCACGAGGGCGACGGAGTGGCGCTCGAGCATGCAGTGCACTCGTTTGCTGCGCAGTGCATCGCGGAAGGGAACGCTTCAGACGCCTTGAAGGCGGTCATGGCCTTCAATTTAGGTTGATAAAAAAGCGCCGTCCCGTACCCCTGTTTTCGAATGGGCGTGAATACCTTCGTACCATGAGTTTTGAAATGAAAGGGAAGATCAAAAAGATCTTCGATCAGCAGGATTTCCCAAGTGGGTTTTATAAGCGTGATTTCGTCATCACGACCGAGGACCAGTATCCACAAGACGTGAAGTTCACGGCGACAAAAGAGCGCACTGAGCAGATCGCTAAATACAACGAGGGCGATGCCGTACTGGTCAAATTTGACATCCGCGGCCGTGAGTACAACGGTAATTTTTACGTCGATTTGAACGCATGGCGTGTCGAGTCCGGACAGGGAGGAGCCCCATCAGCGCCGGCCGCTCCAGGAGTCTCTGCAGCGCCGCTTCCGGATGTGCCTCCAATGGCAGCGTCGGGAGACGACGAGGACGATTTGCCCTTCTAACACCCTCCATGGCCGACGTGCTTGAACGCGCTTTGCCCCACTGGGGCAAAGAAGAACTCCAAACGGCGCAATTCGAAAACGGGTTCCGTGTCATCTACAAGCATGTGGATCGCCCTGTGACGCATTGCGGTTTGGTCATCAATGCAGGCACGCGGGATGAGATTGACGCGCACGGAGAAGCCGGCGTAGCCCATTTCATCGAACACACATTGTTCAAAGGCACTCAAAATCGCAAGGCCTTTCACGTACTGAACCGGCTTGATTCAGTGGGTGGCGAGTTCAACGCCTACACGTCGAAAGAGGACACCTGGATTTACGCTGCGTTTTCAGAGCAGCACCTCGCTCGTGCGGTAGAGTTGATTGCCGACATCACGTTCAACGCGACCTTCCCTGTCAACGAGATCAAAAAGGAGCGCGATGTGATCCTGGATGAGCTCAATGCCTACCTCGACAGTCCGGCGGATTCCATTTTTGACGAGTTCGAAGAAAAATTATTCGAAGGCCACCCCATGGGCGGAAACATCCTCGGCAATCCGGATTCGGTGCGCTCCATGAACCGAGCGACCATCGAGGGCTTTGTTGCGCGCCATTATCACCCCAACGAAATGGTGTTCAGCGTCGTGGGAGCCACCCCGTGGTCCAAGGTCACGCGGTTGTGTGAAAAGCACTTCGGTCGGGTCCAGAGCGGAGCTTCCAACCTCAACCGCGCTCCGTTTGAAGGCCGCGCACCATTCGACGTCCGCCTGAAAAAGGACATCCACCAGGTGCACCACGTCATGGGCACGTTGACCCACGGCAGTAACCACCCCGATCGGCTGGGCCTTGCCCTCATTGCCAATCATTTAGGTGGACCCACGATGAACAACCGGTTGAGCTTAAACGTCCGAGAACGCCATGGGATGGCGTATAACATTGAATGTGCCTACACACCCTACAGCGATGTGGGCGTCTTCAGTGTGTATTTCGGAACGGACAAGCGCCTCCACAAGCGCGCCGAGACCCTCGTGCGCAAAGAACTCGCCGCGCTCCGAAAGACCAAGCTCGGCGTGCGCCAGCTCCACAACATCAAGCAGCAGATTGTTGGTCACGTGGCCTTGTCGCAGGATTCGGGGAGCAGCGTCATGACCAGTTTGGGGAAGAGCTTTTTGCTGTACAACAGGGTGGAGCGGCTCGAAACAGTCTTCGAGGCAATCGAGGCCATTACGGCGGATGACGTGTTGCGGCTGGCCAATGAAGTGCTGGATGACAGCACCTGGAGTCACCTGGTGTACTCGAACGCCTGAGTTCCCGGCTTAGCGCCGTGAAATCTTGTGCATGTCGTTGTTGTCCGACTCGATCTGATTCTTGACCGATCGAATTTTTAGGGCAATGCCCGCCCACTCGCGCTGCCCCGCTTTGATGAGCCGGGTGACGGCTTCGTCATCGTTGTCGGCCCCGAGGGCTGCATCTTTCAGGTAGTTGAACCCAAATTTTTCCAGCCATTGGATGGCCTGGGCATCGCCTTCCGAACCGCTAACTAGTGCCATGAGGTGTGGGTGCTGATTGGCCATGAGCCATGACCGGGCGCTGTCGTCCAGCTGAAGCGCGTGGCACACGAGCGCCAGTTCCGGATAGCCGTTTTGCATCAGCCAATCGCGGATTTCGCGGTTGCCTGAGATGGCTTCTCCCCACGCCAACAAGACTTTCGCCGGGTATTGCATGGAGCCAAGATAAGCAGGGTATCTTTGCGGCCAAGTGACGAAAAAAGCTCCTCCCGAGAACACCACCATGTTCTCCTCCCAGTTTTGGGTCCTTTGCACCAGCACCGTTCTCTTCATGGCCAGCTTTGGCATGGTCATGCCTGAGTTGCCCGGGTTTCTGACCGAGCTTGGCCGTCCGGATTTGATCGGTTGGATTGTGGGGCTGTTTACTGTGGGTGCTTTCCTTTCGCGGTTTTTGAGTGGACGCATTGCAGACCGAGCAGGACGGAGGCCGGTGATGCTCTTTGGAACTTGGGTGACCACCATTGCGGGGTTGTGCTACATCGGCGTAGGCGCCATCTCTGGTGATGCGATTTGGAGCGGTGTGCCGTTAGCCGTGTGGGCGTTCCTGACGCTGCGCTTGCTCCATGGCATGAGCACGGGATTTCGTCCAACCGGAACGACGGCTTTCCTGACGGACATCACGCCTCTGAACCGCCGCGGCGAGGCGCTGGGCTACCTCGGAGTGGCCGGTAATGCTGGTATGGCCGGTGGACCCGCCATCGGAAGTTGGCTGACGGTGGAATATGGCTACGACGCGATGTTCATTGTTTCCACCCTCTTTGGTTTGGTGGCTTTGGTCATGACGCTGCGACTTCCGGAGACCTTGCCCCAAGGGCGACGCGTCGAGTTGGCCGACCTGCACATCTGGAAAGGCGACGTAATGGACCTTTCATCGTGGCCAGCGGCATTGGGTTTGTTGCCTGTGGCGTTTGCCTTTGGTACATTCTTGACCATTTCGCCGGATTTTGTTGGGTCGCTGGGTTATGTCTACAAAGGCTCCTTCAACACCATCATCGTCATCGCCAGCATCTCGATGCGGCTGATTGCAGGCCGTGCCTCGGACCGCCGCGGCCGGGTGCCGCTCATGCTCATTGGCGGGGCGTTACTGGCGGTCGGCATGTTCGGATTGAGCATAGCGGAGACCAAGGAGATGGCCGCCTTCTTCGGGGTGATTTACGGTATGTCCATTGGCATCAATATGCCCGCGATCATGGCATGGACTGCAGATTTGGCCCGTCCGGGTAAGGTGGCTTTGGCCTTGGGCACCATGCTGATGTCGCTTGAAGTGGGAATTGGTGTTGGCGCGGTGTTCTCGGGGTATCAATTTCAGGGAGACCTTTCGGTGATTTCATCTTTATATGCCATTTCAGGTGGGCTGGGACTGTTCGGTTTTGTGGTGCTTTGGATCTTCCGAAAGCGGGTGCCGGATCCCCAAGGAGAGGCTGTTCGCATGGCGTGAGTTCAAGTTGTTGAAATGAACGGTAAAAGGTGGAAAAGTGCCGGACAGGTCCGTTGTAAAGGGTACACTCGTCCGCGTTATTTGTAGTATGGAAGATCTCATGGTCCAACTCGAAACCGCTCGTCAGGAGCGGGTGCAGACGCTGAAAGAATTCATGCGTCTCAAAAATGAATTGGCACGTGCACAACGCCGATGCGATGAGTTGCGGTTGGAAAATGGCAAATTGAAAGAAGCGCTGTTGGTTGCGGAGAACGAAGTCCAAAGCCTTCATGCCTACGCTGCAGAAATCGTGATGTAAGCACCCTACAATTAGACAAACAATAAAAAAGCGAGCCCTTAGCTCGCTTTTTTTATGTCTGATTGTGCGGTTCGAATCAAAGTTCCGCTCCTGAAACGACAAAGGCGCGATCCACCTTCTTGAACAGGCCTTGCAACACTTTGCCAGGACCGACTTCAATGGCTTCGGTCGCTCCCAATTCAATCATCTTGTGCATGCTCTGCGTCCACCGCACCGGGGCGGTCAATTGCGCGATGAGGTTTTCACGGATCACTTCCGGATCGGTTTCCGGCGAGGCGTTGACGTTCTGGACCACGGGGCATCGTGGCGATTGGAATGGAGCTGCAGCTATAGCGGCGGCCAGGCGTTCCCGTGCGGATTCCATCAACGGCGAATGGAATGCGCCTCCAACGGGCAACACCAATGCCCGACGTGCACCGGCCTCTATAAGGGCGGCACAAGCCACTTCGATGGCCGGAACTTCTCCGGAGATCACGAGCTGACCGGGACAGTTATAATTGGCTGCGACCACCACGCCTTCGGTGGAAGCACAGACCTCCTCAACGACGTTGTCCTCGAGGCCAAGTACGGCGGCCATGGTGCTGGGCGTTTCATCGCACGCTGCTTGCATGGCTTGTGCCCGCTCCGAAACTAGCTTCAGGCCGTCTTCAAACGAGAGGGCTCCCGCAGCTACTAGGGCTGAGAATTCGCCCAAGCTGTGGCCTGCGACCACGTCAGGTTGGAATGCATCTCCCAACGCCTCCGCCAACACCACCGAGTGGATGAAAATAGCGGGCTGGGTCACCGAGGTTTGCTTCAGATCTTCGGGGCTGCCATTGAACATGGTATCGGCGATGTCAAAGCCGAGGATTTCGTTGGCCAATTCGAAACGCGCTTTCAAGGTGTCCGAATGATCGTACAGGTCTTTTCCCATTCCGGGGAATTGGGCGCCTTGGCCCGGGAATACGTATGCTTTCATGGAAATGGTGTGAATGCGGCGCAAAAGTAAGCGCTCAAACTTGAATGGACAGTCCGACGGAAAGGACCTGTTTCAGCTGAAGGCCTGGGCCGACGTTGGGAACCAAGACCCCTTCAATGACTTCCGGGTTTTTCGTCAACAGGATGTCGTCGTCGTAAATCAACGTTGCCGAAATGGAAGTTGACAGCCAGGGGTTGACCTTCAACAACAAAACGTGGTCGGAATACACATCAATGTTTTGCGGGTTATCGAGAAAATTCGAAAACAAATCCAGCCGCACGGCATAGCTGATTTCTTCAGAAAAGTTCTTTTTGAAATTAAGTTTCAAATACCCACCCATTTCGTAACGGCTGCGTTGGCCTGGTTCCACACCGAACGCCCCGGCGGCTGATAGCGAATCATCGAGTACCCACGTCGATTTGATGGTGATGGGAGCCAAGAACAGAGCAAGGCCGCCATCGGGCGTCTTGTAGTCCATTCCGCCTGCCAAGACCCCATACCCCGGAGCGAGGAAGTTGGAATTCAAGATGTCGCGCACAGGGATGCCGTTTTCCATCGCGTAGCCCGGTGCGAATTGCGACCGGAAGTGTGCCATCAATGTGACGAATCCCGACTCCGTGGTCCGGTATCCCAACTTGGTGGACCATTCGATGCGATCGTCCGTTTTGATGATGACCCGGTCTTCAGGCCGATGCAACAGGCCAAATGCGAGATGGAGTTCGCTGTCCCAGCCGAACCTTCTCCGATCGTACTTCCAGTTTTGGTCAAATTTGGTGAGGAGAGAAATATTGCTTTGTCCCCCCGCAGCCCAGTTGCTCAGCTGGACTTGGCTGAAATGAACATTGAATTGGCCCTTACTGACCTGGAGCAAGGTGTCGGTCGTCGGAGCCGCCGAACTGCGCAGCGCCTTCTCTTCCGCAGCGGTGAGTTTTGGGGTGTCGGTTTGCCCCCAAAAAAGGGTGGCCCATCCCAGCAGGGCCAGTGTGATTCCAATTGCCTTTTGGTGCATTACTTGATTTCCATGGGTTCGAGGTGCAGGACGGTGCCAGCGCCTTCCACTGCAACGAATACTTCTCCTTTCGAATTGCGAGCGATGTCCCGAACCCGACCGATGCCTTCGAGCAAACGCTCGCGGGCGACCACGCGGTTGTCCTCCAATTGAAGGCGTTCGAGGTATTCAAAACTCAGCGACCCGACGAGCAGGTTGTTCTGCCACGATGCGGGCCAGCGGTCGCCGTAGACCACGTCCATGCCACAGGCTCCGATGGAGGGGAGCCAATAGTAGAGCGGTTGTTCCATGCCCACCATCGCCGTGTCTTTGGTGATGATGGTGCCTATGTAGTTGCGGCCAAACGTGATCTTCGGCCAGCCGTAATTGTTGCTGGGCTGGGGAATATTGATTTCGTCGCCACCTTTGGGTCCGTGTTCGTGGGTCCAAATGGTTCCGGTCTCTGGATGGCAAAACATCCCCTGCGGATTGCGGTGGCCCCACGACCAGATCGACGGCACCGCGTCGGGTTGATTCACGAAGGGATTGTCTTCGGGGATGCTGCCGTCGGGGTTGAACCGGTGCACCTTGCCCGGAGAGGTCGTTAAGGTCTGTGGATGCACGTCCCGACGGCCGCGTTCGCCGCACGTGAGGTACAATTTGCCGTCACCGCCAATCTCCACCCGGCTGCCGTAGTGGTGGTGGGTCTTTTCGTACGGCGTGGCTACAAACAATTCTTCCCACGGACCGATGCGTTCGGCTTCGGCCGACCAAGGTGCGCGTACCAACGCCGTCGCTGATTGGTTGGCATCGCCCGGGCGGTCCTTGCTGTAGGTGAGGTACACCCACTCTGCTCCGGTGGCTTCATCCTGCCAGTGCATGACGTCCAACAATCCGCCTTGGCCCTTCACGTGGATGTCATCCGGGAGCCCCTCGATGATCATAAGCCGCCCTGCCACCAACTTCCACAGGCGGCCTTCCCGCTCGGTGATGAGCAAGGTGGTGTCGTTGACAAAATCCATTCCCCACGGCGTTTCCATGCCATCCACAATGGTGTTGACGCGGAGGGTCAAATCCTTGCTTTCCAGCTGTTCAGGGGGCGTGGGTTTGAAGCCGCGCGCCGAAGCCGCTTGTCCCATGACGAAATCCGTGACTGCATCGATCTCGCCCGCGGAGAGGGTCGACCCATAAGCGGGCATGCCCAGCAGTTCGTGGCCTTCTTCGATGACGCGGCGAACCGCATCGGCCGTGCTGCCCAATTTCCAATCGCGGTCGATGAAGTCCCGGCCTTCCGGACCGTGGCAACTGCTGCACCAGCGGGCATAGGCTTCGGGCGCCGGGGATTCAGACGGGGTGGAGTCGGTCCAACCAAGGGCAGCGGCAACGATACCGACCGGTAAGAGGAGAACGAGGGGATAGCGCATCAGGCTGGTTTTTGAGCAATGAATTGAATGATATGAGCCGGACCCTGGTGGTATGGCCCTTCGTCCAATACCACGGAGGCTGTTTCATTTTTGAGAATCTCCAGCCCGCCAAAATCAGCAGCGAGCAGGTCCGGCGTGAAAAGCATGGCCTCGTCTTTGGGGCCACCTGAATGCAGGCCCAGTTGGCGTGGTTCAAACCCCTCGAGAATGATGCGACCGCCCGGGCGCAACCACTTGATGACTCGCTCGTGAAATGGGAACCGGAGGTGGGGGGGCATGTGAGCATAGAACAAGCCAATTACGTCGTAACCATCCGATTCCCCTTCAAATTCAAATGCATCCTCATGGTGGGTGTACACTTCAACGCCGGCTTCAGTGGCCCAGCGCTGACAGGTTTTTACGGCTACGGCGCTGCTATCAAACGCATCCACTGTCCACCCTTTTCGTGCCGCCCAGACGGCATTCCTCCCTTCCCCCTCGCACGGCAACAACAGGCTGTTTTCGGCATGGGGTGGTGACACGCGTTCGAGCTCGCGAACCCAAAACGGGTTGGGCTCTTTCCCGTACACTCCTTCTTGCTGGTAGCGTTCATCCCAAAACCGGTGCATGGGACGAATTTCCGCAGAACCTAGAGGAATTTGGGGGCGGTCGTTGTTAGATTGCTACAAATCCATTGTTCATGACGCATTCCATTTTGCCCATTGCACCTGAAGTGGAGGTGATTGAGAAAACCTTCGCAGCGCTTAAGTCGCGTGCTCCACAGCAACGCGCCCTTACCGCCAAGGAACGCATCACTCGCCTGGATGCGTTGTACACCGAAGTGTGGAAGCGCCGTGATGACCTGAAAACGGCCATGTGGAACGATTTTCGCAAGCCGGGTGAGGAGGTGGACTTGACAGAGATTTTCGTCGTCAAAAGCGAGATCAAAGCAGTGAAGCGTGGGCTGCGCAAGTGGATGCGGCCCAAGCGCGTTCCGGGCGGACTGGCCCAAATCGGCAGCGCCTCCTGGGTGCGACCCGAGGCAAAAGGCGTGGCGCTGATCATTTCACCGTGGAACTACCCCATGCAACTGGTCTTCCGTCCGTTGATCGCAGCAATCGCCGCCGGGTGCACCGCGATAATCAAGCCCTCCGAGCTGACGGGGGAGACGGCGCAACTGGTGGCGGAAATCGTTTCCGCGGTGTTCAGCCAGGACGAGGTCGCTGTGGTGCAAGGCGGGGTGGAGACCGCCACGCATTTGCTCAACCTGCCGTTCAACCACATTTACTTCACCGGCTCACCTGCGGTAGGCAAAATCGTCATGAAGGCGGCATCTCAGCACCCATGCAGCGTCACGCTGGAATTGGGGGGGAAGTCACCCGTAATCGTCGATGACTTAAAGTCCATGAAGGATGCGGCCAAAAAGGTGGCGTGGGCCAAGCTCTCGAACGCAGGTCAAATCTGCGTAGCACCCGACTATGTATTGGTGCCGGCCAACCGCGAGGCGGACTTTGTCGCAGCCATCAAACAGGCCATGGTGGAGATGTACCCGGGCGAAGCCGAGGCGAACAAGGACTACCAGCGCATCGTAGCGCCGCACCATGCGGAGCGCATCTCGAAGCTCGTGGACGATGCCATTGCCCGCGGCGCCTCGAAGGTGCTGGGCAGTGATGCCGATACGGCCAGTTGCTTCGTGCCGCCGACCGTGCTGACCGGTATTGAACCGAATGCGGAGATTTTGGAGGAGGAAATTTTTGGCCCGGTGCTGCCCATCATACCCTACACCTCGTTGGATGAAGCGGTGCGGTTCATCAATGAACGCCCAACGCCGCTTGCGTTGTACGTGTTCAGCAAGCGCAGGCGGTTCGTTGAGTCGGTCTTGTCTCAAATCCAATCCGGTGGGGCATCCATCAACAACTGCGTCATTCACGTTTCGAGCAACCACCTGCCGTTCGGCGGGTTGGGCAACAGCGGCATTGGCTCAGGCCACGGCGAATACGGCTTCACGGAATTCACCCACCTTCGTGGGGTTTACGAACAGCGCTTCGACGGGGCGGGCGCGTTGCTCATGCCGCCGTACACTCCGTGGAAAACCAAACTGGTCGACCGGCTCTTGCGCTGGCTGTAATTGCGGATTACGCTTTTTCTTTGCGGGCATGCTGAAACGCTTGCCCTCCTTTTTTGTGCTCCTCCTGCTCACCGTGGCCGCTCCGGCCAAGGTGTCTGCCCAATCCTTCATCCAACACCTTGACCCACCGTTCTGGTGGGTGAACATGCCCGTGGATACTGTGCAGATCATGGTTCACGGCGACCGCGTGGCCCAGCTGGCACCGGTGGTGGATTACCCGGGGGTAAACATCGCTCGCGTGGTGCACGGGGACGGTCCGAATTACGCGTTCATCTACTTACACATCCGTCCGGAGGCCCAGCCGGGCACGCTCGCCATCCAATGGCGGGATGCGACCAATCGCAAGGGCAAAACCGTGGGGCGAACGGCGTTTGAATTGAAGTCGCGCGAAGAACGGCCGATCCAAGGCTACACGGCTGCGGATGCCATCTACTTGATCACACCGGACCGCTTTGCCAATGGCAACCCTGCGAACGATGAGGTCGCGGGCATGAAGGAGGGGCTCAACCGTGCGGACGACCACGGCCGCCACGGCGGCGATGTTGCCGGCATCGAGCAGCACCTGGATTACTTGAATAACTTGGGCTTCACTGCTATCTGGCTCAATCCCATTTTGGAAAATGACCAACCCCAATGGTCGTACCACGGGTACGCCACCACGGATTATTACCGGGTGGACCGCCGGTTTGGGAGCAATGAAGAATACAAATCGCTCGTGGACGCAGCACGCGCGAGAGGCATGAAGGTCATCATGGACATGATCATGAACCACTGCGGTTCCGAGCATTGGTGGATGGAGGAGTTGCCCACGGCAGATTGGATCAACAACGGCGGCATTTACACCCAGACGACCCACCGCCGCACGACGTTGCGCGATCCCTATGCTGCTCAATCGGACGTAGCGGGCTTTTCCGATGGGTGGTTTGTGAAGGAGATGCCCGATTTGAACCAGCGGCAGCCGCTGTTAGCTGATTACCTGATTCAGAATACGGTGTGGTGGATTGAATACCTGGGATTGAGCGGCATCCGGATGGATACCTACCCGTATTCGGATGCGGCATTTATGAGCGATTGGAGTTGCGCGGTCATGGATGCCTATCCGGACTTCAACATCTGCGGAGAGGAGTGGAGCTTGAACCCGGCTGTGCTTGCCTATTGGCAGCGCGACAAGGTGAATCCGGACGGCTACGCGTCCTGCCTCCCCGGCTTGCTGGATTTCCCGCTGCACCATGCGTTTATGCAATGCTTGACCGAAGAGGAGTCGTGGCATTCCAACTGGGTACGGCTGTACGAGATGCTGGGCAATGATTTCCTGTATGCCCATCCGGCGGACCACGTCATCTTCCCCGACAACCACGACATGAGCCGTGTCCACACCCAGCTCGGCGACGATGTGCGCAAGACGCGGTTGGCTGCCTATTTCTTTGCGACCACGCGTGGCATCCCACAGTTTTACTACGGTACGGAGATCCTGATGTCCAATACCGGTGACAACAGCCACGGGAACATCCGCAGCGACTTTCCCGGCGGTTGGGCCGAGGATGGAGATGACATGAACGGGTTTGCGTCCATCGGATTGACCGAGGAGGCGCAAGCCTTTCAGGCTGAGTTGCGTGCGCTTCTGAATTGGCGGCGCACCGCAACTGCCGTGCACGAAGGCACGCTCAAGCACTACGTGCCAGTGGCTGGCAGCTATGTGTATTTCAGAGAGTCAACGGATCAAACGGTCTTGGTCATTCTCAATCAAGGGGATGGGCGGGAGACGCTAGAACTGACTCGGTTCGATGAGGTGCTGCGGGGGCGCCGCGGGCTGGTGGATGTGCTTACCGGTGAGGTGCTGAATTCGGGTGAAACGCTTGAAGTTCCCGGTTGGAAGGCGTGGGTGCTAGAGGTACAGAATTGATTCATCGGCATGGTGCTGGGCTGCCAACGGCCCATTGTGGATTTTTAAATTAATCTACACAGCATCAAGCGTTTGCAGCGGCTAGATTCGCTCAAACACATTCCTGTAAAGATGAAACATTTTATCAGCCCGACATTTTTGGTGGTCGCGCTTGTCGCGGCGTCTGCGGTATGGGCCCAGTCGGAACCGGGCGAGACGTGGCAGCCAGATTTCAATGAGGACCGCTTGTTATCGATGCCTGATTTGCTGCCTTTGTTGGGTCACTTCGGAGCGCAGTGGGGAACCCTTGTGGATGACGAAGTGCATGGAATGACCGGTCCCCATGTGGTGGAACTCGATTGGAGCGGTCAGGAATCTGAAGCGTTGAAACTTCCGTTCGATGCGGACATGGTCATTCTTACTCCAGGAGTCAACGACTTATCAGATCCCGATCAACGAACGGTGTCGATCCGGCACATTCTGGTGGAAAGCTACGTGGTCAATGAAGGGTTTTCAGCGAGCACAACCCAAGTGCATGCTGCCATGCCCATGAAGCAACAGGTCTTGTTCCTGAATCAGAGCAAGGGTCTCCACGGTGTGCTCATGCCGCATGGGACGCGATACATCTTACACATGCCAGATGGAAGTAAAGGCGAGGTATCGACCAACAGCATGGGGTCCATCAGCGTTTCCGGTAAGCCACTGCGTACCATGGCAACCTTGTTCCATGCTGGGGGGAACGTCTACTACCAGCAATAGCCGCTCCGATCAGGAACCACCTTTCTTCTTTTTCTTGAACTTTTTGAATGGCTCGTCTTCGCGTCGCTTGCCATGCGGCTTCGGTCTTCGACCAGGGCTGGAGCCAGCGCTGCGGCTGAAGCGCGGGTCACCATCATCGCTTGGCCGGAATGCGGACCGATTGCCAAATTTCTTCTTTGGCTTGTTTTTGCGGAATGGAGTGCTGCTGCGGGGGGAACGGTCGTTGCGTCGCGGCTTGGAACCGCCTCCTCTGGCGCCGTCCGTCCAATTCAAGTCCTTTCCATGAGTCAAGGTGAGTTTAGAAAGTTCCAGGCTGACCAACCGGTTGAGCAGCTCGTCCTTGGTCATGTCCTCGAACCGTTCCTGCATGACGAACCACAGGTCCATGGGCAGTCCTTGGTTTTCCTCTCGTTCCATCACGACTTGGGCCCAACGATCCAGTCGCGCGGAGGCGATTGCTTTGGCGTCCGGAATTGAAAGGGGAGTGAAGTCGATGCCTAAGGCACGCTCCATTCGGCCTATGACGGCCTTCTCGCGTTGGCTGATGAAGGCGATGGAAGTGCCATTCTTTCCCGCACGGGCTGTGCGGCCGGAGCGGTGCGTGTAGTAGGCGTTGTCGTTGGGCAGACTGAAATGGAAAACGTGGGTAACGTCCTGCACGTCAATACCACGGGCCGCGACATCGGTAGCGATGAGGACCTGGAGGTGCTTCAGCTTGAACCGTTTCATCACGCGGTCGCGTTGCGGTTGGGACAAGTCGCCGTGCAGGGCATCGGCGCGGTAGCCCTTTTTCATCAACCCCTCGGCCAATTCCTGCGTGTCGCGCTTGGTGCGGCAAAAGACCACGCCGAACAACTCCTCGTTTATGTCCATGAAGCGGGTCAAAGCTTCCGCTTTGTCGGCGTGCCGAACGATTGCGTACCGGTGCTCAATCTGCTCGTTGACGGCCGTCTTGGGATCAATACGCACTTCAAACGGATCGTCCATGTACTGTTTGACCAAGTATCGAATCTCCTTGGGCATGGTCGCGGAAAAGAGCCACGTGCGTTTCGAGTCGGGCGTCATCGCCAGGATGGTGTCCAACTCTTCTTTGAACCCCATGTTGAGCATCTCGTCCGCTTCGTCGAGGACGACGCATTCGATTTGGTCCAACGCGATGGCCTTGCGTTTGGCGAGGTCGATTAAACGTCCGGGGGTAGCGATGACCACCTGACAGGGCTTTCGAAGTTGGCTGATCTGCGTAGCGATATTGGCACCGCCGTAAACCGCTGTGGTGCGGATGCCCTTGTCGTATTTCGCGAACAACTCAATTTGCTGGGCGATTTGCTGCCCCAATTCACGGGTGGGAGCCAACACCAATGCTTGCACATGCGGTTGGGAAGGGTCGAGTCGTTCGAGCAGGGGAAGGCCAAATGCCGCGGTCTTGCCCGTCCCGGTTTGTGCCAAGCCGATGAAGTCGCGTTCGCCGCTCAACAAGTGCGGGATGGCTTGCGCCTGGATATCGGTGGGCGTCTCGAATCCGAGTTGCTCGATGGCTTGGAGGACGTTCTGCGAAAGTCCGAGGCGTTGAAATTGTTCCAAACGATGGGGGATAGGGGTGCAGGCGAGCGGCGAGGTATTAACACCCAAAGGTCTGCAAATGAGCCGCGAAGGTAGGGCGGAAGCCACGCCTTTTGACGGCTGGGCCCAACGTTCTCCTCACAAGTGCATCGTGAAAGGTCGGGTTTTGCCCTCCGGAAGTTTCCCTGTGGATGCAGTATCTTGCGGAAGATTTTAATTCAAAAACTTAGAAATCCTGGGAAGGTCACAACAATCATTCGGTAAGCGAGAAAGAGAATTGAAGCGCGAGAAGAAGCGCAAAGAGAAAGAAGCCAAAAAGTTGGCGCGGTCTGAAAACAAAAATAGCCTCGACGACGACAGCATGATTGCGTACGTAGACCAGTACGGCAATGTGACCGATACGCCGCCCGATCCGGAAGAGCGTGAGGAAATCAACGCCGAGGACATTGAGTTGGGCATCCCCAAGAAGGAAAAAATCGAAGGCGACGAAATCCGCGAAGGCATCGTTTCCTTCTTCAACCACGACAAAGGGTTCGGATTCATCCGCGACCTCGGTTCCGGCGAGAGCATCTTCGTTCACATCAACAACGTCAATGGCGACGAGCTGAACGAAAACAACCGCGTCACCTTCGAAGTGGAGCAGGGCCCCCGCGGTCTCGCCGCCATCAAGGTGAGCAAGGCCTGAGGGTTACTTCCCGATACAAAAGTTTGAAAAGATGTGATCCAGGATATCCTCTGGGTCAATTTCGCCTGTAATGCTGCCGAGGTGGTGCAACGCCTGTCGCACATCACTGGCGACAAGGTCACCAGGAATGCCGTCGAGCAACCCTTGGCGCGTCGCTTCCAGCGCCGTGCGCGCCTCCACCAACGCTTCGTAATGCCGGAAGTTGGTCACCATGATGGCATCCGAATCGCCGCTTTCGTTCCCCCATTGGCCCAACCACGTCTTCAATTCCTCGACCCCGGTGCCGTCGGACGCCGAAATGTGAAATTCCAATGCGCCCGAAGCGGGCGGAGGAGAGGCCAAATCGGTTTTGTTCCAAACCACAGCAACCGTGCTTTCCGCGCCGAGTGCAGTGGATTGAAGGGCAAGTTGCACCGTATCCGCTTGGTCGGTGCTGGCATCGAAAAGGTAGAGCACCACGGAAGCGCCCTTGGCCTTGTCCAAAGCCCGGCGGATGCCTTCGCTTTCGATTTCGTCCGAAGTTTCGCGAATACCTGCGGTATCGATGAACCGGAACTTTTTGCCGCTGATGATGCAGGTGTCTTCGATGGTGTCGCGGGTGGTGCCGGCCGTGGCGCTCACGATGGCGCGCTCGTCGCCGAGTAGCGCGTTGAGTAGCGTCGATTTGCCCCGGTTCGGCGCGCCGATGATGGCGACGGGGATGCCTTCACGGATGGCGTTACCGGTGCGGAACGAATCGGCCAACGTGCCCACTTTGCCGAGCAGGTCGCCGAGCAGCGCATCGAATTGGCTTCGGTCGGCGAACTCCACATCTTCTTCCGCAAAATCCAATTCCAACTCCAACAAGCCCGCAAATCCGATGAGTCCCTCACGCAATTCGCTGATGGCGCGCGCAAAATCCCCGCGCAGTTGGTTCATGGCGAGGCGGTGGGCCCCGGCGTGATCCGCGGCGATGAGGTCGCCCACGGCTTCCGCTTGGGTGAGGTCGAGCTTACCATTGAGAAAGGCCCGTGCCGTGAATTCACCCGGGCCGGCGTGCCGACAACCGGCGTCGATGAGCCAACGGACGAGTTCGGTTTGGATAAAGGTGGAGCCGTGCACAGCGATTTCCACCGTGTCCTCACCGGTGAAGGTGCCAGGCGCCCGAAACACCGTGGCGAGGCATTCGTCGAGAACCTCCTGGCCGCGGACGATTTTGCCAAACGCCGCCTTGTGGCTTTCGAGGCTTTCCAGATCCCGAGAGAACAGGCCGTTGGCGATCCGGATGGCCTCCGGTCCGGAGACCCGAACGACCGCGATGCCACCCATTCCGGCTGGCGTCGAAATCGCACAGATGGTTTTTCCATCAATTGCTCCAACAATTCCTCGGTTCATGGCGCGAAATTCGACTAAATTCGCGCCGCGAACAACAACCGATTCCCATGAGCGTACTCGTCAACAAGCATTCAAAAATCATCGTCCAAGGTTTCACAGGCGGAGAAGGAACATTCCACGCCGGTCAGATGATCGAATACGGGACGCAAGTGGTTGGTGGTGTGACCCCGGGAAAAGGCGGCCAGGAGCACCTCGGTAAGCCGGTTTACAACACCGTCAGCGAAGCGGTTGAAGCGACCGGCGCCGACACCAGCATCATCTTCGTGCCGCCGGCATTCGCAGGCGACGCCATCATGGAAGCAGCGGACGCCGGCATCAAGGTCATCGTGGCCATCACGGAGGGCATTCCAGTTGCGGACATGACCAAGGTCAAGGCGTACATCGACCAGCGCGATTGCACCCTCATCGGCCCCAACTGCCCTGGCATCATCACGGCAGGCGAGGCCAAAGTCGGCATCATGCCGGGCTTCATATTCAACCCCGGCCGCATCGGTATCGTCTCCAAATCCGGAACATTGACCTATGAAGCAGTAGACCAAGTCACCAAAGCGGGCATGGGCCAATCCACGGCCATCGGCATCGGCGGTGATCCCATCATCGGTACCACGACCCTCGAAGCGGTTCAGCTGTTGATGGCCGACGATGAGACGGACGGCATTATCATGATCGGTGAGATTGGCGGCGACCTCGAAATCAAAGCGGCACGTTGGATCCAAGCGCACGGTACCAAGCCGGTGGTCGGATTCATTGCAGGTGTCACCGCACCCAAAGGACGCACCATGGGCCACGCAGGCGCCATCGTGAGCGGGGAAGAGGAGAGTGCTGAAGCGAAGAAGCGCGTGCTCCGCGAATGCGGCGTTCACGTCGTCGACAGCCCAGCGGACATCGGCGAGAAGATGGCCGAGCTCTTGGCCTGAGGCCTTAAGCGTCCAACGAACGGTTGACCGGGTGGGGCACCGATTGCTTCCACCGTCCGGCTGTCATGTCGGGAATATCCATGCGCTTGGAACCGGCGGCTACCGAAGCCTCTGATAGGGCGCCGACCATGGACCACATCGCTCCATCGTACACGTTCAAATCGAGCGGCTGACCGAGGTTCAAGCAACGAATCAACCGGTACATCATCACGAAGTCCATGCCGCCGTGCCCTTGCGGATGCTCCGCCGCCAGTTTCTGGAGACGGTCCCACAACGGGTGTTCGTAGCGGTCTTGGTACTCGGCTTTCTCCGCATCTTCCAGCCAGCGGTGTCCGCCCCAGTCTGCCCCATGGTCAATGTACAGGCGGGAGGGGTAGCCGTAGTGTGTGGCCTTGGAGCCGACGACCTTGTCCAGGCGGTTGTACGGCCGTCCGCTGTGCACGTCAAACTGAAGCATAATGGAGCGTCCCTTTGCGGTCCCAATCAGTGTTGTATTGACGTCTCCGCACACGACGTCTTTCGCCAGTTTGCGCATCTCCTTGTCTTCTGAATTGCGCAGGGCCTCGGACAGCGCTGCTTCCTTTGAACTCATCGAGGTGAGGTGGGTCAAGGTGTCGCCGCGCAGGACGTCGAAGTACATGCACACCGGCCCAAGTCCGTGCGTCGTGTAGAGGTTGCCATTGCGCGCGAGGTGGTGCTTGAGCCGCCACTGGTCTTCGTAATAGGTCGGGTCGAGCATCAGGGCGCGCAGGTCGTGGAGGTAGGCGCATTCGGCGTGGGTGACCGTACCGAACACCCCGTCTTGGATCATGTTCAACAGCCAAAGTTCTTCGCGGTTGTAGCAGCAGTTTTCGAGCATAATGCAATGCCGCTGGGATTCCTCGGCCACTTGGACCAATTCCACACAGGCCTCCGGGGTGTACGCAATGGGCACTTCCGACGCCGCGTGCATGCCGCCGCGCATAGCTGCGACCGCCATCGGCGCGTGCAGTTCCCAGGGGGTGCAGATCAACGCCACGTCCGCCACATCGTCCGACATGGCCTCCATCCACGCTTCCGGCGTGCCGGTAAAGACCCGGGGCGCCGAAGGTTGAAATTGCGCAATCTGCTGCTGGGCACGGCCGATTTTGGCCGGGTTGATGTCGCTGATGGCCGTGATTTCGGCGTGGCCTTCTTGCACGAGCCAATTGAGCATATCAATGAGGCTTTGGCCCCGGTTCCCCAATCCGAAGACGGCGACGCGTACCCGCGAGATGGGGGCGACGGAGAGGTCAAAGGCACTGCCGGTCAGGCCGGCGGTTTTGATCTTGGTGGCGAGGACTTCATCCAAGGAAGCCGCCTCAGTGGGACGGGTGAACGAACTCAGCACTCCTCCGAGCCCAAGCAAGCCACCCACCCGAAGAAAATCGAGTCTGCGCATGTTCCGAAGATAGGAAAAGCGGCGCCTTACGCTTTCAATTCGTAGACCCCGGGTTTCCGGGGCGTCAACACGAGTTCAGCCAAGCGCTCTGCGTCGCCATTGCGCTTGACAAAGTCGAGGTCTGACGTGTCAATCCAAAGGATGCGGGACCCGCGCGCGTATCGGTAATGCCGTTGGTAGTGGTAGGCGATTTTGTCGAGGTACGCTTGGGGCATGTCTTGCTCGTAGGAGCGTCCGCGCTTTTTGATTTGCTCCCGAATCTTCTCCGCGTTGGGATCGAGGATGGCGACCACTTCCGGCTTGGCAATTTGCGCGTCCATCAGCTTGAACATCGTCTGAAAAAGACGGAATTCCTCTGCGGGCAGATTCGCTTTGGCAAAAATCTGGGACTTGACAAAGCTGTAGTCCGCAATCAGCAACTGGCGAAACAAATTGCGTGCACCCAACCGTTCGCGCAGTTGGCGGTACCGGTGGCTGACAAAAGCCAATTCTACGCTCAATGCAAAACGCTCTGGGTCGGCATAAAACTTCTCGAGGAACGGGTTTTCCTGAAACTGTTCCAGCAGCAAATCCCCGCCGAGGTGCTCCGCCAACCACGTAGCAAAGGTGGTTTTTCCGGCGCCAATGTTGCCTTCGATGGCGATGTATGCGTAAGGGGATTTCACGGGGCAGTTTCCAGGCGTTGAACGGTGGATTGGTCTGCACAAGTTCGCAACAATTCCGCTACCGTGGGGCCATCTTCGGCCAATTGCAGTTCGGGCGCCAACTCAGCCAGCGGCGCCAGCACAAACCGACGCAGGTGCATCCTCGGATGGGGCAGGGTCAAGGTTGCTGTTTCCATGCGCACCCCTTCTACTGCGAGTAAGTCGAGATCAATGGAACGCGATTGGTACCCATCGGCCTTGGTGGCGCGGTGCCTGCCCAGCTTTTGCTCGATGGTCAACAACACGTCCAGAACGTGCAGCGGCTCGATGGCCACAGGCAGGGCGACGGAAATGACTTGATTCAAAAAGGCCGGGGTGCCAGGCGCCATACCCCATGCGGGAGTTTCGAACCGGTTCGACCGCTCCTGAACGCAGGGCAAGGCCAGCTGAATTTCATTCAACGCGGCATCGAGTAGCGCATGGCGATTGCCCATGTTGCCCCCCAGTCCGATGAAGTGCCTTCGGTTCATTCAGCAAAATTGGGTAAAAATGCCGGGCGTGCAGTCCAGCATCGCATACTTTTGCGCAAAACCCTGATTTCATGTCCTTCTTAAAGAACGTCGCATCCTCATTTGTCGGTTCGACTTTGGCATTCCTCATTGCAGGAACTATTTTGATTTTTGTGTTCATCGGCGCCTTGGTGGGCGGATTGGTGTCGGCTGCGGCTGGCGGCGATGCCACTGAGCAGGAGGCCGTGAGCAAGGCGAATACCGTCCTCAAGATCGACTTCAGCGATCCGATCACCGAGCGCTCAACCAACGATGCGAATTTCGATTTGACCGGGTTTGAAGCGAATTCAACCCTGGGCTTGCGGGACTTTACAGATGCATTGGAAGCGGCGGCTGAAGACGAGGATGTTGAAGGGCTGTTCTTGAATTTTGAATCGGTTGCGGCTGCGCCTTCGACCATGGCTGATTTGCGGGATGCGCTCGAGGCCTTTAAATCTTCAGGCAAATGGATAGTGGGCTGGGCTGAGGCGATGAGCATGGGCGCCCTGTACCTCGCTTCAACGGCGGACGAATTGTACCTGCACCCCAACGGCGGAGCGGACTTCAGTGGGATGCGTTTGCAGACCACCTATTATAAAGGCATGCTCGAAAAGCTAGGCGTTGGCATGACCGTGCTTCGTGGCCCGGACAACGAATACAAAAGCGCTGTAGAGCCCTTCACCCGCAAGAGCATGAGCGCCTCCAACCGCGAGCAGTTGACCGCATTGCTCGAAGACATCTGGTCGGAAGTCCGCGGCGGTATCGCAGAGGGCCGAGGCATCTCCGAGGAGCGGTTGGATGAAGCCGCCGAAAACTTAGCCTTGCGCACAGCAGAGGATGCCGTGGATTGGGAATTTTTTGACGGCCTGCTCTACGAGGATGAACTGAAGGAGCGCATCAAGGAATTGCTCGATGGGGAAGAGCCGGTGTACGTTGGGCTGGGTGAATACATGAATCCCGACCCCATGGAAGGGTTTGCGGCTGATTTTGACTTCAGCATTTTTGAATCGATGAACGATGCCTCGTATGGAGAGTCCGAAGATGCGGAGCCCTTGGGAGGATCGCTGGCGGTCATTTACGCCACAGGCGGCATTGAGATGGGCAACGGGGATAACCAGACCATCGGTTCAGTCACGCTTGCTGAGGCCATCCGCGAAGCCCGCCTGGCTCCAGATGTCGAAGCGGTCGTTTTGCGTGTGAGCAGCCCCGGTGGTTCAGCCCTTGCCAGTGACATCATTTGGCGCGAAACCGAACTGCTCAAAGAAGCCGGCAAGACCTTGGTCGTCAGCATGGGCGATTACGCCGCTTCCGGTGGCTACTACATCAGCGCAGGAGCAGAGAAAATCTTCGCTTCACCCAACACCATTACGGGATCTATTGGCGTGTTCGGTATGCTACCGTACGCTCAAGAATTACTCGAGGACAAGATGGGATTGGCCTACGACGATGTGCGCACGCACTCCCACGCGGGGATCGGATTGGAAGCAAAATTGGATGACGTTCAAATGGAAGCCATCAACGAGAGCATCACGGACATTTATGAAGATTTCGTGGGCATCGTCGCCGAGGGCCGCGGCATGACCTACGAGGAAGTGGACGCCATTGCCCGAGGCCGGGTGTGGACCGGACAGGATGCCCTTGAAATCGGATTGGTTGACGAGCTCGGAAACCTCCAAGACGCCATGGACGCGGCAGCTGCGATGGCCGGATTGGATTCATTGAGCGAGGACGATGTGGTGTTTTTGCCTGAAGCCAAAGACCCGCTCGAACAGTTCATCGAGGAGTTAGCAGGCGCAGAAGTCTTGACCGATGCCTTGGTTCAGGTGGGTTTGTCCCGGCAGCAACTCAAGCACATCGTGGCCGTGCGCCGCATGCTCGAGTCGGACGACCACATCCAAGCTCGCCTTCCGTATTTCATCGAAATCCAGTAATTTCTACGCCGTGGGAATTCGGCGCATAGGGCTTGGGAAGATCCTGTTCATTGCAGCAGGTTTGCTTGCTGTGGTTGCTTGCCAAGACCAGCGTGGCCTTCCTAAGGAAGCGCTGGATTGGTCGGACTCGCGACCGGTTTCGGACCCGTACGAGATGCTGCATGCCGCTGTTGAGGACGATTCCCTGGTTGTCCACGTTACCTACAGCGGGGGCTGTGCGGAACACCAGTTCGTTCTTCAAACCAATGGCCCCCAATTGCGTTCATTGCCCCCCAAGCAACCGATTGACCTCTTCCACATCGCCAATGGCGACGCTTGCCGGGCCTCCATCGAGAAGACGCTTTCCTTCGACTTGCGTCCCTATCGGATGAGCCCTGATGGGATCACGGTGTTGCTCTTCAACGATACAACTTTGATGTACCGTTATGATTGAATGGGTCGGGCTTTTGGCGGCTTGTTCGGTGGCCTACATTGCCCATTCCAAGGCATTGACGCACGCGTGCCTGCGGGCCATGCAAACGGACGAAACCAACGATGACCCCGACACGGTCAGTGTGGTGGTTTGCATCAAGGACGACGCCGAGCATTGGCCGGCGTGGTGGGCGGCGATGAAGCGTCAACAATGGCCAATAGGCACGGAGATTATAGCCATTGACGACGGATCGACGGACGAATTGCCTGCGCTGTTGACGCTAGCGGCTCAGGAAAAAGTACCCTTCAAATTTGCTCACCACCGCATTGACGGAACATCCCCCGGAAAGCGCGATGCCTTGCGCTTCGGTGTCGAGCAGGCCTCCGGAGAATGGGTGCTGTTGACGGATGTGGATTGCTTGCCGGCAGGCCCGGCGTGGGCAACGGAAATGACCGCCGGCTGTCCCGATGATGTAGCCGCGGTTTTGGGTGTTAGCTGGCCGCAGGATCAGACGTCTGCCACCTGGCTTGCTCGTGTACAAGCCTTGGACGCGGTGTACATCACGCGTTCCTATGTGGGTTGGGCGGAGCGGGGCAAACCGTACATGGGGGTGGGCCGCAACCTGGCCATGCGCCGGTCGGCATTCCCTGGCTTTTCCAACGCACCTGCGACCGCTTCGGGCGACGACGACATGATGATTCAAGCGCTCGCCAGCGCGCCAGGCGCGTCCATTGCTGTCGCTGCTCACCGGGCCGCGCAGATGGATGCGGCCATGCCGTCTACGTGGTCGGATTGGCTGGCGCAGAAGCGCCGGCATTGGTCCACGGCGCCGCATTACCGTGTTGCGGATCAGGGGCGAATGGCCGTGCCGAAGTTGTTGCGCACGGCGGTGTTTGTGACCGCAGTTGGGGCAGTGGTTGTTCACAATTCGCTATGGATTACAGGTGCGCTGTTGGGGGGCATGTGGTTGAGTGAGCTGCTTAACTTTCGGTCCATCACCAAAGCCTATCAAGCCCCTTATTCTTGGCGAAACCGGGGTGCTTTGCTTCCTTTCTGGTCGGCGTGGAGTGCCTGGGTCGCTCTGTCGTTGATGTGGAAACGGCAAGACAAACGCAAATGGTAGCTGGGGTGGTAAACGCAGAACCAAGCTCGAATACCACATGGACGTCAACCCCAACCTCTCCGACAAAGCCCGTTACGACTACGCGCTCGTGTTGCGTGTGACCAAGGAGAACGACCAGCGGGCGTTTGGCGAGTTGATGGAGCGCTACCGCGATTCCATTTTTCACATGATCAACAAAATGGTGTTCAGCTCCGACGATGCGGAAGACCTGACCATGGAGACCTTCACAAAGGCGTTCAACCGTTTGCACCAATACACGCCGGCTTTCGCTTTCTCGACGTGGTTGTTCAAGATTGGTTCCAATCACACGATTGACTTCATCCGGAAGAAGCGCATCAATGCGCTGTCCCTGGATCAAGGGTTCCGCAATGAGGACGGTGAGGCCATGGAGATTCACATCGCAGACGACAAGCTGGATCCCATCCAAACCCTCGAAAAGAAAGAGCGCATCGAATTGCTGCGTGACGTGGTGAGCAAGATGAAGCCCAAGTACCGCGAGCTGGTTGAGTTGCGCTACTTCGAAGAGAAGAGCTACGACGAAATCGCGGAGGAGTTGGACCGATCGCTCGGCACTGTGAAGGCGCAGCTGCACCGGGCGCGCGAGGCCCTGGAAGCGATGTTGGGTCAGGTGCGCGAAACCATTTGAGCGTGGACTTCCGAGCCTTTATTCCAGAGCTGTCCGATGAGGCGGTGGAACAACTGGGCAAATTGAAAGGCCTCTACACCGAGTGGAACGCGGCCATCAATGTGATTTCTAGAAAGGATATGGATGCATTTGACGAACGCCACGTCTTGCACAGCCTAGCGCTTGTAAAAGCCATGAAGTTCGCGCCGGGCAGCGATGTGCTCGATGTGGGAACCGGTGGGGGTTTTCCAGGTATTCCCTTGGCGATAGCGTATCCGGAGGTGAACTTCGTTTTGTGCGATAGCATCGGCAAAAAGATGAAGGTGGTCCGGGCAGTGGCCCAAGCCCTGGGGCTAACGAACGTCACCGTCCACCATGGACGGGCCGAGGACATCAAAGGCCAATTCGATTTCGTGGTCAGCCGAGCAGTGACACGCATGAACCGGTTCATCCCGTGGGTGCAAGGCAAAATCAAGAAGCAATCCATCAACCCTTGGCCCAATGGCATTCTGGCATTGAAAGGAGGTGACCTAGGTGAAGAGCTTGCGGAGGTGGGGTACCCAACAGAGCGGTTGCCCTTGTCCGAATGGTTTGATCAGCCCTTTTTTGAAACCAAACAGGTCGTATACGTCAAGCTTCAGTGAGGCGACGCGAGTCCGGCCCAAAACGAAAGAAGGGGAATCCCATTGGACCCCCCTTCAGTAACCTGCAAGAAATTGAAACCAACACAGTATTCTCAGACCGTGTTTGCAACATAGACGAAGCAGAAAACGGGGGGTTGCCTGTTTTTTTCTAAAAAATCAGCGCTTTACTCATAAACACCTAATAACGTGATGTTTACGGGTTAAATTTATAGCCGACACCCCGTACAGAGGTGAAATGGACCGGATTTTTCGGGTCCTTCTCAAAATATTTGCGAAACGTAACGATGTGGTTGTCGATCGTTCGGGTGTTGGGGAAGGCGTGGTAGCCCCAGACGACCTCAAGGATTTCTTCGCGGCTGACGACCTGTCTTGCTTTGGAAATCAACAGCCTGAGCAGTTGACTTTCCCGTTTGGAGATGCGCTGCGTCTCGCCCGCATCGGTGATAATTTCAAAGGCGTCAAAATCGATGGAGCCACCGCTGTTAAAATCGAAAGACTGGAGCACCTCCGTGGCATCGTTGTTTTGCGAGCGAAGAAGCCGTTGAACCCGTAGGATGAGCTCTTCGATGTGAAAGGGCTTTCCCAAGTAATCATCGCCCCCAGCCTTGAGTCCCTCTACGCGGTCTTCGCCGTCGTTTTTGGCGGTCAGGAATAGAATGGGAAGCCGTGATCCTTCCGTGCGGAGGGATTTGCACACAGAGATGCCGTCCAGCTTCGGCATCATTACGTCGAACACCGCAGCATCCAGTCGGTGCTGCCGCGCCAGACCCAGCGCTTCTTCGCCGTTCTCTGCTTCCACGACATGCCAGCCTTCCCGAATAAAATTCAGTTTGACCGCTTTGCGCATGGCGGCATCGTCTTCCGCGAGGAGGATACGTACTTGCTGTTGGTCGGGACTTTCCATGGCGTAAATTTCGGTCGAAATTGAATCCCTCTGAAATGGACGCCAAATCAAACGACCTGCGTGGTGTGCCCACCATTGCCGATGCCATTGGATTGGAGGTGCTCGAAGTGAATGGAGAACAGGTCAAGGGGCGGCTGCCAGTAGATCACCGGACGCACCAGCCGTATGGCTTATTGCACGGTGGAGCAAGTGTTGTCCTCGCCGAAACGCTCGGTTCGGTCGGGTCTCATTATTTGGTGGCTGACCAGAACAAAGCAGCCGTCGGCGTTGAAGTCAATGCGAACCACATGCGCAGTGTGCGCAGCGGTTGGGTCTACGGCGTGGCGAATCTGGTCCACAAAGGGGGAAAGATGCACGTATGGTCCATTGACATTCGCGATGAGCATGAGCGCTTGGTTTGCACCAGCCGACTCACGGTCATGATCATCAACAAGCCAAATCAAGGATAAATTGAGCGAACAAGCGGGGGAAATATGGTGGCGGCGACCGGGTGAAGAGCACGTGAACCGGCTGGAATTGGCCGAAGAAGGCGATGTGATCTTTCGGTTCGCTCCGTTTCAAAAGGCTCCGGGATGCCCTTCGCTGCGACTGAAAGGCCGCATGGTTGTTGCTGAGTTTCCGATGCCCGGCACCGTCGCTGCGCTTCCAGAAGGATCCTGCGAGGGGGCAAGTCAACAGGAGCACGAGCAGACGGTCCAGCAGGCCCTAAAAGCCATCGAAGCTGGCGCGTTGGAAAAAGTGGTGGTGAGCCGCTCCGAGTTCTGGGAGACCAACCGGACGCCAGAAGAGGTCTTTCAGGCGAAATGTGCGGCCTATCCCGATGCGTTTGTCTTTTTGTTTGTACATCCCTCAGCCGGGGTGTGGATTGGAGCTACGCCTGAGGTGTTGCTCGTCCGAGCAGGAGAGCAGTTTGAAACGACCGCCTTGGCGGGTACCAAAGCAGACTCGCAGCGCAATTGGACGGATAAAGAGCGCCACGAACAAGCACTGGTTGCGGATTTCATTGAGCAGAATCTTCGCGGCCGAAACGCTTCCGATGTGCGCATCAGCGAACCCAAGTCCATGGCCTATGGCTCCCTTCAGCACTTGCAATCCAACATCACATTTCGTTCAGAAGAGGATGTGGACTTTTGGTTGGATGCCTTGCACCCCACACCGGCGGTTGGAGGAACCCCTCGAGACAAAGCACTGGATTTCATTGCCAATCATGAATCCGGCGAACGCCGGTATTACACGGGTTTCTTGGGGACCATTGAAGGCGACCGGGCGGCGTTTTATGTTAACCTGAGGTGTATGCAGTGTTTTGCAAATGGCTTTCGCTTGTTTGCCGGCGGAGGAATTGTTGAGGGCTCCGATCCGTCGAAAGAGTGGAACGAGACCCGCGATAAGATTGAATCCATCCTGGCTGGCATCGCCGCGCAATAGCTGAAATCGCGCCGTACCTTTGCGGCATGTTAACGACCGACCACCTCGGGGCATCCGTTTTATTGAAAACGTGGGTGGCATGCGGCCTTCGGGACGTGGTCGTTTCGCCGGGTTCTCGCAATGCGCCCTTGATCATTGCGGCCAACGCCCATCCTGAAATTCGGTTGGTCACGGCGCTGGACGAGCGCTCTGCGGCCCACATGGCCCTTGGGATGGCCTTGTCAACGAACCTGCCCGCTGCAGTGGTCAGCACCTCGGGTACCGCGGCCATCAATCACGGTCCGGCATTGGCGGAGGCGTACTTCAGCGGTATCCCATTGCTGAGCGTAACGGCCGATCGATCGGTCACTTCGCGGCCCACTGGCCCCGGACAGTTTGTGCACCAGACGAATGTATTCGCGGCCCACACCGTCTTATCCTTAGAAGTCGACGAGGCAACTCAGGGTGCAGTCGATATCGAGCGGCAGGCCTTGGCAGCCTGGTCGGCTGCGGCAAAGGGCCCTGTCCACGTCAATATCCCGTTTGAGGAGCCTCTGTATGGAACGGTTCAGGCGACAGCATCTTCCCCCGATGTGCCTGCTTTCTCAGACGAAGAAATGCCCATGCCCGAGGGGTTGTTGGATGCATTGAGCTGCCACGATCCGCGAATTTTGGTTCACGTGGGTTCTCTGGGCGAAGGCCAATTGGAAGTAGCCATTGTGCGGGCCTTGGAGGAGCGGTTTGCACTGGTGGTTGACGCCTTTGCCTGCACTCAAGCTGACGCTGAAAGCAGCACCATGCGCTGGATGTGCGGGTGGGACGAAGCGTGCGGAGCGTCTTTGGCTCCGCAGGCCGTTATTACGGTCGGACTGCCCCCAATGGACAAAGCATTCCGGGCACAACTCCGGAGCTGGAAAGCGCCACATTACCACATCGGCACAGAGACCCTCAGCTGGGATATGTTTGAATCGCCGGTGAACCGCTGGAAGACTTCACCTGCTAATGGCCTTGCCGAATTGATGGAAGCTGCACCTGCGATCAATGCCTATGCCCAAGCCTGGTCCGTACGGAAGTCACAGCTTGAATTGGCTGATGTGGCGACGCATGGCAACGAATGGGTGGATTACGAGGTGTACCGATGGCTCGCGGCCCACATGCCGGAGAAGAGCCGGATTCACTTTGCCAACTCCACCTCGGCGCGTTACGCGCAGTGGTTTGAATGGAATGGAAATGCACTCCATGCCAACCGCGGTGTGGCCGGTATCGACGGGTGCTTGAGCACAGCGGTGGGGGATGCCCTGAAGAACCCGGCGGACCGCACGGTTCTGATTACGGGAGACGCAGCTTGGTTGTACGATGTCAACGGCTTGCACGTGAATCCGCGTCCGGAGCTGCTGAAAATCATTGTCATCAACAACGGTGGAGGAAATATTTTTCGGTGGCTGAAAGGACCTGAGGAAATCGGCCTGCTCGAAGCGCACTTCGAGTCGGGTTTTGCCGCTGACGTATCGGCAAGTGCGCAGCAGCTCGGCCTTGGTTATGCATGTGCGACGGATTGGGATTCCTTGAGCACGGCCTTTGCGTCGTGGCTCAACAATGAGGCGCCGGTGTTGTTAGAAATTCAAACGCCCGGTGCGGCTTCGGCGGCGTTTTTGGCGTCCAAGTTGGACGCGATTTCCGAGGCCATGAAACGCATTCAACTTTCAGAATAAGCCTGCTTTGCCCGGAACAACCCAAGCTTTCTTACTCGCCTCTCGACTGCGGACGCTTCCGCTGGCCTCGGCATGCGTTATGGTCGGTGCTGCGGTCGCGTATCCACGGGCCTTTGCTGGACAGGAAAGGACCGAAGGGTTTTGGACCGTCTTTGGATTGATCTTGCTGACCGTCGTTTTGTTACAAGTGTTGAGCAATTGGGCCAACGACCTGGGCGACCATGAAAACGGCGCCGATGGGGCGGAACGAATCGATCGCATGGTGGCCTCCGGCCAGCTTTCACCCGCCGTCATGAAGCGCGCAATAGTGGGATTGGGAGTGCTGGCGTTCGGCTGCGGTCTTGCTTCGGTGGGTGCGGCGTTTTGGGGCACCGCGCTATTGATTGAGGCGTTGGTCATGGTGGGGCTGGGGGTGCTGGCCATCGCCGCGGCCTATCGCTACACGGCGGGCACAAATCCGTACGGCTACCGTGGACTCGGAGACCTGATGGTGCTCGTGTTTTTCGGGTGGGTCGGTGTTGGGGGAACGGCGTTTTTGCTGGCCGGTGAATGGGACAGCGCCTGGCTATTGCCGGGGACGTGGTCCGGACTGATGAGTACGGCCGTGTTGAACTTGAACAACATGCGTGACCACAAAAAGGACGAAGAAGCTGGAAAGCGCACCGTTGTGGTGGCTTTGGGGTGGGAGCGGGCCAAGGTGTACCATGGCTTGTGCTTTGCAATCGGCTGGGCCGCTTGGTGGATATTTGCCTTGGCGGTGGAACCCGGCCAGTGGCGAGGAATGGGGTGGATCGCCATTATCAATGCCTTCCACTTCACGCACGCTTGGCGGGTGTGGCGCTGCGAAGACCCGGCGGCGTTGGATCCTGAATTGAAGCGCATCGCTCTGTCCACAGCGGTGGCGGCTCTCTTCATTTTGTTGGCTCAAACAGGAGGTGCCGCATGACCGCACGACCTCGAATAACCCAGGTCGACGTGTTCCCTTGGAACCTCGCGTTCAATCGCCCCGCCAAAACGTCCCGGGACACGTTGAACCACAAGCCTTCTTGGTTCATAAAGTTGACCGACGAAAACGGTCGTCAAGGGTGGGGCGAATGCAGCATCATCCCGGGATTGAGCCTGGACGAGCCAGCCGCTATCGAAGCCTTCCTCTCCAAGGCTCAAGTGCATCCGCCGCAGCATGCAGAGGAGATTCCGGAGTCGCTTCCGGCGGTTCAGTTTGCCTTCGAAATGGCGCTGAATGGCCTGCGCAATGGCCATGAACTGGGTTTCTTTCCAGGATCGTTTGCCGAGGGTAAATCGCCGATTGACATCAACGGATTGATTTGGATGGCAGGCGCCGAGGACATGATGGCCCAGGCAAAGCATTTGTTGAGCCGCGGATTCACCACCCTGAAGATGAAGGTGGGAACCTTGCCTTTTGATGCCGAACTGGAATGGCTGAGCGCCTTGCGTGAAGAAGCCGGCCCTGAAGTCGTGTTGCGTACCGACGCCAACGGGGCCTTTTCCAAGGCTGAGTCCGGATGGACGCCCCTGCAAAAGCTGGAGGCCTTGGCTGAATTGGATTTTCACTCGATTGAGCAGCCATTGCATCCGTCCGATGTGAGGGGATTGTCGGCACTGTGCGACAGCTCACCCATCCCCGTCGCTTTGGATGAATCGCTCATTGGTGTGCGTGGTCGTGAGCGCAAAGCAGCGCTGCTCGATGCCATCCGGCCGCAGTTTGTCATTTTAAAACCCAGCTTGCTGGGCGGTTTTGCCGAAAGTCAGGATTGGGTGGACCTCGCTGAAGAACGCGGAATGGGGTGGTGGGCAACCTCGGCCTTGGAATCCAACCTCGGCTTGTACGCCATCGCGCAATGGGCGAAGAACGGCGTCCGAACCGAACATCCGTTGATGTTACAAGGACTGGGAACCGGCGGACTATTCACTAACAACGTAGCTGGATCGCTTGAAGTGCAGGGCGGTCAATTGATCAACCACCCAGGCGGCCAATGGCCCAACCTGACCGAATTTTTCTCCCCGGGATGAGTGGGACGCTGACATTTGCCGGCCGCACTTGGCCGTTGCGGCTCGAGTCTTTGGGGGCCATGCGCAGCGCGGTGCAAGCACCCTGGCAAGCTTCCATTGTGGATTTTCTAGAGCGGTGGTGGGGGGAATCGAAGACCGTCGATGTCCATACTTCGGGTTCCACAGGCGATCCTCGACCGCTATCGCACACCAAGGCCGACATGGCGGAAAGCGCTCGTCGTACGATTGCCTACTTTGGATTGGTGCCCGGCACGCGAGCGGGATTGGCTATGCCAGTTCAATTCATCGGGGGCATGATGATGGTAGTGCGTGCAGATGTGGGCGGATGGAACCTGACTGCAGTCCAGCCCCAAGCGACCCCGCATTTGGGATCCGAACTTGAATTTACCGCTTTGACCCCAGCACAGGCACAGGCGTGGCAGCAAGCTTGCCCGAACGAATGGGCGAGTTGCAAGCAATTGCTCGTAGGAGGTGGCCAAGCCCCGATCGATTGGCTGAAAGGAATCCAGGGCGGTCCGGCGGTCTATGAAGGGTTCGGCATGACGGAAACCATCAGCCATTTTGCGGTGCGGCAACTGCACCCGAAGCAGGAGGAGGCCTTTGTATGCCTTCCCGGATTTGCCGTTTCAACAGATGACCAGAACGCCCTGTGCATTGTGGGTCCGGACGGTCGAACGCTCCAAACCAATGATGCCGTCGATGTGCGGAGCGCGCATTCGTTCCGTTGGCTCGGTCGATTGGATGATGTGATCAACTCAGGGGGCATAAAAATCCATCCCGCAGCGGTCGAGCGTGAGCTGGCCTGCATCATCGAAGCGCCGGTCAAGTGCTATGGCGAACCTCACGCGCAGTGGGGACAGGCGCTCGTTCTTCGGATTCATGCAGCATGCGAACCCGCCGATGCCGGCGAGGAAAGAGAACGCATCACCGCGTGGGCGCGAACGAACTTGCGGCCACACCACGCCCCGAAGCGCATTGAATGGCTGCCGCTTGAAACCACCGCGAGTGGCAAATGGAAACGACCACGAACATGAAGAATTCCGCAGAAAAACCTGTGCTGGTGTTTGCCACCCACAACCCCAATAAGGCTCGAGAGGTGCAGCAAATGCTCGGGGATACGTACATCATCAAGACCCTCACCGACATTGGGTGCCACGAAGCCATTCCCGAAACCGCGGAAACGCTTGAAGGCAACGCGCGCATCAAAGCAATGCACGTTGTGGAGCACTATGGAATGGATTGTTTTGCTGACGATACCGGCCTTGAAGTAGATGCGTTGAGCGGCAAGCCGGGAGTGCGCACTGCGAGGTATGCTGGAGAAAATGCCGATGCGGCACAAAACATGGCCAAGCTGTTGGAGGAACTCGGCCATACCGAGCACCGTGAGGCACAATTCCGAACGTCAATCTGCCTCGTGCGCAGCGGAGTGGTAGAACGAGTCGAAGGCGTCTGCAAAGGGCGCATTGCTGCGGAGCGAAGCGGTGCCGATGGATTCGGTTACGATCCGGTGTTCATTCCGGCAGGAGAGACCCGAACGTTTGCCGAGATGAGTCCCGTCGAAAAAAACGCCGTCAGCCACCGCGGAATTGCAGTGCGGCGAATGGTGGAGACCTTGTTAGCAAGCCAATAAATCCGGATGCCTTCGGCTTAAAAAGTTGTTGCATCTTTGTTCTTGCAAAACCTTCCATGCATGAACTACTTGGAATTTGAAGAGCCCATTCGTCAGCTGCGCGAGCAGCTCACGCAGGCACGGGACTTGCAAGAACAGAGCGACGTCGATATGGAGTCGCTCTCCCAGGATTTGGAAAGCAAAATCCGCGAAGTCACTGAACAGGTTTATTCCAATCTGACGCCGTGGCAGCGCGTCCAAGTGAGCCGTCATCCCGACCGTCCATACACCTTGAATTACATCGAGGCATTGACCGAGGGCAATTTCATGGAACTCCATGGCGACCGCACGGTTAAGGACGACAAGGCCATGGTGGGTGGATTTGGATTCATCGACGGCCAGAGCGTCATGTTTATAGGGCAGCAAAAGGGTGTCAACACGAAGATGCGGCAGTACCGCAACTTCGGCATGGCCAACCCCGAAGGCTACCGCAAAGCGTTGCGCTTGATGAAGCTGGCGGAGAAATTCAACCGCCCCATCGTGACCTTGATTGACACCCCAGGCGCTTTTCCCGGTTTGGAGGCTGAAGAGCGCGGACAGGGCGAGGCGATTGCCCGCAATTTGATTGAAATGTGCCAATTGCGCGTGCCGGTCATCTGCATCGTCATCGGTGAGGGAGCATCCGGCGGTGCTCTGGGTATCGGCATCGGCGACCGCGTCTTGATGTTGGAGAACACCTGGTATTCGGTCATCAGCCCTGAGTCGTGCTCGTCCATTTTGTGGCGCAATTGGGACCACAAGATGGAAGCCGCAGAAGCATTGAAATTGACCGGTACAGACATGCAGGAATTGGGCCTTGTGGATGGTATCATCCCAGAGCCGCTTGGTGGCGCTCACGCCGACCGGGAAGCCATGTTTGCGCAGGTCAAAAAGGAAATTAAAAAGCACCTCAACAAGTTGGTTCCGATGGATGCGGATAAGCGGATTGACCAACGCATTCGAAAGTTTGCCTCGATGGGCGTTGTAAATAGCTGAGGATGTGCGGAGATTCCGTAGTTTTGTCACGAATTTGAAGATTCACAATAAAGTATGAACTGTTACACCAACCCAAGCAAGTGGACCTTTGCAGGCCTCTTTGCTACTCTTTTGTTTTTAGCGGGCTGCGCCGGATTGGGCAGCATGGAAAAAGAAATCGAAGCCATGGGCCTCGAAGCTTCTCCAGAGCCCCTTATTCTCCGTGGCGACCAAGTTGAATTGGAAGTGACTGGTCGATTCCCAGCAAAGTACTTCGGTAAGAAGGTCAGCATCGAAGCTACTCCGGTTTTGACCTGGGAAGGCGGAAGCGCATCATTCGACAGCGAAGGATTCCAAGGTGAGGATGCCGCCGGCAACTTCACAGTTGTACCATTCGAAGCAGGCAAGTCATTCTCTTATTCTTCGTCGGTTCCTTTCGATCCTGCCATGGAAGACACGGCTGAATTGGCCGTTGTCATCTCCGGTTCGCAAGGCAACAAGAGTGCGACGTTTGCCCCATTCGTGGTGGGAGCAGGTGTCATCACGACACCACTGTGGGTGCAATCGGACGATCAATTCATTCCCGTGGAGGACAACTTCCAGCGTGTGATTTCCTATACAGAGGAGGTTACGGTGAACTACAGCGTGAATTCATCATCGGTGCGTTCAAGCGAATTGCGCGACGAAGACTGGAAAACCCTGAAGGACTTGATTCAACTCTCAGTTGACGCCGATAGCGTAACCATCACCGGAGCGCGCATTGAGTCCTACGCTTCTCCTGAAGGTGAGATCACATTGAACGAAGACTTAGCGAGCGATCGTGCAAATTCTGCTGCCGCGTCCATGACCCGCGAGATGAAGCGCAAGAAGTTGACTGCGGACGATGCATTCTACGACTTGGTGCCGAAGGGAGAAGACTGGCAGGGATTCAAGTCATTGATGCAGGCGTCCGACATCGAAGACAAGAACTTGATCTTGCGCGTGCTTGAGATGTACTCGGACAAAAACAAGCGTGAGGAGGAAATCCGAAACATCGCCAAGACGTACAAGGAGATTGAAAAGGAAATCCTGCCCGCTCTGCGCCGCTCACAGGTGGTAGTCTCTTATGACGTTGAAGGGTATACCGACGAGGAATTGATGGAGTACTGCATGAGCATGCCGGATTCAATGACGGCGGACGAGTTGCTGTACGCTGCAACCTTGTTCCAAGACCTCAACGACAAGTTGACCATCTACCAGAGCGCTGCACGCGTGCACGCCGACGACTTCCGTGGATACAACAACGCCGGATGGTGCTTGGCTCAAATGGGCCGGATGAACCAGGCGTGGGAGGTATTCCAGCAAGCGCTTGAGTTGGAGCGCAACAAGGCCGTACTCAACAACGTGGCGGCGTTGACACGCCAGGATGGTGACATGGACGGTGCGATGAAGTTGTTGAACGAAGCCGCAGGTGCCGGTCCTGAAGTGGGCTACAACAAAGGCATCATCCTCATCCAGAAAGGCGACTACGCTTCAGCCATCTCCAACATGGGCCGTGTGAGTACCGTGAATGTTGCGTTGGCCAAGATGCTCAACGGCGATGCTGCTGGAGCGAAGACAGCACTCGAGAATGCCAACGACGATAGCCCAGTAGCGAGCTACGTCATGGCAGTAGCATGTGCACGATTGAATGACTCAGCGGGCGTCAAGAAGCACTTAGGCGAGGCGTTGGCCAAGGATCCGAACTTGCGCAAGAAGGCTGAAAAGGATTTGGAATTCCGCAACATGCGTGATGCCATTGGCCTCTAAACATTCCGAAAACGATTTTAAAAAGCCTCGGCACTTCGCCGGGGCTTTTTTATTGCATGGCCGGGCGACGTAGGGTACCTTGACTCCATGATACAAGTTGCTCGATGGATCGCGCTGGCCGCGGTGCTGGTTGTCGTCCCGCTCACTGCATGGACGCAAGATGAAGGACGCACCTGCGAAGCGTTTTTGTTTGATATGCCCGGCATTCGGTTTGAACCGATGGCTGCACCTTGGGCTCCTTCTGAAACGGCCTGGGCGCTCCGCTTTGAGCAGCCCTTAGATCATGCCAATCCCGAGGCGGGCAGCTTCTTCCAACGCGTGTATGTGACGGAGTTAGATCCCACCCGGCCAACGGTTTTGGTGACAGAGGGATACGACCGCAGCAGAAACTACCCAAGTGAACTGGCGACGGCAATTGGGGCCAACCAGGTCATCGTTGAGCATCGATTCTATGGGGCGAGCGTGCCCGACTCGATGGACTACACCTTCCTGAACATCACACAAGCAGCCCAGGACTTGCACCGCATTCGGACCGTGCTTGGCGAATACTTCACCGGGCCTTGGGTGGCTTCCGGCATCAGCAAAGGGGGACAGACGACGATTTTCTACCGGTACTTTTTCCCGGAAGATGTCGCAGTGAGCGTGCCGTATGTGGCTCCGGTAAACTTGGCGTTGGAGGACGAACGGATCTACGCATTCCTCAATAGCGTCGGCTCGCGCAAATGCCGGAAGCGTATTGAGGACATCCAACGGCGCGTTTTGACAGACTATGACGAGAGCTTGCTGCGATTGCGGTGGCATGCGAAGGGTCAAGCCTTGCGGTTCAACTACCTAACGGTGGAGGAGGCCTTTGAGTACGCGGTGTTGGAGTATCCGTTTTCGTTCTGGCAATGGGGTTCGGATTGCGATGCCATTCCGGATGCGGACGGGACGCTCGATGAAGTCTTGGATCACTTTTTGGACGTGAGCGGACTGTCGTTTTTCTCAGACGATGGCATGGAGAGTTACGCATCGCATTATTACCAATGCGCCGTGGAGTACGGGTACTACGGGTATGAAACGGAAGCCTTCGAAGGCCTGCTGAAGGCATTGCCCATGTCGCCACACCCATCAGCCATCTTTACGCCCGAGCGCATGGATGTGCCATATGACGGGGGCGTGCTGGCTCAAAACGTCTACGACTGGGTGCAGGCCAATGGAGACGCCTTTATCTACATCAACGGCGCGCTGGATACGTGGAGTGCCACGGCCATGCCCCCCAACGACGCACGGGATGCCTTGTACTATTTCTTGGAAGATGAAAGCCACGGTTCAGCGCGCATCCGCAATATGACGGAAGAGCAGCAGGACGAGGTCCAAGCGAATCTGGAGCGTTGGTTGGGCATGCCGGTGACGGGCAGCCTTGCCGATTGATCAACCGGGCAAACCGATCTTCTGGGCGGCGTCCCACAGCACGATGCCGCCACAAACACTCACGTTCAAGCTCTGTTTGACGCCGAACTGGGGGATTTCCAAGGCTACATCACACGCGCCAACCGTTTGGGCTTCAACCCCGCGCACCTCATTTCCGAAGACAAAGGCCCATTTGCTGCCGGGCTCGGGGTGCCAATCCAAGAGGGAGGTGCTGTTTGCGGTCTGTTCAATGGCAGCAATGGCAAACCCCTGATCCCGAAGCGCGGCAATGGCATCCAATGCGTTTTCGTGCGCTATCCACGCGACGTGTTCGGTGGCGCCGAGTGCACTTTTGAGGATGTCGCGTTGCGGTGGATGTGCGGTGTACCCGCATAAGTCGATGCCGTCAATGCGCAAGGAGTCGCCGGTGCGAAAAAACGCACCCACGTTCAAGCCGGATCGGATGTTTTCCAACACCACACGTACCGGCGTTTTGGGCGCGTCGCGAAAGGCTTCAGGGGTCAATCGATTCGGTGTCATTGTGCGGCTTTTCGCTTGTCCATGATTTCCTTCAAGGCAAAGTACTCATCGCGGAGGCGCGCCGCCTCCATGAAGTCCAATTCTTTCGCTGCCGCCTCCATGCGTTGCTTGGTGTGCAAGGTGGACTTTTCGAGGGCCTCGTCGCTCATGGTCTGCCACACCGGATCGGTCGGTGCCGGACCGGGTTCTGCAGCGATGTGCCGCGGGCGGTCATCGACTTGTGGGCTCTGCTCGAAGATGGTCTTCTTCTGCTTGCGGATTTGCTGCGGTTCAATTCCGTGCTCGGCATTGAAAGCTTCTTGCTTTTCGCGCCGCCGCTGCGTCTCGTCGATGGTACGGGCCATGGATTTCGTAATGGAGTCGGCGTACATGATGACACGGCCGCTGACGTTCCGCGCAGCGCGTCCCGCCGTTTGGGTCAAGGAGCGATCGGAACGTAGGAAGCCCTCTTTGTCGGCGTCCATGATGGCCACCAATGAAACTTCAGGAATGTCCAAGCCTTCCCGCAACAGGTTGACGCCGACAAGCACATCAAATACGCCGTCCCGCAATTCGCGAATGATTTCGACGCGGTCCAACGTCTTCACGTCCGAGTGGATGTACCGGGCAGGGATGCTGAGTCGGTCGAGGTACTTGGTGAGCTCTTCGGCCATGCGCTTCGTCAGGGTGGTCACCAAAATGCGGTCACCGTGCTCAATCGTGGTGCGAATTTCGCCTATCAGGTCGTCCACTTGGTGCGTGCAGGGCCGAACGTCAATCGGCGGATCGAGCAAGCCGGTCGGGCGGATGACCTGTTCGACAATGATGCCCTCAGACTGCTCGAGTTCGTAGTCCGCTGGAGTAGCTGAGACATAGACGACTTGGTTGGTGATGGTGTCGAATTCATCCGCCTTTAATGGGCGGTTGTCCAAGGCGGAGGGCAAGCGGAACCCGTACTCCACCAGCGAGGTTTTTCGGGATCGGTCGCCGCCGAACATGGCGCCAATCTGGGGGACGGTGACGTGGCTCTCATCAACGACGAGCAAGAAGTCATCTGCGAAGTAATCCAGCAGGCAGAACGGGCGTTCGCCAGGTTGCCGCCGGTCGAAGTACCGGCTGTAATTCTCGATTCCGTTGCAAAACCCAATTTCTTTAATCATCTCCAGGTCGTACAAGGTGCGTTCCTCTAAGCGCTTGGCCTCGAGGTATTTGGCTTGTTCGGTGAAGAATTGCTTTTGCTTTTCGAGGTCCTGCTGAATCTCCCACACGGCTTGATCGGTGGTGGATTTGCTGGCGACAAACAGATTGGCCGGGTAGATGATGATGTCGTCAAACCCGTGCAACCGCGTCCCAGATTCCGGATCGATGGTTTCCAGTTGCTCAATCTCATCGCCCCAAAAGTGCACGCGCAATGCGTGGTCCGCATAGGCTAGAAAGATATCGACGGTGTCGCCTTGGACGCGGAAGGTTCCACGCTTGAACTCGGCACGTGTGCGGCTGTAGAGTCCACTCACCAAGGTGTGGAGGAAGGCGTTGCGCCCCCATTTTTGTCCCACCTTCAATGGAATCACGCTCTTGTGGAATTCCACCGGGTTGCCGATGCCGTAGATGCAGCTGATGGAGGCCACCACAATGACATCGCGCCGCCCACTCAGGAGTGCCGACGTGGTGCTCAGTCGAAGCTTTTCGATTTCCTCGTTGATGGCGAGGTCTTTCTCGATGTAAGTGTTGGTCGTTGGGATGTACGCCTCGGGTTGGTAGTAGTCGTAGTAGCTGACGAAATACTCCACGAGGTTGTTGGGGAAGAATTCCTTGAATTCGCTGTAAAGCTGAGCGGCGAGGGTTTTGTTGTGGCTCAAGACCAGGGTGGGCCGTCCGGTCTCTGCGATGACGTTGGCCATCGTGAACGTCTTACCGGAACCCGTGACGCCAAGAAGGGTCTGCGCTTGGGTGCCGTTGTTAACCCCCTCCACCAATTCGGCGATGGCTTGGGGCTGATCGCCGGCCGGCTGGTATTCACTTTGGAGGTCAAACTTCATCAAAAACAAAGGTAGTGCGGCGCAGCAGCCGGAGAGGAACGGTCGGGCACAAAAAAAAGCCAGACCGAAGGCCTGGCTTTTCCTTTCAATGCTGTAGAATTAGTCGGCGACGACTTCGAATTTCACTGTGGCAGTGACTTCCTTGTGCAGCTTCACAACTGCTTCGTATTCGCCGAGATCCTTGATGCTGTCTTCCGCGATATTGATAGTCTTACGATCAACGTCGTATCCGGACGCCTGGATGGCTTCCGCGATTTGGATGGAATTGACAGAGCCAAAAATCTTTCCGCTCTCACCGGCCTTCGCTCCAATCTTGAGCGACAACCCTTCGAGCTTGGTAGCCAAAGCCTGCGCTTCCTCCATCGCTTTCACGGCTTTGTGCGCTTGCTGCTTGATGACCTCTGCAACAACCTTCTTGGCGGATGGTGTGGCCGCAATCGCCATGCCTTGGGGGATGAGGAAGTTGCGAGCATATCCGCTCTTGACGGTCACGGTATCGTGCTTGCTGCCGAGTTGATCGACGTCTTGCTTGAGAATAATTTCCATGATCGTTGAGGATTATCGGAGGTTATCCGCCACGTAAGGCATCAAGGCCAGATGGCGTGCTTTTTTGATTGCTTGAGACGCCTTGCGCTGGTACTTCAGAGAAGTTCCGGTCAAACGGCGGGGCAAAATTTTGCCTTGCTCGTTGCACAACATCAGCAGGAAGTCCGCGTCTTTGTAGTCGATGTACTTGATGCCCTTCTTCTTGAAGCGACAGTACTTCTCCTTTTGCGTGTCAATGCTGATGGGATTCAGGTAACGTACGTTCTTGTCAGCCATGGTAGTGTCGTTTTAAGAATTAAGCCTCTTCGGTGGTTTCGGGAGCGGGGGCAGGTGCCTCCTTGGATTTGTTGCGACGCGATTCAGCGTAGGCAACGTGGTACTTGTCCATTCGCGTGGTCAAGAAGCGAATGATGCGCTCGTCCCGGCGGAATTCAGTTTCGAAGGGCAGGACAACAGATGCATCGGCTTCAAACTCCAGCAACTGGTAGAAACCAGTTGATTTTTTCTGGATAGGATAAGCCAGCTTCCGCAATCCCCAAGCTTCCTCATGCACAATGATTCCTTTGTGCTCTTTGAGAAATGCCTTGTACTTCTCTACTGTTTCCGCTACCTGCTCGGCAGATAGCACGGGAGTCATGATGAAAACAGTTTCGTAACGGTTCATGTAGAACGGGTTTAAATTAATGGGGGGCAAAAGTACAGAGCAGAACCTTAAAAACCAAGGCTTTCTCCGTGGGAAACCTGTTCATAAAGCGGTTTGGCGATGCATTCGAATGCGTGCGATATTCGCATGACCAATGGAAGCCGCTCAACAACCGCAATTTACCGTGTCTGCACGGAAGTACCGACCGCAACACTGGGATGCGGTGGTGGGACAGGACAGCATCACGCAGACGTTGAAGCAAGCCATTGACCAAGACCAGATTGCCCAAGCTTACCTCTTTTGTGGGCCACGCGGTGTGGGAAAGACCACTTCGGCGCGAATCTTTGCTCGGGCCATCAATGGATTCGATGCCAACGAGCAAGATGATTATGCCTTCAATGTGTTTGAATTGGATGCGGCCTCGAACAACAAGGTCGAGGACATCCGTTCCATTGTTGACCAAGTGCGTATACCGCCGCAACAAGGCAACTACAAGGTTTATATCATTGATGAGGTGCACATGCTGTCCCAGGCGGCCTTCAATGCGTTTTTGAAAACGCTGGAAGAGCCACCGCCGCACGCGGTCTTCATCCTCGCCACGACGGAGAAGCACAAGATCCTTCCGACCATCTTATCGCGATGCCAAATCTTTGACTTCCACCGCATCACCGTGCCGGACATGGTAGATCACCTGAAGGGCATCTGCGAGAAGGAGGGGATTGAAGCCGAAGAAGCTGCGCTGCATGTGGTGGCCGTGAAAGCAGATGGAGCGCTCCGCGATGCGCTGAGCATTTTCGACCAACTGGTCGCCTTCGCTGGCAAGAAACTCGACTACGCTGCTGTTGCGGAACACCTGCACGTTCTCGACCAACAAACGTACTTCGATGTGGTCGACGCCGTCCGGGAGGCGGAGGTTGCCAAGGCGCTGCTCATCCTCGATGGCATCATTTCACGTGGATTCGATCCGCATCACTTCGTCACCGGGCTCGGGGCGCATTTACGCAACCTGCTCATGAGCAAGGATGCGAGTACGGTGGCCTTAATGGAGGTGACGGACGATGTCAAAGCTCAGTTTAGCGCCCAGTCTGCGAGCGTGGACTTGCGATTCTTGGTGCGCGCGTTGGATGCGGTGAACCAAACCGACGTGCAATACAAGGGGAGTAACCACCAACGGCTGCTTGTCGAATTGACCTTGATGCAGCTCGCTTCGTTCACAGAGGCCGAAAAAAAAAAGCCTGAACTGACGCCGATTGAAGCCGGGGCGTGGTCGGCAGATACGCCATCACCGAAAGCTCCTGTCGCTCCTGCGCCCGCAGCTCCTAAATCCCCGGAGGCGTCCGCCCTGGCGTCTGTCCCCACTCCAGATCCGGTGCCAGTTGCTGCGCAGCCAACGGCAGAGGCGCCAGCCACACCCGCGCCCGCCCCGGTTCGCGAAAAGCAGAAAGTACCCACCGTCCAGGTGGTTCCGTCGCTGGGCATTGCTGCCCCTTCGACCTTGATGGACTTGGCGAAGCCTGTGGAGGCAGCCGAACCTGCCGCCGTGCGTGAACAACCTGTTGTTTCAGCGGCTGTGGAGAAGGCATGGGAAGCGTTCATCGTGACCGTCGAGTCGGAAGGGCAGTTCAACCTCCACACGACCCTCAAGGCGACCACCTTGGGTTTTGATAATTCCACCATCACCCTGACCGTGTTGAATCGGTTGCAAACGGAGCAGATCCGGGAGGTGCAGATGCGCTTGAATCAGTACTTCGCTGACCAGCTCGAAAACGACACCTTGAAGTTGGTTGTTGAGATGGCCGAACTTGAAACAGAGGGTGCTTCCACCGAATTCATGAACGACCGCGAGCGGTACGATGAGATGGTGAAGAAGAATCCGAAGCTGGACGAATTGCGGAAGCGATTGGACCTTGATTTGATCGGCTGATACCGGAATAGAAGAGATCCATCCCTAGATTGAGTTCTTCTGCACTCGAATTCGTAGTTTTTTTTACGCGGACAATTGAACGCAAATAGAAGGGGCTTGTTATGAAGCCATGAATTGGAAGCTGCTCGTCGCCGTAGGAACGGCCCTGTTTTGCATAAGTGTAACTGCTGCGGCCCAATCTTTGGGCATCATTCGAGGTCGGATAAACGATGAGCAGACGAACGAAGCCATTCCTTTTGCCAATGTGATCTTGCAGGGTTCGACGGTGGGTACAACGACCGATTTTGATGGCAATTACGAGCTAGTGGATGTACCCGCGGGCATCCAAAACATCCAAGTCAGCTTTGTAGGCTACGAGCCCAAAACGGTTTTTGAAATTGAGGTGACACCGGCGCGACCAGCCGTTGTAAACGTGGTTCTCAAGCCGGCCTCCATCGCCATTGAAGAGGCCGAAGTGGTGGGCAGCCGACGTCCCAATGTGGCTGAGGCACCCTTGAGTGTAAGGAGCTTAGGCACCAACGAAATCAAACGAAATCCCGGCGGCGGCCGCGACATCAGCCGCGCACTCCGGACCCTGCCCGGAGTTGCAGCCATTCCTAGCTTTCGCAACGACATCGTCATCCGAGGTGGCGCACCGAACGAGAACCGTTTCTACATCGATGGCATCGAAATCCCCAATATCAATCACTTCGCTACCCAAGGCGCAAGCGGTGGACCGGTGGGGATGATCAACGTCGATTTGGTGGAGAACATCGATTTCTACGCTGGGGCCTTTCCGGCCGCCCGTGGCAACGCGCTCAGTTCGGTGATGGAGTTCAGTTTCAAGGAAGCCCGAACGGACGAGTGGACGGCCAACATGGTCGTCGGAACCAGCGACCTCGGTTTGACGTTGGAGGGGCCGACTGGTGAGAATTCTTCGCTCATTTTCAGCATGCGCAGAAGCTACCTGCAGTTCGTTTTTGAAGCATTGGGACTGCCGTTTTTGCCCATCTACAACGACTACCAATTCAAATGGACTGCGCGGCCCGATGACAAAAATGCCATTACGGTCATCGGCCTCGGCGCACTCGATGACTTCGAATTGAACTTGGGCATAGCGGACGATACGTCGGCGACCAATTACCTCGATCAAGTCGCAATCCTCGGCGCGCTTGACGTTCAGAAACAATGGAATTACACCCAGGGCATCCGGTGGGACAACTACCGGGACAATGGCAAATGGACCCTCGTGGCCAGCCGGAACATGCTGAACAACCGAGCGTTCAAGCACATCGACAACGACGAGGACGCCCCGCTGATTCGGGATTACCTCTCGCAGGAAATCGAGAACAAATTTCGCGTGGAGCGCAAACTATTTGGAGACGCCGGTTGGGAAGCCACATTGGGCGCGGGCTATGAATACGTGAAGTACAACAACAGCACCACGGAACAGCGCTACAACCCTGCCGAAGGGTCGTTGGACTCGGTGGCATTTGCCTCGGATTTGAAGGCGCACAAGTACGGCGCGTTCGGAACGGTCAACCGCAAGGTGCTCGATGAACGCTTGACCTTGTCTGCCGGTTTCCGGATGGACGGTTCGACTTTGGGTGAGGGCCTGCGCAACCCGCTCCAGCAATTTTCCCCACGCTTTTCGGCGTCGTACGCATTCGCACCGGGCTGGACGCTCAATGCCAACACCGGACGCTACTTCCAGTTGCCCGCCTACACCATCCTCGGGTACGAAGAGGACGGCGAGCGGATCAATGCAGGGGAAGATTCCCGGTACTTGAGCAACAACCAAGCCGTCGCCGGAATTCGATGGGAGGGGGGCAAAAGGAACATCGTTGCTTCTCTTGAAGGCTTTTGGAAAGGCTACCAAAACGCTCCTGTTAGCATGTTACAAGGTGTGCCGCTCGCCAATTTGGGGGCGGATTTTGGAGTGGTCGGCAACGAGGCTGTGGCCTTCAATGGCACCGGGCGCTCCTACGGGACGGAAGTGCTCCTCCAGCAACGGCTTTACGAAGGATTTTACGGGTTGCTGGCGTACACGTTTGTGCGCAGCGAATACGCCACAGATCAAGGCGAATACGTACCCTCCAGCTGGGACAACCGACACATCTTGAGCGTCACGGGCGGCAAGAAGTTTGAAGGCGGCTGGGAAATCGGATCACGCCTACTCTTCAGCGGGGGCCTCCCGTACACACCGGTTGACCTCGAATCGTTGGCGGTCGAAACGTGGGATTTTTACGGCCGGCCGCTGTTGGACTACAGCCGTCTGAACACCGAACGCAACGGGGCGTTTCACCAGTTGGATATCCGGATCGACAAGAAGTGGTTTTTCGAGCGGTGGTCGCTTGACGTCTTCATTGAAGTGCAGAACGCTACGGGGGCGGCCGTTCCACAGCCAACGTTCATCGACGTGGTCCGCAACCCGCTCAACGGCCAACCCGTGCCGTCCGACACCCAGCCCGGGTACTACGATGCGCGGGAATTGGACCCAAGTACTGGCGCCGTCTTGCCGGCATTGGGCTTGATTGTCGAACTTTGATGCATGCACAGAGAGCATGCAGAGCGCCTTGGACTCCGTCAAACAATCGCTTCATTGCTGAGCCATGCGGGTAGATAAGTACCTCTGGTGCATCCGCGCGTTCAAAACCCGTTCCTTGGCAACCAATCACTGCCGGGAGGGAAAGGTGTTCGTCGGTGAGAAGGCGGTAAAACCCGCCCAGGAAATTCGCTCAGGCGAGGTCATTCGTGTCCGGAAAGGTGCTGTATACTTCGAATGGGAGGTGGTCGACTTCCCGAAAAGTCGTGTGGCGGCGGCCCTAGTGCCGGACTATGCGCGGGATATCACCCCCGAATCCCAGCGCCATAAACTCGAAGAAATCCGCGCCGCACAGCGTGACCTCATGCGCCCAGTCGGTCGGCCCACCAAGCGCGATCGCCGCGATTGGGAGAAGTACTTCAAGGATTAACTCGTTCACCATGTTCCAAGCCCGTTCCATTGCTGCTGCTGAAACGCGTTACTTGCGCCACCGGGTGCTGTGGCCACACAAACCGAGCCCCGACGTCTGCACCATTGACGTGGATGAAGCCGATCATGCGCATCATGTCGGGGCGTTCAACGCGGAAGGCGAACACGTTGGGGTATGCTCTTTGTTTCACCAGCGTTCCGATCGGTTCCCAGAAGCCCTTCCGGCTGATGAAGACGTGTACCGGCTGCGTGTCATGGGAACATTGCCTGAGGTCCGCGGCCAAGGGGCAGGGGCAGCCATCGTGCGGTATGCAGCGAACTGGAGCCGGGAGCAAGGGGCTGTCTGGTTGTGGTGCGACGCCCGCGAAGTGGCCTTCCTCTTTTATGAGCGCATGGGATTCGAATTTGTCTCCGATTGTTATCACGTTCCGGAGATCGGACCGCACCGAATGATGGCGCTGAAGCTCTAAATTTGCCCGCACATCTTCAATCCATGCCGGACATTTCTGCCAAGGGCAAGGCCATGCCTGATAGCCCGATTCGCAAGCTTGCCCCCTTCGCTAACGCCGCCAAAGAACGAGGCACGCACGTTATTCATTTGAACATCGGCCAACCGGACATTGCGACGCCCGAGGTGGCGATGGAAGCGGTGCGCAACCTAGACCGCACCGTATTGGAATACAGCCCGAGCGAGGGATTTGCTCGGTACCGAGAGCGGCTGGCAGGTTACTACCAAGGAGTCGGGGTAGACGTGACGGCCGATGAGGTCCTGGTCACAACAGGCGGTTCAGAGGCGTTGGTTTTTGCCTTCATGTCGTGCTTGGACGCCGGAGATGAGGTCATCATTCCGGAGCCGTTTTATGCGAACTACAATGGTTTTGCAACGTTGGCTGGCATCAACATTGTTCCTGTCACGGCGCGCATTGAAGATGGGTTTTCGCTCCCGCCCATGGCGGAATTTGAACGGGCCATCACCGACCGCACGAAAGCCATTTTGATTTGCAACCCGGGCAATCCAACGGGAACCAAGTACCCCGATTCAGCATTGGAGGCGTTGGCCACACTTGTGCAGGAGAAGGATTTGTTCCTGTTTGCGGACGAAGTCTACCGTGAATTCACTTATGATGGGTCGAATGCCCGCAGCATCCTGACGGTTTCTGGGCTGGAGCAGCACGCGGTGGTCGTTGATAGTGTTTCCAAGCGCTATTCTATGTGCGGTGCGCGCATCGGTGCCTTGGTGACGCGTAACCAAGAAGTCCGCCGCACGGCGATGAAATTCGCTATGGCCCGATTGAGCCCACCGACGCTCGCGCAAATCGCTGCTGAAGCCGCACTTGATACGCCGGATTCATACTTTGATGAGGTGCGCTCCTCGTACCGCAATCGGCGCGATGCACTGGTCGACGGGCTCACAGCCATCAAAGGGGTAACATGTCCAACGCCGGGCGGGGCGTTTTACGCCGTCGCTAAGCTGCCTATTGACGATGCAGACGTGTTCTGTCAGTGGATGCTGGAGTCGTTTGAATACGAAGGGTCGACGGTCATGATGGCTCCAAATACAGGGTTTTACGCCACCCCAGGCCACGGTAAACAAGAGGTTCGCATGGCGTACGTGCTGGAGCGTGAGGAAATTGAAAAGGCCGTGGCGTGCCTTGGAGCGGCCTTGTCCGCGTACCCGGGCACGGTGAATTGACAAACGGTTGGGAAGGCGGAAGGGCGTTTGTATCTTCCCGGCCAAACCAGAATCACCGACTATGCGCCTTGTCCTTGCCGTCCTTTTTTGTGCTCTGATTAGCACGCAGTCAACTGCTCAAAATCCTGATACAACGTGGGTCCAAACCTTCACGTGGGAAGCCCAAAACAACCCGGCGACCGCTTACGATAGCCCGGGTCGACGCTGGTTTGATTTTCCCTCAAGCGATAATGATAGCACCTACCAAAAAGTCCTGATGTACTACAACCTCAAGTGCTTTGAGGACGGTACAGCGGGGAACCTGGGGTATGCCTGCGGTGAGTGGGATTATTTGACCTACACGTATTTATTCGATCACACCGGGATGATGGATAGCAATTTGCTGACCCACCCGCACTGGTTGATTGACGACCTCGATTTCATGTCGGACACCTTGGTGACCGACGTCGCGCAGGTGCCCGTCGATACCGTACGGTGGACGTATGACAGTTTCGAGATCACCGGTGCCGCTGCGATGGGCGCAGCGGATGGCGCTTCCACAGCTGCAGCATCTGAGCTCGGCTGGGAAAGCGGCCGGGGCCGCATGCAATGGCTCTGGTCGGCGGATGAACTGGAGGCCATGGGGTGGAACGGTACACCCGGCGTGGGGGTCGAATGGCCTGCCGTGGCATCGCTGGTGGACGCACGTGACGCCGTCCAATGGAACCTCTACTGGTCGGAAGCTGACACGTTAGATGGCTTCCACACGGGGCCGGTGGCCGCCTCGAGCAAAGTGTCGGACGCTTCGACTCCTGGGCGTTTCGTGTTGGATGCTCCGCTGGAGTGGGACGGTGCCAGCCACCTCGTTGTTGAAGTGTTGATTCAGTTGGATGATGCGCCCGTTTGGGAAAACGATTGGGCGGGTGATGCGGCTCCACAAAAGACATGGCAGGCGGGCACCGCTGGCACTTATGTGCACTTCGATGGCAACGACCGCATCGAGGTAGCGGTGGAGGCAATCAACGCCATTGAGGACGCTGTGACGGTTGAGTTCTGGTCCCGCGGGACGCCCGAATTTCAACCGGAAAACAACTCGATCTGCGAAGGCATGAACGCCAGCAACCAGCGCGAAATCAACATTCACTTGCCTTGGTCCAACGGTCGCATCTATTGGGATGCTGGGGGTGTCGGAGGGTACGATCGCATTGACCAAGCGGCCAGTGCCAACCAGTACGAGGGCGAGTGGCACCACTGGGCTTTCACCAAAGACGTCACGACGGAAACCATGGCCATCTACTTCGACGGGGCCTTGTGGCACTCGGGTACCGATAAAGACAATCTGTTTGGTGAAATGGTCCGGTTCCATATCGGATGCAATGGTAACGGAGGCAACGACTACCGTGGGGATGTCGATGAATTCCGCATGTGGAACGCAGCATTGACACCAACCACCGTGGCCGATTTCTACAACTGGTCCTTGGATGCATCCCATCCCAATGCGGATGATTTGCTGCTCGAAGTTTCAATGGATGTGAATCCCGAGAGCCATGCCATTGGCGATGGAATGACACATTTCTCACATGGCAACGCCGGTGCACGCGCGTTTGCGGCGACTGAGGCATTTTGGCAACCCGGGGAGATGCCGGAAGGTGTGCGTCCGAATTTGATTTGGTGGTCCGGTGATGCCGTTGTGGCGGACCCTGTGGTCGTGGATCACATTGAGGCCATTCCGGCAACGAGCATTGCGGAGTGGGCAGTGCAAGGCAACGCCGTTTCGTGGGAATCGTTGGATTATGGATGGCCGGCAGAAACCGTTCGTACGACCCGCACCCCCGAGGGTGAAGTGCTCGCGACGTATCCGCTTGAAGGCGATGCTACGGAATTCTTGAACGACACCCTCACGTATTTCTCGGTTCCGTTTGAAGTGGTGGATCGCTACGAATTGGCCCGTTACATCACGCCGTATGGCATTGGATTGACGTTGGACGATGACGGCTGGACGTGGATTTTTGACGTGTCGGATTACGTTCATTTGTTGCGCGACAGCGTCGAACTGCAGGCAGGCAATTGGCAAGAGCTGTTGGACATGAAATTCGCGTTTGTGCACGGTACGCCGCCCCGTGACGTGAAGCGAATGGATGCCTTCTGGAAAGGCCAATACGCCCTGTCGTCATTTGATGGCAACGTGACCGATCACGCCTTCACCCCGCAGGAAGACGAATCCATGTTTCGACTGAAAACCCGTGCGAGTGGCCACGGCTTCGGATCGGGGAACAACTGCGCGGAATTCTGTTACAACACGCATTCGGTCAAGGTCGATGGCGACACGCAGTGGAGCTGGGAAATCATGCGCGAATGCGCGGACAACGCCTTGTATCCCCAAGGCGGCACGTGGATTTACGACCGGGCCGGTTGGTGCCCGGGCGCTGTGGTGGATACGAAGGATTTCGAATTGACTCCCCTGGTGGCCGGTCAGGATGAATTCACAGTGGATTACGACATCACATATGACCCCGACGGGAACTACCGCTTTGAGGGGCAAATCGTCGCGTACGGCGAACCCAACATGCAATACGACGTAGAGATCAGCCAAATCCTGTCGCCCTCCGAGGACAAGTTGGAATCGCGGTGGAACCCCATTTGCGAATCACCGACCGTGCGCATTCGCAACAACGGTTCCCAGCTGTTGACCTCTTGCCAATTTAGTTACGGCATTGAAGGCGGCGCCACGGTCACGTACGAGTGGACGGGCAACCTGGCCTTTCTCGAGTCGGTGGAAGTGGACTTGCCGTATGAGGACCCCACACTGTACGAAGGGGACGATGAAGAGTGGGTGCTGTTCGAAGTGGAAGTCAACCAGCCCAACGGCATGGTCGACGAAGAGCCGCGCAACAACAAAGCGAATTCGCGTTTCCATCGCGTGCCGACGTGGTCGTACCCCGACTTGGATGACAACCGTCTGATCGTTTGGACCAAGACCAATCAGGTGGCGTGGGAGACGTCTGTTGAGCTGCTCGACGCCGCAGGGAATGTGGTCTGGGAGCGGGGATATCCCACTGCCAATGCGACGTTCAAAGACACCTTGTCCCTCAACCAGGGCTGCTACCGATTCACCATCAATGATGTGGGCGATGACGGTCAAAGCTTTTGGGCCAACAGTGACGGTTCGGGGTACACACGGCTGAAAAAAGTGGCCGGGGGGAACTTCATCAACTTCGAACCCGATTTCGGGAAGTACATCTCCCAGGCGTTTTTCTTCCAGACCAATCTTGTCGCGGTTGATGAAGAGTTGCCTGTTTCGCCGGCCTCGATGGTGGTGTTCCCGAACCCGTCAGACGGTGTATTCCAAGTGTCACTGGGTGGTTTCCAGGCTGGACAGGCGCTGGACTGGCAGTGCTACGACGCCATGGGAAGGCTCGTTCAATCGGGCCAGTGGAGCGTTCAATTCGGATTGTTACAATCCGTGGACCTGTCGACGTTGCCCACTGGAACGTATGCCCTTGTTTGTTTCGATGGCCAAGGTCGAAAGTTGAGCAAGTGGGTCCAAAAACGATGACGTTGAGGTTTACCCCCTAAAAAAAGAGGGGGTGTTGGTAAAATTTTGGTCTTTTGAATGATTGACCCTATAAAGTTAGGGGGTAGTTTTGCGCATCATTCAAAAACTGCCAAATGAGCATTTCGCGCCAAAAAGCACTTCAAGACGTCCTGGAACGCACGCCACGTGTGGTGGAGCGCCCGGACAACAAGATCTCTAATTACTACGGAGAGAACGTTTTTAACCTCACCATGATGCGGGAGTACCTCACTGATGAGGCGTGCGACAGCATCGTGGATGCGATGGAAAATCACACGTCGATCAGCCGCGCCATCGCGGATCAGGTGGCATCGGCCATGAAGGAATGGGCAATTTCTCGGGGGGCGACACACTACACGCACTGGTTTCAGCCGCTCACAGGAGCAACAGCCGAGAAGCACGACAGCTTTATCTCTCCCACGTCCGATGGTCGGGTGATTGAGAAGTTTGACGGTTCATTGTTGGTGCAACAAGAGCCCGATGCCAGCTCGTTCCCCAACGGAGGCATTCGCAACACGTTCGAAGCGCGCGGTTACACTTTGTGGGATCCCACTTCTCCGGCGTTTGTTTGGGAGGACACCTTGTGCATCCCCACCATTTTTATCAGCTACACCGGCTTTGCGTTGGACAATAAAACCCCGCTTCTAAAGGCCTTGGCCAAGGTAGACGAAGCGGCAACTTCCGTGTGCCAGTACTTCGACAAGAACATCACCAAGGTGGTAGCGACGTTGGGCTGGGAGCAGGAATACTTCTTGGTCGATAAGGCGTTGCACGCAGCGCGTCCTGACCTGCAGATGACTGGTCGAGCCCTGTTTGGCGCTGCACCTGCGAAGGGTCAACAGCTCGACGACCACTACTTCGGCAGTATTCCTGCACGTGCCACGGCGTACATGAAGGAGTTTGAGTTGGAGTGCCATAAGTTGGGTATTCCCGTGACGACGCGTCACAATGAGGTAGCGCCGAACCAGTTTGAGTGTGCACCCGTCTTTGAGGAAGCCAACCTCGCCAACGATCACAACCTCTTGCTCATGGAGGTGATGGAGCAGGTAGCCCGCAAGCACAACTTCCGTGTGCTCTTGCACGAGAAGCCCTACCCAGGACTCAACGGTTCGGGCAAGCACAACAACTGGTCCCTCGGCACGAACACCGGCGTGAACTTGTTGAAGCCGGGCAACAACCCCAAGACCAACCTGCGGTTCTTGACGTTCTTCGTCAACACGCTCGCGGCGTTGCACAAACGCGCAGATGTCGTCCGCGCGGCCATCGCATCGGTGGGCAACGACCACCGCTTGGGTGCCAACGAAGCGCCTCCAGCCATCATCAGCGCCTTTATCGGTTCACAGCTTTCGTCGCTCCTCGATGAGCTCGAGACCAGCATCAAGGCCGGTAAATTGACGCCTGAGGACAAGACCGCCTTGAAACTGGAAATCGGTCGCATCCCAGAAGTGTTGCTCGACAACACCGACCGCAACCGTACCTCTCCGTTCGCCTTCACCGGTAACAAATTCGAATTGCGTGCAGTGGGCAGTACAGCGAACTGTGCTGTTCCGATGACCGTTCTGAACACAATTGTTGCAGAGCAATTGAACGAGTTCAAGGCCGCAGTGGACGCCCGAATTGCAGGCGGAGATAAGAAAGACGACGCTATTCTGAAGGAATTGCAGAAGCTCATCGCAGAAAGCAAGGCAATCCGTTTTGAAGGAAATGGATACTCCGACGAGTGGGTGAAGGAAGCGAAGAAGCGCGGATTGTCCAACCTACGCACCACGCCTGAAGCCCTTGCGGTATTCAGCCGAAAAGAAGTGGTTTCGCTCTTTGAAGACCTCGGCGTTTTGCGCAAAGAGGAACTTGCAGCGCGGGTTGAAGTCGAGCTCGAGAATTACATCATGAAGCGACAAATCGAATACCGAGTACTCCTCGGCATGTGCAAGAATTCTGTGCTTCCTGCGGCCATTCGTTACCAGAACGGTTTACTCACCAACGTGGAGCAGCTGAACGCGGTTTTGGGCAAGCAGGCGGCGAAGTTCTCAGGAGCGCAAATCGACATGGTCAAGGGGGCAGGCCAGCTCATCCAGGACCTCTACGCAGCGACGGCGAACATGGAGGCCATTCACGACAAAGCGGAGGCCACGAAGGACGCGCTTGCCAGTGCCAAAGCCTTTGCTGAAAAGGTGGTGCCGAGCATGGATGCTGCGGCTGAGATGTGTGCGAAGCTCGAGGCCTTGGTGGATGACGCCGAATGGCCATTGCCGAAGTTCTCTGAATTGTTGTTCACCCGCTAAGACGCGGCAAGCACTTTCGATAGGAAACGGCTGGGAGCAATCCCGGCCGTTTCCTGTTGGACGTTTTTCGGGGATGTGAGTCCGCGAATGGTCACTTTGCCTTACATTCGGGAATTGAATTAAAGCGTTTGGAAATGCACAACTACCTGCAAGCAAGTTGGAAGAGAACCGGCCTTATCGGTTTGCTCTTATTCTTCACCTTCGGATACGTATCAGCACAAAGCGAACTGGCTGAGGAGGCCGACCGAGAATACGCACGAGGGGCGTACAGCACGTCCCTGCAAGAGTACATTAAGGCCTACCCGAAGGTCAAGGACATCGATGAAAAAGGCCGCATTGCCTACATGGCAGGGGAGAGCTTCATGAAGTTGATGGAGCCTACTGGCGCCGAGGAGTGGTACGACAAAGCCATCGGTCTGCGCTACGGATCGGATAATCCCGAGGTCTACTTGCACTACGGACAAGCGATGTCGATGCAGCAAGAATTTGACGAAGCCATTGAGTGGTACATCACGTACAAAGAGAACGGCGGTGACCCATCGGTGGCGGATGCGATGATCGAACAAGCGGACAACGATGCCCTCGAGTTGATGGAGCCGTCGAGTCGTTACATTGTCGATAACCTGCTGCGTCTAAATTCAACCAGCTACGATTTTGGTGCCGGCTTCGCATCAAAGAAGGCGGATGCCATCGTCTTCTCTTCTTCTCGTGAGTCGTCTACCGGTTCAGGTGAAGACCCGATCACCGGTCAGCGCTACATGGACTTGTTCACGGCTGAACAAGACAAGAAAGACAATTGGAGCACCCCAGAGCCTCTCAATTCCACCATCAACACGGAGTACAACGAAGGCACGGTGACATTCGATAAGAAATACCGCTCCATCTACTTCACACGGTGCATCTCGGATGACGACAATTCATACGCCTGTGACATCTACCGCTCTAGCTCCATGGGCAACAAGTACGGTCCATCGGAGGTGATTGAGTTGATTAACCGCGGCGACGATGATAGTTCTCAGGTGGGTCATCCTTGCTTCACGGTGGACAACGACTTTTTGATGTTCGTTTCGGATATGGACGGAGGTTACGGAGGCAAGGACATCTGGTACGTGGCCTATGATGACAAAGAAGACAACTTCGGAGAGCCCGTCAACATGGGCCCCAATGTGAATTCTTCCGGTGACGAGATGTTCCCTGCGATGCGATTCGACGGTGCATTGTATTACGCCTCTTCAACGCTCGGGAAAATGGGCGGTTTGGACATCATTCGTGCGCTCCCTGCAGAGGGCACCATGCAATTCGAAAAAGCTGAACCGATGCCGTACCCGATCAACAGTTCAGGGGATGACTTCAGTATGATATTTAAAGACGACGAAGACGCTGGTATCTTCACTTCCAGCCGTCCAGGCGGGAAGGGAAAGGACGACCTGTACTCGTTCCGTTTGCCTGAAATGGAATTCTGCTACCAAGGGGATGTCTTTGATTCATACACTGGCAACCCACTTGGTGCGACGGTGACCATCAGTGGATCGAACGGTGATTCCTTCACCGTGACCGCAGATGGCGACGGGACCTTTGCCCTTTGCGACAAGGAAATCAAGAACAACACGACTTACGACGTGGAAGTCAAGTACGAAGGATACATCGTGACGGGAGACCGTTTTTCTACGGTGGGTTTGAGCAACAGCACCACGATGACACGGGAGTTCCCGATGAAAGAAGTGGTATTGGACGTGGAGTATGACATGCCATTGGTGCTGTATCCGTTCAATGAGTCCGAGTTGCTCATCAACGATGAAGTCAACAGCGCCGATTCGTTGAACTACTTGCTGAGTATCATGGAGCGCAACGAAACATTTGTAGTGCAACTCGAGTCCCATACAGACAGCCGAGGCAACGCTAGCTACAATAAGGAGCTCTCACAAAAGCGTGCCCAGACCTGTGTGGACTTCCTAATCAGCCGCGGCGTCGCACGCGATCGCCTGGTTGCAGTGGGGCACGGCAAGGAGCGTTTGCTCATTTCCGATGCGGACATCGCCAAGATGCGCACCGACGATGAAAAGGAACGCGCGCATCAGGCCAACCGCCGTACGGTGTTCCGCATCTTGCGTTTTGATTACGAGCCGGGCAACTAAGCACCATTTTTCGTGGAGGAATCGAGATACGCAAGCAGAGGTGTCTCCGCTGGCAAGGAGGAGGTACATGCTGCGATAGAGGGGGTGGATAAAGGCCTGTTCCCGAAGGCTTTTTGTAAAATTGTTCCGGACTACTTGACCGGCAGCGACGAACATTGTGTCGTCATGCACGCAGATGGGGCAGGGACCAAGTCATCTCTGGCCTACATGTACTGGAAAGAGACGGGTGATTTATCCGTTTGGAAGGGCATCGCACAGGACGCGTTGGTCATGAATTTGGATGACCTGCTCTGCGTCGGGGCGACCGATTCCATCTTGCTTTCCAGCACCATTGGCCGCAACAAGCATTTGATCACGGGCGAGGTCATCAAGGCCATCATCCAAGGAACTGAGGAGTTGCTTGAAGAACTACGTGGGCACGGTGTAGATATTCGCAGCACGGGTGGTGAAACCGCCGACGTCGGCGATTTGGTGCGCACGGTCATTGTGGATTCAACGGTCGTAGCGCGCATGAAGCGTTCCGAGGTGATCGACAACTCCAGAATTGCACCGGGTCAAGTCGTTGTGGGATTGGCCAGTCATGGTCAAGCCAACTGGGAACGTGAATACAACGGCGGCATGGGCTCCAATGGGCTCACCAGTGCCCGCCACGATGTGTTCAACAAATCCTTGATGGCTCAGTACCCCGAGAGTTTTGATCCAGGAACGGACCAGCAGTGGGTGTATACAGGAACCCATGGGCTGCAGGATACCGTTGCCGGCGTGCCGTTGGATGCAGGGAAATTGGTGCTTTCACCGACCCGAACGTATGCGCCGCTTATCGCCCGGATTTTGCCAGAGCTTCGTCACCGCATCAACGGCATGGTGCATTGCTCCGGTGGGGCTCAAACAAAGGTGTTGCATTTCGTCGATGATGTCCATGTGATCAAGGACCAATTGTTCGAGACGCCGCCTCTGTTCAAGATGATTCAATCGAGTTCAGGTACGGATTGGAAGGAGATGTATAAGGTCTTCAACATGGGGCACCGTATGGAGATTTACACCGACCAAGAGGCGGCCGAATCCATCATCGCCGAATCCAAAGCGATGGGGGTGGACGCCCAAATTATTGGCCATTGTGAGCCCCACACAGGCCGTCGCGTCACTGTCGCCGGTGAGCACGGTACATTCGAATACAACCATTAGCACGCGAGATGAACGCAGAGGACTCTTTAATGCAGAAGTTGGCCTCCATCTCGGACCGTTTTCAAGAAGTCGAAAAACTAGTCGGAGACCCGGAGGTAATCGCGGACCAGCGACGGTACCGAGATTTGATGCGGGAATACAAGCGCTTGGGTCCAATCGTCGAACACTTCAGTCAATTGGCGGCTTGGCGCGCCGATCGTGATCAAGCGGAGGAATGGGCCGCAGGAGACGACGCGGATTTTAAAGAATTAGCTGAAATCGAATTGCCTGACATCAAGTCCAAGCTTGCTGCCGGACTCGAGGAAGCCCGAATCTTATTGTTGCCTAAAGATGAGGTGGACGACCGCCCTGTGATGATGGAATTTCGCGCGGGAACAGGCGGCGATGAGGCAGCCATTTTTGCCGGCGACCTCTACCGCATGTACCAGCGGCACTGCGAAGGCAAAGGTTGGCGATGGGAGCTGGTCAATGCGAATGAAGGAACCGCGGGCGGCTTCAAGGAAATCACAGTTCGTGTTGAGGGAGAGGGCGTATACGGCTGGCTGAAATACGAAAGCGGTGTGCACAGGGTTCAACGGGTGCCGGAAACGGAGTCCCAAGGGCGGGTGCATACCAGCGCGGCCACCGTTGCAGTGCTCCCAGTTGCCGAGGATGTTGACGTGCAACTCGATTTGACAGACGTTCGACGTGACACGTACCGAGCAAGTGGTGCGGGCGGTCAGCACGTCAACAAAACCGAATCTGCCGTGCGCCTTACCCACGAACCGACAGGCATCGTCGTAGAATGCCAAGACGGTCGATCTCAACATCAGAATTACGAGCACGCCTTGGAAGTCTTGCGCACACGCTTGTTTGAGCGTGAACGCGAAAAGCAAATCTCCGAACAAGCAGAACAACGCAAGTCGCTGGTCTCGACCGGTGACCGTTCGGCTAAAATTCGCACGTACAACTACCCGCAAGGTCGGGTGACGGATCACCGCATCCAGTTCACATCGCACGCTTTGACCGCCATCATGGGCGGAGACCTCGAGGCCGTCATCAATGCATTACGGCTTGCGGAGCAGGCTGAATTATTGGCCGCGCAAACCTAATTTTGACCCATGACCAATCGCCAGAGTTTGTACCAGATGATGAAGCACAAAGCCTCGTGCTTGTCAGTCGGGTTGGACCCAGATCCCGATCGAATTCCCGCACATCTCGGCACGGGTGTGGAGGCGATGGAGGCGTTTTGCCACGGCATCGTTCAAGCGACACATCCATACGCGGCGGCCTTCAAGCCCAATCTGGCATTCTTTGAGCAGTACGGCGCCTCCGGGTGGGCCGCACTGGAGCGCATCATCGCGGGCATGCCGGCAGATGTTTTGGTCATCGCCGACGCGAAGCGCGGTGACATTGGAAACACAGCGAAGCGCTACGCCAAAGCGATGTTCGACGGCTTGGGTGCCCACGCCATCACGGTGGCGCCCTACATGGGGCGGGACAGCGTGGCTCCGTTCATGGATGGCTATGCTGATCGGTGGACCATCGTCTTGGCGTTGACGTCCAATGCGGGTGCGGATGACTTTGAATTCCATGGAACGCCTCCGTTGTTCGAGCGGGTGGTTGAGCGTTGCCAAGCGTGGGGTTCACCCGATGAGTTGATGTTTGTTGTTGGTGCTACGCGTCCCGAGCAATTGCGCGCCATTCGTCGTTTGGCGCCGGACCATTTCTTTTTGGTTCCTGGAGTAGGAGCCCAGGGCGGTCGCATCGAAGACGTCATGGAGGCGGGGTGGATTGAAGGGGCCTGTGGTCTCTTGATCAATGCCTCACGCAGTATTTTGTACGCCAGTTCCGGTGACGATTATGCCAGTGCTGCGGCGGCCGAAGCGCAGAAGCTTCAAAAAGCGATGGCCCCCTATTTTAATCGACCTGTAAGCGCATGAATCCATCCGCCAAACGCCTCAGAATCGCGGCACTTCTTTTGGGGAGTGTGGTGTGTCTCGGGAGCTTTGGTTACATGTGGATTGAAGGCTATTCGCTGTTAGAGGCCATCTATATGACCGTGATCACGGTATCAACGGTGGGCTTTGGTGAAGTACGAAGCCTATCAAATTGGGGCATGCTGTTCACTGCCATCCTTATTGTCAGTTCCATTGGCACATTTACCTTCGCAGCAACGGCGGTCACCCAGTTTTTCATTGAAGGCGACTACCGGGAACGTCTGCGTGCCAAGCGAATTCAACGCATCATGAATGAGATGAACAATCACGTTATAGTCTGCGGTTATGGCCGTGTGGGAGAGAAGGCGGTGCAGGAACTTCAGGACCACGCACACGAGGTGGTCATTATAGAGTCCAATCAAGAACTCGTCAAAAAACTCCGCGATTCAGGGGTTCACGTGCTAGCAGGAGACGCCACGGAAGATGAAAATCTAGTGAACGCTGGACTCGACCGTGCACGAGCCTTGATCACCACATTGCCGGATGACGCGCAAAACCTCTATGTGGTCCTCGCAGCTAAAGAACGGCGTTCTGACTTGCTGACCATCAGCCGGGCATCGAATGCCAATGCCGTGAGCAAGCTAAAAGTGGCCGGTGCCCAAAACGTTATCATGCCTGACCAAGTGGGTGGGGCCCACATGGCCTCCCTTGTGGCCATTCCCGATGTAGTGGAATTCCTCGACCACATTCGCATCCAAGGTGCAGACGCGGTCAACTTGGAAGAGATTGAGGTGCGGCAATTGCCCGACCGGCTGCAGTCCATGACCCTCGCAGAAATTGACGCACGGAACCGAATCGGCGTCAACGTCATCGGCTTGCGAAAGGCGTCGGGAGAGATGGTCATCAACCCACCGCTGGACACGACCCTTCAAGCTTCCATGAAACTTTTCGTTTTGGGAACGGCGGAACAGATACGGCGGTTAAACGACTTCATCGGAATACAAAGTCCTTCGCTCTGAAGTTCAGGGTTTGAGTTGCTTTGTATATTCGAAGTCTTACGATTGATAACCCTTCGATTCATGCGAAAATTCCTCCCTCTTGTTGCGCTTGTGAGCGCCCTTGTTCAGCCTGTTTATGCCCATGCGTCATCGGTTGATGAGAAGATCAATGCGGTCATGGAGCCCTTGACCAACGCGATCATGAAAGTCATTTTCTTTCAAGTCTCGTTCGCGGGCGTAACGGTGCCCTTCGTTTTGATCTGGCTGCTTGCGGGAGCCATCTTTTTTACGTTCTACTTCAAGTTCATCAACATCCGAGGATTTGGGCATGCGTTGGACGTGGTTCGAGGGAAATATGACGACCCCAACGATGCCGGTGAAGTCAGTCACTTCCAGGCATTGACCGCTGCATTGAGCGGTACCGTCGGTGTGGGCAACATTGCGGGCGTCGCGTTTGCCGTTTCCTTAGGTGGGCCAGGGGCTACCTTCTGGATGATTGTGGCCGGACTGCTTGGAATGAGTTCGAAGTTTGTGGAGTGCACGCTCGGGACGAAGTACCGTCAGGAAAACGAGGATGGATCGGTTTCAGGTGGTCCCATGTACTACCTGCGGGATGGCTTGGCGAAGCAAGGGAAAGCACAGCTTGGTAAAATTTTAGCGGTGCTATTCGCCATTGCTTGCATTGGAGGAAGTTTCGGCGGCGGCAACATGGTGCAAATCAACCAAGCCACGAAGCAGCTCATCGAGGTTACTGGTGGCGAACAATCGTTCCTGGCAGGACAGAGCTGGATGTTCGGTGCCGTGATGGCAGTCTTGGTTGGATTGATCATCATTGGCGGCATCAAAAGCATCGCCCGTGTCACCGACAAGGTCGTACCCTTCATGGTGGGCATATACGTGCTCGGAGCATTGATTGTCTTGGGTGGCAATATCGCAGAGATTCCAAGTGCCTTTAGTCTGATCATTTCAAGTGCCTTCTCGGCTGATGCAGCGTACGGTGGGTTGATTGGTGTGCTCATCGTGGGATTCCAGCGCGCGGCTTTTTCCAACGAGGCGGGTATCGGTTCTGCGTCCATCGCGCATTCTGCAGCCAAAACCAACGAGCCGGTCAGTGAAGGCGTGGTTGCCTTGTTGGAACCGTTCATCGATACAGTGGTCATTTGCACCATGACCGCATTGGTCATCGTGATTTCGGGTTATGGATCAATGGGCCAGGAAACGGCCTTGGGGTTGGCGCAAGCCAAAGACTTGCAGGCGATTGAGTTGACAAGCAGTGCGTTCGCTCAAACGATGTCGTGGTTCCCTATTGTGTTGTCTGTGGCGGTGATTCTCTTTGCGTTGTCGACTATGATCAGCTGGAGCTACTACGGATTGAAGTCCTGGACGTTCTTGTTCGGAGAGTCCAAGGCGGCGGACCTGTCGTACAAAGCGGTGTTCTGCCTCTTCGTAGTTCTCGGTTCAGCGATTTCCGCACAGAGCGTATTTGACTTTGGTGACGCGATGATTTTTGCGATGTGCTTCCCCAATGTTTTGGGTTTGTACTTCCTGATGGGAGAAGTCAAGCAGGACGTTGCGGATTACTTCAAACGCATCAAGTCAGGTGAAATCAAGCGGTTCGATTAAAGGGTAAGAACGTCGGGCTCAGGCCGACGCGGGGAGAGAGAATAGAGGAGATGGAATATGTTGAACGACGGACCCTGTTGGGCTTTGTCCTGATTTCTTGGTTGGCATTGGGGGTGCGTGCGGGGTTTTGGTACAAGGAACACCGCATGTATGTGGCGGAGGAACACCCTGTTCCGGTCTCATGGTTGTTGGAGTCATTGGAAACGGTGCGTTCGTCTTCGTCCAATCGAAGACGCGTGAACCCTGATCAGATGCCGCGACGCGGCAAGCGTCCACCGCAACAAAGCCAACAACGAGTCCTTGACCTGAATGCTTCTGATAGTGCCGCGCTAGAAGCTTTGCCTTACATCGGCCCGGTGCTGGCTGCCCGTATTTGCCGGTTTCGCAACGCGCTGGGTGGGTTTCATGCTGTAGATCAATTGGGGGAGGTATGGGGGTTGAAACCTGAGGCTGTTGAGCAGTTGAAGCCAATGTTTCATGTTGGAGGTGGGGTATATCGTCCGCTTTGCGTGGATACAGCAAGTTGGTTCGAATTGAAGAGTCACCCTTACATCGATGCAGGGTCCGCCCGTGCGATTGAACGATACAGACGGCACCACACCTTGTATTCGTTCGAGGACTTGGCCGCTGCGATTCCCATCACGGACAGCATGATTCGGCGGTGGAGTCCGTATCTTAGGCTTTGTGAATCCCGCGATTAATCCATATCGCTCATTGGAAGAGGCCTTGAAAATGGCCATTGAAGATATCCCAGACTTTCCAACGAAAGGAATTGTCTTCAAAGACCTGAGCCCGGTGTGGGCCAACCCGGGCTTGCGAGCCGAGGCGGTGAAAGCCGTTTCGGCGTGGATTGTTGCCTCAGGCAACATGCCAACGGCCATTGCAGGAATCGAAAGCAGGGGGTTTCTGTTGGGAATGTCCTTAGCCGACCGATTGGGTTTGCCATTCATCGCTTTTAGGAAGGAGGGGAAATTACCCGGTCCAACGGTGGGCCAGTCCTATACCCTCGAATACGGCGAGGCCGTGTTGGAATGCCAAAAGGGCGCTTTCGGTCCTGAAGACCGGATACTGGTCCACGACGATGTATTGGCTACAGGTGGAACAGCGGATGCTGCTGCATCGCTTGTGGAACGCAGCGGAGCAGTATTGTGGGGTTTTTCTTTTTTGATGAGTTTGAACGTTTTAAATGGGAAGGAGCGACTGCAGACGAAGCACCCGGAGGCACGATTCCACTCCCTTGTACCGGTATAGCATGAATTTTAAAGAGACAGAGGACCAGCGGGCCATCCGCGCTACGGTGCGCGATTTTGCGGAAAAAGAGATTCTGCCCCATCGCATGGACTGGGATGAGGGCCAGGTGTTTCCCCGCGCATTATTCAGTACGATGGGCGAGTTGGGGTTGATGGGCATGCTCGTCCCGGCAGATTATGGCGGAGCGGGCATGGGATACTTCGAATACAAAATTGCCATTGAAGAAGTGGCCAAGGTATGTGGGTCGATTGGCCTGTCCATGGCTGCCCACAACAGCCTGTGCACCAACCACATTCTCATGTTCGGTTCGGAGGCGCAACTCCAGAAGTACTTGCCGGATCTAGCCAGTGGCCAAGCCATCGGTGCGTGGGGACTTACTGAAGCAAACACCGGAAGTGATGCCATGCGCATGCGCTGCACGGCCGCTCGCGATGAAGCACGTGGCGGCTGGGTGCTGAACGGAACAAAAAACTGGATTACACACGGCATCTCGGGTGATGTGGCCGTTGTACTGGCGCGAACGGGCGAATTGCTGGATAGCCGAGGCATCACGGCGTTCATTGTGACCCGTGGTCAGGCAGGGTTTTCGGGAGGCAAAAAGGAAAACAAGCTGGGCATGCGTTCGTCGGAAACTGCAGAAATGATTTTTGATGAGTGCTTCGTGCCGGATGATCAAGTACTCGGCGAAGTCGGCGATGGGTTTATCCAAGCGATGAAGATTCTCGACGGAGGCCGCATTTCTATCGCTTCGTTGGCATTGGGTATTGCGAAAGGCGCCTACGAAACGGCCAAGGCGTATTCTAAAGAGCGTGAGCAATTTGGAAAGGCCATCAGTGAATTCCAGGCCATCGCGTTCAAGCTCGCTGATATGCACACATCAATTGAGGCGGCCGACTTGTTGACCCTGCAAGCGTGTTTCCTCAAAGAAGCCGGGAAGGCTGTGACGAAGGAATCGGCCATGGCTAAGTACCAAGCGTCAGAAATGTGCGTGCGCGTCGCCACGGAGGGCGTTCAAGTATTAGGTGGGTATGGATACACCAAGGACTTCCCCGCAGAGAAGTTCTATCGGGACAGTAAGCTGTGCACCATTGGAGAGGGGACCAGTGAAATCCAAAAGTTGGTAATCTCACGTGAAATCATCAACGAGTGATTGCGCTTCAAGGGTTTTGTACTTTGAAACTTATCGTGTAAATTTGCCGTCCAATTTTGACACTATGCTTTCGATCCCTGTAAAAGAAGGAGACAACATTGAACGCGCACTGAAGCGATTCAAGAAGAAGTTTGACCGCACGAAGCGCATGCGTGAACTGCGTACGCGCCGTGAATTCGTGAAGCCGAGCGTTTTGAACCGAGAGCAGCGAAAGAAAGCCGTGTATAAAAACGGACTAAATCTGAAAAACGACTAAGGAATCCTTTGTTTTTCATTTCAAAAAGACGAAATTGTCACCAGACATTTCGTCTTTTTTGTTTTGAACCAAATTCCGTCACACGTTGAAGATTTCCTTGACTATCTGCTCAAGGAGAAGAGGGGAAGCGTACATACGCTTCGCTGTTACAGGTCCGATCTAGGGCAATTGGTGAAGTTCATGGAGAAGCAATTCGGATGTTCCGACTTGAGAAAAGTCAAATCTGAATGGTTGCGCACTTACGTAGTGGAGATGATGCGCATGCAAAAAGCTCCCCGCACCATTCACCGAAAAGTCAGCGCATACCGCACCTTTGTTAAGTACGCGAAGCGGCAGGGTGCCATGGATGCTGATCCCGCAGATTCCATCGCGTTGCCCAAGTTGGCCAGGCGTCTTCCAAGCGTAGTTCCGGAGCACGCTATGCGGGAGTTATTCGAAGAAGAAGTGTTCAGCGATGACTGGAAAGGGCGACGGGACCGCAGCATCATTGCCTTGATGTACGAGACCGGTGTTCGGGTGAGTGAATTGATCGCATTAAAAGTTTCGGACTTGCATACGGAACGGAAAGAAATTCTCGTTCTAGGAAAAGGGTCGAAGGAACGACGCATTCCTCTGCTCTCTGAAACCATGTTAAGCATTGTAGCGCACATCGAAGAAAGGCCCTTCAAGTCCAAGCACCTGTTCGTCACGGATGCAGGCCGAAGCTTGTACGGGTCCTTCGTATACCGCAGGGTTCACCATTACCTCTCTTTAGTCAGTTCGTTGCGCAAAAGCAGTCCGCACGTGTTGCGGCACACCTTTGCCACGCACTTGTTGAATAACGGCGCGGAGCTATCGGCAGTCAAAGACCTGCTCGGTCATTCGTCGTTGAGTTCTACCCAGGTTTATACGCATCAGTCCTTGTCACGGTTGAAGGAGTTGCATCAGGACAGTCCGTTGGATGTTCGTCCGCAAGATTAAACCTTCATAACCATGCAAATACAAATCCACTCCATCCATTTTGACGCTGATGCCCGTCTGCTCGAATTTGTAGAACACAAGGTCGGTAAGCTCAACACCTTTCATGACCAGATCATCTCCTGTGAAGTCTTCCTCCGGGTGGAGAAAAGCGACGACCGGGACAACAAGGTTTCCGAGGTGAAAATCCATGTGCCCGGCGCGGACTTTTTCGCCAAGCGGAAAGCCCCGAGCTTTGAAGCAGGGATTGACGAAGTCGTCGAGGCTATCCGACGCCAGATTCGCAAGCAGAAAACAGCCCGTTTCGCCACGGCTTAAACACTTGCCAATCAGTAGATTGAAGGGGGTAGGTTTTTCCTACAAACAAATCGCCTCCTAACGCATTGTATCCAACGATTTCTTTCTTACATTTGCCGTCCTGAAAACCGGGGAGTATGCGCTCTCCAGTTCATTGACGTGTTGCCGATGTAGCTCAGTTGGCCAGAGCAGCTGATTTGTAATCAGCGGGTCGGGGGTTCGAATCCCTCCATCGGCTCATTGTTTTGCTGCTAGTCACACGGGTGAAAGGCGGTGAACTTTTAACGGGGGTACGCCGGAGTTGGAGAGCCGGGGCAGACTGTAAATCTGTTGTCTCTGACTGAATAGGTTCGAATCCTATTACCCCCACAACAGACCCTTCGAACGCGAAAGGTCGAAAAGCGGAAGTAGCTCAGTTGGTAGAGCATCAGCCTTCCAAGCTGAATGTCGCGAGTTCGAATCTCGTCTTCCGCTCCGCCCGCAAGGGTCAAGCCGATGTAGCTCAGGGGTAGAGCGCATCCTTGGTAAGGATGAGGTCAGGGGTTCAATTCCCCTCATTGGCTCGAACATTTAATGTGAAATCAAACAGTAACTAAAACAGTTAGGCAATGGCTAAAGAAACGTTTGACCGGTCAAAACCGCACGTAAACATCGGTACCATCGGACACGTTGACCACGGTAAGACAACTCTTACTGCGGCAATTACAAAGGTTCTCGCAGACGCGGGACACAGTGAGGCGCGTTCATTCGATCAGATTGACAACGCACCAGAAGAGAAAGAGCGTGGTATCACGATCAATTCTTCGCACGTTGAATACCAAACGGCAAACCGCCACTACGCGCACGTTGACTGCCCAGGTCACGCTGACTATGTAAAGAACATGGTCACAGGTGCTGCACAAATGGACGGTGCGATCTTGGTTGTTGCTGCAACGGATGGTCCTATGCCTCAAACGCGTGAGCACATCCTCTTGGGTCGCCAGGTAGGTATTCCACGTATCGTTGTCTTCATGAACAAGGTGGACATGGTAGACGACGAGGAATTGCTCGAGTTAGTTGAAATGGAGATTCGTGAGCTGTTGAGCTTCTATGAGTACGATGGAGACAACGGTCCTGTAGTTCAGGGTTCTGCTCTCGGTGCGCTGAACGGAGAAGGCAAGTGGGTTGAGACGGTCATGAACCTCATGGAGCAAGTTGACGAATGGATTGAAATCCCACCACGTGACAACGAGAAGCCATTCTTGATGTCAATCGAGGACGTATTCACCATCACAGGTCGTGGTACGGTCGCCACTGGTCGTATCGAGACTGGTGTAATCAACACAAGTGATCCTGTTGAGATTTTGGGTATGGGCGATGAGAAGCTGACTTCTACCATTACAGGTGTAGAGATGTTCCGCAAGATTTTGGACCGCGGTGAAGCGGGTGACAACGTGGGCTTGTTGCTCCGTGGTATTGAGAAGTCTGACATCCGTCGCGGTATGGTTATCGCGAAGCCAGGCTCTATCACTCCTCACACCAAGTTCAAGGCCGAGGTCTACATCTTGAAGAAGGAAGAAGGTGGCCGTCACACGCCATTCCACAACAAGTACCGTCCTCAGTTCTACTTCCGTACAACTGACGTGACTGGTGAGATTGTTTTGGAAGCAGGCCGTGAGATGGTTATGCCTGGTGACAACGTCACCATCGAAGTGCACTTGATCAACCCAGTTGCCATGGACTCTGGATTGCGTTTCGCAATCCGTGAAGGTGGTCGTACCGTAGGTGCGGGTCAGGTAACCACTGTGATTGAGTAAGCTCAATCCTACGACTTGAATCGAACGGAAGAAGGCGCTCCCGAAGTGGTGTGCCTTCTTCCTCATCTACGGGCGTAGCTCAATTGGTAGAGTAGTGGTCTCCAAAACCATTGGTTGCAGGTTCGAGTCCTGCCGCCCGTGCTAAACTTGAATGAAATGTCACAATTCACACAATACTTGCAGGAGTCGTACCAAGAATTGGTGCAGAAAGTGACCTGGCCAACTTGGAATGAGTTGCAGGGTTCTTCGGTACTCGTGTTCGTCGCTTCCTTGCTCATTGCGGGCTTGGTTTTCGTCATGGACTGGGCGTTCGGTGTGAACGCAGCAGACTCCATCTGGCGAGGTGTGATTGGGTTGGTTTACGAATTATTTTAATCGGGAACCCCCGTGCAACTTGCGACCATGAGTGATATCGATAAAAAGTGGTATGTCGTCCGCGCAATCAGCGGCCAGGAAAAGAAGATCAAAGATGTTCTTGAGGCTGAGATTGCGGCGGAGGGACTGCAGCACTATGTTGGCCAGATCCTGATTCCGGTCGAAAAGGTGTTTCAAATCCGCAACGGCAAGAAAGTGAGCAAGGAACGCAATATGTTCCCGGGCTACATTTACGTTGAGGCCTCCCTCGTTGGAGAGGTTCCTCACGTGATTCGCAACGCTACTGGTGTTATCGGTTTTTTAGGTGCGGAAAAGCGAGGTGAGCCCTTGCCGGTCCGCCAGCACGAAATCAACCGCATCTTGGGTGTTATCGACGATATGGCTGACAGCGAAGAGGAAATCAACATCCCTTACAAAGTCGGTGAGTTGGTGAAGGTTACCGATGGACCGTTCAACGGCTTCAACGGTAACATCGAAGAGGTAAACGAAGAAAAGAAGAAACTAAAGGTAATGGTCAAAATCTTCGGGCGTAAGACGCCGGTTGAATTGGGCTACTTACAGGTAGAGAAAGAAGTATAAACTGGAACAGACAGCCGCATCGACGCAATGCCCCCTAATGCTTCCCATTAGCGCATGATATGGACTGTTCAATATAAATGACCAATGGCTAAAGAAGTAGCTGGACTCATTAAACTGCAAATCAGAGGTGGCGCTGCCAACCCAGCACCTCCTGTCGGACCGGCTCTCGGTGCGAAAGGGGTGAACATCATGGAATTCTGCAAGCAATTCAACGGCAGAACCCAAGATAAGGCTGGACGCGTTTGCCCTGTTGCGATCACGGTCTACAGTGACAAGTCGTTTGACTTCGTCATCAAGACTCCACCCGCTGCGGTGCAGCTGATGGAAGCCGCCAAATTGAAAGGCGGTTCTCCTGAACCTAACCGCATTAAAAAGGGAAAAGTCTCGTGGGACCAAGTTCGCGCTATTGCAGAAGACAAGATGCCCGATTTGAACTGCTTTACCGTCGAGTCTGCCATGAAAATGGTGGCTGGTACTGCACGTAGCATGGGGCTTCGAGTCGAAGGTCCTGCTCCCTTTTAATCGTCAATAACTGCGCAAAATGGGACAATTAACAAAGAACCAAAAAGCATACGCTGAAAAGGTCGACGTTGACAAGGTGTACTCGCTTGCTGAAGCAACTGCTTTAGTGAAGGAGTGCTCCAACGTCAAGTTCGACGCTACAGTGGACATTGCTGTGCGACTCGGTGTTGACCCACGAAAAGCGAACCAGATGGTACGTGGAACGGTTTCCTTGCCTCACGGCACAGGTAAGTCGGTTAGCGTGCTCGTGCTTTGTAACCCTGACAAAGAGCAGGAAGCAAAGGACGCTGGTGCGGATTTCGTTGGACTCGACGAGTACATTGACAAGATCAAGGGAGGCTGGACCGACATTGATGTAATTATTACCACTCCCCAAGTAATGGGTAAGGTGGGGGCGTTGGGCCGAGTACTCGGACCGCGCGGCTTGATGCCAAACCCCAAATCCGGAACCGTTACCATGGAAGTTGGAAAGGCTGTCCAGGATGTGAAAGCTGGAAAGATTGATTTCAAGGTCGACAAGTATGGAATCATCCATGCCTCTGTTGGCAAGGTGTCATTCGATGCAAAAAAGTTGGAAGAAAATACCGCAGAGGTGCTCGGCACCCTGATGCGTTTGAAGCCATCTGCAGCGAAGGGTACTTACATGATGAGCATCGTTTTGAGCTCAACCATGGGACCTGGAATCAAGGTAGATCAAAAATCGGCAACCGCTTAATTTAGAAAACGATGACTCGACAGGAGAAAAATCAATTGATCGACGAGCTTTCTGAGGTATTGCGGGAGAAGAACGTTGTGTACCTCACCGATGCTTCGGGGATGGATGCAGAAACGACCACTTCACTGCGCCGAGAAAGCTTCAAGAAAGACGTAACCGTTCGCGTTGTGAAGAATACCCTTCTTCGCAAGGCCATGGAACGCGTCGAAGAGAAGAATTTCGCGGAGTTGTACGGATCCCTCGTGGGCCAGACGGCTTTGATGATTGGCGATGTGGGGAACGCCCCTGCGAAGTTGATCAAGGAATTCGCGAAGAAGCATGAAATGCCTGTTCTGAAAGCGGCATTTGTAGAAGAAGCCTGCTATGTAGGAGCAAACCAACTGGAAGCGCTGACCTCGATTAAGTCGAAGGAAGAGCTTTTGGGCGAGATTGTTACGTTGTTGCAGTCGCCAGCCAAGAATGTCTTGGGCGCGTTGCAATCAGGTGGCAATACCATTTCCGGTTTGGTCAAAGCCTTGGAATCCCGAGGTGCTTGACAACATTCAATCAATTTAGAACCAAATAATTCAATCAACAATCATGGCTGATTTGAAAGCAATGGCAGAAAGCTTGGTCAACCTCACCGTAAAGGAGGTGAATGAGCTTGCCGAAATTTTGAAAGACGAATACGGAATCGAGCCTGCTGCTGCAGCAGTGGCAGTTGCTGCTGGCCCTGGCGGCGGTGGCGAAGGCGGCGGTGCCGAAGAGAAGTCTGAATTCGATGTAATCCTCACCGCTGCAGGTGCTGCGAAACTCGCAGTAGTTAAGGCTGTGAAGGAACTGACCGGTCTCGGGTTGAAGGAGGCGAAGGAAATCGTTGACGGAGCTCCAGGTCCTGTAAAGGAAGGAGTTGCGAAGGACGAAGCCGAAGCACTCAAGAAGCAACTCGAAGAAGCCGGTGCTGAAGTTGAGCTTAAGTAAGCCCATACTTTAACCGATCTCAGGTCTAGGTGGGGGAGCAGGTCCCCCACCCGGACCTTTTTTGCTTTGTCTGAACCTGCACCCACCGCTGCTTGTTTCCACCAAAGAACCCCCACACCATGACACTGGTGAAACCAAACTCCCCTGAACGCATCAGCTTCTCATCTGTAGAGCTGCCGCTGTCACGTCCCGACTTTTTGGACATTCAATTGCGCTCCTTCCAGGAGTTTTTCCAATTGGAAACCAACCCGGAGAACCGTGAATCTGAAGGCCTGTTTAAGGTATTCAGTGAAAACTTTCCAATCACCGATACGCGAAACCAATTCGTGTTGGAGTTTTTGGATTACTTCATCGACCCCCCTCGTTACTCTATTAATGAGTGCATCGAACGCGGGTTGACATACAGTGTGCCCCTCAAGGCCAAACTGAAATTGTATTGCACTGATCCTGAACACGAGGACTTTGAGACCATCGTGCAGGACGTGTACCTGGGGACCATTCCCTACATGACTCCGCAAGGCTCGTTCGTAGTGAACGGCGCTGAGCGCGTGATTGTGAACCAATTGCACCGATCACCTGGTGTTTTCTTCGGTCAGAGCCGCCACGCGAACGGTACAAAATTGTACAGTGCACGAATCATTCCGTTTAAGGGTTCTTGGATTGAATTCGCGACCGATATCAACAGCGTGATGTACGCGTATATCGACCGAAAGAAAAAGTTGCCCGTGACCACGCTACTGCGTGCCATCGGATTCGAAACCGACCGTGATATCTTGGACATCTTCAGCCTCGCTGATGAAGTGAAGGTAACGAAAGCGGGTTTGAAGCGCGCCATTGGTCGCCGCTTGGCCGCGCGTGTTTTGAAGACATGGGTCGAGGATTTTGTTGATGAGGATACGGGTGAAGTAGTGAGCATCGAACGGAACGAGGTAGTGCTCGACCGTGAGACCATCCTGGAAAAAGAGCACATCGAGCTCATCACTGATTCCGGTGCCAAGACCATCATCTTGCACAAGGAAGACATCAACCAGGCCGATTACGCGATCATTTACAACACGCTCCAGAAGGACAGTTCCAACTCGGAGAAGGAAGCTGTGGAGTACATCTACCGCCAGCTTCGTAATGCTGAGCCACCAGACCTGGACACGGCACGTGGTGTGATTGACAAGTTGTTTTTCTCCGAGCAGCGTTACGACTTGGGTGAGGTGGGACGTTTCCGCATCAACCGAAAGTTGGACATCAAAGAGGACGTCCAAGACCGAACGCTGACGAAAGACGATATCCTCCTCATCATCAAGTACCTCTTGGACTTGGTGAATTCCAACGCAGACGTCGACGACATCGACCACTTGTCGAACCGCCGCATCCGAACGGTAGGGGAGCAATTGTACAGCCAATTTGGCGTGGGATTGGCGCGTATGGCACGAACCATCCGTGAGCGCATGAATGTACGTGACAACGAGGTCTTCACGCCGACCGATTTGATCAATGCCAAGACTTTGAGCTCCGTCATCAACAGCTTCTTCGGTACGAACCAGCTGTCGCAGTTTATGGACCAGACGAATCCGTTGTCGGAAGTGACGCACAAGCGCCGCATTTCCGCACTCGGTCCGGGTGGTCTGTCTCGTGAGCGTGCAGGCTTTGAGGTGCGTGACGTTCACTACACCCACTACGGCCGACTCTGCACCATTGAGACTCCGGAAGGGCCGAACATTGGTTTGATTAGCTCTCTGTGCGTGTTTGCCAAGGTGAATCGCCTCGGTTTTATCGAAACGCCGTACCGGAAAGTTGAAAACGGAAAAGTATCCACGAGCCCAGACGACATCGTTTACTTGTCGGCCGAGGATGAGGATTCAAACCTGATTGCCCAAGCGAATGCGCCCGTTACGAAAGACGGCAAATTCGAAAACAACATCGTGAAGGCGCGTTTGGAAGGGGACTTCCCTCAAGTCGCTCCTGATCAGTTGCACTACATGGACGTTGCACCGAACCAAATCGCTTCGATTGCGGCCTCGTTGATTCCATTCTTGGAGCACGATGACGCCAACCGCGCGCTGATGGGATCGAACATGATGCGTCAGGCGGTGCCATTGATGCGCCCGGTTGCGCCAATCGTTGGCACCGGTTTAGAGCGCGCTGTTGCAGAGGACTCGCGTATCTTGTTGCGTGCTGAAGCGGATGGCATCGTTGAGTTTGTGGATGCTAACGAGATACACATCAAGTACACCCGCGACGAAATGGACGATCTCGTGTCGTTCGAGAATGCGGTAAACGTTTTGGAAATCCCCAAGTTCAAGCGCACCAACCAAGGCACGTGCATGAATCTAAAGCCAATGGTCGAGAAAGGCCAAGCGGTGAAGGAAGGCCAAATCCTCGTTGAGGGGTACTCCACTGATAAAGGCGAATTGGCCTTGGGTCAAAACATGCGCGTGGCCTTCATGCCATGGAAGGGATACAACTTCGAGGATGCGATCGTGATCAACGAACGCGTCGTACGCGAAGATGTATTCACATCGCTACACATCGATGAGTATGTACTCGAGGTGCGTGACACCAAGCGTGGGGTGGAAGAGTTGACAGCGGACATCCCGAACGTCAGCGAGGAGGCCACAGCCGACTTGGATGAGCACGGATTGATCCGTATCGGAGCAGAAGTTAAAGAAGGCGACATTCTTATTGGTAAGATTACGCCTAAAGGCGAGTCTGACCCGAGCCCAGAGGAGAAACTTCTGCGTGCCATCTTCGGTGACAAGGCCGGTGATGTTAAGGACGCTTCATTGAAAATGCCTCCTTCTGGACAGGGGGTCGTCATCGAAAAGAAGTTGTTCTCGCGCGCCATCAAGGACCGCAAGTCCAAAGCAGCGGATAAAGCCGTCTTGGAAACCATCGATAAGGAATTCGACGTCGAAGCAGCAGCACTCAAGAAGGTGCTCGTAGAGAAGTTGATGAAGTTGGTTGGCGGAAAAGTGTGCCAAGGGGTCAATAACTACTACAAAGAAGAGCAGGTCAAGAAGGGGGTGAAATTCACCCAGAGAATCTTGAACAGCCTCGACTACTTGACCATCAACAGCGACGGTTGGGTGCGTGACGCAGACAACAGCGCCTTGGTTCGCCGCGTGGTGCACAACTACCACTTGAAGTACAACGATGTACTCGGCGCGTACAAGCGACGCAAGTTCCAAGTGACCGTTGGAGACGAACTCCCAACGGGCATCGTGAAGTTGGCCAAGGTATACGTCGCCAAGAAGCGCAAGCTGAAGGTGGGTGATAAGATGGCCGGTCGTCACGGAAACAAGGGCATTGTAGCCAAAATCGTTCGCGCAGAGGACATGCCGTTCCTCGAGGATGGAACGCCAGTCGATATCGTATTGAACCCGCTGGGTGTACCATCGCGTATGAACTTGGGGCAGATTTACGAGACCGTATTGGGTTGGGCCGGAATGAACCTCGGCACGACTTACTCCACGCCAATTTTCGATGGGGCCTCTTTGGACCAGATCACGGAAATCACCGACGAAGCAGGTGTGCCGGATTGCGGCGTCACGTACTTGTACGACGGCGGAACCGGCGAGCGTTTCGACCAGCCAGCCACAGTGGGCATCATTTACATGATCAAGCTGAGCCACATGGTTGATGACAAGATGCACGCCCGTTCGATTGGACCTTACTCGTTGATTACGCAGCAACCATTGGGCGGTAAGGCCCAGTTTGGTGGTCAGCGATTCGGTGAGATGGAGGTGTGGGCACTCGAAGCCTTTGGCGCCGCGAACATCCTCCAAGAGATCCTGACGGTAAAATCCGACGACGTCATGGGCCGTGCGCGCGCATACGAATCCATCGTCAAGGGCGACAACATGCCGACACCAGGAATTCCGGAATCCTTTAACGTCTTGCTCCACGAATTGCGTGGCTTGGGCTTGACAATTTCACTTGATTGATCACCGCATAGAATAGCTATCCATGTTTCAGCAAAAGCAACCCACACAGCTTTCGAGCGACTTCAATACCATCACCATTTCATTGGCGTCTCCCGAGATGATTCTCGAGCAGTCGCACGGTGAAGTGTTGAAACCTGAGACCATCAACTACCGGACGTATAAGCCCGAGCGTGATGGCTTGTTCTGCGAGCGCATCTTCGGTCCTGTAAAGGATTTCGAATGCCACTGCGGAAAGTACAAGCGCATTCGCTACAAAGGCATTGTATGCGACCGATGTGGTGTGGAGGTCACGGAAAAGAAAGTGCGTCGTGAGCGCATGGGCCACATCCAATTGGTTGTGCCTGTTGCGCACATCTGGTACTTCAAGAGCCTCCCCAACAAGATTGGTTACCTCTTGGGCCTCCCGTCCAAGAAGTTGGATCAAATCATCTACTACGAGCGTTACGTGGTCATTCAGCCTGGCATAGCCAAAGGACCCGAGGACAGCGAGCTTGCGGTGAATGATTTCTTGACCGAAGAAGAATACCTCGACATTCTCGAGACCCTCCCGAAGGAAAACCAGTACCTGGACGACAAGGATCCCAATAAATTCGTCGCCAAAATGGGGGCGGAGGCGTTGCACGACATGCTCGCCAACCTCGATTTGGATGAGTTGTCGTACAACTTGCGTCACTCGGCAAACACGGAGACTTCTCAGCAGCGTAAGAGCGAGGCTTTGAAGCGATTGCAGGTGGTAGAGAGCTTCCGCGATGCGAATTCACGCATCACGAACAAGCCCGAGTGGATGATCGTGAAGGTTGTTCCGGTGATTCCGCCAGAATTGCGTCCATTGGTTCCACTTGATGGTGGCCGATTCGCAACGTCTGATTTGAATGACTTGTACCGCCGTGTCATCATCCGAAACAACCGCTTGAAGCGATTGGTCGAGATCAAGGCACCTGAGGTCATCTTACGCAACGAGAAGCGCATGCTCCAGGAAGCGGTCGACAGCTTGTTCGACAACAGCCGCAAATCCAGCGCCGTCAAGACCGAAAGCAATCGTCCCCTCAAGTCTCTCTCTGATAGCTTGAAGGGCAAGCAGGGACGTTTCCGTCAAAACCTGCTCGGTAAGCGTGTGGACTACTCTGCACGTTCGGTCATCGTCGTTGGCCCGGACTTGAAGCTTCACGAATGCGGACTGCCCAAGAACATGGCCGCCGAGTTGTACAAGCCGTTCATCATCCGCAAGATGATTGAGCGAGGCATCGTCAAAACGGTGAAGTCCGCAAAGAAAATCGTAGATGCCAAGGAACCTGTCGTTTGGGACATCCTCGAAAACGTCATGAAGGGACACCCTGTACTGCTCAACCGTGCACCGACGCTGCACCGATTGGGTATCCAGGCGTTCCAGCCGAAGTTGATCGAAGGCAAGGCCATCCAGTTGCACCCGCTCGCATGTACAGCATTCAACGCTGACTTTGACGGTGACCAGATGGCGGTTCACTTGCCACTCGGCAGCGCGGCCATCTTGGAAGCGCAGTTGCTCATGTTGGCATCGCATAACATCCTCAATCCAGCCAATGGAGCACCCATCGCGGTACCGTCGCAGGACATGGTTTTGGGGTTGTATTACATGACCAAGATTCGCAAGGGTACCAAGAACGAGGCGGTAAAGGGCGAGGGCATGACCTGCTACTCCCCGGAAGAAGTGCGCATTGCGTACCAAGAAGGCCAGCTTGACTTGCACGCTGAGATCAAGATGCGTCATGTTGACATCGACGGAAACGCTAGCATCATCGAGACCACGTGTGGCCGCGTTCTATTCAACGACCACGTGCCGTTGGAGGCCGGTTACATCAATGAGCTCCTTACCAAAAAGTCATTGCGTGGCATCATCTCGCACGTTTTGAACAGCACCAGCGTTCCACGTACGGCGCAATTCTTGGATGACATCAAGAACTTGGGATTCTACATGGCCTTCAAGGGTGGATTGTCATTCAACTTGAACGACGTCATCATCCCAGGAGAGAAAGAGAAGTTGGTTGATCGTGCAACGGAGCAAGTGGCGGAGGTGATGGAGAACTACAACATGGGTCTCATCACCAACAACGAGCGTTACAACCAGATCATTGACATCTGGACGCACACCAACTCGAAGTTGACCAACATTTTGATGGATCGCATTGAAACCGATAAGCAAGGGTTCAACTCCATCTACATGATGATGCACTCCGGTGCACGTGGTTCGAAAGAGCAGATTCGTCAGCTCTCCGGTATGCGTGGTCTGATGGCCAAGCCGCAAAAGTCTTCAGCGACGGGCGGTCAGGACATCATTGAGAACCCGATCCTCTCCAACTTCAAGGAAGGACTTTCTATCCTCGAGTACTTCATCTCGACGCACGGTGCCCGTAAGGGTCTGGCGGATACGGCCTTGAAGACAGCTGATGCCGGTTACTTGACTCGTCGTCTCGTGGACGTCGCTCAAGACGTCATCATCACGGAAGAAGATTGCTTGACGTTGCGCGGTGTGGTGGCAACCCCACTTCGCAAAAACGACGAAATCACGGAAGGCATTGGTGATCGCATCGTCGGCCGCACATCGCTGAACGATGTTGCTCATCCAAAGTCAGGTGAGGTATTGGTTGCGGGCGGTCAAGAAATCGACCACGCGACGGCCATGGCCATTGAAGAGGCGGGCATAGACGAAGTGGAAGTGCGTTCAGTGCTGACGTGTGAATCCATGTCAGGCGTCTGCGTGAAGTGCTATGGCAAGAACCTCGCGACCGCGCGCACCGTACAAGTGGGTGAAGCCGTAGGTGTTATCGCTGCACAGTCCATTGGTGAACCGGGAACACAGTTGACGCTGCGTACGTTCCACGTAGGTGGTACGGCATCGAAGATCTCAGATGAAAACGAGGTGAAGGTCAAGTTTGACGGGGCTGTCGAAATCGACGATTTGCGTGAAGTGGTCCGAACCAATGCCGAAGGAGAGAAAGAAACCGTTGTGGTTTCACGTTCCTCTGAATTCAAGGTGGTCGATCCGAAGACGGGTGTTGCTTTGAGCGCGACCATTCTCCCGTACGGTTCAATTCTCCAGAAGTTCTCTGGTGACAAGATCAAGAAGGGCGAATCCATTTGCACATGGGACCCCTACAACAACGTGATCATCAACGAGGAAAAGGGTTTGATCAAGTTTGACATGATCGAGGAGGGCGTGACCTACCGCGAGGAGCTGGACGAACAAACCGGTTTCCGTGAGATTGTCATTACCGAGACAAAAGACAAGAAGAAGAACCCTGCGATTCTGATTGTCGACAAGAAGGGTGAGGTGTTGAAGACGTACTCGTTGCCTGTAGGCGCTCACCTCTCCGTAAAAGAAGGAGACGAGGCGAAAGTTGGACAAATCCTGACGAAGATTCCACGTGTGGCCGGTAAGTCCGGTGACATCACAGGGGGTCTTCCACGTGTGACGGAATTGTTTGAAGCCCGTAACCCGTCCAACCCAGCTGTTGTTTCTGAGGTGGATGGCATCGTTTCCTACGGCAAGATCAAGCGAGGTAACCGCGAAATCATCGTGGAATCACGTCGCGGTGACATTTACAAGTACATGGTGCCGCTCTCGAAGCACATCCTCGTTCAGGACAATGATTTTGTCCGAGCCGGTATGCCGCTTTCTGATGGAGCCATCACGCCTGTCGACATCCTCGACGTGATGGGGCCAACCGCGGTTCAAGAGTACATCGTCAATGAAATCCAAGATGTTTACCGCCTTCAGGGGGTAAAGATCAACGATAAGCACTTCGAGGTCATTGTCCGCCAGATGATGAAGAAGGTGGTTATCGAAGACGCCGGTGATACGCGTTTCCTCGAGAAGCAATTCGCTGAGAAGTCTGACTTCATGCAAGAAAACGATCGCATCTTCGGCATGGTTGTTATCACCGATGCAGGAGACAGTGAGGATTTGCGAATGGGTCAAATGATCACAGCGCGTCAATTGCGCGATGTGAACAGCTCGCTCCGTCGACGCGACATGGCAGTGGCCGAAGGCCGTGACGCCATTCCAGCGACAGCTCGACCGCTGTTGCAGGGCATTACGCGTGCATCCTTGCAGACCAAGTCGTTTATCTCAGCGGCATCGTTCCAAGAGACCACAAAAGTCTTGAACGAAGCGGCGGTGAGTGGAAAACAGGATTTCCTGAACGGTTTGAAGGAGAATGTGATCGTCGGTCACTTGATCCCTGCTGGAACGGGAACCCGTGCATTTACCGAGAAAAAGGTGATTACGCGTCGTCCAAACTTGGAGCTTGCTCCAGCAGAGGAAAAGGCAGAAGCGTAAACCATCGCTGCATATGCATACGAAAAAGCCCGTCTTGTGACGGGCTTTTTTCGTTTGGATTGTGAGCCATGAGCCGCAGCCCCGGACGACGTCCTATTGTTCGCCAGAGGAGATGGCCCGGGCAGCTGCCTCGGCGGCGTCCTCTTGATCCGGCAAAGCGGCAGGTGCAGCGGCACCGCTGTATCCGAACAGGCGGTTCTCTTTGATGATGCGGTCCACAAAATCGGGCACCATGGACTCCCAGCCGTCTTGGCCTGTTTTGATGAGTTCCAAGGCTTCCTTGCTGAAAATCCCAAGGACGTCTTCATCGTAGGGGATGTCGATGATCCTCTTATTGAACCGGAGGTAGTCGAACAGTGGCTGCATTCGCGGGTGCAAGGGGGTGTTCTCGACTTTCCACAGCTCACCGGAAGGTAGGTCCATCCAAGGGTAGAGGTACATCTTCAAATCGCGACTGAATAAGATGCCAAACGCCTCTAGGATGCCACCATTAAGGTTGCGGTAGTATTTTTCGTCAAACACCATCGACAACGTGTTGGCGCCCATGATGATTCCCATGCGTTTTTTGGTGTGCTGGGAGAAGAATTCAACGAGTTTAAAGTACTTCTGGTAGTTCGATATGAGCACGGTTTGGCCGATCGAACACAATACGTCGGCGCGGTCCAAGAAATCCTGCTCGTCGATGTCGCCCTCTACAGAGAGGTTGTTGAGCGTGATTTCAAAGAGTACTTGGATGTTGTCTTCCTCGACACGGGCTTCCTGCTTGAATTGCTGAAGCCCTTTGGCGATCATGTCAATGCTGACCTTGGTCACCGGTCGGAAGGACCCGCGAATGGCGAGGATGTTCTTCTTGTACAGGACATCGGCTGCCTGTCGATTCCGCCCGTCAGGAGAGAAGATGACCGCATCCGTCATACCATTTTTGACCAATTGAAGGGACAGGAGGCGATTATCGACTGCTGCGAAATCTGGCCCGTTCATTTCAATCATGTCGATTTCTACCTGATCGCGGTCAAGGTTGTCGTACAACGATTGCAGGAGTTCCTTGGGCTTCTTGTAGAAGAAGACGCAACCGTAAACGAGGTTCACTCCAAGCATGCCAACTGTCTGGTGCTGCAAGAGGGCGTCGCTTTCGTGCAACCGCGCGTGGAGGATGACTTCATTGGGCTCCTGGTCGGGGGCGGATTGGAACTTGAGTCCGAACCAACCGTGGCCTTGATTCGTCTTGTGGTAATTGATGGTGGCGACGGTGTTCGCAAAAGCGAAGAAATGCTTGGAGGGGTGCTCAGCGCGGTCCAAGCGGTCCACCATCAATTGGTATTCGTGGGCGAGCATCTTGTGTACGCGGCTTTCGCAGACGTACCGTCCGTTTTTCTCTTCCCCGTATATGGCATTGGAAAAATCCTTGTCGTAAGCCGACATCGCTTTGGCAATGGTGCCGGAGGCTCCTCCGGCACGGAAGAAGTGCCGGACGACCTCTTGGCCCGCGCCGATTTCGGCGAACGTGCCGTACAGGTCCTGATTCAGGTTGATGCGGAGTGCTTTCTGTTTGGCAGAGAGGACGACACGGTTGGAATCCATGGCAATTCTGATTTCAGTGTAGGGCCTGTTTCAACAAATGTACGAGATGAACAGGGCGTACCTTTGGTTCATGGAGGTTGAATTCACATTTCTCGGAACAGGTACGTCGCAAGGCGTGCCGATCATCGGGTGTTCGTGTGAAGTTTGCCAGAGTGAAAACGCGCGTGACCAGCGCTTGCGCAGCTCCTTGCTGGTCAAGGCTGGCGGGGCTGCGGTGGTAATCGATACCGGTCCGGATTTTCGCCAGCAATGCCTCCGATCTGGGATAGATACCCTCGATGCCGTCGTGTTTACGCATGAACACAAGGACCACGTAGCCGGCTTGGATGACATCCGACCGTTCAATTTTCGCAGCCGGAAGAACATGCCGGTCTACGCTACGGAGCGTGTGGAGCGAGCCTTGCAACGGGAATTCAAGTACATATTCGAAGCGGATTACCCTGGTGTGCCGCGGGTGCAGCTCCACCGGATCGGGGAAGAACCATTTGCCATCGGAGACGCACAGTGGTGGCCGCTTCCGGTGTTGCACCACAAATTGCCAGTTTTGGGCTTTCGCATTGGCGGGTTGGCTTACATCACCGATGCGAATCAACTGTCGCCTCTGGCACTGCAGCGCTTGGAAGGGGTGGATGTACTCGTCTTGAATGCCCTGCGCCGGGAGTCACACCTGTCGCATTTTACCCTGAACGAGGCCTTGGATTGGACGTTGAAAATTGGCGCCCGCCAAACATATTTCACCCACATCAGCCACCAACTGGGCTTCCATGAATCCGTTAATGCAGAGCTGCCTGATGGGGTGGCATTGGCGTACGACGGCTTGGTCGGCACGACCCATGGAGTCGGGTTGGATTGACCTTATTTTCGCACGACCATGACCTTGTTCTTCCTCCGATTATTTTCACGCTTGCCGTTCGGTGTTTTGCATGCGATTAGCGGGCTACTGGCGCGACTGGCATCGGATGTGGTGAGCTACCGTCGTCCGGTGATTCGGGGCAACATCGAGCGAAGTTTTCCCGAACGTTCCGAGGCGGAACACCGGCAAATTGAACGCCTGTATTACCGCCATTTCGTGGATATTACGCTGGAGTCCATCAAGAACTTCTCGATTTCCGATGCGGAAGCTCGGTCTCGCATGGGGCATGAGCGTGTTGAAGTTTTTGAACCGTTTTTTCAGGCCGGTCGGAGTGTGCTCATCGCTGGGGGCCATTTCAACAATTGGGAACTCTATGCCATGACGGCGAATCAAAACGTGCCGCACGACGTTATGGCAGTATACAAGCGCCTGTCCAACAAAACCATGGACGAAGCCGTTCGTGAATCGCGTCAACGGTTCGGATTGGAAATGGTGCGCACTGTTGATTCCCAGTGTTGGATGGATGCGCACATCAAAGGCGATAGTCCAAAGGCGGTGGTCATGGGATTTGATCAAAGCCCAGCCGATCCGGTCAAATCGTGGTGGAACTCCTTCTTAAATCAGGAAACGGCGTGGTATTTCGGCCTTGAAAAATGGGCCCGCTCGTACGACTTACCGGTGATTTATGGGCACATCAAGAAGCTCAAGCGCGGCCGCTACGAAACGCATTACGAGCTGGTCACGGATGCGCCGAATGCGCTGCCCGAAGGTGCTATCCTGCAACGGTGCATTGATTTGTTGGAAGCTGACATCCGGGAAATGCCTCACCAGTGGTTGTGGTCACACAAGCGGTGGAAGCATGCGCGTCCTGAGTCGATGCTGTTGAACCCCCGGCCAGAATCGGAAACCAAGCCTGTCGATCATGCATGAGGTGCCCTTAGCAGAACGGATGCGCCCACGAACCCTGGAGGACTATTTGGGGCAGGGTCATTTGGTCGGAGAAGACCAGGTCCTCCGTCGTTCGCTCGAAGGGGGGAATGTCCCTTCCATGATTCTGTGGGGTCCACCTGGGGTGGGGAAGACCACCTTGGCGAAGATCATCGCTTCCCAATCGAATCGACCGTTCCATGAACTTTCTGCCGTTCAAAGCGGCGTCAAAGAGGTCCGCGAAGTCATTGCGAGTGTAAAGCGTTCGGGTATGTTTGCTGGCCGTGCCATCTTGTTCATTGACGAGATTCACAGGTTCTCGAAATCGCAGCAAGACAGCTTACTCGGTGCGGTCGAACAGGGCTTGGTCACCCTTATCGGAGCCACAACTGAGAACCCCTCTTTTGAGGTGATACCGGCATTAATAAGTCGATGTCAAGTATATGTATTACAGCCTTTTGATGAGGTTCAGCTAAAGCTAATTGTGAATCGTGCAATTGCGGAAGATGACGTCTTGAGCATGCGCACCGTCGAGGTGAAGGAGTGGGAGGCATTGTTTCGAGCTAGCAGCGGTGACGCCCGCCGCTTGCTCAATGCGGTGGAGCTGCTGGTGGGGTTGTCTACAGAAGATCCGGTGGTCATCGATAACGCATCGGTCAAATCGGCCTTGCAATCTTCAACGGTTCGGTTCGACAAAAAGGGGGACGCCCATTACGACATTGCTTCCGCCTTGATCAAGAGCATCCGAGGCAGCGATCCAAATGCGGCGGTGTATTATTTAGCTCGCATGTTGGCCGGCGGTGAAGACCCCAAATTCATTGCACGGCGCTTGGTCATTTCAGCCGCTGAGGACATTGGCTTGGCCAACCCCACGGCCTTGGTTATGGCCAATGAGACCTTCGCGGCGGTAGAGCGCATTGGCATGCCCGAGGGGCGCATTCCGTTGAGTCAGTGTGTGATTTACCTCGCCACCAGTCCGAAGAGCAATGCGGCATACGCTGCCATCAACAACGCCATGCAGTTCGTCAACCAAACGGGAGACTTGCCTGTTCCGCTACACCTGCGTAATGCGCCCAATCAATTCATGAAGGACCAGGGTTTCGGCAAAGGCTACCAATACGATCACGATTCGAGCCAGGGGGCTTCCGGCCAAGAGTTTTTACCGGAGGGCATTGCTGGCACATCCTTTTATACCCCAGGCAACAACGCCAAAGAGGCGAACATCCGCAGGGCCATGCAGGCCATATGGAAGGAGAAATACGGTTTCTGAAGCGATCAGCGCATCAACACCCAGCGCCGGCTGGCAAGGGGGGCTTCGGTCCCGGTCAATTGAAGAATGTAAGTGCCATTGGGCGATGAATCATCTATCCGGGTGGAACCTTGGAGGATGCCGTCCGCCGTTGACCACACTGGGATGTAGCCTTCTTGGACCAGACGTCCTCCTGCATTGAATAGTTGCCAGGTCACGGGGACTTCGGCTCCGCTGTATAGCCAACGCAAGATTCCGTCACTGCTGGGGTTGGGGAAGATCAGGACATCGGAGGATTCCTCCGTTGCCCAGGTGGCTGCCCCGGCTTCATCCAACAGTTCAAAGGCTTTACTGAAATCAGGTACGCCGTAGCCCATGCTGTCATTGGATTGGGTATAAAGGTGTGCAGAAGTGGTGATGGCATTTCGGATGTCTTGAGCGGTTGCCGTGGGGAAGGCTTGCCACAAGCAGGCGGCAGCCCCGCACAAAATGGGCGAGGAGAAACTGGTGCCGTTGCCCCGGCGAATGGTGGAATCTGCAAACGGATAGGCGGCTTGCACCCCCAACGCCATGACGTCGGGCTTGACCCGACCATCCGCAGTGGGCCCCCAACCGCTGAACACGGCGTGTTGGCCATCTGCATCCACAGCTCCGACCGTCAAGATGCCATCGGCATCGGCTGGGGCTGTGATGTAATGCCAAGCTGCTGCTCCGCTGTTGCCCGCGCTTGTTGTGCACAGGATGCCTTTTTGCGCGGCCCATTCGGCGGCTTGACTGATGCGGGTGGTCGTGCCATTCAGGTCGTCGTAGACGTGGTTCATCGTGCTGTCGTCAAACAAGCTGTAACCGAGGGAGGTGTTCATGAGGTCGACACCGATGCTGTCTGCGTGCTCGGCGGCGGCCACCCAATAATCCTCTTCGATGAGGTATTCGCTGTAGGCATCTTCGGTGCGGTACAAGACGAAGGTCGCATCCGGTGCTGTTCCAATCAGCGAGTCTTCTAAGTGCCCGGCCATGGTGCCCAGCACGGCCGTGCCGTGCCGGTGATGGGCAAACAATCCGCCCTGCGAGTACATGGCATCGAGGCCTTCTTGGATCCGTCCTTCGTTCCATGCCCGTTGGAAAATAGGCAGGCTCTCGGTGTTTTCAAATCCGGCGTCCAATACAGCGATTGTCATTCCCTCGCCTCGAAAACCGAGTCCGTGAAGCCAATCGGCATTGAGCTGTTTCAGCGGCGCCAACCCGCCGCCGTATGCGGTCTGTTCGACTGATGTTCGTGAGAGCACTGCAGCGGCAGGCTCCCGGACATCACCATCGACACATAGCACGCTTTTCACGTCGGTCACCATGGGCAACTCGAGCAGGGAAAACGGATCAAATGTACTGTCGACCACGGCAATGGTTATGGCATTGAACCATTTGCTTTGGAGGATCACCTTAAATCCATCCAGCCCCCGAAGGGAGTCGATGTAAGAAGGGGGAATGGGCAGGTCCTGTGGGGTGATGGCGATGTTTTGGAGGGCCCTTCGGTAGATGGCCTTGGCACTTAAAAATTCGGATGGGGCGTCCAAGGTGTACGGAGTCGAATGTCCGGCGGGCAATTCATCCGAAAGCTTGCCATTAAACTCGACCCAATACCGATTGGGAGCTGTTTGCCCCGGCGCCTCAACGTGCCAACAGAGGAATGATGCCACCGCCAGCGTTGCACACAGCGTGCGGAAAGGGTTCATTGCTTCACGCTGGTTTTCAGCGTGCCGTTTTCGTAGCGCTCAATCAGCAACAACCGACCGTTGAGGTCGTAGTTGTAGACGTCGCCATCCAGCTTTCCGTCCACGAATTCGCCTTCCCGGCGGATGGCTTCTCCGGTAAGGATGCGCTTACGAATGGGATCGCCTGTCTCGGGGTCGAGGGATTCTTCAATCATCCATTCACCGGTGTCGTGCCATTCTCTGAAAGGGCCAGTTTTGAGTTGGTTTACGACTTCGAATTCTTCTTTGGGCCGCCCATCCGAAAAGGTCAACAAAACAGGGCCGTTTTCGTGAATTTCCTTGAGCAATTCGCCATGATCGAAATGCCGCGTGGTCTGCACCGTGCCGTCTTCCATGAAGGACTTCCAGTATCCGTTTTCCTTGCCATTATCGTACATCCCTACGGTCTGGGGCCTGCCATTGGCGTAATTGATTATGCACATGCCGTGAAATACGCCATCCCGGTAGTTGATTTCAGAAAGCGCCGTTCCGAATTCATCCCATGTCTTCCATGTGCCATCGCGCTCGCCGTCTACGTGCGAACCTTCCTCTAGGCGCGTCCCATTTTTGCTCAAGGTCACGGCCGGACCGTGGAGGACGTCCATGTTGTAGTTTTCTTTTAACCGGACTTGACCATTGGCATCATAATACACCCACTCGCCTTGCTTGAGGCGCATGGGCTCTCCTTGGTCGTTGAGTTTGCGGCTGGTCATGTACATACCCTCCGCTTGCAGCGATCCGCCTTGTCGGAACAATTTCGTAAAAGCCTTGCGTCCGTTTTCGATGTGCGTCACTTCGGACATCAATTCACCGGTTTCGAAGAAAAACCTGAACTGGCCCGATGGTGTGCCGTCTTTAAACTGACCCACGTAGTATAGGTTTCCGTTCGGCCAGACGCGGATCCACTTACCCTCTTTGTTGTTCTTGGCATTGTTGACATTGAAATCAATACCAGCCTTTCCAGCGGGGTAATTGCCTCCGGAAGGCGTTCCCGGTTGAGCCCACAGGGTATGGCTCATGAACAGTGCAAAACAGAGGACGAGGGTGACAGGTGTGACGTTGCGCATCATAAAAGCGAAATTAAACAATAGACGGGTGGTCCCACGAGTAAGAACGGATGCGTTGGTGCGATTTGTACACGGTCCATGGACACAGGCCTTTCATTGTGTACTTTTGCCCTCCCAAACACCATTATTTCAGAACCATGAAAGTAACCGTAGTCGGCGCAGGAAACGTAGGTGCAACGTGTGCAAACGTCCTGGCTACCCGCGAAGTAGCGAATGAAGTCGTTTTGTTGGACATCAAGGACGGATTTGCCGAAGGCAAGGCCTTGGACATTTGGGAGACGGCTCCCATCAACTTGTACGATACGCGCACAGTGGGGGCGACCAACGACTACGCGAAGACGGCCGATTCAGATGTAGTGGTCATCACGAGTGGACTGCCGCGGAAGCCCGGCATGAGCCGCGATGATTTGATTGCGACCAACTCCGGCATCGTCAAGAGCGTGACCAGTAGCATCCTTGAGCAAAGTCCTGAGGCCATCATTATTGTGGTTTCAAACCCTTTGGATGTTATGACCTACTGCGCATACCTCACCGCAAATAAGCCTTCGAGCAAGGTGATGGGTATGGCAGGTATCTTGGACACAGCACGCTACCGTGCATTCTTGGCTGAGGCATTGGATTGCTCACCTAAAGACATCCAAGCTGTACTGATGGGTGGCCACGGCGACACCATGGTGCCGCTTCCACGCTACACAACTGTCGGGGGCATTCCCGTGACGGAGTTGATCGACGCAGAGAAGCTCAATGCCATCGTGGAACGAACGAAGAAAGGCGGTGGTGAGATCGTCAACCTCCTGGGCACATCTGCCTGGTATGCACCTGGCGCAGCTGCGGCACAAATGGTGGAGGCGATTTTACGCGATCAGAAGCGCATCTTCCCGGTGTGCGCCTGGTTGACCGGTGAGTACGGTATTAACGATTTGTACTTGGGTGTTCCTGTGAAGCTCGGAAAGAACGGCATCGAGAAAATCATCGAGTTGGATCTCAATGACGAAGAAAAAGCGTTGCTTGCAGAGAGTGAGAAGGCCGTCCGCGGCGTAGCCGAAGTGCTCGACCGCATGAACGCCGAAGCCTAAGTTAACGGAAGCGCCTCTGCGCGCTATTGAACGACAACCCGCACGGTCCGGATCATTCCACCCGCTGCGGGTTGCGTTGTTAGGAGGTACAGCCCCGGTGTTGTGGGAACGGCGAGCCATGCTTCACCTGCCCGCTGAAGGCCTGAGGGCTGAAC
>JBELBV010000001.1:78691-171107 GCA_042095135.1 Flavobacteriales bacterium | reverse complement strand
GCAGCGCTTGCAACTACGACAACTCAGCCACTGACGACGACGGCTCCTGCACCTATGCTGATGCGGGCTACGATTGCGCTGGCAACTGCCTCATAGACAGCGACGGCGACGGCGTGTGCGACGAGTTCGAAGTAGCAGGCTGCACCGACAGCAGTGCTTGCAACTACGACGATTCAGCCACTGACGACGACGGCTCCTGCACGTACGCCGACGCCGGCTACGACTGCGCTGGCAATTGCTTATTCGATGACGATGGCGACGGAGTGTGCGATCAGGAGGAGGTTACGGGCTGCCAGGACGACAGTGCTTGCAACTATGACGCTGCCGCGACGGATGCTGGGTACTGCGATTACGCTGACTCAGGCTACGACTGCGGTGGAAACTGCGTGAACGACGCGGATGGCGACGGCGTGTGCGACGAGTTCGAGGTGGCGGGCTGTACAGATGAAGATGCAATCAACTATCAGCCGCTTGCTACGGACAGTAGCGGCAACTGCCTGTACCCTGAAGACTTTGAGCCAGATTGCTTATTTGATTTCTCAGGTGATGGCTTCATTGGAACGGCAGATTTGCTGCTGTTCTTGACCAACATTGGAACTTCGTGTGAATGATCCGCTGACCCTTACGGAGAGCCCCTTGTTTTTGTGGAAAAATCAAGGGGCTTTTTCTATGCCTTGAATTGTGTGGAATACTAATTTCGTAAGCTATGGCTGGACAAGAGCAGGTATTGTATACAGAGGATAACATTCGTTCGCTCGACTGGAAGGAACACATCCGGATGCGTCCGGGGATGTACATCGGAAAGTTGGGGGATGGACAGGCAGCTGATGACGGCATTTATGTGCTGCTTAAAGAAATCATCGACAACTGCATTGATGAGCACGCGATGGGCCATGGAAAAAGCGTTCGCATCACCATCCGCGATGGCGAAGTCAAGGTCCGAGATTTTGGACGCGGCATTCCGTTGGGCAAAGTCGTGGACGTGGTGTCCAAGATCAATACGGGCGGTAAGTACGACTCCCGCGCTTTTAAGAAGTCGGTTGGATTAAACGGGGTGGGTGCAAAAGCCGTCAACGCATTGTCCACTCATTTTACCGTGGAGAGTTACCGAGAGGGTGAAATCAAGCGCGCACAATTCGAACGGGGAGACCTTGTCAACGACGAGAAGCGAGGCAAAACAGAAGAGCGCAACGGAACCATGATTGCGTTCCGTCCCGATCGGGAAATGTTCAAGGCGTACAGCTACCGCATGGAACATGTAGAGCGCTTGCTGTGGAATTACGCTTACCTGAACACCACCCTCGCGTTGTACTTGAACGGCGAGAAATTCAAGTCTGAGAATGGACTGAAGGACTTGTTGACCAATGACCTGGAGAAAGATCCCCGTTATCCCATCGTCCACCTTGTGAGTGAAGACATTGAAGTGGCCGTTACGCACACGGATGCGTACGGGGAGGATTACCAGAGCTTTGTCAACGGCCAGTTCACACCGCAAGGCGGTACTCATCAGTCCGCTTTCCGGGAGGCCTACGTTCGCGTTGTGCGCGATTTCTTCGGAAAGGATTACGATGCTGCTGACATCCGCGGAGGCATCTCGGCGGCGATTTCAGTCAAAGTAGAAGAGCCGGTTTTTGAGTCGCAGACCAAAACCAAGCTCGGCAGCGCTGAAATGGGACCGGGACAACCCACCCTCAAGAGCTTCGTTTACGATTTCCTGAAGCGGGAATTGGACAACTTCCTGCACCGGAATCCCGAGTCTGCACAATTGCTCCAAGCGCGCATTTTGCAAAGCGAACGAGAGCGCAAGGACTTGGCGGGCATCAAGAAATTAGCGCGCGAACGGGCGAAGAAGTCGAGTGTTCACAACAAAAAGCTTCGCGACTGCCGCATCCACTTGGGTGACAAAAAAGACCGCAACGAAGAGACTACGCTGTTCATTACGGAGGGCGATTCGGCCTCTGGTTCGATCACCAAAGCGCGTGACGTGTTGACCCAGGCGGTGTTTAGCTTGAAAGGGAAGCCCCTCAACTCTTTTGGATTGACCAAAAAAGTGGTCTACGAGAACGAGGAGTTCAATTTGCTGCAGGCTGCCCTGAACATCGAGGACGGCCTTGAAAACCTCCGCTACAACAACGTGGTCATCGCTACGGATGCCGATGTCGACGGTATGCACATTCGATTGCTGTTGATCACATTCTTTTTGCAGTTCTTCCCTGATTTGGTCAAACGCGGACACCTGTATGTGCTGCAGACGCCATTGTTCCGGGTGCGAAACAAGAAAGAGACGCGTTACTGTTACAGCGAAACCGAGAAGCAAGAGGCACTGAAGGCACTGGGTGCTAAGGCTGAAATTACCCGTTTCAAAGGCTTGGGTGAGATCAGCCCGGACGAATTCCGGTACTTCATCGGGGATGACATTCGCCTCGATCCGGTAGTCATTGGCAAGGAGAGCCGCATCACCGAAATGATGACCTTCTTTATGGGCAAGAACACGCCTGATCGTCAAAGTTTTATCATCGAAAACCTGCGGGTTGAAAAAGATTTGGTTGAAGAATGAGCGAGGAAGAATTGCCACCGGTAGGCCCTGAGAACGAGGAGGGCAACGCCCCGGAAGATGAAGGCGCAGGAGAGGCGCTGGAACGGGTCATTCAGGTCGCCGGGATGTACAACAATTACTTCTTGGACTACGCCTCGTACGTGATCCTCGAACGGGCTGTCCCCCACCAAGATGACGGCTTGAAACCGGTGCAGCGCCGCATCCTTCACAGCCTCGACGAATTGGACGATGGGCGATTCCACAAAGTCGCCAATGTCATCGGCAACACGATGAAGTACCACCCGCACGGGGATGCTTCCATCGGCGATGCCATGGTGCAAATCGGACAGAAGGACTTGTTGCTGGACTGCCAAGGAAACTGGGGGAACATCTTTACCGGAGATCGGGCGGCCGCTCCTCGGTACATCGAGGTACGCCTGAGCAAACTAGGCAGAGAGATCCTCTTCAACCCGAAGACGACGACGTGGTTGCAGAGCTACGACGGCCGCAACAAGGAGCCAGAGACATTGCCTGTTAAGTTCCCGCTGTTGCTGGCATCCGGGGTGGAAGGAATCGCCGTGGGTTTGGCGTGCAAAACGCTCCCGCACAACTTCGTCGAGCTCATTGACGCGAGCGTCGCCACCCTGCAGGGCAAAGGCTTCACCTTGTACCCGGACTTCCCGACCGGCGGGACGGCCGACGTGGAGAATTACAACGACGGATTGCGCGGCGGTAAGGTCCGCGTGCGCGGCCGCATCGAAAAGGCTGACAACAAAACGCTCGTCATCCGCGAGTTGCCATTTGGTGTCACCACGAGTTCGCTCATTGAGAGCATTTTGAAGGCCAACGACAAGGGCAAGATCAAAGTGAAGCGGGTGGAGGACAACACCGCGAGTGAAGTCGAGATTGTCATTCACCTCGCGAACAACGTCAGCCCCGACAAGATGATCGGCGCGCTGTTCGCCTTTACCGATTGCGAGGTGTCCATCTCACCGAACTCCACGGTCATCCTCAACGACAAACCGCAATTCCTCGGGGTCAAAGAGCTGCTCAAGATTTCGACCGAACGGACGAAGGGCCTGCTCAAGTTGGAGTTGGAGATTGAATTGGGCGAGCTGCAGGAGAAGTGGCATTTCGCGTCATTGGAGAAAATTTTCATTAAGAACCGCATCTACCGGGACATCGAGGAGTGCGAGACCTGGGAAGATATCCTGGCCGCCATCCACAAAGGACTCAAGCCGCACACCAAGCACCTGCTGCGCGCGGTCACCGATGAGGATGTGACGCGGTTGACTGAAATCCGCATCAAACGGATTTCCAAGTTTGACGCCTTCAAAGCGGACCGTTTGATTGAAGGGTTGGAAGGTGACATTGATCAGGTCAAGCACCACCTGGAACACCTCACCGATTACGCCATCGAGTGGTTCCGAATGCTCAAAAAGAAATACGGAGCGGGCCGAGAGCGCAAGACAGAACTGCGTTCGTTTGAATCCATCTCACGTTCGGCAGTGGCGGTGGCCAACGTCAAGCTATACGCCCAGAAGGAGGAAGGGTTTATAGGGTATGGACTAAAGCGTGGCGAGGGTGAACTGGTCGGAGAGTGCAGCGACATCGATGACATCATCGTGGTCCGAAAGGACGGAATTATGCAGGTGAGCAAGGTCAGTCAGAAGGCCTTCTTCGGGAAGGACATCATTCACGTCGCCGTCTGGAAACGGGGGGATGAGCGCACGGTGTACAATTGCATTTACCTCGATGGGGCTACCGGACGCAGCATGATGAAGCGATTCAACGTGCCGGCGATTACGCGCGACCGAGAATACGCCATCACCAAAGGCACGCCCAAGTCGCGCCTTTTGTACTTCACGGCCAATCCCAATGGAGAAGCCGAAATTGTGACGGTGTTCTTGCGGGCCAATGCGCGGCTGAAGAAGCTGAAGCTAGATGTTGACTTCTCCGAATTGGCCATTCGCGGCCGAGGAGCCGGGGGAAACTTGGTATCCAAAAACGCCATCCGCAAAATTGAAATGAGCGAGGAGGGCGTGTCGACGCTCGGTGCGCGCAAAGTTTGGTACGATGAAACCGTTCGTACGCTCAACGCGGAGGGCCGGGGGCGCTTGTTGGGCGAATTCATGGCCGACGATCGCATTGTGGTCTTTTTGTCATCGGGTGAGTACGCATTCACCGGTTTTGACTTGAACACGCGGTTTGATGACAAGATGATTCATTTGGAAAAGTGGCATCCGCAGCGACCTGTTTCGGTGGTTTATTACGAGGGTGAAAAAGAAGACTGGTACGTCAAACGGTTCCACCCAGATCTCGTTCTTAAAGCCTTCTCCTTCATTGGCGACCACGAAAACTCTCGGCTTGGGGTGGTGTCCACTGCCCACCATCCGCTTGTACGCATTCGCTACAATCGCCGGTTCAAGGAGACGAGGGATCGGGAGGATGAGGTGTTCGACGCCTCTGATTTTATTGCCATCAAAGGCATTCGAGCGTTGGGGAATAAACTCAGCACCCTCCCCGTCACGGACGTGCAGCTTGAGCCGTTGGACGACGAAAAGGAAGCCCAAGCCCAAGTCGCTTGGAAGGCCGAATTCTCTCCCAACGTGGAGGCACCGACTGCGCCAAAAGATTCCTCGATTGAAGCGGAGCCTGCAGATGCTGCTGGGTTGGAACAACCCAATGCAAACCGCACCGTGCAATCAACGGAACCCAAATCATCAACATCCGCTGCAGACGATGACGCTGAGTCACCATCGAAAAGCGGAGGCATACAACCGACTCTTTTTTGATATGAATACCAAGAACTCATTGCTCAGCACGTTTGGTGTGTTCGCGCTGCTCTTGACAAGCTGTGGAGCAGGATCCTCGCCAGCTTCAACGACTGACGCCCAAGCGTTGGGGCAAGGACTGAAGTCCGATGAACTTTCGCATCCTGCTTGGTCGGCCAATGCGACCATCTATGAAGTAAACGTACGGCAGCACACGGCGGAAGGGACCTTCAATGCATTTGCACAAGACTTGCCTCGCTTGAAAGACCTCGGTGTGGACATTTTGTGGCTCATGCCCATCCATCCCATTGGGGAAGTCAACCGCAAGGGTGGTGAAAACAAGAACAATTACATGGTGCAGCCCGGCTCTTCGAGCTTGGGCAGCCCTTACAGTGTGCAGGATTACTACAAAATCAACCCTGACTTTGGTACTGAAGCGGATCTTCTCGCATTAACCAAGGCAGCTCATGCTTTGGAGATGAAGGTGATCATCGATTGGGTAGCCAACCACACGGCATTTGATAGCGATTGGACCGAGTCGCATCTGGAGTATTTTTTGCTCGATGAAGCAGGCAACTTGCAACCGCCTTCGGGCACAGATTGGTGGGACGTGACCCAGCTCGACTGGGAAAACGGACGGGAATCAGGATTGTACGATGCAATGGCCGACGCACTAGAATACTGGGTGCGCGAATTTGGAATTGACGGATACCGTTGCGATGTGGCTGGAAAGGTTCCTACCGATTTCTGGGAAAAGGCACGACGCCAGTTGGAAGAGGTGAATCCCGAAGTGTTCATGTTGGCGGAGGCCGAAGTGCCGGAACACCACGATCGCGCGTTTGACATGTCCTACGGCTGGGAAATGCACCACATTATGAACCAAGTTGGCAAAGGCGAATGGTCCGTTGATTCATTGATTCAAGCCGTTCCACGACAAACCGAGCGATTCGGGGTAGATGCCTACCGCATGATGTTTGTGACCAACCACGATGAAAATTCTTGGAACGGAACCATTGAAGAGCGATTGGGTGCCAATGGAGATGCCATGGCCGTCCTCTCAGGCACTTTGATGGGTATGCCGCTGGTGTACTCGGGTCAGGAAGCCGGAATGACCAAGCGGCTCCGCTTCTTTGAAAAGGACACCGTTCAATGGGGCGATTACGGCAAAACGGATCTGTATCAAACCATCAATGCGATGAACCATGAGAACCAAGCGCTATGGAACGGTAAGCACGGCGGGCAACCTGAATTCTATGCAATCGACTCCCACGTGGCGATGGCTTGGAAGCGAACGTCAAGGGTTAATGATGTCGTAGTGGCTGTGAATTTCGGCGATGAAGCGGTGACCATGGCGTTGGGCTTGGACGGTAGTTATGCTGTGGCTTGGGGTGACTTTGCTCCAGCAGCTGAAGTGGTGGTCCCAGCCCATGCTGCTGCCGTCTGGACCCGCACCCGCACAGAATGAGCCAAACCCAAACCATAGCGCTGATTGCCCACGATGGCAAAAAGGATGCGTTGGTCGAATTTGTTCGGGCCAATCAGGCCTGGTTTGAGCGCTTTGCACTCGTCGGGACGGGTACGACCGGAGGAAGAATTGCCGAACTCGGAGTCGCGATTGAGCGATTGGCCAGCGGTCCCCTCGGCGGTGATGCCCAGATTGCAGCGCGCATTACCGAAGGGGCTGTTCACGCAGTCATCTTTTTCCGGGATCCTATGGGCAAGCATCCACATGAACCTGACATCAACATGCTATTGAGGCAATGCGATGTCCACGACATTCCACTGGCGACCAATGCGGCCACAGCGAGCCTGCTGATCGGCAGCCACGCCTTCGGAAGTTGATGCCGAACCAAGATGTACCTCGAGGCACTGGACCGTGGCCGGTGAACAATGAATTGAGCACCGTTCGCTCCTGGTTTGCGCAGCGGTCCAGCATGGACGACGGTCGTGAGTCCGAATCCGTCATCCGCCGTGCATTCGACTGCGTGAGTGGCATGTCGCGAATGGAGCGCATCACGGTTCCGTGGCGGGCATCGGAATCTGACCTCGAACGCCTCGCCCTGTTGGCGGATCGATTGAAGAGCGGCGAACCGATTCAGTATGCCCTGGGCGAAACTTCGTTTGCCGGATTGACCTATCTCTGCGACCGTCGCGCGCTGATTCCACGTCCGGAAACCGAAGAATTGTTGATGGTAGCGCTTAGCCGGGTGAAAGAGGATATAGGCGACGCCCCACTTCGGGTGCTGGACATCGGCACGGGCAGCGGGATTTTGCCTATTGCCTGGAAATCACATCGACCGAGCGACGAGGTGCATGGCCTTGATGTTCAAGCAGAAGCACTGGAATTGGCCACGGCGAATGCCGAGCGGTTGGGTTGTGTGGCTGATTTCCATCGCATAGATATCCTTCAGCCGCAGCCGCCAGGTGGCATCTTCTCAGCGCCCTTTGATGTCATTTTGTCCAATCCTCCTTACATCCCAAGAGGGGACCGGTCGAGCATGTTGCCAACTGTATTGGATTGGGAACCTCCCTCAGCGCTCTTCGTTGAGGATGACGATCCGCTGCTGTTCTACAGGCGCATCATTGACGGGTGTCACCATGAAGATTGGTTAGTGGCTGGCGGCCTACTGGCTTTTGAATGCCACCGCGATGCAACGGAGCAGGTGGTGGACCTGATTCCCCCTAATTGGTCGGAGAAGGAGCGATTGCAAGACCTCCAGGGCAATTGGCGGATGGTCGTTGCGCGCCGTTAAAAATCACTTTTTGAATTCGAGCTTCAACGCGTCTGGAATGACGTGGGTGGGGATGGCAAAACCGATGCCTTCGACGCCCATCCCAAGCACTTTTTCGTTGACAATCCCGATGAGGGTTCCGCTCTCGTCAATCAACGCTCCACCGCTGTTGCCGGGACTTATGCTCACATCGGTCTGAATCAAGGTTCGGTGTGCGTCCTTTCGTTTGCCGGAAATGATTCCCTTTGTCACGGACGCCCCGAGATCAATCGCGTAAGGCGTTCCCAGTGCGTAAGCGGCCTCACCTACGTCAATCGTTTCTGATAGGTTCAAGTGGAAGGGGGGCAATCCCTTTGCCTCGACCTTCAGCAGCGCCAAGTCGTGGACGGGATGGTATCGTACTACGCGCGCTGTTCGTTTTTCTCCATCCTGAAAATGAACGGAGTAGGAAGGGGCGCCGTCTGCAATGACGTGGTAATTGGTCACGATGTAGCCGTCCTCACTGACGATACATCCACTTCCATGTCCATCGCTGGCTTCAACGGTCACGACCGATTGCAGGGCGGAGCTGATCTTGCCGGCCGGGGCCCCAGCAGCGGATAATGCGATTGGGTCCCATTCTTTTGTCCATTCGGACTCGAGGCTTTCAATGCGATTGAGCTTGCCTTTGAATGCTTTCGAATCCAATGATTGGAACATAGCCTGCACCACAGCTTCTGAAATCAAATCGCGGTCAAACCCGGGATTGGAAAAATTGTACAAGGCCCAATTCGAGGAGGTGATCACATGGGCGGTATCGCTCGCTAGGCCAAACGCATTGTGCAGCCACCAGGCCGTCTCCAATTCATACCGGACGATGTTTTGCACCCGGTGTTCGCGCACCCCGGTCAATTGGCCGGTTATTTCAATGGCCGCTCCCCGCTGGAACATGCCCTCATCCGGGAGGGGTTGAAATTCTTGCGCAACCAAAATCGAATTCAGTTCTTCGTCGAGGTTGGAGTATTCAATTTCGATGGACTCATCAGAGGCACTTACAAATTCCACTCGGTTGTCGTGGTAGCGTTCCATGTTTTGGAAATAATGCCACGAGTGCTGGCCTTCGGGAATCCGCATGTGAAATCCTTCGATATGAAGTGCGGGGTTGCTTGGGTTGCCGGCAGGCAGCGGTTCGAGTTCCTCGAAGTAATAGCCGCGTTCGTACACCTTTCTCGGTTTGCTCAACAGGCCAATACCGTTGGCTACCGCTCCTGCAAAAGCACCCCAGGCGACGCCATTGGGCTGGTCAGAAGACATCAGGACGGCTCCGCCCGCGGTACAAGCCAATGCTCCTCCAATGTCCAGTGCCTTGAAGGGATTGCGCACCTCAGGAAACAAGGGGTGGACCACCGGGTAAGCTCCGGGTTGTTCGAGGCGAATCAAATGAACGGGTTCGTTATTGTCCAATCGGATCAACGCCATGCCGTCACCTTGGTGGGCATAGTGAAAGCCTTCGTCCCAGTTCCAAGCGTCTTTTAGGATGCGCACATTTGAACCGTTTGCTGGGTCGATTGCCACTTGTGTCGAGGTGGAATTGTTCAAGCTCGAGCACCCCGTGATGCCCGCTGCAATCAGCAACAAATAGGAATGTCGGGCCGTGGCGTATTGCATGTTCCAAAGTAAATACGGAGTGGACGCATGTGGTGTACACTTTGGGTTGGGTTTTCCGAGTTGATTGTGGATTAAATAGGCTGATTGCCCGCATTTTGAAGTGGCCTTTGCAGAGGGTGTTTTTACCTTAGAGGCATGAGTTGGGACCCCGATCAGCTGCCGAGTACACACGCGCAATTAGAGCAACTGCGCAAGGAGCTGCATGCGCACAACCGGCGGTATTACGTAGAGGCGCAGCCCACCGTTTCCGATCGTCATTTTGACCGTTTGCTGGAGTGCCTGCTGAAGGCTGAGGCACAGCATCCAGAATGGGCAGATTCCAATTCCCCCTCACAGCGCGTGGGCGGTGACATCACCGACCGGTTTGAGAAAGTCCCGCATAGTGCCCCCATGCTGTCCTTGACGAATTCTTACAATGCCGAGGATATTGCCGATTGGGCGGACCGAGCGGATAAAATCCTCGAAGGTGAGGACGTACAATTTGTCATGGAGCTGAAATACGATGGCGTGGCTATTGCGTTGCAGTACGAGAACGGTAAGCTTCAGCGGGCGTTAACGCGCGGTGATGGATCGGTGGGGGAAGACATCACGGCGAATGTCAGAACCGTCAAAAGCATACCGCTGGAACTGAGTGATTCGGCTCCGGAAAACCTTGAGATTCGGGGAGAGATTTTCTTCCCGTGGGCTGGGTTTGAAGCGTTAAATGCAGCCCAAGTGGCGGCGAACAAACCCACATTTGCCAATCCGCGAAATACCGCAGCAGGAACGCTCAAAAGCCAGGACAGCAGAGTCGTAGCTAGCCGCCCGCTCGATTGCATGCTCTACAGCGTGGTCACGGCCAATGCTTCCATCGTGAGCCACATGGCGTCCATCCAATTAGCCCACGCGTGGGGATTTCCAACGCCATCGACCGCGATGCGCATGGTCGAAGTAGCCACCTCGATTGATGGCATCATGGACTTTATTGCGCATTGGGATGCCGCGCGTCATACACTTCCTTTTGCCATTGACGGAATCGTCATCAAGGTCAATGCGTACAGCCAACAAGCTGAATTGGGCATGACAGCCAAAAGCCCCCGCTGGGCCATTGCCTACAAGTTTGAATCGGAGCAGCAAGCGACGCGACTGAACGCCGTGACCTACCAAGTGGGGCGAACGGGAGCCATCACACCGGTAGCCGAACTCGAACCCGTCTTGATCGCCGGTACGACGGTCAAACGAGCGTCCTTGCACAATGCCGATCAAATTGCGGCCATGGACATCCGTGTTGGGGATGAGGTGTTGGTTGAAAAGGGCGGTGAGATTATCCCAAAAGTGGTAGGGGTAAACGTGGAAGCGCGGGACGCTTCTTCAGATCCTCTGGTCTACATCACGGACTGTCCAGAATGTGGCACGGCGTTGATTCGGCAGGAGGGCGAAGCCAAACATTACTGCCCAAATGAAACGACTTGTCCGCCACAAGTGCTCGGGCGCATCGAACATTTTGTGAGCCGAAAGGCGATGAATATCGACGGCTTGGGACCCGAAATCATCGAGCTGTTGGTCCAAAAGGGCGGGATTCGGCACGCCGGTGATCTGTTCGCCCTGAGTGCCCGTGGAACGGAGGCCTGGCGCGAATCGACCGTCCTGTACAAGATGACCGCCTTAACCAACGACCAAGACCTGTACGCCCAGCGTGTGCATGCCTTGGCGCTTTGGCGGTACCGAAATAAGAAAGGAGAGCGCCCTAGCGTCAGCGCTACACCGGTCTCCAAAAAAGCCGTGCAGGATGCGTTGGAACAAGGGACGGTCGCAGCGTTTGAACCCTTGCCTGAGCCCTCAGCGGAGTGGCAGTCATTCCTGGAAATGGCCATCGGACCTTCTGTGCCCATGGCGGTGGACATTCTGGAGAAGGCCGGCCAAATGGAACATGCGGACGAATTGATTGTGGGCCAACAGGCGCTGGCCTGGGACCGTGAGGGTTGGGGCATGGACCAAAGTGACTGGGAACACTTGCTGTCCTTTTTGCATCGGCTCACGGAGCGCACCCGCCAGCGGTTGGGTCAAAAGGAGTTGGAAAAGTTATTGGAGGCCATTAAAGCCTCCATTGGCCAGCCATTTGATAAGGTCCTTTATGCCATTGGTATTCGGCATGTTGGCACAGAGACAGCCATCCTGCTGGCGAATCATTTCAAGAACATCGACACCTTGGCCCAAGCCGATGAGGAGGCTGTCAGTGCCATTCACGGTGTGGGCGGCGAGATTGCACGTAGCGTCAATGCATTCTTCCGCGACCCCCACGCCCTTGAAGTGCTTCAGGCATTGCGGGAGGCCGGGATAAAACTTGAACTTGATGCCTCGGCTCCTTCCACAACGGGAGGGGATATGTTCACCGGTAAAACGTTCGTAATTACGGGAACGCATCCTGTTCCACGGGAAGAATTGGCCGACCTGATTCGCGCCAATGGCGGAAAAGTGAGCGGTTCCGTGAGCAAAAAGACCAGCGTTTTGGTGGCCGGCGAGAAAGCTGGATCCAAGTTGACCAAAGCGCAAGATCTAGGGGTCACCGTGTGGGAGTATGAAGAGCTGATGAGCAAATTGGAAAACGAGAAAGAATGAGGTATGCCGCGTTGGATTTGGAATGCGCCACAAGCGACACTGGCAACATCTGTGAGGTCGGCTTGGTTGTCATGGACAATGGCGAAGAAGTGGGGCGGTTTCGTTCATTGGTCCGCCCTGTGGTGGAGTCATTCGGCGATTGGCAACGCTGGAACTTTGACTACGGATTGAAGGATGCATTGAAGGCGCCCGACTTTCCAACGGTGTGGAGAGATGTGGAGCGCATGATTGGCGATGCGCCTGTGGTGGCCCACAATGCTGGGGTGGTGGAATGCAAGCACCTAGGGCACGCCTTTTCATTCCACGGCTTGGATGCGGCTTTGGGGCCGGTTTTTTACTGCACATTTGAATTGGCCAAAGGCCAGTGGACCGAGTTGCCCAAGCACGGCATCAAGCACGTAGCGCGACACTTCAATTGGAAACTCGACCACCACAACCCCGAGAGCGACGCCCGCATCTGTGCGGCCATTGTTGAGGAGGTGTCGAAGGAGCAGGAAATTGTGGAATGGGACGGATTGGTGAATGCCAACCGTTTGACCATGCACCGCATCCCCCGCTACCACAGCCCAATCAAGATTGCAGTCAAGCCCACCGGTTCGCGCATTCGAGCGGATTATTCCCACGAGTTAGTAGCGTGGAAACCCACAGCACCGCTGGCGCAGATGGAGCCGGGTCAACGGTTTATCCTCAGCGGGTTCGATCATTCATCGAAATCCAAGCTCCGTGAAGCGGGGATGAAAAAGGGTCTCCTGTACAAGCGCTACATCAAGGGAGGAGTCGATTTCTTGGTCGCAGATGCCAAAATGGGGGCGTCGAAGTACGCGACCTGTGTGGAGAAACAAATCCCCATTCTCTCCGAGGCGGAATTCAAAGGTGCACTGAGCGAGTTGAAAAACGAGCGGAGCTAGCCTCTGCTCAACGCAACACTTCAAACGCACCGAACAATTCACCTCGTTGCTCTTCACCGCAAACGATGAGGTAGTTCAGGCGGTAGTAGTAGGTGCCCTCTGCAACCGGCTCATTCTGGATGCGTCCGTCCCATTCGACCGGGGCGCCTGTGGTCCGAAAGACCTCGCCTCCCCAACGGTTGAATATCACGAGATCGTAGCGTTCGACGATGGACAAGAGGGGAAACCCCGGATCATCGGCGAGGTAGAGCGTGAGCCGTTCGTTCATGCCGTCTTTGTTGGGGGTGATGACATTGGGCAGTTGAGCGGAAGAGGCATCCACCGTGGCTTCAGGATCTTGGTATACCACCAACGAATCGGTGCTGATGCAGCCGTTCTCTTCAAACGTCACTGTGAGGTAGTAGGTTCCTGGCAACAGGACCTGCGGAGCTTCTGGTGACCACGGCAAGAAGGGGTTCATGGCTCCGCTGTCCCAGCTCCATTCCAACAACGACGAATACCCATCAGGACCAATGCTTACTCCCTCTACCACCGCAGTGGGAGCGGCGCAGGTCAAAGTATCAGCATTCCCGGCGAAGACTTCAGGAAGGGTGAAATCACTGCCGAGTTCGATGACCGAAGTGCTAGGACAGCCGTTGGAGGGATTGGTCGTTGTGAGTTCCCAAGTTCCAGGGGTTTCGACGAGAATGGAAAAAGGCGCTTGGACCCACTCGAATTCCGCGCCAGTGGGACCGGACCATTGGAATTCGGCGCTCGCCTCCGCCTCCGCATTCAGTACAATGGAATCCACCACACAGGTGAATGCCTCGGCACTTGCCGAAAGCACATTGTCGAACGTTTCGAAGTCCGCTGTGACCTCGAGTTGCACATTGTCGGTGCAGCTACCATCGGCGTTGCTAAGGCTGAGCGTGTAAATCCCAGTAGCGTCGACGGTGGCGTTGGGACCGAGCACATTGGCAATGTTCCCGTTCTCCGTTTCCCACACGAAATCAATGCCATTCGGGAAATTACATGACCCTTCCAATTCAATCGATTCAACCAAGCAGGTGAGCACGGTCGTTGGGTTGGCGATGGCAGCTCCTTCCAATTCTTCCACCTCAACCTGGATGGTATCGCTGATTTGTGCCTCGCAGAACCCTTCGTACGTGACCACATAGGTCATGCTGGAATCTGGAGTGCACGTAACGGTAGCCCCGGTTGAATCGGATAAAAATGTCGCAGGCTCCCAGAGGTAGTCGCTATTGGGCGCACCGATGACGTTCAGCTCGACCGAACCGCCGGGACAGATCCACGCCTCAGGACCGGTGGCAATGATGTTGGGAGCCAAGCAGACGCTTTGGTTGTTGAACGAACCACCGGTCGACCCCGTGAAGCCCCAATAGACAAATTCTTGCCCGGAGAAAATGGCGTTGACTAGATCCACTTGATTGGCCAAGCGCAATTCGCAGTCGAAGTAGACAGCGATGATTTGCGTGTTGGGGTCCCACGTAATGCGAACCGGGTGGTCTTCTCCGTCTTCTATGTTTCCGCCGTTCACGTTGGCTGTGACCGGACCGCCGAGACCGTTCGGCGGGGCGTGATTCACGGTGCCGTCAGAAACGAAGCCGATGTGGTCTTGGATGAGGTCGCCGTATTGGCCGTTTTGCCACGTGTCGAACTCTATGCCGAAACTCGGGTTGAAGCCACTGAATCCCAGTGCACCACCGGTTTGCCCAAGTGCATCCGTCCCTACATCCTGCAGCACGAATACCATACCGTCGGCCCCGGTCCCATCGAACGTGCCGAAGTTCATGGTAAAATTCAAATCAAACGGCTGCGACAGGTCGATGAGTTCCGAATACCAGACGGTACCATTCTGGTTGCCTTGCGTCGTGGTCAATTGGTAGCAGTCTCCGCCAAGCGATTGTGCGGTGCCATTCAAGAAGTACGACTGCGCAGCCAGTTCTCCTTTGGAGAACGTCCAACTCAGCAAGAGGAGACCCAAAAGGCACGGGGCATGGAAAGATCTCCTCGGCATCTAGCAAAGTTAGAAGTTCAATCCGAATTTTAAATTCACACGTCGATTGGTCAGGTAATTCGGGATGGCGTACTGCCTGCCGTTCACATCCTCAATCCACGTGTGGTTGATGGTATTTCGGATTCCGAGAATATTGAAAATCTCAAGGGAAACGAATCCATTGCGGTCCGACTCCTCTTCGTCCATGAAAAGTTCGCGGGAAAATCCAATGTCCACACGGCGGTAGGTCGGTGTTCGCAGAATGTCTTTGTAACGTTCGAACGAGGGCGGTCCGAAGGGGAGGCCTGTCCCAAAATACAGGCTGACCAACACTTTGTAGGCATCGTTTCGAGGCATTTCATCTTGGAACAACAGGCTCATATTGAACCGTTGGTCGGTCTGGCGGGGAATGAATCCGGGTACGATCAATGCGCTGTCCACCGGCGTGTTGTCCAAGGTGTAGCCTAGAATGATAGGTTCACCTTGGCTGTTGTAGAACTGCCAGTAGTCATCGTCGTTGAGGTCCTCCTCGGTTTTCATGACGGACATCCTGAACCAACTTTGGATGCCATCGATGAATTCTCCATTAAGCATGAAATCAGCTCCAGCAGCATAGCCAGAGCTGTTGTTGCGTGCGTAGTAGCGCTGGCGAACATTTTCGATTTCGTATGGAATCAAAAAGTCGAGGTCCTTGTAATAGAGTTCACCCACCATTTTGAACGGGCGACCATACATCTCAAAAACACGGTCCATGCCCAGCACGAAATGGGTGGCCCGTTGCGCCTTGACTGCGGCGTTTACAGTGCCGTCGAAGCGGCGCATTTCGCGGTAAAACGGTGGCTGCCAGTACACGCCAGCTGAGAAGTTGTAAACGGTCGATGGCTTGCCCTGTTGCTCTTTTGGTGTGTAGCTCACGTGGCCGCGGGGTCCGCCGACCAACGAGGTGTAAACCGTATCGCTGAACGCTGGTGCCCAGAGATGACCGCGCAGCCCGGCATTGACTTCCCATTCGCCTTGACGTACATCTGTCCAGCGCCAAGCGTTTTGGACGTACGCCTGAACCCGTTGGGTTTCGACCCGGTTGGTCGCACGGATGACATCATCGAGTTCAATGACCTGGTCAGGACCCTCGTCGGTATAGCCTATGCTGTCTTGGGGGTGGGGGGTGATGAACCCGGCAGAGTCCACGAGCGACCATTCGGAGAGGTGGTCCTCGATGCTTTCGGCTTGCCATTTGACTCCCCATTCCAAGAAGCCCTTGTCCTGTCCCCACGCGGTCGATCCTTTGAGGGCGCTGCTAATGACTGAAGCGTACAGGCGGTTCCGGGCATGATTCAAAAAGGCGCCGACGCCGCGGTTGACTGCAGCTTCACCGAGTTCATCAGAACCGAGGTCGCGTTCCAGTTCGTCAAGCCAATAGGCGCCAAGAATATCAAAGGTTTCGGACTCCGCTGTTTGGAAGGCGGACGTAATCCAACGGATGCGGTGGTTCTCGGTTTTGTAGTTCGCTCCGAAGGCCCCGAAGCCCGTCTGGTATGCCGTCTTTTCTTGGCCATCGAAGTAGATGGTGAGGCGGAGGGCCTCGTTGATGTTGCCCACGTTCGATTCACGACGTACCGGTAAAAAGCGGTATTGGTTTTGGCCATAAATGCCGAGGGCTTCAAATTCCCATGGACCGTAACCATCGGGATCCCAGGTCGCATAGCCTTGAACATCGACGTAGCGAGGTTGGTACTCTCCCCCTTCATCGAGGGTGCCAAGAACATAAGAATTGTCCCGGTATCGGATTCCTGTGTTCAATGTGAATTTTTTGTGCCCGTCGGGTCCGGCAGCGGTGGCCCAGTCTTGTTGGAGTTGTGCCCCGAGCATGCTCGCTGTGATTCGAGTCTTGGAGGCATTCGGCTTGCGGTAACGGATGTCCAGCACCGAGCTCATTTTGTCTCCGTATTTTGCTTCAAACCCGCCGGCTGAAAACGAAATGGACTCCACCATGTCGGGGTTGGGGAAAGAGAGGCCTTCCTGTTGACCGGAACGAACGAGAAACGGACGGTACACTTCGATGTCATTGACGTAGACAAGATTCTCGTCGAAACTGCCGCCTCGAACGTTATACCCACTTGACAATTCGCTGTTGAAATTGACCGGAGCTTGAATGAGCAGGTCTTCAATGGTGCCGCGCGGGGAGGGGATGCGTGCTGCGATTTTTGGGTTGATGCGCTGCACGGGTTTGGTGCGTTCTCCATCGGCGACCACTTCTGAGGCATTGAGGGCGACCCCAGCGGCCAACCGCACATCAATGCGTTGGACGCCAGCGGCTGAGGCCGGCACGGTACGCTCTTGAGATTTGTATCCGACAAAACCGAAGCGCAAAGTCCAAGCGGTGCCTTGGCGAAGTTCCAATGTATACGAACCGCTGTTGTCCGTAACGACTGCTGCACGTTGCTGCTCCAAGGGGATGACCGTTGCACCGGGCAGGGCGGCTCCTCGTGCGTTGGTAATGGTCCCTTGGATGGTAATGGTTTCTACCTGTGCGTGCAAGCCCGGTGCGATGACCCAGCCAAGGAGAATGATCCATGCCAAGTGAAGAAGCTCCCGATGCCCCATGCACATCATCGCTTCAGGGAACCGTTTCGCACCGCTTCAATGAATTTTGCCCAAGCGACCGGGTTGAACACGTTGATCGGCGGCAATTGTCCAGCGTAGTAATTCTGTTGTGCTTGTTGTTGCACAGTGTAGCTGTACACTTCGCCGCCATCGCGTCCCACCTCCATAAGCCTGTCATACAGTGCCGCCGGGTCCAACCGCTCTTGGCCGACCATGTAGGCATCCGGCGAGAGTTGAAGTTGCAAGAACTCCTCACGAAACCGTTCGCGCGTGGGCCAGGGATAAATAAACGCTTCCTCGAGGGCCACCGTATCCCGTCCCAATGGCTGTACGACGTTCATGCGCGGCAACTCCAAATCGGTCGGGACGGCAAAGGCTTGGGTGAGGTATCCGACGGATGATACAGTGATGGTGTCACCTGCTAATGCCGGGATGCTAAAAAATCCATTTACGTCGGTCATGGTCCCGCGCAGGTCCCGCGACCGAAAAACTGTGGCATAGGCCAACGGGGCGAGGGAGTCACCGGTCACCACCATGCCGCTGATTTGAACCACATCAACAGCCGGAACAACATCCGTGCTGTCTTGAGCCGTGACGTGCATTACGGAGGTAAGTAGGAGGCCGATGGCGGTGAACCACTTCATGAGGAGCAAATTACGATGCCTGCGCAGTTTTGAATTCAGAAGTAAAGTGAAATTCCAATTCGGGGTAATTCGCAATTTCCATATCGAGCAAGAATTTCGACGGCGCGAGGAAGACGTCATTGCCATCCTTGTCGGTTACCATGTCTGTTCCTTTGATGCGTTTAAATTCATCCAGCTTCCCTTCGTTGTCACTAACGATCCAACACGCTTTGTAGTATGGCTTAGCCTGGAATTCGCATTTGGCCCCATACTCGTGTTCTAAGCGGTATTGAATGACTTCAAACTGAAGCTCACCTACGGTGCCCACAATTTTGCGGTTACCGAGCGACCGAATGAACAGTTGGGCGACACCTTCGTCGGTCAATTGCTGGATGCCCTTTTCCAGCTGCTTGCTCTTCATCGGATCCTTGTTGACCAGTTCCTTGAAAATTTCGGGAGAGAAACTGGGGATGCCACGAAAGACCATGTCTTCCCCTTCGGTGAGCGTATCGCCAATTTTGAAGGTGCCCGTGTCGTACAGGCCGACCACATCGCCGGGCCACGCTTCATCCACGACGTTCTTGTCCTGGGCGAGGAAAGTGGCCGGATTGGCGAACTTCATCTTCTTATCGAGTCGGGTGTGCTGGTAAAACGTGTTGCGCTGGAACTTCCCGCTGCAGATGCGCATGAAGGCGATGCGATCGCGGTGCCGCGGATCGATGTTGGCGTGGATCTTGAAAATGAATCCGGTGAATTGCGGCTCTGTGGGGGCAACTTCACGCACGTCCGTTGAGCGCGGTCGGGGGTCAGGCGCGATGTCGATGAAGGTGTCGAGCATCTCCTTGATGCCAAAATTGTTGACCGCGCTGCCAAAGAACACAGGAGCTAGTTGGCCTTCGAGGTAGGGTGCTGCGTCCCATGGTTCATAAACGCCTTCGATGAGCTCCACGTCGTTGCGCAACTGATCGGCATGCTCGGAAGTCACCAGTTCATCCAAATTGGGGTCGGCGATGTCAGCGATGGACACCACTTCCGTGGCGATTTTGGTTTTGTCCGGATTGAACAGACGCAGCTGTTTTTCGTAAAGGCTGTACACGCCTTTGAAGGAATGGCCTCCGCTGATAGGCCAGCTCAGGGGGCGCACTTGGATTTGCAGCTTTTCCTCGAGTTCGTCCAACAGGTCGAACGGGTCTTGCCCTTCGAGGTCCATCTTGTTGATGAAGATGATCACTGGCGTGTTGCGCATGCGGCACACCTCCATCAAACGTTCGGTTTGCGCCTCCACACCTTTGACACAATCCACGACGAGGATGACGCTGTCGACAGCGGTCAGGGTGCGGTACGTGTCTTCTGCGAAATCTTTGTGACCGGGCGTGTCCAGCAGGTTGATAAGGCGCTCCCTGTAGTGGAAGGCCATGACAGAGGTTGCCACCGAAATCCCCCGTTGGCGTTCAATCTCCATAAAATCCGACGCTGCGGTTTTGGTGATTTTGTTGTTCTTCACCGCGCCGGCCGTTTGAATCGCCCCACCGAACAGCAAGAACTTTTCGGTCAAAGTGGTTTTACCGGCATCTGGGTGGCTGATGATGGCGAAAGTTCTTCGCCGCTGAATCTCGTCTTGAATTGCGCCCATGGAGGCGCGAATTTACGATGCAGAAGCGCGAATTGCCGCGAGGGTTTCCGACCATCTTTTGACGGTGCGTTCCTTGGTGAATTGCCGGACATGTGCATCATCAGCAACTGGCAGTGCATCGATGGATTGCAAGGCTCGAGCGAGCGCGTGGTAATCGCCCGGTTCGAACAGGCTCCCGTACTTTCCTTGTCCGAGTAATTCCGGGGTTCCACCGGCGTTGGTTCCCACCACGGGGACCTTGCGAGCAAGGGCTTCGATGGTTACCATGCCAATGGTCTCGGACACACTGCACATAGCATACGCGTCACAGGCATCATAAGCGCGGAGGAGTGCTTCGGTTGGCGGGTGCCAATGCACGCGGTCAGCGACCCCAAGCGATTCGGCTAGGTTTTGAAATTCGGTGAGGGCGTCTTGGCCGGCGTTGGGGGTATTTTCTCCGATAACCAATGCGTGCCAAGCCTCGTCGGTTTCTGCCAACGCCCGAATCAGAGTGTCATGGCCTTTCAAGGAGTCGATGCGCCCAAAGAGTCCGACGATTTTGGCGTCTGCAGGGAGGTTCCACTGCGCCTTGGCCTCGGGGGACTTGGGAGTCGAATACCAGTTGGTCTCGAGTGCGAGCGGAATCACCACGATTTGATCTGGATTTAATGGGGTATTGGCCAGTGCTTCATCCCGCAAGTGTTGCAAGGGGGCAATCCAACGCGCAACGCCCTTGTACCGCGCCCGATGCCATGGTCTGGTTTTGGGCTGCGAAATTTGCATCCCTTGATGGAATACCAGGTCGGCACCGCTATTGCGAATCGCGAGACTGCACAGCGGCAAGTCGCGTGGGTCGCGGACCCAAATGATGTCCGTCTGGGTCGCTTGGAGATGTCGCTTCAGCCGCCTTGCTGCTGCCAATGGGAGATGCCGATGCTGCCGTGAAATAAGCTTCACGTCTAGGTCCGTGGTTGAAGCAGCTTGCTCGAGCGGCGAGCCTTTGACGCAATTGATTTCTGCGACGTGCCCGAGTTCGGTCATCCAGGTGGCATACCGGATGAGGTTGCGTTCCAATCCACCCCAACCTGTCGAACTGGATAAGAAAGCGATTCTCATCGGCGGTCGGGACGAACGGTGATTTCGCTGTAGACTCCTCTGCCTGCGGATTCAATGGCCTGTGCAATGGCTTCGGCAATGAACCCGGCGTCCATACCCGCTTCAAATTGGGGACGGTATGACTCCCGGAGGTCGGTGTTGTTGGTCTGGTCGATGAATGCCGTGTTGACCGCACCCGGGTTGATGGTGGTGACCGCGAGGTCTTCCCGAAACTCAATGCGGAGCGATTCGCTCAAGGCGAGCACCGCGTGTTTCGTTGCACAATAGACACCGCTGTTGGGAAACACATTGCGCGCAGCGATGGAGCCAATTTGGATGACATGGCCTTTGTTGAAAACGAGAGATGGCAGGGCAGCGTGCAGGGTGGCAAGCACTCCCGTGACGTTGACATCGACCATGGTTTTCCAATCTTCGAACTGCGCTTCGTTGAGCGGCGAGAAAATCCCGAGTCCGGCATTTGGAATGCACACATCGACGCCGCCCCATTCGTCCACCATGCGGTCCACAGCAGCCTTTACGGCTTCGTGATCGCGTACATCCACTGCGGCGCATTCAATGGTGCCATCGGGAAGTTGGTGTGCAAGCCGTTGCATGGCTTCGGCATTCCTCGCCATCAAAAAGATGCGGTGTCCTTTCGCAGCTAGCAGTTCAGCAGTGGCGGCTCCAATTCCGCTGGAGCCACCCGTAATAAGGATACGGAGCGATTTCACGGGTCGAAGGTACGGCGAGCGGTGCGGTCAATTGTTGGGTTTGACCGACGCGAATCCGATGATGCGATCAAAACCGTTCAAATCCCAGTAGTACACAAAGCACATGTACGGCGTATCGGCCAAAGCGTGTGACCCCTCAATGGCCGCAATGTTGGAAGGATGTGCTTGCAAACTCTCGTAATCCAATTTGCCGCGATCCAGCGCTGGTCGCACCCGGTATTCGTAATTGTAGTAACCCTGTTTCAGCAGAAGAGACGCTTCGTAATGTTGGGTTTCGGGGTTCCAAATCATGCGGTGGCTCTCTGGATAGGACCAGTTGGACAGCGCGCCATACATATAAATGTCTTCTTGTAGCCGTTCCTCGAAGGCTTGAAGGGAAAAATGGGTCCATACGTAGTCGCTGCCGGTGGCGTCGTCTTGCAACTCGTTGGATATTACAAAGTGTCCGTCTAAATCCTGTTGCGCCTTGAGGAACGCGTACGTGCGCGGTTCGTCCTCGTCCAAGTAGGCGTGCCAATGCGTTCCCTCGTCAACAATGCGTTCGATGCCGAGGCTGGCGAACCGGAGGCTTTTTAAATCAGCAAAGCGCCACGTGTTGCCACCGGCAAATGATTCGGGCCCGGTCGGGTTGAAAGTGACTTCTTCTCCACGGACAAATTGCGGTTCCATGCCTTGGACGGACGTTTCCCACCGGCCGTTTTGCATCAAAACCACCTGCAATGCGTCGTAGGCGTCGTAAATCGGGTAGCGGTCTGAGCTGTGCAGGATGGCCAAGTCCACTTCCTGATGCGTGCGTTTGTTGCGAATGATGGAGGAGGGGCCAACCTGCATTTCCACATCGACAAGGGATTCGTAGACCACGAAGCGTTCTTGGATGAGGGCCCGTTCGGGATTCGACGTATCGTAGACTTCCGCGATGTAATTCCCGCTTTTGGTAAACTGTACCATGTCGTTGGGAAAGGTGGTTGAATAATGCGTGAAAGGGGCCTTGGTATTGAAGCTCGTTTCGACAGTTACGAAGGCCACAGTGGGAAATCCCACGAGGAAGTCGGAGGGCATCAAATCGGGCGATTCGTACCAATCGAACGTACAGTGCTTCAACCGCACTTCGAGCGTTCGGTATTCCGGTGAGAAATCATCGAAGCTTAAAGTCAATCGCCCGCCCTCGAGCGGAATGAATGGGTGGGCCGTGGGCTGGCCGATTGGGTGCAATTGCACGGTGTGGATGGCACCGGCAGATAGTTGGATGGGATAAGGATCATCCTGGCCGAACGCGAATCCGCACGAAGTGTGAAGGAACGCGGTGCAGATGAAGGTCGAAATCATGCCACTGATGGACTTGTGAAGACGAAAGGTTGTACAGGTCAAGTTGTTGGAAAACATCCTTTGAGATTTTTGACTGAAATGGCCATCGCAACGCTCTCGAGAGCTAACTTTGCGCCCCGAAAAGTAAACCTTCGTCAGTGATGACCCGCACTATACGAATCAAAAAAGGAGCTGATATTCGGCTGAAAGGCCGCCCATCAACCCAGGTTGAACAAGCATCATCCGCTCCACTGTACGCCGTACAGCCGCCCAATTATCAGGGCATTGTTCCCAAACTTGAAGTCAAAGAAGGTGCTGCGGTGAAAGCCGGATTGCCTCTTTTTCACAGCAAGGAAAATCCAGAAGTCAAGTTCTTATCGCCGGTGAGCGGAACGATCAAGCAAGTCCTCCGTGGTGAAAAGCGTCGGATCCTTGCGGTGGTGGTCGAGGCCGACGGCAAAAACGAGCAGCATGCTTTTGCGCCCATCGATCCTGCGGCGACTGATCGCGAGGCGCTGGCAGCGGCCATAGCTGAGCGTGGATTCTTCGCTTTCTTGGAACAACGCCCTTTTGCAACGGTTGCGAATCCGACGGATATTCCACGGAGCATCCACGTAAGCGGCTTCGACAGTGCACCGCTCGCAGCGGACATGGAAGTCATTCTTGAAGGACGAGCGGAGGCTTTCCAAACGGGAATCAATGCACTGCGCGTGCTCGCGGGAGGTGCAAATGTTCAATTGGGAGCCAAGGCGGGTCAATCGTTCTACAGCGGTATCGACGGCGTTGACGCCTACACGTTCGAGGGACCGCACCCCACCGGAAACGCCGGTGTACAGATTCATCACACACGCCCAATCAATAAAGGCGAGGTCGTTTGGACCATGCACGCAGAAGACGTAGCAAATTTGGGGGAGACCCTGTCAACAGGCATGTACTGCGCCACACGCATAGTCGCTGTTGCTGGGTCGGAATGCGACGCACCGTGTCACCTCAAAACAACGCTGGGTTGCACTATTGCGTCATTGACGGGCAGCGTGAATGAAGATGAAGTGCGCATCATTTCGGGTAATCCGCTCACGGGTGATCGCACAGCTAACGACGGTTTCCTCGGCGGAATGCACCACCAAGTTTGCCTTCTGCCAGAAGGCAACAAACCGAAATTCTTGCTGGCTGATGGTTGGTTGGGGCTCGGCTTTGATAAGTTCTCTTTGTCCAAGAGTTACCCGACGTGGCTGATGCCGAAGTCAAAGGAATTTGTGATGGATACGTGCAACAACGGAGAAGAGCGCGCCTTTGTGGTGACCGGTCAATACGAGCCGGTGTTCCCATTTGACATATACCCCGTTCAGTTGCTCAAGAGCATCATCGCCAATGACATCGATGCCATGGAGAAACTCGGCATTTACGAGGTGGCACCGGAAGATTTTGCGCTGTGTGAATACGCCTGCACGTCGAAAATAGCCGTGCAATCAATCGTCCGCAACGGATTGGACATGTTGAAGAAAGAATTGGGCTAAGATGAAAGCATTACACAACATATTGGATTCGATTCGTCCACATTTCGAGGAGGGCGGAAAGCTGAGCAAGTTTTGGGTGGTCTACGATTCATTGGAAACGTTTGCCTTCACCCCAGGACATGCAACCAAAAACGGCGTGCACATCCGCGATGGAGTGGATTTGAAGCGCACGATGTTCATGGTGATCGTGGCGTTGATCCCCGCCTTGTTGTTCGGTACGTGGAACCAAGGGCACCAGTACTTGTTGTCCATTGGCGAAATCACCACCAATGACCCGTTGATGACCGCCCTGTGGGACAAGCTCTTCATTGGAGCCGTCAAAGTCCTGCCGTTGGTGGTCGTGAGCTACGGCGTCGGCTTGGGCATTGAATTCCTCTTCGCTGGAATGCGCGGGCACAGCATCAACGAGGGCTACCTGGTATCAGGCATGTTGATTCCGTTGATCATGCCGGTGGATTGCCCACTGTGGATGGTCGCATTGGCTGTGGCTTTTGCGGTCATCATTGCGAAGGAAGTGTTCGGCGGTACGGGCATGAACATCCTCAATGTCGCGTTGACGGCCCGAGCGTTTCTGTTCTTCGCTTACCCCAAACAACTCTCCGGCGAAATCTGGATCCACAACGTCAAGGCTTCTGCAGATGCAGGACTGCTTGCAGACGGGTACACCGGAGCGACTGCGCTGGGCCATCTGGCTTCAACCGTGGGCAAAGGCTTGGATGAACCAGCCGTGACCGGCGTCATGTCCATGTTTGGTGCGGACGGAATGTTCAGCCTTTCGAATTCATTCCTCGGCTTGATTCCCGGTTCCATCGGTGAGACCTCAGCGCTCGCTATTCTTATTGGTGCCGCCCTTTTGATTTGGACGGGCATCGGCAGCTGGAAAATCATGTCGTCGTTTTTGGCTGGTGGCCTCGTCATGGGCTTCTTGTTCAATTTGCTGGGATTGAATGCCTACATGACACTCCCCGCCATCCATCAGGTGGTCATGGGCGGATTCATGTTCGGCATGGTCTTCATGGCCACGGATCCCGTAAGCGCCGCCCAAACGGACCGCGGCAAATGGATTTACGGATTCTTCGGAGGCTTTTTGAGTATCATGATCCGCGTCTTCAACCCGGCGTATCCAGAAGGTGTCATGATGGCCATTCTCTTCATGAACGTCATGGCCCCCTTGATCGATCACTACGTCATTGAAGCCAATGTCGGCAAGCGCGAAAAGCGCGCCCTCGCCGCCCAAGGCGCAACTGCATAATCCACGTAATCATGGCTATCGATAAAAACAGCACCGGTTACACCTTCATCTTTTCCATTGCCATGGTTGTGGTGGTGGGTACCGCGTTGGCGTTCACCGCACTCTCGCTGAAGGACCGACAAGACGCCAATGCGGCGGACAAGAAAATGATGGATATCCTCGGCGCCATTGGCGTTTCCGCTGACCGAACCAATGCGAACGCCTTGTTTGCTGAGTACGTCGTGGAGCGCGTAGCCATCGATTTGGATGGTCGCCAGGTATCGGCAACCTCAACCTCGGTCGACCCGAAAGACAAAGCGGACCCATTCAGCATCAACGTCAAGAAGGACTACCGCGCTTCCATCAAATCTGCGGTCAAAGCAGCAGACGGCGATGAAGCGGCCTTAGCGGCAGCCTTGGCCGACAAGGACCTGCAGTTCCCGTTGTTCCGATGCGTGACCGATGCCGGTCAAAACCTCTACGTCATCCCTGTCGTAGGGTCTGGACTGTGGGGTCCCATCTGGGGCTATGTCGCGTTGGAGGAAGACATGACGACCATCTTCGGTGCCAGTTTTGACCACAAGACGGAAACTCCGGGACTGGGAGCCGAAATCAAGGAGACCTTCTTCACGGACAAATTCAAAGGGAAGAAATTGGATATCGAAGGCTCAGCCTTGTTCAGCGTTTTGAAAGGTGGAGCACCCACCGATGAAAACAGTGTGGACGGCATCACCGGTGGGACCATCACCTCGAAAGGCGTTGACGAAATGATCAACCGCACCTTGAAGGTGTACCTCCGTTATTTTGAATCCCAAACCCGAGCGCAGCGATGAGTACTGAAACTGCAGTCGCAACGGCCAAGAAAGAGTCGTTGTTTTCAAAGAAGAACCGGAAGCTCCTGGTCGACCCGTTGGACGACTCCAACCCGATCACCGTGCAAGTATTGGGCATCTGCTCTGCATTGGCCATTACAGTGCAATTGCAGCAGGCGGTCATCATGAGCTTGTCTGTGTTGTTCGTGATGATCGGTGGTAACGTCATCGTCTCCTTGCTTCGAAACATGATTCCGGACCGCATCCGGATCATTGTCCAGCTCGTTGTCGTGGCCTCATTGGTCATCATTGTTGACCAAGTCTTGAAAGCGTTCCAGCCGGACATCTCAGAGAAGCTCTCCGTTTTCGTTGGTTTGATCATTACCAACTGTATTATCATGGGGCGCTTAGAGGCCTTTGCCTTGGGTAATAAGCCGGGGCCTTCATTCTTGGACGCCATCGGGAATGCCATGGGCTACGCTTGGATTCTGCTCGCTGTTTCTGTCGTGCGTGAAGTCTTTGGAAGCGGGGCCATTTCCCTTCCGGGCATGGGACAAGTGAAGTTCCTGCCGACCGAGTGGTTCATGAGCGAAGGTGGATTTTACGAAAACAATAACCTGATGATTTTGCCCCCGATGGCCCTCATCACCGTGGGCATCATCATTTGGATTCAACGCAGCCGCAACCAGGCCTTAATCGAAGAAAACTAATGGAATACCTCAGCATATTTGTGAAAGGCATCTTCATTGAAAACATGATTTTCGCCTATTTCCTGGGCATGTGTTCGTACCTCGCGGTTTCCAAGACCGTCAAGACTGCGAATGGCCTGGGGCTTGCCGTTATCTTCGTTTTGGGCATTACCGTTCCTATCAATTACTTGCTGGAGAATTACGTGCTCAAGGAAGGCGCGTTGGCTTGGATGGACCCCACATACGCGGCAGTGGACTTGAGCTTTTTGAGCTTTATCATGTTCATCGCTGTCATCGCATCGATGGTTCAACTCGTGGAGATGATTGTCGAAAAATTCGCCCCAGCACTGTACGGTGCATTGGGCATTTTCTTGCCACTAATCGCGGTGAACTGTTCCATTCTCGGTGGTGCGTTGTTCATGCAAGACCGCCAGTACCCGAGCATCGGTGAAGCTACCGTATTCGGATTGGGTTCCGGCGTGGGTTGGTGGCTGGCGATCGTGGCCATCGCTGCCATTCGAGAAAAAATCCGCTACTCTCACGTCCCTGCTCCATTGAAGGGCTTGGGCATCACGTTTATCATCACGGGACTCATGGGCATCGCGTTTATGAGCTTCATGGGCATTGAAATTTGATTGAGATGACAACGACCATTGTACTGACTATTGTATTCTTTCTGACCGTCATCCTCTTGTTGGTTGGATTGCTCTTGTTTGCGAAAGCAAAACTGTCTCCAAGTGGCAAAGTGACCATTGTCATCAACGGGGAACAAACCCTTGAAGTAGACGGTGGCAGCACGCTGCTCACCACATTGGGCAACAACGGAGTCTTCCTTCCTTCTGCGTGTGGTGGTGGCGGAACATGTGTCCAATGCCGCTGCCAAGTCAGCGAAGGCGGAGGGTCCATTCTGCCGACGGAAGAGCCGCATTTCTCGCGCAAAGAGATTTCTGACAACTGGCGCCTGGGATGCCAAGTGAAGGTCAAGGAGGACATGGAAATTCAGGTCCCCGAAGAAGTGTTCGGCATCAAGAAGTGGGAGTGTGAGGTAGTTTCAAACTACAATGTCGCTTCCTTCATCAAGGAATTCGTTGTTCGCTTGCCTGAAGGGCAAACGTTGGATTTCGAGGCCGGTGGTTACATCCAAGTTGACGTGCCAGAAACAGTGGTCAACTTCAAGAACATCGATATCGCTGCGCACCCAGAGCACCACAAGGACCCCAATACCTTCCAAAGCGAATGGGATAAGTTTGGTTTGTGGGACCTAAAAATGACCAACGAAGAGCCCATCGTTCGTGCGTATTCGATGGCGAACCACCCGGCTGAGGGTAACATTGTTATGTTGAACATCCGCATTGCAACGCCGCCTTGGGATCGCGCGCGGAATGCTTGGATGCAGGTGAACCCTGGAATCTGTTCTTCGTACGTCTTTGCGCAGAAGCCAGGTGACCAGGTGACCATCTCCGGGCCTTATGGCGAATTCTTTATCAAGGAAACGGAGGCCGAAATGGTCTACATCGGTGGTGGTGCAGGTATGGCTCCCATGCGCTCGCATTTGTTCCATTTGTTCCACACCTTGAAGACAGATCGCAAGGTCACCTTCTGGTATGGTGGACGTTCGAAGCGCGAGTTGTTCTACTTGGATGATTTCAACAAGATTGCAGCGGAGTTTACGAATTTTGATTTCCATGTAGTCCTTTCTGAGCCCGCTGAAGAGGATGATTGGAAGGTGAAGAAGAACATGAACGACGAAGGAGACGGATTCCTAGGTTTTGTGCACAACGCGGTCATTGAGCACCAATTGACACATCACGATGCACCGGAGGATATTGAGTTTTACTTCTGTGGACCGCCGCTGATGAACCAAGCGGTTCTGAAGATGTGCGACGATTGGGGCGTTCCACCCGAAAACGTAAGCTTCGATGATTTTGGAGGCTAATTCCAACCTCAAAACGAACCGACACCCTGTGGCATCTGTGCTACGGGGTGTTGGCTTTTTAGGGCTCTGTGCCATGGCATGCTTTTCGTGTGGTACCCCACAGCCGGTATCGCCGGAAATCGTTCACCTTGGAGAAACACAGGGTACTACCTACATGGTTAAATACCACGGTGTCGATTCCGTTCCACAGACGGCCATCGATTCGGTACTCGAAGCTGTTGACGTGGAGTTCAACTTGTGGCGTCCTGAATCACGCATCAACGCCATCAATGCCTTTGATTATTCTGATTCATTGTTCCAATTTGTCGATGGTACGGGCTTGTGGTCCTCCATTTGGGCCCAGACGCTGGACTTGCACGCGGCTTCTCAAGGGGCATTTGATCCGACTGTTCAACCGCTTGTTGAATTGTGGGGGTTTGGGTTGACCAAGCGTGCAGAAGTCACAGATGAGGACGTACAAGCGCTTATGCCTCATGTGGGGTTGTCCTTTGAACGCATTGACTTGAACGAGGTCACGGAAGCGAGGCAATACCGGTTTACAACGGTGCGTAAGCCCGACCCGCAGACGCGAATTGATTTCAATGGTATTGCTCAGGGCATGACAGTGGATTTACTCGCTGAATTGTTGCATTCCCGAGGTGCGTCAGATTTCATGGTGGAAGTTGGGGGAGAGGTTCGTTGTGGCGGAAAGCGTTCGGACGGCAATCCCTGGCGCATCGCCATTGACCGCCCCATCGAGTCGCAGGACGGTCTGGATCAGCGTGAGATGCAGGCGGTAGTTGGCATCTCCGACGCGGCCATTTGTACCAGTGGCAACTATCGGAAGTTTTACAAAGAGGATGGCATTAAGCGGTCACATACGATCAGTCCATTCAATGGCTACCCTGTGCAACACAGCTTGCTGAGTGCGACCGTGCATGCCGTAAATGCCAGCACTGCCGATGCGCTCGCGACGGCGTGTATGGTCTGGGGACCTGAAGAAGGTCAGCGATTCATTGAGACGTATCGCGAAGCGAACCCTTTCGAACGGGTCGAAGCTTACTTCATCAGCGATGGCGGGAACGGGGAATGGGTGACCTGGGAATCGGTCGGTTGGGAGGACCTAGTTATTCGTTGATTTTCGCGCGATTAGCTTGCCGAGGCAGCATCCTCAGCCTTGCATTGTTCCTCGGGCCGCGCTCCGCAAAGTGAACAGGCCTCACCGTCTTTGTTCAGAAGCGGGTTCTGGCTAGCACATGTGCCGGCAAATTGGCCGTCTTTTTTGACAAGAATCTTGATGGCAATCCCGGCAAATCCGATGGCGAGCAGGGCGATTGCAAGAAGAACAACTTTCCATTCCATGCTGCAAAATTAGGTGGTTCTGAGCGGTTCACCGGCAGGTAAAATCAAGAATCTGCGGGAATTTGCGTAAATTCAAGGTACTTAACCACCGGCATGAAACGCGCATTCGTTCATATTTTGGCAGGGGGGGCAATGGCCCTTTCTTCGTCCCTGGCGTGGGGGCAACTGGGTCCGTGCGCTTGCCCGCCGGTGGCTGAACGTCCCGTTGTGGAGGTCAGTGATGCCAGTGGCACGGGCACAGGGACCGTGACGTGGTCGTGCGATTCGCTTTACGTATTGACGGAGACGGTTTTTGTCAACCCCGGTGATGAGTTGACCATCTTGCCGGGGACTGTCATCCAAGGCAGGACCGGGATTGTGAGCGACACCTTGACTTTTACGTTGCCCAACGGCAATCCTTCACCGCGCGAGGATTACATCTTCAGCCAAGAGGCGGGAAGCCTGGTCGTCAGTGCCGGCGCGACCATTGTTGCGGATGGTACATCCAATTGCCCCATTGTGTTCACCTACGAAGGTGATCCCATGGACGGCAGTTCAGGTTACGAGGTGACGGGGATGTGGGGCGGTTTGATTGTGTGTGCAGACGGAGCGTTGAATACGTTCGATGGCAACGATGAAGCAGAAGGGGTAGTCGATCCCACTGGGCAAAATCGCCATGTGTACGGGGGAGACGGAACGCTGTATCCTTCTTCGGGTGTGCTGCGCTACCTCAGCTTGCGCCATGCTTCGACTTCGCTGGGAATTAGCCAGTTTGAAAATGGATTGGAGACCAACGCTTTGACGTTGTGTGGTGTCGGACCGGAGACCACGGTGGAATACATCGAAGCGGTGGCCAGCCGTGATGATGGCGTGCAAATTTTCGGTGGGCTGGTCAATGTGCGGTACCTCGGGCTGGCATTCAACAAGGAAGATGGGTTGGAATACGACCAGGGCTGGCAAGGCAATGGACAATTCATATTCTCCATCACCGATGAACTCAATGGTGCCGGTGAACACGGAGGTGATTACGAAGGCGATGACTACGAAGAATTTGACGTCGACATGACCTTCATGCCGTATTCGAATCCCATGTTGCATAACCAGACGTACATCGGCAAAGGGGCAGCCACCGCCATTCGGATGCACAATGGAGCGGGAGTACGCATGTACAACAGCCTCTTTGCCCATTACGCATTGGGCATTGACTTCGAAGATGAAGACCCGTGCGACGCGTGGGAATTGTTTCTCTTTGGCGAGACGCAAATTCACAACAACCGGTTTTGGGCCATTGGGGATTCATCTGGCATCGCCGAAATGATCCTGTACAACGAGGGGTTTGTCTTCAATGGCCAGGAGGAGATTGAGGCCCATTTCATCGAAAACAACAACTATGCGGCAGATCCGCAATTCGATGCAGAATTTTCCTCTGAATCCGGACACATCACCGATGCCATCAATTTGTCGCCGTCAGTGGATTCCAATTTTGTGGTAATCTCTGAATACTTAGCAGCGGACCCCTGGTTTACCCCGGTCGATTACATCGGTGCCTTCCATCCGGATGGTTCGAATTGGTTGACGTGCTGGACCTACATGGAACAGCTGGGTTTGTTCGGGGAATGGGTCGACCCCGAAGTGACCATAGCCGGTTGCACGTATGATTTCGCGTGCAATTACAATCCCGAGGCGACCGTGGACGATGGTTCCTGTGAAGTCACGACATGCGCTGGGTGCACGTGGCCTGAGGCCGAGAATTACGACCCTACCGCTTTGTGGGATGACGGTTCATGCCAATTACCAGGATCGAGTTCTTGTCCCGAAGACATCAACCACGACGGCCAAGTGAATACGGGCGACCTCCTGATGTTTTTGGGGGCTTTCGGTACGATTTGTCCGTGATTACAGGGAAGCAGCTGGTTGGTAGCGAATGCCGATGAACGGGTAGTCAGCCCGCAAACGAAAAGAGCGAAGCCCCAGTTCAATCGCCCACGACGGACGGGCATCGTAGGACAAGATGGCTTGCAAATGACGTCGACCGAGGGCCTCATCCGGGTGGGTCCAGACCCACCCTTGGAGCAGCATCAAATGGGCGTGACCAAAATGCAGATTCACCCCGGCCAGGCTCGAAAGTTGAAGTTTTTGTGGCATTGTCAGCGGAGTTTCACTGAATTGCCGAAGGCTCTGGTTATGGGCGAGGTCGATGGCAAGTGTCCATGCATGGGTGGCCTCGGCACTTTTGAGAGCATAGGCACCGGCACTGATGGTGGGGTGGAGCACGTCACCAGGTAAATTGATGTCCCTCGCACCCGCTCGTCCCGCGATTGCCCATCGCCAGCCCTCTGCCCGGTCATTAGGCTCCGCAACTCGGGATTCCGTACACCGGTGGGGAGTTGTCCATCCGGCACGGACGTGAATGTGGAGGTTGTTCACTCCCAAGTTGGGCAAAGCCAGCGCGCCATTTGAAAAGTGGGTTAAGCCCGCACCCATCGCCATCCATCCCTCCTCACGCTGAACCACGTCAACCGAAGTGCCCAAGTGAATGCCCGCATTGAGTCGGGTGCCAATAGCAATGGACAACGGGCGTTCCACGGGGTCGTACGGTGCAGTTGACCAACCCATCCCCGTACCCAATTCGACGTGCCATCGGGAACGAATCGGTAAGGCCACGAGCCACATGGCACTGGCCATGTTGCCCAGTTCATCGCTGCCTCCGTTCAGCCACCCCACCTCTAGGCCTTGCCAAACGGGTCCGTGTTGACTCCAATACTGCCGCCAACCTGTTTCATCCCAATTGCCGATGCGACCGTTCAGCCCACGCGAATGCCCCGTGACCAAGGCGAGCATTTCACTGCGATGCGGCAGGGCATAGCCCAAGCTGGTCCCGGCACTCCATGTGGTCTGTTGGGCAAGTAGCGGAGCGCCCGTTAAGAGGCAGAGTAAGAAGCTAAGCTGTTGAATGATTCGCGCGGGTGCCATCGTCGTCCGAAGTTAGCAAGGCATACCTTTGCCGCATGCACAGCACCGAAGAGAAATTGGCCGCCTTTGAACGGCTATTGAAAATCATGGGTGAATTGCGTGAGCAATGCCCGTGGGATCGAAAGCAAACGTTTGAAACGTTGCGGCATTTGACCATTGAGGAGACGTACGAATTGTCGGAGGCCATCTTGGATGCTGATGTGGATGAGATTCGGAAAGAGACGGGCGACCTGCTGTTGCACATGGTTTTCTATGCCCAAATCGCGAGCGAAATACCACGGGACCAGGGAGGCTGGGACATCGCAGACAGCATGAATGGAATTTGCGATAAACTCATCGATCGTCATCCGCATATTTACGGCGATGTGGAGGCCAATGACGAGGAGACGGTCAAGGCCAATTGGGAACAGTTGAAACTCAAGGAGGGGAAAAAATCCGTGCTCGAAGGTGTCCCCAAAGGGCTGCCTAGTTTGGTCAAGGCCTACCGCATTCAAGACAAAGTGCGCGGCGTGGGATTTGACTGGGAAAACGCCGGTCAAGTTTGGGATAAAGTGCAAGAGGAGCTGGCGGAGTTTCAAGCCGAGGTGGATGTTGATGCCGACCGCGCTAAGGATGAGTTTGGGGATGTGCTGTTCGCCCTGGTCAACTATGCCCGGTTCAAAGGCATCAATCCGGACGAAGCCTTGGAACGGACCAATCGGCGTTTTCAAGCCCGTTTTCAGCACATGGAAGCCGCCATTCAATCTGATGCCTCACACGGGGGTAAATCCATGGCTGAGATGTCCCTGAAGGAATTGGATGCGTATTGGAATCAGGCCAAGTCCGCACTTTCATCAGCCTCGAGCGAATGAACAGAATCGGCATCTCCATTGGACGTTGGTTTTGTCTAACGGGCCTGATTGTGATCGGCCTGGTGGGGTGTGACCGGCCCGATGCGCCGGGTTGCTTGATGCGGGCAGGAGATGACGTTGAAATCGTGGAGTCCTACAGCGAAGCTCCTCATGGGTTGAAGCTGTTTAACCACATAAATGTGGTGTTGGAAACATGGGATTCTACTGGGATTGAGTTGGTGTGGAGCGGTCCAGAGCATGTCTTGGCTCACAGGTGGTCGGCGTGGGATGGAGACGTGCTGGAGTTGGGCCATGAGGATCGCTGCCAGTGGATGCGGGACCTCGGTGTCAATGTAGGACTGATCGTGCGTACCCCAATCATCCCGGAAATTGCTTTGCACGGGCAAGGTAGATTCGACGCGTCCCTGGTGAATTCGATGATGGCCGTGGCTATTGATGCGCACGCGTATGCAGGATACCTGGCAGTGGAATGTGAGCTGGACAGCCTGACGATTCGGTTGCATGCCGGGGCATGCAGTGCGGAAGCCGAAGGAACGGCCGGCACGGTATCGCTGTTCGCATCAGGATTGTCCGGGGTTGATGCAGGAGCCTTGCGCTCGGATCGTGCCTTCATCAACCAGTCCGCACATCCTCCGTTGCACTTCCAGGCTACGGAATATGCGTATGTCGAATTGAACAGCCACGGCAATGCGATTGGACGGCTGCCGGAACCAGTTGAATACCAGGTGATTCGCAATGGGAGTGGAGACTTGATTTGGGAGGATTGAACATGTCCATTTCTGTCAGGGTTGATGTAAATTGTTGACCTATACTTTACCATGGCTCAAAACGTATTCCGCATGGCTGCAGTGGGTGTCCTCATTGGGACCTGTGCAGTTTCTTTTTCCTTGGCACAGCAGACGCTGCAGGATGTGCCGACCCAAGTCAATGAAAGCAAATTCAAGCAGCTCGGCCAAGAGTTGCCGACGCCGAATGTCTACCGCGCTGCGAGCGGTGCCCCCGGGCATGAGTACTGGCAACAACAGGTGGACTATAATATCCAAGTGACCTTGGACGATGAGAAGCAGCGCATTGATGGGGAAGAGCGTATCCTTTACAAGAACAATAGCCCCGATGAGTTGCGTTACCTGTGGTTGCAGCTTGACCAAAACGTACGCGCTTTGGACAGCGACAGCTACAAGGTTCGGGAATCCCGCATCAACGGCCGCAGTAGCTTCGGTTCCATTCAAGGACTCGAGCCCTCCTTCGACGGTGGATTCAAGATTCAACACGTCGGGGATGAAACCGGCAAACCGCTGAAATACACCATCAACAAAACGATGATGCGCATCGATTTGCCGAGTCCACTCAAGCCCGGCGGAACGTTTGTGTTCGATGTGGCTTGGTGGTACAACATCAACGATCGCATGAAAGACGGCGGCCGCAGCGGCTACGAGTACTTTGAGGACGAAGACAACTACCTCTATACCATCGCGCAATTCTACCCCCGATTGGTGGTGTATATGGACAATGAGGGCTGGCAGAACAAGCAGTTTTTGGGCTCGGGAGAATTCACCTTGAACTTTGGCGACTACCACGTGGAGATCACGGTACCTGAAGACCACGTGGTGGCTTCAACGGGTGTCTTGAAAAATGAGAAATCCGTGCTGACCCCAACGCAACGGAAACGGCTTCAGCAGGCTCGGAAGACTTACGATCAGCCGGTCATGATTGTCAACGAGGAGGAGGCCAGAACGGCAGAGCAGGCAAAGAAATCTGGAACCAAAACGTGGATTTTCGACGCAGAGAATGTGCGGGATTTTGGGTGGGCTTCCAGCCGAAAGTTCATCTGGGATGCGATGGCGGTCAAGGTGGGCAACACGTCGCCACTGGCCATGAGCTTTTACCCTAAGGAAGGCAACCCGTTGTGGGAGCAGTATTCCACTAAGGCTGTGGCCCAGACGCTCAAGACCTATTCGAAATTCACCATCGACTACCCTTATCCGGTAGCCATCTCCGTACACACCAAGTGGATTGGCATGGAGTACCCGATGATTTGTTTCAACGGCGGACGTCCTGAACCGGACGGGACGTACACGGAGCGAACGAAGATTGGGATGATTTCTGTCATAATTCACGAGGTAGGACACAACTTCTTCCCCATGATCATCAATTCGGATGAGCGCCAATGGACCTGGATGGACGAGGGGTTGAACACGTTCGTGCAGTACCTGACTGAGAAAGAATTTGACCGCGATTATCCAACCCGACGTGGCGCAGCTCGGGACATTCGTAATTACATGGGCGGTGACAAATCACGTATCAGCCCCATCATGACCAACTCCGAGTCGATCTACCAATTCGGTAACAACGCTTACGGCAAGCCTGCTACTGCGCTGAATATCCTGCGCGAAACGGTCATGGGCCGCGAATTGTTTGATTACGCGTTCAAGGAATACTCCCGCCGATGGGCTTTCAAGCACCCTTCGCCGGCGGACTTCTTTCGCACCATGGAGGATGCCTCCGGCGTGGACCTGGATTGGTTCTGGCGCGGATGGTTCTACTCAACAGACCACGTCGACATCGCCTTTGACGATGTGAAATGGTACCAAATCGACACACAAGACCCCGAGGTTGAAGCGGCGTTTGATCGCGGAGCAGAAGCCAATGAGCCAGCTGACATCGCATTGATTCGCGATGAGGAATTCATCCCCACGTCTTACATCGAGGCCGATCCGACGTTGAATGATTTCTACACCACAACCGATCCGTTCATGGTGTTGGAATTGGACAAATTGGAATATGAGGAGCGAATGGCCCAATTGTCTGAGGACGAAAAGGCGATGCTGGCTAGTGGCAAGAATTACTATGAAATCACCTTCAGAAACGAAGGAGGATTGGTGATGCCATTGATTCTTCAATTCGAATACGAAGACGGCTCAAAGGAGGTGCGTCGCATTCCCGCGGAAATCTGGAAGATGAGCGAGCCTACCGTGACCAAGGTTTTCGTCACCGACCAGCCTGCTGCTCAGATTACGCTCGATCCCTTGCTCGAGACGGCCGATGTGGACATGAACGATAATTACTGGCCGCCGCGTCCCCAGCCGACGCGCTTTGAACTATTCAAGTCTGAGCGTGGTCGCCGTAGTAGCGGAGGAGGGGAGAACCCCATGCAGCGCGCCCGACGAGACGCAGAAATGCAGAGCGGGGATGAGTGATCAGCCGTTGAGGGATTCCCACAGCAGAAGTAAAATGACCAGCGCCCCCAAGGCCAATCCGGCTCGGTTCCGGTGATTGAGGCGTTCGCCCAAGAATACGACCGAGGCAGCAGCACTGAGCAAAATGACGCCAAGGTTATTGACGGGCATCACGCCGCTGCGCGCGAGGTTGATTTTGTCGTAGGTCTCGAGTAAGAAATACAGCGCGCCAAAATTGATGATGCCCAGGCCAACGCCGGCCAGAAAGGTGTTTCTGGACGGAACGCGCAATTGGCTTGAGACGGCGAGCCAAGCAACACCGGCGATGCACGCCGTGGTCAGCGGCAAAGAAGCGAACAAATACCGGTGTTCGACAGATTGCATGTGGGCTTCCCCTGAGTAGGCCGCAAACATCAAATCAATGCATCCGCTGCCTACGAAAATGACCAAAGGCACTAACCAGCGAGCTGTGCCCTGCTGCACTGCTCGTTCTTCTTCTTTCCATGAAGCCAACACGATGGCGGGGATGGCGAGTGCAATGGCCAACCCTTTTTTCCACGTGAGTATATCCAGTGGGTCATATGCCAAGAACAGGGCTACAGGCAAAACCATGCTCAATTTTGACGCAATCGAGGTTACGGTCAGTCCAAGCGTTTGGGTGGTGCGGGCAATTAGCTGAAATAAGTAAATGAAGAGCAATCCCATGCCGAGGGCGACCCACGCCCATGGCTCCGATTGAACGCGTGCAAACAGGACGGGTCCTCCGCACAACACCCAGCCCAACGCCGCTGCGACGCCGTAGTTGAGCACAATGGCTTGGAGCGTATGGACCTCCCAATGCTGGAACCGTTGAAACAGGACAAAAATTCCTGTGGACAGTGCGATGCTGATGAGCAGGTAAATCACCCGACTAAGGTAGGCGTTCCGTCAAACGAATGCGTGACGCGGATGGAGCTGATTGGTCCATGCATCCACGCCCATTTCTCCCTTTGATTTCATGTCGTGCGGGAGAGGCAGCGAATACGCTGGAATGGACGGCGCAGGCAAACCACCTCCGGCAGCTACAGGACTCGTCCAGCATTTGATTTCATTCCAGGCGTCTTGGTGCAAGAAGTCGTTCAGGACGGTGGCGCCGCCTTCGACTAACAGGCTGGAGAGGTGGAATTGAGCATAAAGCCGCTCGAGTAAGACATCCGCTCCTTCTTTCACTTCCCAGTTGCAGGTGTGCGCCGATGCTGGGCTTTTGGTCGGCCCAACGACATGAATCAAATTGCTGTTGTGCTGAATCAATGCGTGCTTCGAGTTGATGAGGCCATCAGGATCGAGCAGCACGATTCGCGGAGAAGGCGCCTCGATGCTGCGAACGTTGAGTTGAGGCGTGTCTACCAAAGCGGTATTCGCTCCAATGGCGATGCCTTGTTCCAATGCGCGCCACGTGTGTGTCAATGGGCGGGCTGTTTCAGCCGTAATCGGGAACCCGCCGGCACCTGGCTGTCGCTCCTGAAATTGTCTGCCGTCCATGAAGCCATCACGGGATTCCGCCCATTTGAGAACGACCCAAGGACGCTTCGCTTCAGCATTCCACAGAAATCGACGGTTCTGCCAAGCCAATTTGTCCGCGAGGCAGCCAACCTCGACTCGAATTCCCCCGGCCTGGAGTCGTTCAATTCCACGGCCCGTAACAGCAGGATTCAAATCCCGAATGCCAATGACAACGCGTTTAGGATGGACACGTTCAATGAGGGCCGCACAAGCCGGTGTCTTACCAACGTGGTTGCAGGGCTCAAGGGTGACGTACCAAGTGCTCTCGGCGAGTAAAGGTTGGTCTGCAGGGGAAACCGATTGGTATGCTTCCACTTCCGCATGGGCCTGACCGAATGCCGTATGCCAGCCCTGGCCTATGATTCGGCCGACTGCACTGACAATGACACACCCCACGAGTGGGTTGGGCGCGACCGTGAATTGGCCGCGTTCCGCCAGTTCCATGGCGGTGCGCATGAACTGCATATCGGTGGCCGAAAATTTCATGCGGGGCGGATCAGGACTGCGCAGCCGCGTCCAAGGTGTTTTTGAGCAACATGGCAATGGTCATGGGGCCTACGCCGCCCGGAACGGGAGTGATGTGGCCTTCGACATCGGACAACCCATCGGCATCAACGTCACCCGTGAGCCGTGAGCCGGATTTCTTGGTCGCATCCGGGATGCGGTTGATGCCGACGTCAATGACAACTGCACCGGGTTTGACCATGTCAGGTGTAACGAAATGGGGCCGGCCGATTGCCGCCACCAAAATGTCTGCGCTCCGGGTGATTTCGGCGAGGTTTTGCGTGCGCGAGTGACACATCGTCACCGTGCAATTGCCTGGGTTTGCGTTGCGGCTAAGCAAGAGCGTTATGGGCGTGCCGACAATGGCGCTGCGTCCCAAGATAACTGCGTGTTTGCCACTCGTTTCGATGCCGTAGCGCTTGAGCAATTCGATGATGCCTGCCGGTGTCGCCGGTTGAAAGCCGGGCAGCCCGATGCTGAGATTACCTGCATTGATGGGGTGAAAGCCGTCAACATCTTTAGATGGGAGCACAGCTTCCAGCACCCGCTGTGCATTGATTTGATCGGGGAGCGGCAATTGAACGATGAATCCGTCGATTCCTGGATTTTCATTCAAGGCGTTGACCTCGTCTAAGAGCTGTTCTTCCAAGATGTTTGCTGAGAGCTCCACCAGCGTGCTGTCAAAACCAACCCGTTCGCATGCTTTTATCTTATGGCCCACGTAGGCGCGACTAGCCGGGTTGTCGCCGACGATGATGGCGGCGAGGTGGGGTTTTTTGGCCCCTGCGGCCACGCGTTTTTGGACTTCCTCCTTGATTTCGTCTTGGATGGCCAGGGAAGTGGCCTTGCCGTCAATGATTTGCATAGTGGGCTTTCAGAATTATCGACCAAGTGCAGAAAGGCCTGCCATTCGGCTGCGTTTTCCGCCTTTTCCTTTGGTCATGATGTGCATCATTTTCTTCATGTCTTGGAACTGCTTGAGCAGCCGGTTGACTTGTGCAATATCGGTTCCAGAACCCTTCGCAATCCGGGCTTTTCGTCGCGCGTCGATAGTTTCGGGCTTTGCGCGTTCACCTGGGGTCATGGATTGGATAATGCACTCGACTTGCTTGAAGGAATTGTCGTCCAATTCGATGCCTTTCAGGGCCTTGGACATGCCGGGAATCATGGCCATTAAATCCTTGATATTGCCCATCTTTTTCAACTGCTGGAGTTGATTCATGAAATCCTCCAGGTCGAATTTGTTCTTTCGAATTTTCGCTTCTAACTGCGCGGCTTCTTTCTCGCTGATGACCTGTTGGGCCTTTTCAACCAGTGAGACCACATCACCCTTTCCGAGGATTCGATCGGCCATCCGATTGGGGTGGAAGGTATCTAACGCATCCATCTTTTCGCCTACACCCACAAACTTGATGGGTGTGCCAACAACGGAGTAAATCGCCAACGCAGCACCCCCGCGGGTATCGCCGTCGAGTTTGGTCAGCACAACACCGGTAAAGTCCAAGGTGTCGTTGAATGCCTTGGCAGTGCGAACGGCGTCTTGACCGGTCATGGCGTCTACGGTGAACAGGATTTCATGAGGCTGTACGGCATCGCGAACCTCTTTAATTTCGGCCATCATGGCCTCGTCAATGGCCAATCGGCCTGCGGTATCAACAATGACCGCATTGTGGCCGTTGGACTTGGCGTGCGCTAGCGCGTTGCGGGCAATTTCAACGGCGTTCTTGTTGCCCGGTTCGGCGTAAACCTCTACGCCGATGCTCTCACCCAAAACGGTGAGCTGGTCAACCGCGGCAGGCCGGTGAACATCACAGGCGACCAGCAGGGGATTATTTTTGTGCTTGTCACGCAAGAGCTTGGCAATTTTACCCGAATGCGTGGTTTTACCAGCGCCCTGCAAACCGGCCATAAGCACCACGAAGGGGTTGCCAACCGGTTTGAATTCTGCTGCGGCAGAACCCATTAGTTCGGTCAATTCGGCGTGGGTGATCTTGATGAGAAGTTGACCTGGCTTGATGGAGGTGAGGACCTCTTGGCCCAGTGCTTTCTCCTTGACACGCGCTGTAAATTCCTTCGCAGTCTTGTAATCTACGTCCGCATCTAACAGTGCTTTTCGGACCTCTTTTAGGGTCTCTCCGACGTTGACTTCGGTGATCTGACCGTGTCCTTTAAGCACCTGAAAGGCCTTTTCAAAGCGTTCTTGGAGGTTTTCAAACATCTTTTTTTTTGTGCAAATTTAAGACCTCAAGGCTTGATTATACGCAGCTTTATCGCTTCGTTGAATGGCCGATTTTACTCGATTGAAATATTTTTCTAATCGATGTGTTTGCTTTCATCCACGTTATTTCGTAATTTTCGGTTGCTTAACCTAGGAATGATGCAGACGAAATTTTCCATTATGCTTGGAACCCTCGCAATGATTGCGGGTCTTTCCAACCAACTTTTCGCTCAAACAGCTTGTTTTGGTTCAGACTCAGACGCCAACGCTCCGGCAGGTTTTCAACTCACAGTTGAATCCTACAGTAGCTTCGACGGATCCGAGTCAGGCGATCTCGCGAGTTTGGCTGGTCTTACCACTTATCGGGTTTACCTCGAAACAACATCCGAAATGGATTTTGTTTCTGCGGTTTATTCTGACGGAGCCGACGGTACGGTCGAATTGACAACATCCTCTTCGTTCTACATGAACGTGTACGGCGGATTGACGGTCAATGACATTAACCCAGGTCTCTTTTCGTTCTTTCCCGCTTTGGAATACGACAGCTATGTGACCATTGGTTTGGATTCAGAAGCAGTTGGAGCTCAGTCTTCCATTCAGGTGTCAGGTGTGAGCGCTACAGAAGTTGATTGGAGCGATTCATTCTTGGACGGTGGCGATTTGATGATCAACGGCGCCAATGCGATGGCCGGTGACGGATGGTCAGTGCCAGCAGGTGCTACCAACGGTTATTCCGGTGATGACATGCGCATCATGCTGGCTCAAGTAACCACAGACGGTGACCTCAATGGTAGCCTATTTGTCGAGTTGATCCCAGCCGGCGAAACGGTATCTGTTAGCCACCAATTCTCGTTTTCATCTGAACTCTGTGGTTGTACCGATGACTCTGCATCAAACTACCAGCCTGGAGCGACGTTGGACGATGGTTCTTGCGTTTACCCCGGTTGCACAGATTCTGAGGCGTGCAACTATGACGCCATGGCCAACGAGGACGACGGAACATGCGATTACTGCTGCGATTCAGTTGAATCGAGCAACCCAGATTACGGCGTAGAGGTTGAGCTGCACGCTGTAGGTGGAATTACCGGTTTGCGCACGTACCGCTTGTATGTAACGACAGCCAATGCAACTGATGTGCTGTCTGCTGTTTCAGGCTACTCCGAATACCCATTGAACATTGCTACGACGACGGATTTCTATCAGTACCTCGGTCCTGGTGGAGGCGTAACGCCAGCAGCTTGGTTGCCCGATTTCGGTGCCATTCCTGCCTTCGCTGACGGTGCGTATGATTCATTCGTGACTATAGGTATCGATCAAATGGCGGATGTAGGTGCTGGCGAGGCCAACGCTTCATTGGCTGTGACTCCAGGCGAAGCTTGGGACCAAGAATTTGAGGCGGGTAATAACCTCGCTATATCTACCAGCTCAGGCGGTGCATGGTTCTTGTCTCCGGGCTCAACCAATGGTATTGCAGGCGACGACAACCGCGTTTTAATCGGTCAGTTTACTACGGACGGTTTCTTGAGCGGAGACTTGTACGTACAGGTATTCCCTGAAGGCGACCAAACCCAATCTCAAGAAGTATACATTTCATGGACATCTCCATTGTGCGCTTGCACGAATGAGTCGGCGTGTAACTTCGACCCTGCGGCGCTTTGGGATGATGGTTCTTGCCAAGATGGTCCAGCTTACTGGGGTGAAAACCTCGATTGTGAGGGTAACTGCTTGAACGATGCGGACGGCGATTATGTCTGCGACGAAAACGAAGTTGAAGGGTGTTTGAACCCTGCTGCATGTAACTATGTTGACGCACCAACCGATCTCGTGGCGTGTGTCTTCCCTGCAGAGGGCCTCGATTGTGATGGCAACTGCGTGAATGACGTGGACGAAGATGGTATTTGTGATGAGTTTGAGGAAGGAGGTTGCACAGACCCTGAGGCGTGCAACTACGATGCCATTGCGACCGATGACAATGGTACATGTTCTTATCCCGAAATCTTTGTTTTGGGGGACGTTCCGACCTCCTCAATCGCTCAGTGTAGCTTGTTTGCCGATGGTCCGAATGCAACATGGCAATACGTATTAACCGCAACAACACCTGACGATGCTAATAGCAGTTCGGCACAAACGCTCGCGTTGAATATTGTATCACTTCCAGAGGGAGGTGTGAATTACCGGGTTGCGAAGACCACAGCGAACGGTAGTTGGTACTTCGGCCCTGCCGAACCGCTCATTTTGGGTATGAATTCAAAGACTGTAAACGCTGTAAGTTTCGCACGATCGGTCAAGTTCCAGTTTTCTAACGGCGATGGTGAGTTTGATTCTTTAGCATTGAATGGTGAAAGTTTGGACGATTGTACCTCGGCTGAGGCTCAAATAGCTACATGCAATAACTTCACGGAAGGCACCAATGCAAACTGGCCATTTATTTTCACTGCAACAACGGCGGCAGATGCAAATAGCAATCAAGCACAGACGCTGGAGATCGACATTACTTCATTGCCCGAGGGCGGAGCCAATTGGAGGGTTGCGAAGACCACAGCGAACGGTAATTGGTACTTCGGACCTGCCGAACCTTTAAGCCTTGGAATGAATTCGAAGACTGTTGGGGCTGTGAGCTTTTCACGTTCTGTAAAGTTCCAATTCAGTTCGGGCGATATTACTTTTGATGGGCTATTCTTGAATGAAGTTGATGTCAACGAGTGTGGCGGTCCACTGGAAAGCGCCGTTTACGATTGCGAAGGTACCTGCCTGAACGACGCTGATGGAGACGGTACGTGTGATGAATTTGAAGTGTTGGGATGTACAGATGAGTCAGCGTGTAATTATGACGAATCTGTAACGGAAGAGGATGGTTCGTGCGACTACTGCTGCGCAGCTGCTGCCTCGGTAGAGGGCTATAACATCGTCATCGAAACGGTGGGTGATTCTCCTGAAGGGTCTGTCCAGCGCATGTACATTGAAACACCGAACGCAACGGACGTCTTATCTGCTGTTACCGGTGATGCACTTAACCCAACCTACATCCGCAGCACGCAACCGTTCTTCCAATCTTCACTGATTACGGACGTTACTCCAAATGGAATCAATCCTGGATTCTTCGGCTTCTTCCCTGAATTGGCTTACGACAGCTGGGTGACCATCGGTGTGGAAAGCAGCGTTATTGGCGCTACGGAGTCTGCGGTACAAGTAGTACCTGCTACGACCAACTGGGCGGACAACTTCAACGCCGGCGGCGACATTGAAATGGAAGGTCAGTTTGGTGATGGCTGGTTCGTGACCTGGGATGAAAACGCAGGCACGTTCACGAATGGTCTGTCAGGAGACGATAGCAAAGTCCTGGTGGGTCAATTCACTACGAACGGCATTTTGAGCGGCGAAATCTTCGTTCAAATGTTCCCAGAAGGCGATCAGCAAAACCCCATCCAGGTGTTCTTGCCCTTCGGTTACGCTAGTGATGACTCCGATGCTCCGGTATTCACATACGTTCCTGCTGACGTGACTCAGAGCTGCTCAGATGCCTACCCAGCAGAGATGGCTGTCGCAGTGGACGAAGGATGTATTCCTGAGGTCGAGTTGACATTGGAAGAATCCATTGAACCAGCTGACTGCGGCTACACCTTGACACGCACTTGGACAGCAACGGATGCTTGGGGCAATACGGCCACGGCTTCTCAAGTAGTGAGCTTGGAGGACAACGAAGCTCCTGTTGCGGTAGCTCAAGAGGATTTGACTGTGGAGTGCACAGATGATTTGACACCAGGTGTTGGCGTTGCTGATTTCCCTGTGAACTCATACGATAACTGCGCTTCGGATGATTTGACATTCGAATACACGGACGTTGAGATGGACGGTAGCGTTGATTTAACTGGTACTACGGCTGATTTCCACGTGGAAATGGGCAAGGATTTCGGTGGACCCTTCGGTCAATCGTTGATCCTCGAAGCGCAAGGCGTAACCATTGGTGACGGTGCTGAAATCGATTACAGTGACCTGACTTCTAACCCGTCTTCACACCGCGGTGCGATTGCGATTGACATTTCGGGTGCTGCGATTAATGCATTCGTTGATGGAACCAACGGATTCCCTTACGAATACGATTACGCGATTGTCACCATCTCCAACATGTCAATTGACAACTTGGCGGGTGTGACATTGGGAACCAACGGAATTGCTCCAGGCACGGAAGTTTCTGTAGCCACTACGTCCAATAGCATTGTCTTGACGTGGGACGGAACAGCGTCGTATTCAGAAGACGAAACGGCCGACTTCTCGGTTGACAACAACTCATCTTGCTTGGCGACTGCTGGCGTCATGCGTACTTGGACGGTTACGGACGGATGCAACAATTCTGATACCGCAGTCCAATACTTCACAATCGTGGATACGCAAGGACCCGAGTTCACTTCAACTCCTTCAAATATTGAATTGTCATGCAACGACGAGATTCCAATGGCGACAGTGGAAGCGGTGGATTGCGGAAGCGTTTCCATCTCTGATCCTTCAGACGACATCCAGGCGGGCTCGTGTGGGACTTCCTACACCATCTTCCGCACGTGGACTGCTACCGACGAGTGCGGCAATGCTTCGACTTTCACCCAGACCATCATGGTCACGGACAACGAAGCTCCCGTGTTCACTTCGTTCCCAGCGGACGTTACGTACACTGCAGGCGATGACATGGAGGTCATTGAGCCTACCGCTGAGGATGATTGCAACGAGGTGACCATCGCGTACAGCGATAGCCAGGACAACAGCAACGTTGAAATCACTGTTATCACACGCACTTGGACCGCGACCGATGCATGCGGCAACAGCGTATCTGATGATCAGATGATCACGGTCAACGAAGTGCTCGGCTGCATGGACGATACGGCTTGCAACTACGATGAAGGTGCTTCGTACGATGACGGCAGCTGCGACTACTGCTCTTGCGGTTCCGGTGGTGAAGCTGGATTCGGTCTGGAGTTGGAACTGGTCGCAAACCATGACGGTTCCATCGCAGGCCTTGAAGCTGGCATGAACACCTACCGCGTGTACGTGACCACTCCGACTTCCGATGATTTCGTGAGCTCCGTGTCAGGGGATGAGAATGTTCCAGCGTACTTGCGTTCGACCACTTCATTCTACCAGGATCCATTCGGTTCTTTGAGTCCAGACAACATCAATGAGTTGTTCTACACGGTTGTCCCGAGTTTGGCTTACGACAGCTGGTTGACCATCGGCATCGAGTCAACGCCTCAAGGTGACGAGAGTTCGATCACATTCGTCCAGGCTCCTGGAGACAACTGGGTAAGCGAATTCAACGCGGGCAACGACCTTGAAATCGATAGCTTCTTCGGCGGTTCTTGGTTCGCATTGATTACTGCCAGCAACGGTTACGCCGGTGATGACCAGCGTGTGTTGGTTGCACAGTTGACCACAACTGGCGAAGTTACTGGTCAGCTCTACGTTCAGGTATTCCCGAACGGGGACCAGAGCCAGGACACGTACTTGACCCTGAGCTTCGGCGGTAATGAGTGCGGATGTACCGACGCCACAGCATGCAACTACGACAGTGAAGCTGTCTACGACGACGGAGCATGTGCATACCCTGAATTGGCCTACGATTGCGACGGCAACTGCCTGAGCGATACAGACGGAGACGGTGTCTGCGATGAATTGGAAATCTACGGTTGTACGACTGAAGGCAACTGCCTGTATGATCCGAATGCTACAGAGCATGACGAAGACATGTGTCAAGTGTCACCGTTCTGCATTGGTTGTAACGACGAAGCAGCGTGTAACTTCAATCCAAACGTAATTCCTGAGCCCAACTTCAACGACGGTTCATGCGAATACCCAGAGGATGGATTCGACTGCGATGGCAACTGCTACGACGACAATAACGACTTGATTTGCGACATCCTCCAAGGGTGTGGCCATCCTGAAGCGTGCAACTACGACGACAGCGTAGAGTACCCATCGCTCGATTTCTGTGACTTCTGCAGTTGCTCCAATGTCATGAGCAGCGCTGATGGTTACGGCATTGAAGTCGAGGCTATGGCTAGCGGCATTGAAGGGTCGACGACGTACCAAGTGTTCGTGACCACGCCAACGGCTACAGATGTTGTGAACGCCATCTTGGGTAACGAGATGAATCCAATTGTGTTGGCCTCTTCAAGCCAGATTTACCAAAACGTAAACGGATCAGCACTTCCTGCGCCTTCTGAAATGTTTGCCTTCTTCCCAGACTTGCAGTATGACTCGTACGTGACGTTGGGAGCGGGAACACCTGCAGACGCCATGAGCTTCCCGCCAACGGCGAGCGGTAGCGACCCCGCTTGGGTCTCTGCCTTCGAAAACGGCGGTAACATCGTCATTGACGACTTGGTCGGTAGCGGTTGGTACATGAACGCTGATGTAATGGGCCAATACGGTGTGGCCGGTGACGACAACCGCGTCATGGTAGCCCAGTTGACCACGCCTGGAACTATTCACGGTCAGTTGTACGTTCAGGTATTCCCAGAGGGATTGTCAGCGGGCAACACCTTGTACCTGACGCTCTCGTTCGGTAGCGAATACTGTGGATGTACCGATCCAATGGCTTGTAACTACGATGAGGACAGCTTGCAGGACGACGGTTCATGTTTCTACGCTGAAGAAGGCGAATCGTGCGAATCAACTTGCTTGTATGACACATTCGCTCCTGAGCTCGTATCCATGGAAGAATCTTACACCACCACATGTGAGGAGGCCGCTACGGACATCCGCGAGCCGGAGTTCAGCGACAACTGCGACGACGTGCTCGAGGTGTCTTACATGGACGAAGTGGAAATTGGAGACTGCGAAGGTTCTTGGACTATCACGCGCACTTGGACGGCACTCGATAACAACGGCAACACGTTGTCTGTAGTTCAGACGGTAAACGTTGTCGATACGACTGGACCTGAATTCTCAGCGCCAGCCGATGCCACCATTGCATGCACAGATGATGCCATGGACCTGTCTTTGACTGGAAACGTGGAAGATGCCGCGGATGCTTGTAGCAACGAGGTGGAAGTGGGTTACAGCGATGCGTTCGCAACGTCTGATAATGCATGCTTCGCCAATGACATCATCATCCGAACATGGACAGCTACGGATGCATGTGGCAACAGCACATCCAAGGACCAGATCATCACCTTGGTTGATGACAACGCACCTTACTTCACAAGTGTTCCCGAGGGCGTGACATTGACTTGCAGCGATGAGATTCCAATGACGAATGCTACTGCAGCAGATGCCTGCTCGGAGGTGACAGTAACGTTTACGGATGTTGCAGGAGATTTGACATGCACAGGATTGAATGAGATTGTGCGCACGTTTGAAGCGATTGACGCTTGTGGTAACTCTGCATTTGCAACGCAACTGATTACATTCGTGGACGAACAGGCACCTGTCGGTTCTGTAGAAGACGTGACGTTGGATTGTGCTGAATACGATGCTGCACAGGAATTTGGCACGGTTGAAGTGAGCGACAATTGCGAATCAGACGTGGTGGTGACTTGGGTTGAGCTCGGTGACGAGACATCAACGCTTGTCTACGACGAGGACGAATCTGGAGATCTATCAAGCGATGCTTCTAACCCAACGGAAATGGGTGTATTGCCAATGGGAACAACAACGATCTCGGGATCCATGGCGAACTTCCAGAGCGTCAATGCTGATCCAGAGTACTTCACTTTGCAAGTTGCTGAGGGCCAAGTGATTTCGTCCATTGTAATAACAGAATACACGCAAAACGGATTCCCAACGGAAGGTGGAGGAGGATTCATCGGAATCGGTGAAGGGACTTCATTGCCCGTACTGGCTTCAATGGAAGATTTCCCTGCTGCCGCTGCCGCCTTGTTTGGTGGAGCATTGGTCGGAGTGATGCCTGGTACAGAAGCGGGAGACGAAATTCTCGATGACATGGCTGCGCCATTTGACTTCATGGGCTTGTACATCGGTGGCTTCGACGATGTCGTTACTGATGGAACATACACGATGATGTTCAAGGAAGGCCTTGAAGTTGCTGGACCGGACGCCTATACAGATTACACACTTGTGATTACAGTGGAAGAAGAGCAAGCTGGTTGCTTTGAAGTGGTGCGCGAGTACACCTTCACCGATGGCTGCGGTAATAGCTCAACGGCACTTCAAACGATTACAGTTGAAGACAATGAGGCTCCAGAATTGAGCGAAGTGGCATTGGCTGTTGAATTGCAGTGTGGTGACGAAATGCCAGCAGCGCCTACGGCGATGGACAACTGCTCAAGCGTTGAAATCACCTTCGTTGATGAAGTCAATGGATTGAGCTGCTCAGGTGAAGAATCATTCACCCGCACGTACACTGCGACCGATGCTTGCGGAAACGCTTCGTCTGTATCGATTGAGGTAACCTACAACGACACCATCGCTCCAACCTTCACCGCTCCAATGGATGTGACGGTGGAATGTGATAGTGATGTCAATGATCTTGCCTTGACGGGTGATGTAATGGACGCTGTGGATGTTTGCAGCGCAGATATTTATGTCGAGTATGTCGATGCCATTAGCACATCCGGAATTGAACCTGGTGCGATTGGAACTTGCGATGTGTTTGAGGATGGTCCAAACAGCACTTGGCAATATGTCCTGACTGCCACTACTCCCGATGATCCGAACAGCAATGAGGCTCAGACTTTATCCATAAACGTGAGCTCTTTGCCTGAGGGAGGTGTGAACTTCCGAGTTGCGAAAACAACAGCCAATGGCAACTGGTTCTTTGGACCTGCTGAGCCGTTGAGTTTAGGTCTCAATGTGAAAACTGTTTCTGGGGTTTCATTCGCACGTTCAGTGAAGTTCCAGTTTACAAGTGGTGATGTGGAATTTACTGAGTTGGAACTGAATGGCGAAGACATTAACGCCTGTGGTTCAGGTGATGCGTCCTGCCTTGCTGACAACGTGATTACGCGTACTTGGACTGTGACCGACGGCTGTGGAAACGCAAGCTCTGCTACGCAGACTATCACGCTGGAAGACACGACTGCACCGGTTGTGACCTTTGAAGCAAACGTTGTTCTCGACAACGTAGCGACCAGCGAATTGGACGATTTGGCTGGAGTAGAAGTCTTCGATGCATGCAGCGATTGGACCTACACCACCACGGATGAGTGGGTCGGAAATAGCTTGACTGGATACGAGTTAAACCGTGTCATGGTATTTACCGATGCATGCGGTAACTCAACAACAATTGAACAGAACATCACTGCGGTCTACGCTACGGGATGTACTTACATGGACGCTGAGAACTACGATCCAGCAGCCATCATCGACGATGGCTCATGTGAATACACAGGTTGTACGGACATGGCTTCGGCCAACTACAATCCGATTGCGACCATTGATGATGGATCATGTGTAATTGTAGGTTGTATGGATCCGGAAGGATACGACTACGACCCGAATGCAAACTACCCAGGTGGCTGCGATTACCCAGATCCTTGTCCGGGTGACATCAACGACGACGGCCTCGTCAACGTTGGTGACTTGCTGGAGTTCTTCCAGTACTACGGGCAGGTCTGCGGAGAGTAATCACTGCTTAAAACGACTAAATAGCGAATTCGAGTCTGGCAAGACTGATTCCTAGGGAGGGGGCTGCATTCCGGTGTGGTCCCTTCTTGTCGTTTTTTAAGGTTCGATATGAGAAGCAATCCGGTGGCCCGTGTGCTGTACTTTTGTGGCTACCAAGCGTGCGATTGAAATGAGTCAACATGAAACGGAAGCGGCCAAGCGCGAGCGATTGCGCAAGCAACTGGATGACACCCATGCATGGCCCTGTGAATTCACATTCAAGTTCATTGTCTCTTCGGATGAGGGCGGAGAAGCGGCATTGAAATCCATTTTTTCGGAAGCGGCGAAATTCAGTGCCCGTGCTTCCCGCAATGGCCGGTACACGGCGTTTACCATCGCAGATCTGGTGAATTCCGCTGAGTCGGTCTTCGAACGGTACGAGGCTGCAGCCAAAATTCCTGGCATCATCTCGCTCTAAATTCCTCCCGATGAATGGTGAACGCGTGCTGTCGATGCTAGAAACCGGTGCAACCGCCTTGCTGGTCACGCTGGCGCTGGTCGCTGCGTATGTGGTGTTGAAGCGAATGGCCCGTCAGATGCGAAAGGGGGTGGACCTGGCCACCCGTCAGTCCATCGACGAAGTGAATATGCGGTGGCAAGATGATGGTCGCTTACACATCCACGTCGCCTTGCCACAAGGTATGTCCGGACGGTTGAGCATTTCGTTTGAGCCTGAAGAAGAAGGTGCAAAAACGCCGGTTTATGAAGCCATGAATGCGTCTGAATCCTTGGAACTGGCACTTGATGTTCCCGACGCAGTAAAAGCCTTGGTCATTGAGGCTCCTTCTGAAAAATTGTTTCGTCCGCTTCCTCCCCGAAGCTGAGTTTACATCCGTTTGGGCATGTCAATGCCCAGCAATCCCATGGCGGTTTTGATTTGGTGAGCGACGCATTTAGTCAGGGCAATTCGTGCTTCTCGCACTGCTGCATTTTCTTCTCCAAGTACTGGATGATCTTGATACCATCGGGAAAATGCTTTGGTCAAATCGTAGGTGTGATTCGCCACCAGACTCGGGTCGTATTGCGCCGCGGCCAATTCCACCGTTGCAGGCCACATCAACGCCTGTTGAATTAAGCGCAATTCCTCCGCGTCCCAGACCGAAGCGTCGAGGCTTTCGATGGTCGTATTAAAGCCGGCTTCGGCACATTTGGCCAACATACTTGCAGCTCGGACATAATTGAACTGTATGAAGGGTGCGGTGTTCCCGATGAAATCAATGGAGGCCTTCGGATCGAACATCATGGACTTGGTCGGGGATACCTTTAGCAAGAAATACTTCAATGCTCCGTATCCCACTTGCTTGAAGAGCAAGTCCTTTTCTTCCTCGCTTAAATCATCGATTTTCCCCAATTCCGTAGCCATTTCTCGGGCCGTGCTCGCCATTTCCTCTAACAGATCATCGGCATCCACCACGGTGCCTTCGCGCGATTTCATTTTGCCTTCCGGGAGTTCGACCATTCCATAGCTCAAGTGATGGTTCTTTTCGGCACCATCCACGCCGAGTTTTTTCAAAATGGTGAAGAGCACTTTGAAATGGTATTCCTGTTCATTCCCAACCGTGTAGATTTGGCCCTCCAGGCCGGGGAAATCGCTGTAGCGTAAGATGGCAGTACCGATGTCCTGCGTCATGTACACGGCTGTACCATCCTTGCGCAGGACCAATTTTTCGTCCAAGCCTTCGTCGCTGAGGTCAATCCAAACGCTGCCGTCGTCCTTTTTGAAAAACACGCCGGATTCCAGTCCTGATGCCACCTGATCCTTTCCAAGCAGGTAGGTGTCTGATTCGTAATAGAGCTTGTCAAAGTCAACGCCCATCTCGGTATAGGTCTTGCCAAACCCATCGTACACCCATCCGTTCATGGTCTTCCACAAATCGACCACGTCCGAATCGCCTTGTTCCCATTGGTGGAGCAGTGACTGCGCCTCCAGCAGGATGGGGGCTTGCTTTTTGGCCTCTTCCTCGGTCATTCCTTGGGCCACCAGTGCAGCGGACTCTTCCTTGTATGCGCGGTCGAAGGCCACGTAGTATTTGCCGACAAGCTTGTCGCCCTTCAACCCCGAGGAACCCGGTGTTTCACCATGACCGAATTTTTGCCACGCGATCATGGACTTGCAGATGTGGATGCCGCGGTCGTTGATGATCTGGACTTTGATGACTTCGTGTCCCGCCGCCTCGAGGATGCGCGCGACGCTGTACCCGAGGAAGTTGTTGCGCAAGTGCCCCAGGTGCAGCGGTTTGTTGGTGTTGGGCGAGGAGTACTCCACCATGACCTTTGATTTGCTGCCTTTTGCTTGAATACCAAAGGACTCAAGGGAGTGAACCTGCAGCAATTGTTCTGTCCAATAATCGGGGACGATGGTCAGGTTTAGAAATCCCTTAACGACTTGGTATGCGGTGATGAGTTCATCGTGAGCGACCAGCCATTCGCCAAGAGCGGTACCTGTATCTTCAGGTGATTTCTTGGAATGACGCGTGAGTGGGAATGCTACTACGGTGCGGTCTCCTTCAAATTCCTTTCGCGTCTGCTGAAGCTGAACATGATTGGCTTCGATTTGCGCTCCGAAGCACGCTTTGCAGGCGTTAACGGTCGACTGCGCGAGGCGTTGGTCCAATGCATCCATGGATTAGGCGTTTTGCTTGGGTAAGTGGATTTCAGCGATCATGCACCGAGCACTGCCTCCTCCGCACGTTTCAATGGTGGGCAGGGGGGCATAAAGCAAGGTGGTGTGCCGTTGGAGTTCGGAAATCTGATTCGGTTCTAAGGATTGGTAAGCACATGCACTCATGACCAAAACTGGGCCATCAGCTCCTTGGAGTTCGAGCATATTGCCGGCGAATTGATTCACTTGTTCTTCGGTGATTGGGATGAGCGTGAGGCCGTCTTGTGCCACCGAATCTTGAACGTGTTGTCGTTCTTCATCGGAGTCGATACAGTCTAAACACACCACTGCGTAGCCGCTTCCAATGCTCATCATGACATTTGTATGATAGATTGGAAGTCGCTTGTTATCAACGGTTTGGAAGGCTTCGAATGCAACGGGTGTGAAGTTCAATTGATCACAAAAGTGTTCCAAGGATCGGGCATCTGTTCGGTCACTCAGAGCGGCGTAGGCCTTGCGGTTGATGCGGTCGAGTACGATGCTCCCCGTACCCTCCAAGAATTTGCCATGGGATTCGAATTCGGTGAAATCGATGATTTGGCGGACATCAAACCCAAATTGATGCTCGAGCACCAGGGGCACGTCGTCTCGGCGTTCCGTTCTACGGTTGGGAGCGAACATGGGGTACAACGCAACCGTCCCATCAGCGTGCGTTGAAATCCAATTGTTTGGGAAAAGGGCGTCAGGCGTTACATGGGGCTCCGCTTCGTCGAAGACAACCACCTCAACTCCCGCTGTTTCCAATCGCTCTACCAATCCATCGAATTCTCCTTGGGCCCGTTCGATGATTTCCTCAGGTGAGGTTTCAGCGAGTTCGCGTTGGTAATGGTTGTTGGTGGCCGTCTCTTCGTTTTTCCGGAAGGAGTGCGGGCGAACCATGAATACACTGGATGTTGATTGCTTCATCGTGTGATCGGAGTTCTGCGGAGTGGGAGGGTGGCGCATCGGAGCAATCCTCCCATTTTTGAGGTTTCTTGAAGGTCGACTTCAATGACTTGGTATCCCCAATTTTGAAGGATGTGATTGGTCCGTTCGAAACGCTTGTCAGACACCACAGTATCAGGTGCGATGCTTAAGACGTTGCATTGCATGTGTTCCATTTCTTCGGCTGTGACCTCGCAAACTTTAGAGGCATCGAAGCGATGGAGCAAGTTTTGCAATTGATCCGAGCACTTGAATCCAGCAGAATGCACCATCATATGGCCCATGCCTAATGGAGCCAGGCAGCAGTCCAAATGCAAAGCATTCCGTTGGGGGTCACGGTCCGATTTCTGCAATTCAAACGTTCTGATTTGCCGATTGGGAAAAAGGGTGCCTAGCCATGCTGCCGCTTTGAGGTTGGTGCGCGCAGTGGTATACGTATTGAAGTCCTCCTCATCCGCACACCCTACCCAGATTTCACCGCGCATCGGCATGATGTCTCCGCCTTCCAGTCTGACATCTTCTGGCGGACGGTGGACGGTACCTGGATTTCCTTCGAGCATGCGCACAATACCGGCTTGCTCTTGTTCTCGGTCTTGGACCATACTGGTCAAAACAAAGGCGTTGTCGATGACCACGCCAATGTCCCGTGCGAACACCTGGTTGAAGCCCAGTGATTCGGGACGTTTGATTTGGACTCCACGCGCCTTCAGTACTGAAGCAAATGCATCCAACTCACGGGCCACATCGGATTCACGGGGGTAGGTGCCTCGTTCAACGTGTTTCCGCGATTGGGGGTCGTAGGTGTCCTCGAGGGTTGGAACGGGGCCCATGCCGGCCCCGATGCCCACCATGACGGCCTCCAAGGGCTGCCATTCATCTTGGATGTTCCAGGCGATGGATTTCATCTACGCCTCGATTATCGCTCTGAGGTGGGATCGTTGGCCCGACGGTGGCGTAGTGCTTCGACCATGGCATTTGCACCCATCATGGAGGCAGCTCCCGATTCATTGAAGTTCGGAGGAAGGAAGCACCAGTGCGTGGAATCCACATGGCTTACGGCCCAAATACGGTTCAATCCGGAGACTTCCCAATACCGAAGGGGTAACGAATCACCAGGCGCCAGCGGAGCCTCTTTGTAAACGGCGTTGCCCTTGCCGTAATTCGATTCCACCATGCCCTTCATGCCGTCAGGTCGCGGTCCATCGTAATGGGGATGAAATTCGACAAAGTGGCTCAGTTGCATATTGAGCAATACCACTTCTTGGTCCCCGTCGGAAAAAGTGGGGCTAGCGTACAGAATTTCTGCTGCTGCCGTGCGGTTTTTCACACCTCGCTCGGTCCAGTGGTCCAATGCTTCGATGCTGCTTTTAACGAACGTGGTGTCGCCTTGCTTCTTGTGCATGGGAAAGTAATGCATCAGGTCGGCCCAACGGCCCTCATTGGTTGCGGCGAAGTACTCGGTCAAGTCGCGTGCGATGATTTCCAATGTGTCGGATGATACATAGGCGTGCAGAGCGTCTTCCGAGATGGTGACATGCTCAATCTGATCACCACTGAGCTGAGGGAGATCTTGTGCTCGAGAAACAGGGGAGGTGGACGAGTCGCAGGAGAACCACACCCCAACAATGAGGCAGAGCCCTGCGGTAGGCAGAAAGGAACGATTTTGAGGCATGGAGCAAAAATAGCTCCTTAATTGGGAAACTGTCCCTTCGATTTCAATTGCATTTGCTGGACGATGAGGGCCTTGAATTGGACCGTCTCAATGAAACGTGCCTCGCGTTTTTCTTCGCTTTTGCAGCGGAGCACCTCATGCCGTTCGATGGGATTGAAATCGTAGCGCACCATGGCTTCGGTCAGGGATTGGACGGGACCCTGTTCCTCCGCTTTGCTGCCTTGTGATTTCCAGTAGTTGGCCAGCTCTTGAATGTGGTCGGTTGCTCCTGTCGGTACGCTCCAGTTTTTCCATGCTTGCACCCGGTCAATGGTACCCACAGGGTATGGCGGTTCATTGCCAGGATGGTTGACGTTGATTTGATTGGTGGTGAACAGGTTGACGCATTGCACAACGGCATCGCGCTCGCCAGAACGTCCCGGTTCGGTGGCGAACACAAGGCGCACAATTCCCCCGTAAATGGGTGCATCGAACGAGTGGGGATTGGACGGGGTGTGGTAGGCGATGCCGAACTCTTCAACTTCATTGTTTTCCAACGCCAAGAATAGGCGTTGGAACCTTGGTTCGAAGATGTGAAGTGCCAAGCGTTCTCCAGGCAGGGGCAGCAAGCCCAGCGGAAACAGTGGGATGGTAGTAAGGGGTAGTTGCACAGTATCAAAAGAACACTCGCGGCTCCAAGAGGTTCCTGCTTTTGTTCACCTCATACTACCCCCTGTGACTCAAGGCCTTACAGCCATCCCATAATACGCTTTTTGACCGTTCGGATACATGCCCTCAACGAGCAACCCTCCCTCAAAATCTTCAAATGCGGCTGACACGTCCTCCGGCCCTTCGATGGAGCGCGAATTGATTTTGGTAATGATAAATCCCTTCCGAATTCCTGCCTTGGCAAACTTCCCTTTACCCAGAGATATCACCTGGGCACCGCCCTTGGTTCCCAAATCGGCCGCAACTACAGATCCGACTGGAGCAAGGCCGGCGCTGGCCTCTTCAAGCCAGATGTCCCCGTCACTAGAAGTGTGATCTGATTTCTCCGTCAAGTCCGTTTGGCCGTCCCTCGATTTCAGTTGCACGCGGGCTTCGGATGTGGATCCGTCCCGTGCGTATTGCACTTCTACCACATCACCCGGGTGATAGCGCGCAATGCACTCTTGGAGCTCGGGAAAATCACCAATGGGAGTTCCGTCGACCGCCAACACGACATCACCTTGGCGCAGGGGCGACTCGGCGGCACCACTTTCCGGTACAATCCCGGTGATAGCGCATCCAGATATGGACTCCAATGCGAGTTCCTCAGCGAGGGCTTCGGTAACTGGGATAATTTGAATGCCGAGGTAGGCGCGGCGCACTTCGCCGAAGTTCAACAGATCACCCACGACCTTTTCTACGATGGTCGATGGCACCGCGAAGGAATATCCGCTGTAGCTGCCCGTTCGAGAGGCTATTGCGGTATTAATGCCAATCAATTCACCGCGCGTATTGACCAGTGCGCCGCCACTGTTTCCGGGGTTGACCGCTGCGTCTGTTTGGATGAACGATTCAATGGGATACTCCATGGTGCGGGGGTCTCCTCGCAGAATGTTGATGTCGCGTGACTTAGCTGAGACGATGCCAGCTGTTACGGTCGAAGTCAGGTCGAATGGATTGCCGACAGCCAATACCCAGTCCCCTATGCGTACATCACTCGAGGCTCCAAAATCGACGGTAGGAATGGTCCCATACGGTTCAATTTTCAATACTGCTAAGTCCGTAGCGGGATCAGTGCCGACCAGGGTCGCTGGATAGGATCGGTTGTCATTCAAGGAGACGACAACTTCGTCGGCTTGGTCGATGACGTGGTTGTTGGTCACGATGTACCCGCGTTTATCAATAATGACGCCTGACCCAGAACCCTGCGCGATACGGTCGGGTGTTCCGTATCCGAACAGTTCGAACCACGGATTTGCCGGTCCTCCTTGTCGTTGGAGTGTTTTGACATGAACCACAGCATCAACCGTGCGTTCTGCCGCTTCGACAAAAGATGGCGCTTCCGCCACAGAGGAAATTGGGTTGGACCCAAGGGTGGTGAAAACGGGGTTGTATTGCGGCTGAGGGTCTTGTCCCTCGGGGGCGTAGTACTGCAAAGTCAAGAGGGCACCAAGGCATCCGGTGCACAAGCCAATGGCCGCTGAAATCAATGGATGTTTCATCGTGTTCGTATCGTTGTGGATTGCTCCAAAACAACACGATGCAGCGCTGAAATCGCATCGAGATTTTCTAAAGAAAACCTAACCGGTTTCTTAACGGGCGTTAAACGGGCTACTTGGCCAAGCCAATTTCACGCAAGCGCTGTTCGAGGTATTCACCCGCATTGATGGGCGGATCGACAGGATCCGATCCTGTTTCCACCAAGTGTGGCATGGCATCGAGCCGCATGTCCGGCTTGGGATGGCAGAAGAATGGCATGGAGAAACGTGGTTTGCTCCATTCCGAGCGTGGAGGATTTACAACGCGGTGGGTTGTTGACTTCAATCGGTGGTTCGTCAACCGCTGCAGCATGTCGCCTACATTGACCACAATGTGCTCGGGCAAGGCCGTGATAGGAATCCAAGTGTGGTCATGCCGAAGCACCTCCAATCCGGAAGCGGAAGCGCCCACGAGCAAGGTGATCAAGTTGATGTCCTCGTGCTGGCCAGCCCTTACCGCCGAATCTGGTTCTGCGGTGATGGGCGGGTAGTGAATGGCACGAAGAATGGAATTGCCTCCCTTGACCCAATCATCGAAGTAAAATTCATCCACCCCTAGATGGATGGCGATCGCACGCAGCATGGTCTGCCCAAGCGATTCAAGGGCCTCGAATGTCGCTACAGCAGTCTGTTGAAACGCGGGGCATTCGGCAACCTCATCGTTGCTGGGGAAATGCAAAGGTTCGTGGTTGATCGGCGGATGGGGCTGTCCCACCTGCCAGAATTCTTTCAAGTCAGCCGCTTCGCTATCCTTTGCATGTTCAATACCCATCGAAACAAATCCGCGCTGGTTTTTGGCTTCCGGACGTGCGTACCGGCGCTTCGTTTCGGCGGGTAAGGCAAAAAACCCTTCAGATTCGCTGTAAAGGCGCGAGATCAAATTGTCGGGAATTCCGTGCCCATGGATGGCAGCAAAACCAATGGTTTCGTACGCCTCACCGAGGGCTGCGGCAAAAGCTGATTTCTCCTTCTCATCGCCATCTATGAAGGCGCGAATATCGAGGGTGGGGATGCCTGCTAAGAGGCTGGGATCTGAGTGGGCCATACCGAAGAATCCGTTTCGTGGGACATTGAATGTACGAATGTATCAGTAAGTTTTTCTGTTGAGGCGTACCATGCACAGTGTTTTTCAACCCATTCTCGTGACAAACTACCAGCTGATTGGGCCAGTTTTCTATCGCGCAATAAACGGTCTATATGGCGCGCCAACCCTTCCGGTGAGTTGGCGACATTCAATGGCACGGTGGTCTCCATTGCCGGGAAACCACTGGCAACATGTTGGGTCGTGATGCACGGCAGCTGCATGGCCATGGCTTCGAGGATTTTGTTTTGCTGCCCTGTGCCAATGCGCAGTGGGGCCACGAACAAAGTTGCCGATGCATATGCGCTGCGGATGTCCTCCATCCAGCCGGTGACTTCGACGTTTTCCCCGGCAAGGGCGCGCACTTCCGGGGCCGGGTCTGTACCAGCGATGACCACCTTGACGCCCGTAGTTTGCACAAGGGGAAGGACATCGTTGACCAGCTGCTTCGCCGCATCAACATTCGGCGGGTAGCTCATGTTACCAGAGAACAGCAACACGTCGTCTTCCTGCCGCTCCCCGGCAAAGTGAGTAAGGCTAAAAAATTCGGTGTCAATGCCATTGGGTATGACTTCTATGTGGTGGTTCTCGACATGTTGAATGAGCTTTCGATCCGCGTCGCTGATAATGGTCTTGCCGTCGAAGTAGTCGAACACAGTCGATTCGAAGCCCTTGAGACGGCGGTATTCGATGCGGTACAACCACCTCAATAGCCGCGGCGCAAGTCGGGACTGACGCGCAATGCCTGCACTTAGTGCATCCATGTAGTCTATGACCTTAGGAATGTGATGCATGTGCTGCACGTAGGTCGCCATGCGGACCAACTGGCAATAGATAACGTCGGGCTGAATTTCCGCAATCCATCGATCCAGCTCGCGTTTCGCCGTGCGCTGATAAAACCAGTGTACTTGGAACGGTCGCGCACTGAATGGAGCCAACGCAAGTCGCACCAACCGTTTCACGGTGCTCAAGCGATGGACTACGACGCCTTCTATCATACTGCTCAGCGGCTTGTTCTCGGTCGCTGTGAGTGATTCCTTGCCCGAAGTCAGGCAAAACAAATAGACGTCATGGGTTTTGGCCAATTCCCTGATTTGGTGGTAAGCGCGCAGCTTATCTCCTTTGTCAAGTGGCCAGGGCAGCCTCGACGTGAGCACGAGAATTTTCACAGGTCAAAGATGCGTTGGATGAAGTGGATGAGCGATCGTGTAAGGGCTTGATTGGAAAATTCGGCTTCGATGAACGCGCGTGCCGCTTCGCCCATTTCCTGCGCTTGCCAATGATTATTGTGCAAATCAATGATGCGTTGGGCAAAAGAACTTGCGTCATCTGCAATGAAAAAGTGCGTTCCGTTTTCACCATGGATGCCCTCCATACCGAGGGAGGTTGAGACCACAGGACGTCCGGCTGCCATGGCCTCAATCGCCTTGATGCGCATGCCGCTTCCCGAACGCAAGGGGATAACCATGATGCCCGAATCGCAGAGGACGTCCCATGCATTTGGGACCTCTCCCAAAACGGTCGTATTTGTTCGGTGAACGTCCAATTGGTCGCTGAATTTTCGCCCTGCGAGTTTCAATTGTGCCTCGGGTAGTTCGCGCAATACCACTGGCCACACGTGGTCTAAGAACCACTGGACGCCCTGTACGTTGGGATCCCAATCCATAGAGCCGATGTGAAAGACGTGATCAATGGGGCCTGGTATCGCCGGGGGCAGCTCTTTTTGGTCGAGTCCAAAGGGCAGGGTGAATACCGGGCAGGAGCACCCTAAGGCCTTGAAGTCCGCCTTGTCCTTCTCTGAAATTGCCGCTATAGCATCGAAATCGTGCATCGCATTCACCTCGTACGATTTCAAGCGTTCGGCCAAGTGCTGCAAATACACGCGCTTGGTGAATGCCTCGGTTTCAGCGGCCATCAATTCCCAAATGCGGTGCTCAACATTGTGCGCTCGCAGGACCATGGGGCCATCGCAGTATTGCCGCACAAGAGGCAGGTAAGGGGCGGTAAACAAGCTTTCGAAAATGACCAAGTCGAATACCTGTCGCTGCAGCACGTGGACAAGTAACTGTTCAAATTCAGGCGCGTGAAATCGGCTGATGTTGTAACTGTCGCCTGTCAATAAATTGGCGAAGGCGTCCACCCGATTGACCCGTGTGTCTAGGTGCACCGTTTCAATGCCCGTTTGCTCGATGTATTCCAGCTCCACATCCTCGGTACGCCAAGGATGCTTCTCGGTGGCTATAGAAAGTAATTTCACTTCGTGTCCGTCGGCCAGCAGCCCTCGGGTCATGGCATCCATGGCCCTGCATCCTCCGTCCTTGCTCGGACGCGGGGGTTTATGGCAGAGTTGAAGAATGCGCATGCCTCAGTTGGATTTGCGGAAGAAGTGAAACGGCCAGTTGAATTGGAAAGCTTGTGCATCCCGCATGGCCTGTCGCGTGAAGTAAATCGCAAAGGGGAGCAGTGCGAGCGAGCTCATCCACATGCCAAATGTCGGCGTCACCGTCCCCGCTTTGACCATCTGCTCACCAATCATAGACAAAATGTAGAATGCGAGAAAAATTCCAATGGCCAGCACCGTAGGCATGCCCAAGCCGCCTTTCCGAATGATTGCTCCGAGCGGAGCGCCGATGAAAAAAAGCAGCACACAACTCAATGCCAAGAAGAATTTGCGGTGCCATTCGATGGCGTGACGGTTCATCGCCCGAACCCGTGTGTCCGCGTTTTCAATGCCATTGGCGATTCCTTGTCGGGTGTTTCGGGCCAAGCTACGGGCGCCATCAAACGCCATGCGCCGCTCTGTGGGTGACAAAACCGTCCAAAGCGGACCCGTTGCCTCGACTGCGCCAACCGCGGTGACGGTATCCCGTAACAACACCGTTTGTCGCCCACCGTACAGTTCGACTTCCTCCAGGCGTTGGTCTACAAGACCCTGCAGGGAATCCATAGCCATGCCAAGCTGCGCCACGGTCATCATCTCGTGGGCGCGTTTGAAGAGGCCTTCGTCGGCCTTGCTGAAATCCAAAGAAGCGAGGTCAATTTCGAACGATTGCCGTTCAAAGGACGAGGCGATGTGGGGGTGGAGGCGTTCCTTTCGTCGCTTGGATTGCTCCAGATCTTCCTCATAGCTGAAGCCGTTGTTCAACGCAATGGTGAGCCGGTTTCCGCGCTGAACCATGGTGCCCTGCGCAGCGCGGATCACTCGTGAAACGCCGGTTTCCCCCTCGCGGTGGTCGTGAATCAGTACGTCGTTCAAGGTACCGTCCTCCTCCTTGCTTTCGATGCGAATAGCAAACCCTTCGATGCCGTTGTAAAAAGCGCCAGGGATGAGGTTCAACGTTGGTTTTTTTTGCGTGACTGAGAAAAGCAGTGCACGGAATTTGAGGTTGGCCACCGGCCACGCGGCATTGGAGAACCAAAAGGCACCCATTGAAATCAGGAGCATGGTGACAATCAATGGTCGAAAGATGCGGAACACTGAAAGCCCAGCCGACTTGAGGGCTGTGAGTTCATTGCGTTCGGCCAGCGAACCAAAGGCCATAATGGAGGCAACTAGAATGGCCAGTGGCAGGGCGAGGTTCACGAGTCGTGCTGAGGCGTAAATCATCAGCTCTGCGATGACCCAAGGCGCGAGTCCTTTGCCAATCAAGTCATCGGCGTACACCCACAAGAATTGCATGTCCAAAATGAACAGCGCCACAGGCATGGTGACGGCAAATGGTGCCAAAAATGACCGCAACAAGAGGCTCGCGAATCGTCTCATGTTTCAAAGATAGGATGCTGTAACTTGCCGTCGCTAACCAGATAACAACGCAACCATGTCCTTAAAATTATTTACCCATTCAGCGATTGTTTTCGCTGTGGCATCCCTGGCTTTCATTGGCTGTGGAGACGGCAATGGATCCAATGACGGCGCATCTTCCGATGATTGGTCGCCCAGCGTCGCAGCAGAAAAAGGAGCGAGTGAGCCGGACGCCAGCGGATTCGTTTGGCAAACCGAACAATTCGCGGACCTGAAGATGATTCGATATCAGGTGCCCGGATGGGATCAACTTTCCCCGAGGCAGCGGGCGTTGGTGTATTGCTTGAACCAAGCAGGATTGAGCGGTCGAGACATGATGTACGACCAGAACAATCGGTACAACTTGCGCATCCGCGACTTGCTGGAATCCATTTACACGGGCTTCGAAGGCGACAAGTCAACCAATGGGTGGAACCGCTTCGAGACCTACCTGAAGCGTATTTGGTTTTCCAACGGCATTCATCACCATTATGCCAACACCAAGATCATGCCCGAGTTTTCTCAAGCCTACTTTGCTGAGCTGGTCGAAGCTGTTGGTGCTGAGGTGTCAGATGAATTGATGACCGTCATTTTTGATCCAGCAGTCGAAGCCAAGAAGGTTGAACAAGACGCCACCAAAGGATTGGTGGAGGCGTCTGCGGTGAATTTTTACGCCTCTGATGTGAGCACCGAGGAGGCTCAAGCGTACTTGGCGAGCATTGTCGAAGAAGGAACCCGAACGCCTGTGGAGTACAGCTTGAATTCCCGATTGGTCAAAAACGCAGCTGGTGAAATTGAAGAGCAGGCTTACCGCGTTGGGGGCCTTTACGGAGAAGCCTTAGAGCAAGTGGTGTTCTGGTTGAACCAAGCGGCGCAATACGCTGAAAACGACAAGCAAGCCGCTGCGTTGCGCAACCTCGTTGCGTACTACGAAACAGGTGACCTTGAGAAGTGGCAGTTGTACAACATCAACTGGGTCCAAGACACCGAGGGCGATGTGGATTACATCAACGGATTTGTCGAGGTGTACAACGATCCATTGGGTTACACCGGTAGCTACGAAACCATCGTGCAAATCAAGGATTTCGACGCCAGTGAGCGCATGAAGGTCCTCATGGACAATGCGCAATGGTTTGAAGACCACATGCCGTTCATGGACGCCCACAAGAAAAAAGAGGTGGTCGGCATCACGTACAACGTCGTGAACGTGGCCGGTGAGGCTGGTGACGCATCACCGAGCACGCCCATTGGAGTAAACTTGCCGAATTCGAATTGGATTCGAGTCGTTCACGGTTCTAAATCCGTGAGTTTGGGCAACATCGTGAGCGCCTACGACAAGGCGAGTGGCGGTGGATTGCTAGCCGAATTTGCACACGACGACGTCGAGGTTGCCCGTGCCGAAAGCCACGGCGCATTGGCTGGAAAGTTGCACACCGCCATGCATGAGGTCATTGGTCATGCTTCGGGAAAGCTGGAAGACGGAGTAGGCGAGCCCAAGCAGACCATCAAGGAGTACAGCTCCACGCTGGAAGAAGGCCGTGCGGATTTGGTGGCCTTGTACTTCATGCTGGACGAGAAGATGGTTGAACTCGGATTGATGAAGACCCTCGAGACCGGTAAATCCGAATACGACAGCTACATCCGAAACGGGCTGATGCTCCAATTGCGTCGCTTGGAACAAGGCGCGGACATCGAAGAGGCGCACATGCGCAACCGCGCTTGGATCAGCCACTGGTGCTTTGAGCGCGCGCAAGAAAGCGGCGCGATTGCCAAGGTGGAACGCGACGGAAAGACATTCCTCGATATCAAGGACTACGAGGCATTGCGCGGACTGTTCGGAGAGCTTCTGCGGGAAGTACAGCGCATCAAGTCGCAAGGCGATTACGAAGCGGCCAAGGCCTTGGTGGAGGGGTACGGTGTCAAAGTGGACCAAGCGATTCACGAAGAAGTTTTGACCCGTTCGGAAGCATTGGGCATCGCTCCGTACGGTGGATTCATCAATCCTGAAATGCAAGCCATGTACGTTGAGGATGGCATGATTGGCGATGTCAAACTGGTTTACCCTGATGATTTTGCAACCCAAATGCTGAATTACAGCGAGAATTACGGATTCCTTCCTTTGAACAACGATTACGTAGCGGAATAACGAAAATGACCGGCCCGTGCAACGAAATGCTCGGGCCGGTTGTTTTGTTTCCGATTGAAACCAAGAACCATGCGTATTATTCTCTCCTTGGCGGCTGCTTTCAGCATCGCTTTTTCATTGAACGCTCAATCTCCATTTCCGTGTGAACTGTCTGGGGGTGAAGGCGATCCCACGACTGGCGGATTGTCCCAAACACAAGTGGGTCAGTACCACGACAACAGCAACTTCTTCAACATCATTGAGCTGTACCAGCCGGTAACGTTGGTATCGGCGAAGGTGTTTGCCAATGGTGCCGGTCCGCGCACGGTGGCCTTGTTTTCACCTGATGGCGATGTGTTGATGACGCAAGTGGTTGACATTCCCGATGGTGAGAGCATCGTTGAATTCGGTTGGGATGTTGGACCTGGTTCGGTTGGTTTGGGAAGCCTGTCCAACGACCCTCAACTGTGGCGCGATGACCTCAACAGCGACATCAATTACCCGTATGAAATCGGGAATTACGGCGCCATCACCGGCACCAACATTCAGGGAGACAATGAATTCAACTACTACTACTTTTTTTATGACGTGACCCTTGCTCCGCAGGGCCCCACGGTGAATTCAGGGGGGTATCCCTGCGATAACGTGGAATTGATGGACGTCGAATCGTTGAGTGACCTCGGCGGCGGCGACAACGGCAACGACTGCTGGGGTTGGGTCGACCAAGAAACTGGCAGAGAGATTGCCATTTTCGGACGTTCCAACGGTACGTCATTCATCGATGTGACAGATCCGACCGACATGAAGTACTTCGCCAACCTTCCAACGGCCACGAGCCCGAGTCTTTGGCGTGACATCAAGGTCTACGGCGAGTACGCATACATCGTATCCGAGGCTGGTGAGCATGGATTGCAAATCGTCCGCATGCCCAATTTGATGGGCCTGTCAACGGAAGAGGTGACCACTATTTCTCCTGACGGCTACTACAGTGGTTTTGGCAACGCTCACAACATCATGATTAACGAGGAAACAGGGTATGCGTACCCCATCGGGACGAACACCTTCAATGGTGGATTGCACGTGCTCGATTTGAACGACCCGTTAAATCCAGAGCTTGTTGGCGCGTACGACGGAGCCTACTCCCACGACATTCATCCCATAGTCTATAACGGGCCGGACCAGGATTATGCAGGAAAGGAAGTCGTTGTGTGCTTCAACGGCTACAACGGCATATCAATCGTCAATGCGCAGGACAAGAGCGACATCCAGCTCATTTCACAGATTTCATATGCCCAAGCGGGCTACACGCATCAAGGCTGGGTCGGTGACAACCATCGTTTCTGCTACTTCAACGACGAACTGGACGAGTCTAATTTTGGAAACAACACCCGTACCTACATCCTCGACATCGCAGACCTTGATGCCCCGGTGATCATTGGATACTTCGAGGCGCCGGTGGAATCCATTGACCACAACCTCTACGCCATTGGAGACAAACTGTACCAGTCCAATTACCTCAGCGGGTTGCGCGTACTCGACGTCAGTGATGCTGCTAACGGTAACCTCGAATTGGTCGGCTATTTCGATACCAATCCAGAATCCGATGCGCCTTCCTTCAACGGTACCTGGAGCAACTACCCGTATTTCCCAAGTGGCAATATTGCGGTAAGTACGTTCACGCACTTCTTCGTGGTCCGCCCATCCGATGCTATTTCACCCAATCCGGTAACGGTTGATGAGTCAGGAAATGCATGGGCAACAGCAGTGTACCCGAATCCGGCGCAATCCACTATTCAACTCGAAGGCTTCGATGGGGAAGCAAACTTGGTACTATACGGCATGAATGGGCAATTGGTCAAAACTTGGGAAGGCTTGCCCATAACAACAGGGTTGAATCTCACGGTCGGAGATCTGCCTGAGGGCGTATACGTGCTCAAGGGTCTGGAAACGGGCCGTTCCGCCCGCTTTGTCATAACCAGGTAAAACGAACTACTGCTCAGCGTGGAGGGCACGGTGCAATGTGACCACTTCATGTGCTTCTGCGACGTCATGGACCCGCAAGAGGTGAGCGCCGCGATCCAATGCCCAGGCGTGTAGCGCTGTCGTGCCGTTCAGTGCGGTTTCGGGCTGGACGTTGAGGGTTTTGTAAATCATTGATTTTCGGCTGACGCCCACAAGCAGAGGTGCTTGCAGCGCATGGAATTGGTCCAGGTCACTAAGCAACTGAAAGTTGTGCGCCGCGGTTTTTCCGAAACCGAATCCTACGTCCACTGCAAACTGTTGGACACCTTGCTCTCGGAGACTGCTCATGCGGTCTTGAAGCCAGTGCAAGACCTCCGCAGTGATGTTGTCGTAACTGGGCCGCTCTTGCATGGTCGCTGGAGTCCCCTGCATGTGCATGATGGCATACGGAGCATTGCATTGCGCGATGACCTGAGCCATGCTGGCATCGCGTGACCCGCCGTAAATGTCATTGATCATGAAGGCGCCGGCTTCCAAGGCTTTCAAGGCCACCTCATGGTGAAATGTGTCTATGCTGATGAGCGCTTCCGGTACAGCGTCGAGCAGCCCTTTGATGGCCCCTTCGATGCGTTGCCATTCTTCTTCAGCCCCCACTTCAACAGCACCTGGACGGGACGATTGCCCGCCGATGTCCAAAAGGTCCGCACCGGCTGTGAGCATGCGTCGGCCAGCTTCTACAGCGGTTTTTGCGGATTCGGAGCGGCTGCCCGTAAAGAACGAGTCGGGGGTGCAATTCAAGACGCCCATGATGCGGGGCACATGGAAGGCCAATGAACGGGAGCCATTTTGGAGTTGATAAATCGATGAAGACATTGCTGCGTCGGTGAATTCAGGCTTCAGGGTGCGTTGTATCTTGGCGCAAGATATTCTAAGATTGAAGGCTGTGAGTACGATTGAAGAAACGCTGAATCAATACGACCGTGCATTTGCGCGGTGTTCCGAACTTTTTGAAGCGAAAACCTCGGACTATGGAACGGCGTGGCGCATTCTTCGGCCTTCCTCTCTAACGGATCAACTTTTCATCAAAGCCAACCGCATCCGAACCATCCAGGAATCACAACAGGCCATGGTGGATGAGGGCATCGATTCCGAGTTCATCGGCATTGTGAACTACAGCTTAATGGCGATGATCCAATGCGGTCTACCGGAAGAGCATCCTATGGAATTGCCAGCCGCCGAGGCGGTTGAACGCTATCACGCAGCGTTTCAATCAACGCGCGCGTTGATGATTGCGAAGAACCACGATTACGGCGAAGCCTGGCGGGACATGCGCGTGAGCTCGTTGACGGATTTGATCCTCATGAAGGTGCTTCGGGTTAAACAAATCGAGGACCACGACGGCGTCACGAAAGTTTCGGAAGGTGTCGAGGCCAATTATCAGGACATGGCCAATTATGCGCTTTTTGCGCTGATTTTGCTCGAATTAACGGGAGAGTAGGGCAGCACCTGCGCGGTTCGAATTAATTTGGAATGAAAATCATGTCCATGTGGAATACCATCATTAAGATTTGCCGCCTCCTGGTGGGGTCGCTCTTTATCGTATCAGGATTGATCAAGGCCAACGATGCGTTGGGCTTCTTGTACAAGCTTGAAGAGTACTTTGAACCCGGTGCCTTAAACCTTCCCGGATTGACCGAATGGGCGTTGCCGCTGGCTGTGTTTATTTGCGTGGGAGAAATCTTGCTCGGCGTTGCCATGGTCATCGGTGCGTTGCCGCGGCTTACTGCGACCCTGACGGGTGTGATAATGGCGTTCTTTACGTGGCTTACGTGGTATACGGCGAACTGCGACCCATTCGGTACGAAGATGGTCACCGACGCGCTCGGCGTGCTGGTTGAAATTGACAACCAATGCGTGTTGGCCTGCGGGTGTTTTGGAAATGCCATTCCGCTGACGCCTTACGAGAGTTTTATCAAGGATGTGGTGCTGTCAGTGTTGACGGTGCCGATTCTGGTTGGAGCATTCACAGACCGCATTGGGCTGAATGACAAGCGAACGGGTATGTTCATGATTTCCGGGAGTCTGGTGTTGATCTACCTATTCGGTGAGCTCATGTTGGAATGGAATTTCCCCGTTCTGTTCGCAGCCATTTCTTACGCCGTGGCAGAGGGCTTGAAGACCCGCATCCACAGCGAGCGCAAAGAATGGGTCATGGCAGCGGGTGTGACCGTTGTTTGTGTCGCATTTCAAGTGCATACCCTTAACCACCTGCCGCTCAAAGATTACCGAGCGTATGCCGTGGGGGAGAGCATCATTGAGAACCGCAAATCCGCTGAAGAAATCGGGCTACAGGGGCCTGTGTATGCGACCGAGTACACGTTCCGCAATGTCAATACGGGCGTCGATACGGTCGTGTTGAGCAGTGAATGGCTCAAGATTTACAATGAGCCCTGGTTCAAGTCCACTTACGAGACCGTTTCCTTTGATGGCAGAGAAGTCAAGGTGTCCGATGGGTACGAACCTCGCATCCTCGATTTCCAAATCATCGATAACCTCGGCGACGACCGAGCGGACGAGTTTCTGAATTACGATGGAAATGTGCTCTTGTACGTTTCAAAAGATTTGGAAAACGCGAACACGTCGAAACAAGCTGAAATGAACGCGTTGGCCAATGCTGCCGGAGAGGCCGGGTGGATGAACATCGGTCTGACCAATGCACCGTGGGAGGAAAACCGGGCCTTCCAAGAGAAGCACGGCGTGACGTACGGGATGTTCACCTGCGATCAAACCGAGCTGAAAATCGTTGTGCGTTCGAATCCGGGCATCGTGTGGTTGAAGGATGGGGTGGTGCAACAAAAATGGGCGTGGCGCGACGTTCCATCTTGGGAGGAGTTAGGCAAGAAGTAATGGGGCGAAAGGTGCTTCATGGATTGGGTGTGTTGTGGGGGACCTTGACACTTGTCTTCCTGTTGTTTGCCATGGCTCCTGATCCCGCACGTCAACTGGCAGGTCAGAATGAATCGGAGGAAATCGTTGCGGCAATCCGCACCAAACTAGGGTTGGATGAGCCGCTCCATGCTCGCTATACAGCCTTTCTGTCTGGATTTGTTCCGGTCACGATTGACGACTCAGGGCCGAAATGGATCGGGTTGGATTTGGGGAATTCTTACGTCTCGGAACGGCCGGTTGTAGATGCCATTTCGGATGCACTGCCCGCGACGGTGCTCTTGGCTTTAACGGCGATGGGATTGGCCATGGCACTGGGATTATGCGTTGGATTTGGCTTAGCAATGGTGCCGGGCAGTGCATTGGACCGTTGGGTATTGGGATTGGCTGCGCTGGGGATGAGTGCGCCTTCGTTCGTTATGGCCATTTTGGTATCGTGGCTGTTTGGATCTGTTTGGCACCATTGGACGGGGTTGCCGATGACCGGTGGACTTTGGGAGGTTCATCCCTTTGATGGACCGCAGTTGGCTTGGCATCATTTGATCTTACCCGCATTGACCCTCGGCATACGGCCTTTGGCAGTGGTCATTCAACTGACCCGCAACAGTGCCGTCGACGTGTTGAATATGTCGTACATCCGCACGGCACGTTCCAAAGGCATCTCCTCATTTCGACTGCTGACGCACCACGTGGTGCGTAACGCGTTGAATCCAGTCTTGACGGCCGCTTCCGGGTGGTTTGCGAGCATGCTGGCTGGCGCCGTTTTTGTCGAATACGTCTTTGGATGGCGGGGCATGGGCATGTTGATGTTTCGCGCGCTCGAGCAGAGTGATTTGCCGGTGGTGCTCGGCTGTGTTACCGTCGTTGCAGTCACCTTTGTGGTGGTGAACATCGCCGTGGATGTCGCCTACGGTTGGCTAGACCCTAGGGTCAGGATTTCAGACGGGCGTTGAGCAGCTCAATCAACGACTTCGATGTGGTATTGAAATACCGCTTGGTGCGGTAACTGGCCACCCATTGAATGCCTCGCACCGCATTGGTCAAAAACAATTCGTCCGCTCGCAGCATTTCCCCAGGTGAAATATTGCATTCGTAGACCTTGAAGCCTTCCTCGAGGGCCAGGTTGATGACGGCTGCCCGCATCACTCCTCCGATGGGGCCACTCTCAAGCCCCGGTGTGTAGAGAACCCGATTGCTGACCAAGAAGAGGTTGGATCGAGTGGATTCAATGATGCTGTGCGACGTGTTCGTGATGAGCGCGTCATCCAGTTCCTTCTCGCGTGCCCACAAACTGGCCTGCACGTACAATAGTGCAGACGTGTTCTTGAAATTGGCGAGGGGTCCGTTGAGCTTTTTCATGTCGGGATAGACATCGACAGCCAGGCCGTTTTCATTCAATGTGTAGGTATTACTGCCCAGCGGCTCGACCTCGGCAACCCATTCCAACGCGTTGGTTTGTGGGGTGTAGCGACCGCCCGCCATGCGGAAAAATGATACCCGAAGGCGTCCTCCCGATTCCACACCGTTGGCCTGACAAAGCGATTCAAGTGCGGCTTGCCAAGCACGCACATCCCAATCGGTTGGTTTTTCGATTTTGTGTGCTTCGAGGCTTTTTTCGACTCGGTTCCAATGGAGGTCTAGGTGCTGGGGGATTCCATGGCATATACGAATCGTTTCGAAGAATCCATCGCCATACTGAAAGGCCCGATTGTGTGCAGCATGGGGCAATGCACTGGCGTCACACAACGCACCGTTGACGATGTATTTTTCGCGCCGTTCCGGCTGCCATTCAATGCTGTCAAACATGAGATGCGAGCATTTGAGGAACGCAATCGACGAGGTCTCCATTCACCGGCATTAAAATGCCGCGAACCCCAGCTTTTTCACCCGCTTCAATGTCGCGGACTTTGTCGCCAACCATCCAGGAAGCACCCGGGTCGATTCGGTACCGGGCACAGGCCTTTTCGATCATAAGCCCCCCGGGCTTGCGACTCAAACTTTCTCCATAATCAGGGTGATGCGGGCTGTAGTACACGTTGGTGATCAGGATGTCCTTGTCGGCACATGATTGAATAAAATGGCGGTGGATCTCGTGAACGGCCTCGTGGGTGTATTGGCCTTTGGCAATTCCGCCTTGATTCGTAATCAGTATCAAAAGGTACCCGTGGCTTTGCAATTGCGCAAGCGCATCATACACCGTCGGTAGTACGTGAAATTCATCCAAGGACCTGGTGTAATCTCCCGGGTCGTGGTTGATGACCCCGTCACGGTCCAAAAAGACGGCCTTGTTCCATTCCATTGCGTCTCGAAGCTACATCAGAATCCCGATGGAATACAAACGTCAGGCGATGCGCGTTCCGGGTGCGACATTTTCGGGTACTTCAAGTACAGCCGTACCCAACGCGGTATCCAAAGCGCCAAGCAGCAGAAATTCGGACTGGATTGGCCCGATCTGTTTCGGTGGAAAGTTGGTGACGGCCACAACCTTTTTACCAACGAGTTCCGAAGGGTTGTACCGGTCGGTGATTTGCGCGGAGGTTTTCCGGGTCCCGATTTCCGGTCCGAAGTCTACGATTACGATGTAGGCCGGTTTCCTGGCCGCTTCAAACACGGACGCCTTCAAAACCAAACCAACGTGCATCTGGACACGCTCGAATTCGTCCCAAGCCAAAGGGTTTTCCATGGAGTTAATGTACGGCTGAAGGGCAAGCGTTTGCCGTGAACGGGGGGCGGAGGTTTTGTACTTTTGATTCATGGCGCACAATGATTGGTTTGACTTTCCGGAATTTGACGTTGCGCGGTGGGAAGCAGAGGCTTCAAACGTTGACGCTTCAGAGCGCGGTGTCTGGGACAAAGCATCCTGGTCCCCCGTGGTGCAAGCCGCAGAACTGCCAGCAAAAGCTATTGCTCCAAAAGAAGAAGGCAATGCGTGGTCGTTGACAGAAACCGTCGACCGTGCAGCCGATGCTTTGCCCGCGCTGATGGGAGGAACCGAGGGAATTCGCTTGCAAGATGAAGCGGCTTCAGAGGATTGGTTGAATGAGGTGCATTTGAACATGATTCACCTGCACTTGGATGCCGATCGCATTGATCTGACTCGTTTTCCTGTGAACCGTATGCTCGCCGAAGGGTGGCGGGGCAGTTGTAGCCGCCGTGTTAGGGGCCTCACAGCAGAGGATGCTCGTCTCCATGCCGACGCTCTGAAAGCAGCACAGTCTATCCGCAAATGGGCCATCGATACGTGCGGTGAGTTGGACCCGGTGAAGGCGCTGTCATCTGGGTTGGTCCAAGCTCAGAACGGATTGAAGGTGTTCGAAGAGGCCGAATTCGATACGGCCGAAGCGGTTCAGGCCTTTTCTTGGGCCCACACGGTAGGACCGCATGTGCTTGAAGGGGTTGCCATAACGCGTGCGATGCGCATCCTTTGGCAGCGTTGGTTGAGTAGGCAAGGATTCGGGCAAGCGAGCATTTGGCTCGATGCGCGCACCTACATTCCTCCGGTCGGAGATGGACTCCCTACGGATCGTTTGATCGGTATGACATCGGCCGCCTACGCAAGTGCCATAGGAGGAAGTGATGCATTGGAAGTTGTTCCGCACGATGCCGATGCCCGACGTGGTTCGGCAGACGGGAAGCGGTGGGCGCGCAATGTGCAACACCTCATGCGCGAAGAGGCGGGTTTGCACCGCGTATTTGACCCCATGGGAGGGAGCCGCGTGGTGGAGTCATGGACGGCTTCGCTCGTGGCAACGGTTTGGGATGCCTTTGAAAATCGAACTGAGCCATGATGGAACTTGCTCCCTATTACCCGGCAGAAGGCTCTGCGCAGCACGTTCACGAACGGTTTGGACCGGGCCAAGCGCCGTTTCTCGGTGGGCCATACGCAACCATGTACACCTCGCGTCCATGGACCATACGGCAGTACGCTGGGTTTTCAACAGCAGAAGCATCCAATGCCTTTTACCGCGCGAACCTCGCCGCGGGCCAAAAGGGATTGAGCGTGGCCTTCGACCTGGCGACGCACCGGGGGTACGATAGCGACCACCCTAGGGTTTCGGGCGACGTGGGCATGGCCGGAGTTGCCATCGACTCGGTCGAGGACATGAAACGTCTGTTTGACGGAATCCCACTGGATCGTATGTCTGTGAGCATGACCATGAACGGGGCCGTATTGCCCATCCTGGCTTTCTATATCGTTGCTGCAGAAGAACAAGGCGTGGAGCCCTCGCAGTTGGCAGGAACCATTCAAAATGACATCCTCAAGGAGTTTATGGTCCGGAATACCTACATCTATCCACCGGCACCCTCAATGCGCATCATCTCCGACATCTTCAGGTTCACGTCAGAGTGCATGCCCAGGTTCAACTCGATCTCGATTTCCGGATACCACATGCAGGAGGCAGGCGCTACTCCGGCGCTGGAGTTGGCCTACACGCTGGCGGATGGATTGGAATACGTGCGCATCGGCATGGCGGCTGGCTTGGACATTGACGCCTTCGCTCCGCGGTTGAGTTTCTTCTGGGCGAGTGGCATGAACCACTACGAGGAAATTGCTAAAATGCGCGCTGCTCGGCTGATTTGGGCGCAGAAAATGAAAGGCTTGGGTGCAACACATCCCAAATCCATGATGCTCCGCACCCACACGCAGACAAGCGGATGGTCCTTGACGGCACAAGATCCTTGGAACAATGTGGCTCGAACGGCTCTTGAGGCGATGGCCGCGGCTTTTGGTGGTACGCAATCGTTGCACACCAATTCCATGGACGAAGCGATTGCACTGCCCACCGAGGCTTCAGCCCGCGTGGCACGCAATACTCAATTGTTTCTGCAAGGCGAGGCAGGTTTCACAGCGGCAATCGACCCTTGGCACGGTTCCCGCATGATGGAGGATTTGACAGCGCAAATGGTGGACGAGGCCTTGGAGCTGATGGATGAGATCGAGCAGGAAGGGGGGATGGCCAGTGCCATTGAAAAGGGCATCCCCAAGTTGCGCATCGAAGCCGCTGCTTCTGAGAAGCAGGCGCGCATTGACCGAGGGCAAGACCGCATTATCGGTGTCAACTTGTTCCCTGGTGATCAAGAAGAAGAATTGGAGGTTCTCGAAATTGACCAGAAAGCCGTGCGTGCGGGTCAGGTAGCACGACTGGCTGAACTGCGTGAGCGGCGTGAGGCTGACGCAGTCAAAGCCGCGTTGCACGCGGTATCGACGGGAGCCCAGGGCCAAGCAAATCTGCTGGAGTTGACCGTGAACGCTGCAAGGCAACGCGCCACATTGGGTGAGATCAGCGCCGCCTTGGAAGTGGCGTTTGGACGGTACGAACCCGAGGTTCGCAAAGTCAGTGGTATCTTTTCGAGAGCGATGGAAGGCCAAGCAGCTTACGAAGAAGTCATTGACATGACCCGGACATTTAACCGTCAGGTCGGTCGACAACCGCGTATTCTCGTGGCCAAAATGGGGCAGGACGGGCACGACCGCGGGGCCAAGGTCATCGCCTCATCCTTCGCCGACATGGGATTTGATGTGGATTTGGGACCCTTGTTTCAGACGCCAGCAGAGGTCGTGCAGCAAGCCATTGACAACGATGTGCACGTGGTGGGCATCAGCACGTTGGCAGCAGGTCACAAAACCTTGGTGCCTGAATTGATTGAAGGGCTGCGAAGCAGTGGTCGCTCCGATATCTTGGTGGTGGTCGGAGGGGTCATTCCCCCCGGTGACCATGAAGCCCTTTATGATAGTGGAGCAGTGGGGGTTTTTGGCCCGGGTACGCCGATTACCGAGTCTGCGAAGAACATCCTCGATTTATTGCTCGAGGCCTACGCCTGATTTCCAAGGCACGACAACGGCGTTTGGAGTCCATTGGACCAAGCGAATCCCGACATGCGACCTTTGCCTGGCGGAATCAATTCGTCGATGCCAATCCACCCGTCACTGCAGCGGACGGCGAGCACCCCTTTGACCAGTACCGTGTCACCGGGTAGAGTGTCTTGTGACGGCACAACGGCTGGATCCATAGAATGAGCTTTTAGCACCTTGATATCTCCGTAGGGTGATGCCGTCCATGCTCTAGGAAATGGACATAACCCTCTTATTTTATTCAACACATTATCAGTGGGTTCTGACCAATCAACTGAAGTGTTTTCTCGATTCAATTTTGGGGCTTCTAGGCGCGGATGTTCGGATGATTGGGGTCGGGACTCAAGTTCTCCTGCCACAAGGCGATCGAGGGTCTCGACAAGCAAAGTTTTTCCGGAGCTCAGTAGTTTTCCGTAAAGTGTGCCTGCATCGTCATCCTTGTCGATGGCCACGCGTTCTTGAAGCAAAACATCCCCGGTATCGATGGCATGTTGGAGGGAGAAGGTGGAAACCCCCGACTCGGCTAGGCCATGGATGATTGCCCATTGAATAGGCGCCGCACCGCGCAGCTGCGGCAACAAGGAAGCGTGCAGGTTGATTGTGCCAAACTCAGGCGCATCCCACACCACCTGGGGTAGCATGCGAAACGCAACGACAATGAATACATCCGCTTCCCAGGCGGCGACCGCCTCGTTGAATTCGGGGTTTTTCAGATTGGACGGCTGCAGCAGGGGAAGACCGTGTGCTTCCGCGGAGATTTTGACGGCCGACGGCTGAATCTTTTGTCCTCGGCCGGACCTGCGGTCCGGTGCTGTTACCACACCGACTACATCGTGGTGGGATTCAACCAACGAATCGAGGCATGTGGCCGCAAATTCCGGTGTACCGAAAAACGCGACGCGGAGCGTACGGTTCAATTCAGATCTAGGGAAAACAGCCATGATTCGGTACTAGGTGGGTTGGGTGACGTAACGCCATGTGCCCTTCCGAAGGTACAGCCAACTGCCCAATCCAATGGAGGAGAAGTATACCAATTCGACGCGCCAGATGACCCAAATGGGCTGCGGCCAGACCAACGTGAGTGCAGATGCAACAATCATGTAGATGGTAACGGCGGCGAGTTCAACACGGAATGCCACTTTGGTCGCACCGCTGCCTTGAATTGTGGAGAGCATGACACCGGTAAAGGCATAAGTGCACACGGCAATGAAAAGTAAGTGCAAGGTTTTGACCATGGCCGCTTGCCCGATAGCGTCCGAAAAAAACACCGATGCAAGGGTATTCGGGTAGAGGACATACCCATGGCATAGCAGCAATATTCCCAAAAATGTCAACGCGACGATTCGGCGCAAGGTTTGGTCCAATTCCTCCAGTCGCCCCGCACCGAGTAGGCCGCTCACGTACGTTCGCGTCGTTTGTTGCATCCCTTGTGTGACAATGAATGCGAGCATGAAAAAGTTGCGGGTCACGTGGGAAACCTTTAGTTCCAAGCTTCCGACTTTTTCGACAAAAAAGAAAAATGCCGTCCACGTGGAGACGGTGGTCAAGAACTGCCCCATGAGCGGATACGCCAGCTTCCACCAAGCGCGCAGTTCTTCCCGAGAAAGCAAACTCCAGGGCCGAAATGCCTCTGGCATCACCCTCAATGTCAACATCAAAGCGATCAGGAATCCCGTTGATTCGGCGCAGAAAGACGCCCACGCTGCTCCGGTGGCTCCGATGGCCTCAAAGCCCCACCAGCCTTCAACCCAAGCGGCATCCAGGACGATGTTGAGGGTTGCACTGCAGATTCCGATGGCTAAAATGGGCCAGGTTTTTGCGGTGCCTGTGTACAGCGCGTTGAACGCGAGCAGGGCGGTGAACGGGATGAAACCGAGCAGACGGATGGCAAAGAACTCAGTGAAAACCGCGCGGATGCCCGGATCGGCAATGGCTGAATTCACTGGGCCACTGTTCAGCAGTATGCCGATGCCCATCAGGCAAAGCCCCATGAGGCCGTGCAGGAGCAGACCCGAGCGAAAGGTCTGCATGGCCGCCTCTCGACGCCCTTCTCCTATGCGACGGGCGATGACAATTTGCAGCGCCGCTCCACTGCCCACGGCAATCATTTCCAATGTCATGTAGACCAGTCCGGCGTTGCCGGCGCCATTAATTGCTTCTTCGCTCAACCGTGCCAAGAAAAAATTGTCGGTGAGCAACACGAAAAATTGAAGCATGGTACCCATCGAAATGGGGATGGCCATGCGCAACAAATCGGCGTAGCCGGTTTTCAGGTCACCTGCTTGATTCATGGCCGCAAAAGTCTACATTCTTGAGCCGAAATCACAGCCCAAGGTGCTTCAAAATGGCGCCTGATCTTTTGACTGATTTCAGCGCCCAATCGAGTAACAATTCTTCTCTTTCATGATGGGTCAGTTGCCACGCTTCCGGCGGAAGTGTCCGGATGTTTTCCATGATGCGGTGCATGATCATTCCTGCTGCTACGCTGATGTTGAGGGATTCCGCCATTCCACGCATGGGAATGAAAACATGGTAGTCCGCTGCGTCGAGCATGCACTCGGATGCGCCCTTGAATTCCGTTCCCATCACCACAGCAAGAGGTTGGTCAACCGGCAAATTGTGGGCCTCGTACCCATTGACGTGGGGTGAGGTGACGGCAATTTTGTAACCGCTTTTTCGCAGTGCTTTTACACATGCAGTTGCTGGGTCTTCAATGTTGGAGTACCGATGCAACGTCAACCATGAAGGCGTTCCCTTGGAGACCCCCCGATTGAATACCCAAGGGTTAACATCTTCAATCAGGTGAACGTCCTGAACGCCCATACCGTCGCAGGAGCGCATGACGGCGCTGGCATTCCGGCTTTGGTACACGTTTTCCAAGACCATGCAGAGCCGTCGAGTCCGCTGCTGCAATGCCTCGTCAAATTTCGTGAGCCGTTCCTCGCTGATGTAGGGCAGGAGGGCTTGCAACTTGGGATTCTGCATGGCGCTGATGGGGAGAAACAAAAAGGCCCCGAGCTTAGTGCTCGAGGCCTTTTTTGGTAAGGGCCAAGGGCCTTATACCTTAGAGCTCAACTCAGCACCCGCCTTGAACTTGATTACGTTCTTAGCTGCGATGGTGATGGTCTTGCCCGTCTGTGGGTTACGACCTTGGCGCTCAGCGCGGTGAGAAACAGAGAAAGAACCGAATCCAACGAGGGAAACACGGTCTCCTTTGCCCAATGCGCCAGCTGTGGCGTCAACGAATGCGTCCAACGCACGCTTTGCGTCTGCTTTTGAGATGCCAGCACCTTCGGCCATTGCATCTACCAATTCTGCTTTGTTCATGGTATAGAGATTAAAAATGAATGTTCAACTGAGCCAAATATATAGGCGGGATTTCAACGCTGGCAAGGGCTAGCGGTCATTTAGTGGATAAACCCATGCAAATTGTTGATAAGCATGAGAAAATGTGGCGGTTTTGGAGCAGATTTCAGTGAATTGTCTGGTTTTACTGCCCTTTGGTGGTGGATTTGCGTTCGTGTACAATCCACAAGGTCAAGGATGAGAAAGGAAGGATGGCAACCCAAGCCGGCGAGGCACCCACGACTGCCCATTGTCCCAGGCTGACAGCGATGGCGACAATGATCAAGCTGATGACGGCAATGGCAAAAAAAGAACGGTCCCATTGCTCGCCGTTGAGGAAGAGGCTGATCATCAGAGGAACGAGGCACGCAACCGCGGCCAATAACCAAGCCACTGCCTCTGGAGATTGAAAAAACCCGAAAAGGGCGGCGGCAAGGCATGCGCACCACCCGGCTTGAAGGACCCGTTGGTTTTTTTGCATGAACCAAAGGTACGAGCCGGTACTTTTGCACCATGCAAGATTTTGATCTCCCATCGGGCCAGATTTACACCCCGGAAATTCGATTTGTCGACATCGATGCCGCGGGCATTGTCAACAATGCCACCTATTTCAACTACTTCGAGCAGAGCCGCATTGCCTTTTTCGAACCGTTGCTAGGAAAAAAGTGGGATTGGAACGCTGCAGGCATGGTGGTCGCTCGGCATGAAATTGATTACCGCGCTCCCATATTGTTCAATGACCAGGTGCGCATTATCACTTGGATTGAACACGTAGGTACAAAAAGCATGACAGCCGCATACGAGGTCTATAAGCAATTCCAAGGTTCATGGGTTTTGTCCGCGCAGGCGAAGACGGTTTTGGTGTCGTACAACCACAAAGAAGGAAGACCTGCCCCGTGGTCAGAAGAAGTGGTTGAAGCAGCGAGAGGATTCGGTTTCGGTCGGCCGAAATTTTGAATTGCGGGTCTTGTCAGGCGACCGTTGAAAAAAAGAGCATGCGGTTTTCGTTGAGGGTGCGGTATTTCGCATACTTTTGGCTTCGTGTACTTTTAACACTACTAACCACAACTGCATTATTCGCATGAAAAACTTCTACGCTTTTACAGTTTGCTTATTCGTGGCTGTTGCGGGCATGGCCCAAGTCCCAGTCACATTTCAAGTGGACATGAACAACGAGACGGTCTCAACTGACGGTGTTCACATCGCCGGTGGATTCCAGGGTTGGGACCCGACTGCAACCATGATGTCGGATGACGACATGGACGGTATTTACGAGGTAACCGTTGAGTTGCCTACGGATAGCACGTACGAATTCAAGTTCATCAATGGGATGGCTTGGGATTTTGTTGAGGATGTTCCTCCAACCTGTCAAGTTGAGGTTGCGGGCAATGACAACCGCTTCTTGACCATCGGTGCCGACGCTACCGAAGCGGCTTACCACGTTTGCTACGGCAGCTGCGCGGCTTGCGGCATGACGACCGTTCGGTTGCGCGTCGACATGACCGTGGAAAGCGCTGTGTCACCCAACGGTGTGCATGTCGCCGGTAACTTCCAAGGCTGGGACCCTGCGGGAACAGCCATGACGGACGCCAACGAAGATGGCGTTTGGGAAGCGTGGGCTTCGTTCTACCCTGATTCGATTGAGGACGGCATGCTCGTTTTCAAGTTCATCAATGGCAATAGCTGGTCCAATCCAAACGAAGCACTCGCAGGTGAAGCATGTGCAGATGATTTCGGAAACCGCGTCTTGGCTTTTGAAAGTGAAAACATGGTCTTGGTGGGTGATGAATCCACATTGGCTGCCCCTTGTTTCAATTCGTGTGGCACGTGTGTGAGCCCAACGCAAGTGACGCTCCGTGTCGACATGACGACGCAAGAAACGGTATCCGTGAATGGCGTTCACGTTGCCGGGTCTTTCCAAGGATGGTCGCCTTCGGCCAATCCACTGAGCGACGATGACGGCGATGGCATCTGGGAAGCGACCATCGGTATTGCGCCTGGTGACATCCAGTTCAAGTTCATCAATGGCAACGATTGGAGCGGCAACGGCGACGGCAATGTCGACAACGAATTAATCGTCGGCGACTGTGCTGCAGAGGGCAGTGACAACCGCGCATTGACGGTGGGTTCAGAAGACATCGTTTATGAAGTGTGCTACAATTCGTGCGAAGCAGGATGCGTAGAGAACCCTGATCCAGCCGACGTGACCTTCCGTGTGGACATGACCGAAGAGGAAGTCAGCGCGACAGGTGTTTGGGTCATTGGCAACTTCACCAACCCCAACTGGCAAGCCGGTGCACTGCAGATGACGGATGATGATACGGACGGCGTCTATGAAGTGACCGTCAACATCAGCGGTTCCGCGACGATTCTGTACAAGTTCACCAACGGTGATCCAACGACGGGTGATAATGGTGTGGACTTCGTGGAGGAGTCTGGCGTCTTGTTGGACGAAGAGGGCAACGAAATCACCAACTTCGAAGCGGACGGCTGCGGATTGCCAAATGGATTTGGTGCGTATAACCGCATCCACGAGCGCAGTGGCGAGGCTGAAATTCTCGACGCGGTATGTTTTAATAAGTGCAGCACCTGTGTAGTGTCCGTTGATGAAATCACTGCGAATCAATTCAATGCGTACCCGAACCCTTTCAATGCAACATTGACATTGGACATCGTTCCTCAGGTGAGCAATACGCAGCTCTTCATCGCCGACCTCAGTGGCCGCTTGGTGCTCGAGCAAAACATTGTTGCTGGAACGGAGCGCGTTGTGTTGAATACCGAAAGCTTGAAGGCCGGCTCGTACATTGTACAATGGCTCAACCAAGGTGCAGCGCAAACCCGCGTGTTTGTGAAGCACTGAAACTAAAGACATCATAAGAAGAAAGGGAGGGGTGACCTCCCTTTTTTCATTGTCAACATTTCGCGCTGAAAACTCCTTACATTTTTCACATGCGGTTCACGCATCGAATCGCTGACCCGCCTATATTTACCAACAAGATTCACACTAACTAAACTCTTATGAAACACTTTTTACTCCTTGCCACCTGTTGCATGCTGGTCAGCAGCAGCTTTGGGCAATTGGTGGAGATTGCTGTCGAGCCTTTCGTTGTGCACGACGGTAGCATCGCCGAACTCGATGGCATGACAACGTACCACGTGTACGCGGTTTGCACCAACCCTTCAGATGAGATCTCGGCTGTTTACGGCGATGCGACTGCACCGTTGAGCTTGACATCGACGGACGGATTTTACCAGAACTCATTGGGCTCAAACGTCGGTTGGACGATCAACCCCGCCTTTTTCCCATCGTTCCCAGCGATTGAGTTTGATTCATGGGTCACGTTGGGAGTGATGAACCAAGACGAAGTAACCGGTCAGCCCAACACGGTTGGTATGGACGATGCCTTTGCGGAATTTGCCGCGGGTGGAGATTTGATCGTCAACTCTGAGAATGGTGGTTCTTGGTTTACGCTGTTCGGTGATACCCAAACGCAAGCAGGGGACGATTTGAAGGTGCTGATTGCCCAATTGACAGCGTCGAACGATGCAGTTATCACGGGCAACTTCAACATTCAAATCTTCGTCAACGGTTCCCAATCCAGCTCGGAGCAATTCGAAGGTATTCCTTTCAGCTCACAGGAGGGCGCCATTTTCGGATGCATGGATCCCAATGCGGTCAACTACAACCCAGACGCGACAGAATCTGGTGAGACGTGCATCTACCCTTGTGCGCTTGAATTGGCCATTTCAGAAGTGACTTCCAATACATGTCCTGGAGTTGCAGATGGAGAGGTGGTCGTGACATCTTCAGGCGGTCAATTGGGCGTCTTATACGGTATCGACGGAGACGCCCCATCACTTGCAGTAGGTGCTTTCGACAATCTTCTCGGCGGCACATACACGGTATCAGCTACAGACGGTGCAGGCTGCGAGGCGAGCATTGAAGTAGATGTGGTAGCGCCAGACGCCATCGTAATTTCTGCGAGCATGACTGAATCGGTCAGCTGCAACGGTGGTTCGGATGCGGTCATCTCAGGGTCCTCTTCTGGAGGTACTGGTGCCATGAGCTACAGCTTGTCTGAAACGTTCGCTGATAGCAATTCAGACTTGAACTTTGGGGATCTTAGTCCTGGATTGTACACGGTGTATGCGATGGACGAGAATGGTTGCACGTCAGCGTCAGGTGCGATCTCAATCGCCAACCCACAAGCACTGACAGTTTCTGTTTCAGGCGGTCAGAATGGAATTCTAGGTGCTACGTGTGCGGACAGTGAAGACGGCACAGTTGTGTTGATTACCATCGGTGGCTCTGGAACTTCAGCAGGAATGCAGTTCAGTACGGATGGTGAGACCTTCGCTTCTGGCAACATCCTCAATATAGGAGGGGGGACATACACCTTCTATGCGATGGACGTGAACGGTTGTATTAGCGAGACTGCCAACGAATACACAGTTGGTGCTCCAGATCCCATTATCATCTCTGGAAATGCCAACGGTATCTTATGCAACGGCGACACCAACGGCGCCGTCTCTTTTAACGGTGAAGGTGGCAATGGCGGATTGGTCTTCTCCTTCAATGGCGAAGCAGATGGCGATGTGACATCTTTCGGCGACTTGGCTCCTGGCGATTACGTCGTGGTAGCAACGGACGTTGAGGGATGCATGGCCGAGGTGACGTTCACAGTTGAAGATATTGACGCGGTTGCGGTTACAGCTTCATCTATTGCCGTTTCATGCAATGGCGACACGGACGGTTCGGTTGAATTGTCTGCTGCGGGTGGAACAAGTTTATTCGAATACAGTGCAGACGGTTCAGACTACGGTTCATCACCGTTGTTTGTGGGACTGTCAGCTGGAACATATACGTACTATGCGCAGGATTCAAATGGCTGCTCTTCTTCTGTTGAAGCAACGGTTGAAGAACCAGACGTACTCAGCGTTTCTGGTGTCATCACGAATGACAGTGGCATTGGTGACGGCGCCCTCGACATCACAGTAGAAGGCGGTAATGGTGGCTACTCATTTGCTTGGAGCGGTCCTGACAACTTCACCAGCGCAGATGAAGACTTGACCGGCATTGTCGCTGGTGAGTACACCGTGACGGTTACTGACGCGAATGGATGTGCAGCGACTGAGACCTTCGGTGTTCCCGTTGGAATTGGAGAATTCACATTCCTGCAGTCCATTGCTGTGAGCCCGAATCCGAGCATGGGATTGTTCAATATCAACTTGGAAGGTGCTGCCGGCGAGGACGTCGTGCTGAATGTATACGACGCACAAGCGCGTGTGGTGTGGTCAAACACCTTGAGCCAGGCTTGGGGTTCTGTTCAGTCAACAATTGACTTGGCTGGAATGGCCGCAGGCGTTTACCAACTAGAATTGGTCGCCAACGGAAGCCGACAGACCGTCCAGTTGCTGAAGCAGTAAACAAGCTGTGTTTTATTAATGAATTGAGAAAGGGAGCTTCGGCTCCCTTTTTTCATTTCTAGTCTCAGGACGTAACCGAACGCCAAAGAATCGCGTATGACCATATATCTCTCAATTTTCCAGTTTGATTATGGGTCTTTCTTACCGACTTTTAGGCGTGATTCACGCTTTACTGATCTATTTCTTCGCGGGCCTGTCAGCGGCTTTTTCGCAAGGAACCACGTTTCTTATCGAGGAATACATGGTACACGATGGGGTGCAGGGTGTGGCCGAGTTGGCCGGACAAACGACGTACCGTTATTACCTGCAGTTGAGCCATCAGGATGATTTTGTCTCCGCTATCTACGGGGGGGATGAAGCACCAATGGAACTGAATTTGGAAGAACCCATGTTCAATTCGGCATTTGCCACTGGACCAACAGCCGGTGGCATCATTCCGATCGTAGAGAGCTATTTCCCTGAAGTGGCCTACGACAGTTGGGTGACCATTGGACTGGAAAACGCACCAAATGGTGGTGGCGAGGTTGACGTATCCTCCTTGCAGAGTGAAACGCAGCCCTTCTTGCAGAGTTTTGTAGCCGGTTCGCCATCGGACGGGGAAGGATTCGTTGTGAATGATGAATTGGGAGGCGCGTGGTATTTATTGACTGGAGCCGCCAATGGTTATGCCGGAGACGACCTGAAGGTGCTTGTTATGCAAGTGACCACAGCTGGTGTACCGTCGGGTGTGCTGAATGCGCAAGTGATCCCTGCGTCTGGAGACGCGGATGCGGTGCAAGTGCAGCAAGGCTTTGAAGGCACCGAAGTTTGGGATTTGTTGCCACCAGCTGTCCTTACCGGCTGCACCGATCCTTTGGCCTGCAACTATGATGAATCGGCCACGGAAGACGATGGCAGCTGTGTGTACGAGTGCGGCGGATGTACGGACGTATGGGCCTGCAATTATGATCCCAACGCTGCTTACGATGATGGTTCCTGCGACTTTGTGGCGTGCATTGGCTGTACCGACGCATCTGCTTGTAATTACGATTCGGAGGCCGTCTATAATGACGGTTCGTGTGAATACGTCAGTTGCGAATCATTGGGCTGCATGAACGCCTCGGCATGCAATTACGACCCACTGGCCACCGCCGATAATGGTTCTTGTGAATTCACCTCGTGCGCTGGTTGCATGAACCCCGATGCGGATAACTATGACCCTGCTGCGACTTTGGACGATGGGGGATGCATATTCTTGGGCTGCTTGAATCCTTTGGCATGCAATTTTGATCCACAAGCCAACGAGACAGACGGCACATGTGAATACGTCAGTTGCATCGGTTGCATGAACCCTGAAGCGTGCAATTTTGACGCTTCATATACGCTTTCCGATCCGGCCAGCTGCGTTTTTGCCGACGAGGGCTACTCTTGTGAGGGTACGTGCCTGAATGACGTGGATGCTGATGGCATCTGCGATGAATTTGAAGTGGCGGGCTGCACGGATGATACCGCTGAGAACTTCAATGAAGCGGCTACGGATGATGACGGTTCGTGTACCTATTTGATTGCGGGTTGCACCAATCCATTGGCGTGCAATTTCAATCCAGATGCCACTGCGTCGGACGGAAGCTGCGACTTCACTTCATGCGTTGGATGCACGATTGAGGGCGCTTGCAATTTCGATGCTGCATTCACCATCGCAGATGACGCCTCGTGCATTTTCGCTGAAGCGTTTTACACCTGTGGTGGCGATTGCCTTGGAGATAACGATGGTGATGGAGTGTGCAATGAATTGGAAATTCCCGGGTGTACCGATGCTATGGCGTTGAATTTCGACACCAACGCGACCGACCAAGATGGATCGTGCGCTTATCCGGCGGTTTGCAACGACGAAACGGCTTGCAATTACACCCAGTACGAAGCCTACTGTATTCAAATTGAGGCATATGCTGAACACGATGGGATTGTGGGCACGACCGATTTGTCGGGGTACACGACGTACCGTATCTATGCGCTCTGTGAAAACGAAGACGACTTCGTGAGTGCTGTGGCTGGGGACGACGAATTCTCCACGTACATCCACACGACCACGTCGTTCTTCCAGCATGAAGCTGGCGGGGTCTTGGGCGAAGGCTCAAATCCGTTGATTTTCCCGTTTATACCGGAGGCGGCTTATGATTCATGGGTAACCATTGGTTTGGACGAGGCCGCTTCAAGTGCCGACGGCGAATCTGGCGTGAGCATTCTGGAGGGGCTGGATCCTTGGGTTGAGCCTTTTGAAGCCGGTGGTTCGCTCAACATTTCGGACGCTTTGGGTGGCGTGTGGTACATCTTAAATGGGGCAACGAATGGCGTTGCCGGGGAAGACAAAAAGGTATTGCTTGGCCAGTTCACCACAGACGGAAACTTGGATGGTCAACTGTACATACAGTTTTTTGAGAATGGTGATGGCATCAACGGTGGCTTCAATAAGTTGATCGGGCTGAACGATGCATGCGGGTTGCCGGCATTTGATGCCTGCGAATACGCGGAAGAGCATTATGACTGCGAGGGAGTCTGTCTGGAAGATGCAGACGCCGATGGCGTTTGTGATGCGCTGGAGGTCAGCGGCTGTACGGATGTCGCAGCAAACAACTACGACCCATTCGCGACCGACGACGACGGTACATGTGATTACTATGTTGATCCCTGCATCGAAGACACCATCGCACCGTATTTCACGTTCGTGCCGGCCGATTCAACGGTGCAGTGTGATCAGCTTATGCCGACCATTCTGGCCATGGCAGAGGATTCGTGTGATGAATCGGTGCAGGTCATGTTCATCGACGGTCCCATCGAATTTGTATTCGATTGTCCGCCGTACAACTACCTGTGCACACGCACCTTCTACGCTACAGACGACGCTGGCAATACGGCCCAAGCGGTTCAAATGATCACGGTCGCTGATACGCTGGCTCCGGTCTTTTTGAATCAGCCAGATACTGTCGTCGAAGTGAACGAACAGGAGGGAGAGGAAATTCCCGAACCGTTTGTGGCGATTCAGGACGCGTGCGATGGAAATGCGCAGTGGGTTTCAGAGGATGCACTCCTCGAAGTCGTTGGCGATACCGCAACGTATGTCCGAACATATACAGCCACTGATGCGTGTGGCAATGCGGCTAATTTTGAGCAAACCCTCGTCGTCGTTGTGGCCACGGAAGGCTGCACGGATGCCTTGGCATGCAACTACAATGAAGACGCGACCAACGACGATGGTTCGTGCATTTACCCCGAGGATTATGTCGATTGTGCGGGGGCGTGCTTGAACGATTCGGATGGCGATGGCGTTTGCGATGAATTGGAGGTGGAAGGATGCACGGCTGCAAATGCCTGCAACTACGATCCGCTTGCCTCGGACGAAGACGGCAGCTGTGATTTCTGTTCGTGTGCCAACGATGAAATCATTGCTTACGGCTTGGAAATCGATACGGTAGCCGTTCACGAGGACGGAGACTTGGCGGGCATGACGACGTACCGGTTGTACGTCACCACGGTGGCGTCAGATGATTTTATTTCTGCGGTGTACGGCAACGACATGGATACGCTGCACATGGCCGCAGATTCGGGGTGGTACCAACATCCGTTTGGTTCTCATTTGGCTCAGAACAACGATCCGGCATTTTTCGAGACCTTTCCAAACTTGGCGTACGATAGCTGGGTGACCATTGGCGTGGACGGTCCCACCGTAGGAGGAGAAAACCTGGTGAACACGGTCGGCGCATCCGGTGCTGCGGGTTGGGTAACGCAATTTGAATCCGGCAATGCAGTTGTCATGGACGATGCAGTAGGCGGCTCCTGGTTCATCCTGAACGGAGGAGCCAATGGTGTGGCCGGTGATGATTTGCGCGTGTTGGTGGCCCAGTTGACAACCGCCGGCACATTGAGCGGCCAATTGAATGTTCAGGTGTTCGAAGGTGGAGACAACGACAACGCCTCGTTGCACACATTCGCTTTTGAAGGCACTACGTGGACCAACGAACCGGTATTCCAGAATGCGTGCGGGTGCACGGATGAATCGGCCTACAACTACGACGCTACGGCTGAATACGAAGACGGTTCGTGCGTGGCGATTGTGCTGGGTTGTACCGATGAGGAGGCCTGCAACTTTGACCCGGAAGCGAACACCGACAATGGTGAGTGCACGTACGCTGTTCTTTTTTATGATTGCAACGATGTATGCTTGAATGATACCGACGGTGATGGGGTGTGCGACGAGCTTGAAGTATTGGGATGCACGGATCCAATGGCCTTAAACTACAGTGAGGAAGCAACGGATGACGATGGATCGTGCCTCTTCTGTGCATTGAGCGCATCGGTCGCAGTGACCGATGTGAGCTGTGCGGAAGCAGCGGATGGATCGGTTTCCGTTTCAACGACGGGGGCCATGCCGGATTCCAGTGCGGTGGAGTATACGTTGCTTCCATTGGGCATTCAACAGGACGATTCGGTATTTACCGGCCTCTCTGGCGGGCTTTATGAAGTCGTGGTTGCAGACGAAATGGGCTGTGCGGATACGGTGTCATTCGAAGTGTCGGAACCCGAGCCGCTGATCGTCTTGCTTGACGAGGTCTTAGGATCCCCTGAAAATGGCGAATCGGGCAGCATTGCCATCTCCGTCAGCGGCGGGACCGAACCGTACACGTTTGTGTGGATCGAGTTGGACGGGACCTTTACTTCCGATGAAGAAGACTTGGTTGGCCTGAACCCAGGTACCTATCAGGTGGCAGTGACCGATGCCAATGGATGCAGTGTTCAATCGTTTGAAATTGTGGTGGAAACCATCGTAGGCGTGGCTGAATTCAGCGATGCATGGACGCTCCATGTGTATCCCAACCCTTCAACGGATTGGGTCAATGTGGATATTGCTGCTCAGCATGTGCCACTTACGGTGGAGCTTTTTGACGGTGCAGGCCGCATGGTGTGGCAACAAGCTGCCACATCCAACGGCCAGACGCTGAAGATTCCGGTTTCGCAACTTGCAAATGGTCAATACATCATCCGCGTTTCCGATGGGACGTGGGTGCGTCAAGAGAAAGTACTAGTCAGCCGATAAATCATAGTGTTGGCAAAATTGAGAGAGAGAGTCGGGCGGCAACGTCCGACTTTTTCTATTTCGAATTAAATTGCAGCTCACACCAAACCTACCAAGAACTATGAAGGGATTTCTACGCGCATTTTTTGTGCCAGTGATCTTTGGCTTTTTCTCTGTGGCATCTGCCCAAGAATACACCTTGACACTCGAGGAGCACGCAGCGGATATTGTGCCCGGCCTGACGACGTACCGCATGTACATCGATATGGCCAATACCGATGATTTCTTGTCTTCCATTTATGGCGGTGACACGGCGCCGTTGCTGATTTCAACCTCCAATAATTCCTTCTTTAACAGTGGGTTTGGCGGGTCAACCGCGAGCAATATCAATCCGGCTTTCTTGCCTTTTTTTCCTGATTTAGCTGCAGACAGCTGGGTGACCATTGGAATTGATCAACAGGAGACCGGCGATGAAGCGGCCATTTCGACTTTGGAAGATCCAGCTCAGCCCTTTGTTGAGTGTTTTGCTTCAGGCTCGACTTTGGATGGTCAAAACGTGGTCATTGATTCTTCAGTGGGAGGGGCATGGTACGTACTGAATGGCGCCCCCAATGGATTGCCTGATGAAGACATGCGCGTGTTGTTCTTGCAAATGACTACGGATGGTGAGATCTGCGGCACGGTCAACGCCCAGGTATTCGAGAACGGCTTGGGCTCGGCGAGTTTGTACTTCACCTTTGACTTCTGTGGCACGGGGACATTTAGTCCCTCGACAGCCTCTGGTGGCTGCACAGATGAGTTGGCCTGCAACTACGACGCTGAAGCTACGGAAGACGATGGTTCTTGCGTCTACGCTGACACCTACTACGACTGCGACGGCAACTGCTTGAGTGACGCAGACAGCGATGGCATTTGCGACGAATTGGAGGTGGCTGGTTGCACCGACTCATTCGCTTGCAACTACGACATGAATGCCACAGACGAGGACGGTACATGCGACTACTTGTCGTGTGCCGGATGCACGGACGACGAGGCCTGCAACTACGATCCGAATGCGATTTACGAGGACGGTACGTGTGATTACAGCTGCAACTTGGGATGTACGAATCCAGTTGCATGCAATTATGACCCGGACGCCTTGGAAGAAGACGGTTCGTGCGACTACACCTCATGCGTTGGATGCACCGATGAAGGGGCGTGCAATTACGATCCAATTTTCACTGTGGACAATGGCTCATGCGATTACAGCTGCTTGGGTTGCACGGACGAGGCCGCTTGCAACTACAATGCGAATGCCACAGGTGACGATGGCTCTTGCACGTACGCAGAAACGTACTACGATTGTGATGGCAACTGCCTGATGGACATGGACGGTGACGGAGTATGCGATGAATTGGAAGTCGCAGGATGCACTAATCCAGATGCATGCAACTACGACATGAACGCGACCGACGACGACGGTTCATGCGAATACCCAGCCACATACTACGATTGCGACGGCAACTGCCTGATGGACATGGATGGCGATGGCGTGTGCGATGAATTGGAGGTAGAGGGATGCACCGACGAAGCGGCGTGTAACTATGATGTGGATGCGACTAACAACGACGGTTCGTGTGATTTCCCACCAGCTGGTTATGACTGCAATGGCGATTGCCTGGCCGATACCGATGGAGATGGCATCTGCGATCCTTTCGAGGTCGCGGGTTGCACGGATGACATGGCGTGCAACTACGATGCTACTGCGACCGATGACGATGGCATGTGCGAATACGCAGACGAGTACTATGATTGTGAAGGCAACTGCCTGAATGATG
>JBELBV010000001.1:42458-78591 GCA_042095135.1 Flavobacteriales bacterium | reverse complement strand
GTGAAGGCAACTGCCTGAATGATGCCGATGGTGACGGTGTGTGCGACGAATTGGAAGTAGCAGGATGTACCGATGAGTTGGCGTGTAACTACGACGCTACTGCGACCGATGACGATGGTATGTGCGAATACGCAGACGAGTACTATGATTGTGAAGGCAACTGCCTGAATGATGCCGATGGTGACGGTGTGTGCGACGAATTGGAGATTGCCGGTTGCACCGATCCTGAAGCGGAGAACTACAGCGAAGAAGCCACGGACGACGACGGCAGCTGCTATTACTGCGACATTGCACTGACTGCAGACGCCACGAATGAAACCGAAGGTGACGGCTCGGGCACGATTAGTGTGGAGGTTACAGGTGGTACTGCGCCGTACGAATTTGCTTGGACCGGTCCAGATGCATTCGAGAGTACAGAAGAGGACTTGACGGGACTTTCAGCGGGCACGTATGTTCTGACCGTAACCGACGCGAATGGCTGCACTGCGACCGTTGAAGGGGCTGTTGACAACGTCACGGGCATTGCAGAGCTGGAAGCGGTCGACTTTGACGTGTACCCGAACCCGACGAACGGAGCGTTTTGGATCAATGGCACGAACTTGAATGGCAAAACGGTTGTGGAGCTTCTCGATGCCTCTGGTCGATTGATCAATCGCTTTGAGTGCACCCTCAATGGCCAGCCCGTTCAGTTTGAGTTGAGCGGTGTTGAAACCGGATTCTACCACGTTGTCCTTCGAAATGGGCAGCAGCAGGGCGCCAAGCGCTTACTGATTCACTAAGCATTATAACCGACCTCAATAAAAAGGCGCCTCTCAAGGGCGCCTTTTTTCATATCAACTGGCGATGGGGTTACTTTCCCTTGAATCGATTGATGGCTTCACGCGTAAAATCGCTGAGTACCAGGCGGCCTGAAATCGCCGCACGCTCGGGCAGAAGGGATTCCCAATGTTCTGTGCCAGCCCAAAATACGCGTTTCAATTCTGCCATGGCTTCAGGGTTGGAAGCTGACAAGCGCTGCGCCAACGCGTCTACGGCAGCATCCATGGATACCGCATCATTGAATACTTCCGCATACAGCCCTTGTTCCTTCGCCCATTGGGCATCGTACCAGGTTGCTGCGTCGATGGCCAGGGCTGTGAAAGCTGAGGTGCCCATCTTACGCTGTACAGCGGGCCCTACAACAAAGGGGCCGATACCAATGGCAAGTTCGGATAGCTTAACGCTGGAAAAGGATGTGGCCAGGGCGTAGTCCGACGCTGCGGCAATGCCAACTCCACCGCCAACTGCTTTGCCTTGTACCCGGCATACGATGAATTTCGGGCTCCGCCGCATGGCCAGAATGACCTTGCTAAATCCACTAAAAAATTTGAGGCCCTCGTCTTCGTTTTGAATGGCGATTAATTCGTCGAAGCTCGCTCCAGCGCAAAACGCGCGGTCTCCCCATGATTTGAGCACGATGACTTTGCAATCACTGTGGTTCGAAGCTTGATCAATGGTGAGGGCTAGGGCATTGAGGACGGCGCCTGGCAATGAATTACTCGCGGGATGGCCGAACGTGACAGTGCCTACACCATTGCTATCAATGGTAAGTTCAACCCCGCCGCCTTTCATATCGGCGTTCATTTTACTTGCGATCGGCCAAGCGTACGAAGCTACGCGCTTTCGAGCCGGTGAATACCTGGCGGGGACGGCCAATCGGTTCCCGATTCTCGACCATTTCCTTCCATTGTGCAATCCATCCCGGCAATCGTCCCAAAGCAAACATCACGGTGAACATATCTGTTGGAATGTTCAAGGCGCGGTAGATAATGCCTGAGTAGAAGTCTACGTTCGGGTACAAGCCACGCTGTACGAAATATTCGTCATTCAACGCTACTTGTTCCAGCTCCTTTGCGATGTCCAAAACGGGGTCGTCAATGCCGAGCTGTCCCAAGACTTCATCTGCCGCCTTCTTGATGATGCGGGCACGGGGGTCGAAGTTCTTGTAGACACGGTGTCCAAAGCCCATGAGGCGGAACGAGTCGTTTTTGTCCTTCGCTTTGTTAATCCACTTCTGCAAGTCGCCGCCGTCTTCTCTGATGGCTTCGAGCATCTCGATGACTGCTTGGTTGGCACCGCCGTGAAGCGGCCCCCAGAGCGCGGCGATTCCGGCAGAAACGCTGCTGTACAAGTTGGCTTGCGACGAGCCCACAACCCGAACCGTTGATGTCGAGCAGTTTTGCTCGTGGTCGGCGTGCAGGATTAGTAGCTTATTGATTGCGCTTTCAACGATGGGGTTCACCGTGTAATCCTCTGATGGGAGGGCAAACATCATCTGGAGGAAGTTTCCGCAGTAGCTCAGCTTATTGGTAGGGTACACCGTGGGATGGCCCATGTTGTGCTTGTAAGCCTGTGCGGCGAGGGTGGGCAACTTCGCAATCAACCGATGAATGGTCAATTCGATGTCGACCACGGAGCGGTTGGGGTTCTGCGATTCCGGGTAGAAGGTGCTCAAGCTTGAAATCATTGAGCTGAGCATGCCCATGGGATGTGCACCTGGAGGGAACGCCTCAAAGAACCGCTTCATGTTTTCGTGCACCAGCGTGTGGTGCGTGATGCCTTCTTGGAAGTACTTGAGCTGCTCCTCATTCGGAAGATCGCCGTAAATCAAGAGGTACGCCACCTCAATGAACGAGGCATTTTCGGCCAATTCTTCGATAGAGTAACCACGGTAGCGAAGGATTCCGTTTTCCCCGTCGAGGTAGGTGATGGCACTTTGCGTGGATCCGGTGTTTTTGAATCCGTAATCCAACGTGATGTAACCCGTCTGCGCGCGCAACTTGGAGATGTCAATGGCTTTCTCCTTTTCAGAACCTTCGATTACTGGGAATTCATACGTTTCCCCATTCAGAATTAGTTGGGCTGTCTCACTCATTATGTGACGCGATTTGGGTTAAAAAAGACTTGCGGTTCAGTGCCTTTGAAGGCCTTGCTTCCGGCTGCAAATATAGGCCACAGTAGATGGTTCTGCACGTCGTCAAATGCAGGTCTACTTTCGACTACGGGCAGGGCTCACTGGAAACTCGGCGCAAACGAGTCGCGGAATTTTACCCACTGGTCTTGCTGGACCCCATTGGTGTACTCTTCTGCGAAGAAGCGCAGGTATAATTCCAGTTGCTGAGGGGTTTTGTACCCGGCAATGGGCGTTATGACCGTCGCGTTTTCATCGAAGTACACCAAGGTTGGATAGGCGTTGACACCAAGTGCACGGGACAGTTGGTGGGTGCTGTTCCGTCCCCGAGCGTTCGGATTCCAACTGGGGTTCTCGAATGTCCGCTCTTGGTAAGTGACTGGCCCCGGAGATTCGGCATCGAATTTCACAGCGTAGTAGTTGGCATTGATGTACGAGATGACATCTGCATTTGTGAACGTGTTACGCATCATCATTTTACAGGGACCGCACCATTGCGTGTACACGTCCATCATGATCTTGCGTGGGTCGTCTTGCTGCGCTGCAACGGCCTCCTCGAGGGATATCCAATTAATGGACGTCTGTTGTGCCACAGCCGTCCAAGGCATGGCGACCAGTGCAAAAATGACGAGAATAACAGGGGTAAAGCGTCGGGCAGTCATCGGTGCAATCAATTTTTTGCAATATCGCAAAAGAAAAGCGCCCAGAGGCGCTTTTCGAAAAGGTTGTGAAGTCACGTGACCGTAACAAATAGTGCGAGGTTTACCGCACCCCGTGCATGAGTTTGTTAAGAGGCTTGTTGCACAACGCGATGAGCACTGCGAAAGCCACCAGTACGAGACCGATGGTTGAGAACATATCGGTGTACTGAGCCAAGCCTTCTTCAGCAGTCAGGGCGTCACCGCCTCCTCCGTGGCCACCGGTTAATGAAGCGATGATTCCGCCGAGGTAATTAGCCATAGCGAAACTCAAAAACCATGCACCCATCGCCGTTCCGGCCATACTTTTCGGAGAAAGTTTCGTCACCATGGAAAGTCCAATGGGCGAGAGGAAGAGTTCTCCTGTGGTGTGCAGCATGTACAAGAAGACAAGGGTCAAAAGCGGCACCATGGCCTGCTCGTCGGCAAATTGCAACCCCACCAAGGTGACCAAGAAGCCGGCTCCCAGTTGCAGGATGCCCAACGCGAATTTCATCGGAATGCTGGGGTTCTTGCCAATTTGATCAAGCTTGACCCACATCACAGAGAAGATGGAGCCGAAGATGATGATGAAGGCTGGATTGAAGAATTGGGTCATTGACGCTGGCATCATCCAGCCCAAAATTTCTCGGCTGACGTTGCGGTCAGCGAAGAGCGTCAGCGAAGTTCCAGCCTGCTCGAAACACGCCCAGAATACCGTGTTGATGATCATGAAGATGATGAGGGCAATCATGCGGTCGCGCCACATTGTGCCTTCTTTCATGCCCGCGCGTACCATTGAGAACGCGATGTAAATGAAGAGGCCCGTGAGCAAGTACGTCATCCACTCATTTTGGCTGATGAGGAAGTAGCACAGTGGAATTAACGCGAGGGATCCAATGGAAATGGCTTGGTACATTTTCAGCGGCCCAACGGGCTTCATGCCGTCCTCGGTGATGTCCAATCCGGCAGCTGCACTGTAGTTGTCGCGGCCGGCCCAGAAGATGGCGAGTCCGGCCAACATACCGATGCCGGCAAGACCGAAGCCGTATTCGAATCCGTAAGTTTCACCGACGAATGCTACGATGGTTGTTGCCATCAAGGCACCGATGTTGATGCCGATGTAGAAGATGGTAAAGCCTGAATCCCGACGAGGATCGCCGTCTGAGTAAAGCTTACCTACGATGGTGGATATGTTGGCTTTGAAGTAACCGTTGCCGACGATGAGGGCACCCATTCCCAGCAGCATGAAGGCTTCATTGCTTCCAAATACCTCGGTGGCACCGAGAATAAGGAATTCACCAATGGCCATCAGCACAGCACCCAAGATGATGGCAAACCGGTACCCTAGGAATTTATCGGCCATACGACCACCTAAAACCGGAGCAGCGTATATGAGTGCAGTGTAGGCACCGTAAATCAAGCTCGCCTCGGAATCTCCTTTGAGGAGCGATTTAACCAAAAACAAAGTCAAGAGAACGCGCATGCCGTAGTAGCAAAAACGCTCCCACATTTCAGAGAAGAAAAGGGTGTATAGCCCTTTGGGATGGCCCGAAGGCACAGTGGTTGAATCAGTCATGGGTTAGAATTTTTCGGGTTAATCTAGTTCAATTGAAGGGGAGGGGCAAGCCTTAGAGGTTTTCGCGCACAAAGTCGAGCATCATGTTGAATAAATGAAGCCGTGTATTGCCCCCGTATATGCCGTGATTTCGATTGGGGTAGGCAAAAAAGTCGAAGTCCTTGCCAGCGGCTACGAGGGCATCGACCATTTCCATGGAATTTTGAAAGTGCACGTTGTCGTCGGCCGATCCGTGCACCAGGAGCAAGGCGCCCTCGAGTTTGTCGGCGTGGTTAACGGGGCTGTTGTCGTCATAACCGCTGGCATTTTCTGCAGGCGTCTGCATGAACCGCTCTGTGTAGATGGTGTCGTAGTAGCGCCAATTGGTGACAGGAGCCACCGAAATGCCGGCGGTGTAAACGTCGGCTCCCTTGGTCATGCACAGCAACGTCATGAAACCACCGTACGACCATCCTTGGATGCCGATTCGCTCACCGTCCACGTAGGGTTGGGCCCCGAGGTACTCCCCGAAGTCGATGAAATCTTCCGTTTCCAGCTTGCCCAACTCCTTGTAAGTGCTGTGTTCAAACACGCGTCCGCGTTTGGGGGTTCCACGGGGATCGACGCTGGCGACGATGTAACCTTGTTGGGCGAGGAGCTGGTGCCAATAGTAGTTGGCGCCTGCCCAGCTGTCGGATACAGTATTAACCCCAGGTCCTCCGTAGATCGCGACGTACACAGGATAGGATTGGCTTGGGTCAAAACCGGGTGGCTTGATCATCCAGGCGTTGAGGTCGACACCCGCATCGTTCGTGATAGTGAAAAACTCCTTGGGTTGGAGATTGTACTTCGCGAGGGTCGTGTTCAAGTCAGCGTTGTCTTTCAATGCGCGCACATTCCGACCACTTCGGTCTTTCAACGTATACACTGGTGGAGTGTTGGCGGTGTGGTGCGTGTGGATGTAATAGTCGAACGAATTGGAATACGCTGCCCGGTGGGTCCCTGCCTCATCGTGCAGGATGGACATGTTGCCTTTCAAGTCAACGCGAGCGAGGTGGGTTTGCGTGGCGCCTTTTTGAGAGCACGTGAAGTATACCTGCTTGCGCTTTGCGTCGTAGCCTTGAACGGAAAGCACGTCCCAATCACCCGAAGTTAATTGCACAGGCTCGAGGTCGCGATTCAGGAAGAATTGGTAGAGGTGGTTGAATTCGTCCCGTTTGCTCGTCATGATGAACGACCTGCCATCGGGCAAAAACGTGATGTCATCGGTGATGTCGATGTAGGTGTTGGCCTGCTCTGACCAGATTTTCCGCGTGATCAACTGCTCAACCCCTCGTGCGCAGTCTCCCATCTGAATGTTGAGAATGCTCTGGTGGCGATTCATGGTGAATACCAGCAATTGTTCGCTTGAGACACCCCATTTTACCCGGGGAATGTACTCCGTCTTCGGATGCAGGACCGTGCCCGTTTTGTTTCGCTCCAAATCGAAGACTTTGACTTCGATAGTTGCATTTCCCTCTCCAGCCTTGGGGTATTTGAATTCATACGGGTCCGGGTAAAGTTCCCCATACATGGGCATGCCAAATTCTCGAACGTTTCGTTCGTCAAAGCGCATGAATGCTAGGTATCTGCCGTCAGGCGACCAAAACATGCCATTGTCATCACCGAATTCCTCCTCGTATACCCAGTCCGTGGCCCCGTTGATGATGGCATTCACCTCCCCGTCATCGGTGACTTGGGTTTCTTCCATGGTAACCAGCTCGACAATGAAGACGTTGTTGTCCCGCATGAACGCCACGTGCGCTGCATTGGGTGAGAAGGCAGCAAGGCGCTGTCCACCCAATTCAAAATCCGTCAAAGGCGTGCATGCTTGGGACTCTGTCTCGTACACGTGGAAGTTGGCCGAGAAGGAGTGCCGGTAGATGGGCTTTACATCAGTGGTCAGAAGTATGTGCCGCTCGTCCGCAGAAAACGAATACCCACTGAACCCTTGGTCGGCGCTTCCGAACGCTCGAACGCTTGTCGCTAGGGTATCCACGGCTTCACCCGTTTTGTAAGCGTACTTGACAATGGCGCTGCCGTCCTCGGTTCGCTCCAAGCTGGTGTAGTGCTTGCCATCGTTCATTGAACGAATGCCGCCAACCCGCTCCTCGCGGAATTCTCCACTGTACCAGATGAGCTCATTGCTCAGCAGCTCAAACGGAAAGTCTTGTGCACTCAATGGCGCCGCTGCAAACAGGATGAGGTAACATCCCAATGCCCACGTGCGGTGAAAAATCTGTTGCATGCTTTTTGGTGGTTTCTTTTGCGCTCAGCAAGATAAGAAGTCCATCCCACCGCAGGATTATTCCGCACACAGAGTTATGTTTGGTGGCATGCCAGATTTGTGGAAAAAATCCTTCCAAGCGGAATTTGAAGGGACACTGCGTTTTTCGGATTCGGAAGCGGTGCGACGAAAACTGGCTTCGGACCACACCGAGGATTTGGTGTTCATGCCGGGATTAGTTGTAGAACCAGCCAACACGCACGAAGTCCAGCAAGTCATGAAGTGGGCGCACGCGCATGACGTTCCGGTCACACCTGCGGGTGCCATGACCGGTCTGAGTGGCGGTGCACTCCCCGTGGAGGGGGGCATCTCGCTGTCCACCCGACTGTTGAACCGAATTGTGCGCATCGATGAGCGCAACCACCAAGTTGTTGTTGAGCCAGGCGTAATCGTGCAGGAATTGCAGGAGGCTGTGCAAGCATGTGGGTTGTTTTATGCTGTTGATCCGGCGTCGCGAGGGAGTTGCACCATCGGAGGCAACCTCGCAGAAAACAGCGGAGGCCCTCGTGCAGTCAAGTACGGTGTGACCAAAGATTGGGTGCTCAACTTGCAGGTGGTCCTGATGGACGGCTCCGTCATTGAGACCGGGGCTGACACCTTGAAGAACAGCACCGGCTACAATTTGACTGCCCTCATGGTGGGCAGCGAAGGAACGTTGGGGGTGATCACGTGCGCCACGCTCAAGTTGTTGCCGTGGCCTCGCCATACAGCCTTGATGCTGGTCCCGTTTGCCGATGCCCATTTGGCGTGCCGTGCGGTTGCTGAGATCTTTCAGCAAGGCAACCAGCCCTCTGCATTGGAGTTCATGGAACGTTCGGCCATCGAGTTGGCCGCTGAATTCGCCGGTATACCTCCGCCAGCAATGGATGCATCAACACAGGCCCACTTGCTGATTGAGGTAGACGGGTTTGACCCCGCTGCATTGATGCCCCAACTCGAACGGATTTATCCAGCGGTCAACGCATGTGGTGCTGGTGAACCCCTACTGGCCGAAGACGAAGCTGCCAAAAACCAACTGTGGAGGCTTCGTCGTGTCGTTGGTGAAGCCGTCAAAGCGGCCAGTGTATACAAAGAAGAGGATACGGTGGTGCCTCGAGGGACCCTACCTGAATTGCTCGAAGCCGTCAAGGCGGTAGGGGTGAAGCATGGATTTGAAAGCATCTGCTATGGTCATGCAGGGGACGGAAACCTCCATGTCAACATCCTCAAACGCGGCGTTTCAGACGCGTTATGGGAAGAACAACTTCCCGTCGCTATTCGGGCAATTTTTGAAAAAGTAGTTGCCTTGGGAGGCACAATCAGTGGGGAGCACGGCATCGGATGGGTGCAACGTCCGTACATGGACCTCGCGTTTGGGCCCGTTGAATTGCGATTGCAACGGGCCATCAAAGATCAATTTGACCCCAAAGGATTGTTGAATCCCGGCAAGATTTGGCCGGTGGAGGTCTCAAAAATGTGAAGTACGTTTGCGGCATAATTCACGACGATCATGGCAGAGAATTTATTGAAAGGCAAAAAAGGCATCATCTTCGGTGCATTGAACGACCAGTCAATCGCATGGAAAACGGCGATTCAAGCACATGCTCAAGGCGCAGAGTTGGTGTTGACCAACGCACCGGTAGCCATGCGGATGGGCGAAATCCATGAACTCGCTAAGCAAGTCGGTGGGGCCCCTGTGGTGCCAGCCGATGCGACCAGTGTGGAAGACTTGACGAATCTGTTTGAGCAGGCCATGGAGCACTTTGGAGGCCAAGTGGACTTCGTGTTGCACTCGATTGGCATGAGCCCGAACGTGCGCAAAGGCAAGCACTACACCGATATCAATTACAACTGGCTTCAAACGACCCTCGACGTCTCGGCGATCAGCCTGCACAAAACCTTAGCGGTTGCGAAGAAGCTTGATGCCATCAGCGAGTGGGGCAGTGTTGTGGCTTTGACCTACATCGCGGCGCAACGCATTTTCCCGGATTACGGCGATATGGCGGATGCCAAGAGCCTGTTGGAAAGCATTACGCGCAGTTTCGGCTACCACTATGGAGTTGAGAAAAAAGTCCGCATCAACACGGTTAGCCAGAGTCCAACGATCACAACAGCGGGTAGTGGGGTGAAAGGATTCGATGAGTTCATCGCCTACAGCGAGTCCATGAGCCCACTGGGCAATGCGGATGGTGAAGCCTGTGCCGATTACTGCATTTCACTCTTCAGTGACCTCACCCGTTTTGTGACCATGCAAAACCTGTTCCACGATGGCGGATTCTCCAATACTGGAGTCAGCCAAGAAGTCATTGGAAAGTTTGGGCCAGACGCCTGAATTTCTTGATGTTTCGTGCAACCTGAAGGCTTCCTTCTACGTAGGAACATGCGTGGCCGCGACCGAACAATTTCCGGGTGAGCAGGCCGCAAATGAAGAACGGAATGGAAGTACTAAAGTTTGGCGGCTCATCCTTAGTATCTGCTGATGCTATGCAGCGTGTGCGTGATGTGCTGGTTGCACGTCGCAGCACCCGGCGCATCGTGGTGTGTTCGGCCATGGGTGGCGTGACCAATGCCCTGATTCAAATTGGACTCAAAGCTGCTCAAGGCGATGCAGGCTACGCGCACCTGTTGGATGATTTGATCGATCGGCACCGCAAGACGTTGGATGATTTGGGCTTGGGGGCGGATGCAATCGTACGCTCTGAATTGAATGGCAAATTCGACCGATTGCGCTCTTTGTGCGCTGGCATCTGTTTGCTGGAAGAATTGAGTGCGAAGAGCATGGACCAATTGGTGTCATTTGGTGAACGGTTGGCCGTTCCTATGGTCGAAGCCTGGCTGCTTCAAGCCGGTTTGCGCGTGAGGCGTATCGATGCACGTGATTGGATTGTCACGGACGACCAATTTGGTGCGGCAGAGGTGGATCAAGAAGCTTCTTACACCAATATCCGTCTTGGAGTTGAGTCGGATGATTCCTTTGAAGTACTAATTACAGAGGGCTTCATTGGTCGAACTATTGAAGGGGAAACCACTACGCTGGGACGCGGCGGGTCTGATTACACCGCCTCTTTGATTGCGAATGCTATCGAAGCAGATTGTCTGGAAAAATCTACCGATGTGCCAGGCATGTTGACAGCCGACCCTCGCCTGGTTCCCGAAGCCCAAGTCATTGCCGAAATGAGTTACGAAGAAGCGATGGAGTTGTGCCATTTTGGGGCCAAGGTGATTTACCATCCGACCATCGCACCGCTTCGAGAAAAAGGCATTCCCCTTATCGTCCGGAGTACATTCAATTCAGAAGCTCCAGGGACGCGCATCGTTTCCAATCCTGCTCAAGCCGTCACAGTCCGGGGCCTCTCCAGCGTTGATGGAATTGCCTTGATAACATTGGAAGGCGGCTCATTGATCGGACGTCCTGGATTTTCGAGTCGCATCTTTTCTGCATTGGCCCAAGCTGGGGTCAACGTCACATTGATCACCCAAAGTTCGTCAGAGAATAGCTTGACCGTTGGCATCGCATCGAGCGATCTCGACGCTGGGGTCGCAGCGCTGCAAAACGATTTAGCTTCGGACATTACCCTCAATCGGATTGCGCCAATTCGGGTGGATGAGGCATTGAGTATCGTTGCTTTGGTTGGGAGTGGAATGGAACGAGCGATTGGAGTAAGCGGCCGGGCGTTCAAAGCGCTTGCTGATGCCGAAGTGAACATCCGAGCCATCGCTCAAGGAAGCACCGAGCGCAACATTAGCATTGTCGTTGATACAAGCGATGTACCAGAGGCTTTGCGTGCCCTTCATCGTGCCTTTTTCGATCAACCGGTCGACCCGTGTATCCAGGTGTTTTGCGCTGGGGTTGGCCAAGTGGGACGTGCATTCTTGCATCAATGGGCAGCGACCAAATCGGCGTTTGAATCAAAGTTGGGCTGTGAAATCAAGCTCGTAGGGCTCGCCAACAGCACATCCTTTGTGTTGGATGCAAATGGCCTCCAATCCGATGGAAATGCGCTGCAAGCGTCGAATCGCACACAGTCCGTAGCCGATGCCACAGAGGTACTTCGCGCGTTTCATGCACTCCCTGGGCGGCGCAAGATTTGGGTTGATAATTCTGCGGCTGATGCCGTAGCTGATGCCGGTGTTGAAGCATTGAAACTAGGTATGGGGTATGTGTGCTCCAACAAGATTGCAGCCACCCGTTCTCTCGAGGATTGGGATGTATTGCAAGCGAGTGGTGCTCGTTTTAAAAACGAGACCAACGTTGGAGCCGCACTGCCCATCCTGCACGGCCTGCGTTCCATGCTGGAAACGGGCGATGATATCCAGCGCATCGAGGCCGTACTGAGCGGTTCGGTCAATTACATCTTCAGTGCCCTGGATGAAGGGATGAAATTCAGCGATGCCGTTCGGACTGCGGGCGAAAAAGGGTTTACCGAGCCCGATGCCCGCATTGACTTGAGCGGAATGGACGTGGCTCGCAAGGTGTTGATTTTGGCCCGCATGTGTGGAGCGCAGTTGAATTTGGCGGACGTTAAGGTCAATGGGTTCCTCCCAGAGGCAGCTTTTGATGGCGACCTGAACGGATTCATGGTCCAACTCGATGTTTTGGGCGAAGCCGTAGATGCACGAGCGGCAGAAGCTACAGCAACGGGAAAGCGCTTGCGTTTTGTCGCTTCGTACAGTCCGGAAACCGGCTGCGCTTGCGAACTGAAGGCGCTTGATTCGTCTCATCCATTCTATGCCTTGGAAGGCACGGATAACGCGGTTTCGATTCATTCGAATCGTTACACGGACAAACCGCTTGTCATTCAAGGTGCGGGCGCCGGTGGTGCCCTCACAGCCAGCGGTGTCTTAACGGATGTATACGCAGTCGCGCGGTGGATGCTCACTCAAAATGAACCATCATCATGAAGGACCGGGTAGAGGTATGGGCTCCGGCGACGGTGGCAAATATGAACGTGGGGTTTGATGCGTTGGGGTGCGCCCTAACGGCTCCTGGTGAACGAATGATTCTGCGTCGTACGGTGCATTTGGGTGACGTGCGCATCCGGGCTATACATGGGGCGGAACTGGATGCCAATCCAGAGCGAAACGTAGCCACGATTGCAGCTAAGAGCGTACTTCAATCCCTCGGAAATCCTTGCGGCCTCGAAGTGGAAATTTTCAAATCCATTTTGCCTGGAAGTGGCATTGGATCCAGTGCGGCCAGTGCGGCTGCTGCAGTGGTAGGCGTAAACGAATTGCTCGATGCGGGGTTGCGTCCAGACGAATTGATTCCTTTTGCTTTGGACGGCGAGTCCTTCGCAAGCGGTGCGCGGCATGCCGACAACGTGGCACCCGCCCTGATGGGTGGCTTGGTGATCTGCCCACCCGAAGGTCCCCCAGTCGCTATCCCGGCTCCTCAGCATTGGTCGTTGGTGATTCTTCACCCGCAGGTTCCCATCAATACGGCGGATGCGCGTGCGGTATTGCCGGGCCAAGTTTCCTTGAAGGATGCAGCAGCGCAAGCGGCGTGGTTTGGGGCCTTTGTGGCGGCATGTCATGGTGGCGATGGAACAGCAGCAGCGTATGCATTGGAAGATTTGCTGGTGGGCCCCCAACGTTCAAAGCTCATTCCTCATTTTAATGAAGTACGCACCTTGGCTTTTGACCACGGTGCAAGGGCAGGGGGAATTTCTGGCAGCGGTCCTTCTACGTTCTGGGTGGCGCTGGATACCGCCGCTGCTGAAGCCATCAAGCAGGCTTTGTCGGAGTTGATGCAACGGCATTCAATTCCCTTTTCGGTTCACATTTCGGCTATTTCTGGTCGAGGAGCACATTGTATTTCATGAAGTATTTCAGCATTACATCGCCGTCCATTCGCCGAGACTTTGCTGCGGCTTTGCGAGAAGGTTTGGCCCCAGACCGGGGGCTGTACGTGCCCGAACGCATTCCCCAATTGGAGTGGTCTAGCGTACAGGGCTCCTCTTTACCTGACCTCGCCACGCGCATGCTGTTTCCTTATGTGGAAGAGGCGATAACGGAATCCGGCCTCTTTGATTTAATGGCGGATGCCTTGGACTTTGAAATCCCACTCGTTCAGGTGCATGAACAGGTGAGCCAATTGGAGTTGTTTCACGGGCCTACGGCAGCCTTTAAGGATGTCGGGGCGCGGGTCATGTCCCGCTTGCTCGGCGCAACTTCGACTGAACGATTGACGGTTTTGGTGGCCACTTCGGGGGATACTGGTTCTGCAGTTGCACAGGGATTTTATAATGTACCAGGTATTGATGTGGTCATATTGTATCCCAGTGGACGCATCAGCCACATCCAAGAGCAGCAACTCACGACAGTGGGTGCGAATGTTCGGGCGGTCGAAGTCCAAGGATCCTTTGACGATTGCCAGCGCTTGGTGAAAGAGGCGTTTCTGGATCGGGAGGTGCAATCAAGCCGTCCATTGACCAGTGCCAATTCCATCAACATCGGCCGTTGGATACCACAATCCATTTACTACGCATGGGCGAGCCTACAGGCCGGCGAGCCTGTGGAATTTGTGGTGCCCAGTGGAAATTTTGGGAATATAGCGGCCGGCTTATTGGCCCATCGAATGGGCATGCCAGCGCTGGGCTTTCATGCGGCTGTCAATGCCAATGATGTCATGGCGCACTACATGCGCACAGGATCGTACGAACCAAGTGAGTCGCAGGCCACCATCTCCAATGCCATGGACGTCGGTGACCCGAGTAACCGTCCTCGGTTGGAATGGCTGTACGGTGCTGATGTAGAGCACATGCAACGGGAGTTTCGCGTGAGTTCAGTTTCAGAGAGTTCCACGCGCCAATCGATGCGAAGAATGTGGGAGGAGTCGAACCAGTTGGTGTGCCCCCATACCGCCATCGGATTTGAAGCGGCTGCTCAATCGAGGACTGATCGGCCTCAGGTGGTGCTGGCGACTGCCCATGCTGCCAAGTTCGGTGGGGTGGTTGAGGCGGCTACGGGGTGTGCTCCTGAGGTGCCTGACGCCTTGTTGGAGTGCCTTGACAAACCCAAAGAGAGCACCTTGCTGCCGGCAGACTACGGAGCTTTCCGCTCGTATTTACTCCAGGCTTAAAGGCTGGACCGCAGGCACTGGGCCATCCTGCTCACCGCTTCTTTTTGCTCATCAGGATGGAGTTGAGCCGGTGGGCCCCACGGCGTGGGATTGACATCCACAACGTACAGTTGACTTGAATTGCGATCGCGCAAGGCGTCGAATTCGGCATAATCGACCTGCATACCGCGGGCTAGGCGTCGCATGCATGCTTCTTCATCGGCCGTGAAAGGGGACGCCCCGAGGAGTTCCACGCGGCTCGTTTCATTCGTGAAGCGCGCGCCTTGTTCCTTGTATTTCTTGTACACGACGGGAATGGCTTCACGGATGTAGACCACACGGTAATCAAAGTGATGGCCGCCCTCGTCCCGGTTGTCAATTTCGCGCTGGTATACGACCCCTTGCTGGACCTCATCCGATGGAATGGGGCCCTGAACCAATGCTCCGTCGTGCTTGGCATTTTCTTCACTTTTGACAACCAGTGAGCCACGGTGTTTGGTGGGGTCGATGCGCATACCGTACCCAAAGGCTTTTTGGTGGTGAAGTTCCAAATGGCCTTTGCTGATGTCATGGCACGATGCATTCCAAAATGCAGTCACGTTGCGCAAAGAGTCTGGGATAGTACCGGAATGCTTGTGTGTGGCGTCTTCAAATTTGATTCCGAGGAGGGCAGCAGGCCGTACCTTGTTGGTGAGTTCCCAACCGAGTTCGCGGGTGATTTTGTGCAATGCGGTGCGTCGCGAAGGCATGTCAGGCCACGCAAGGACGACAGGAGGGCGCTTGCCCTGTTGGATGCACTGCTTGAGCCACCACCATCCGTGACGGCATTGCTTCCATAATCGTTCCAGAAGGGGCAGGGATGAAGGGTAATGTGCCCACATGGCTCAATCAGCAGGGTTGGGTTTCCACTTTTTGATTTCAGTGGCGCGACCACATTGTTGAAGCAGAAAATCACGCTCCCATTTCAATCCGCGTGCCGGGCTGTATTCCCGGGCATAGAAGATGATTTGCAAGTGCAAGTCGTTCCAGCGCTCGCGTGGAAACAAACGCTTGGCGTCGCGCTCGGTTTGTTCAACATTTTTTCCGTTGGATAGCCCCCATCGGTACATCAAGCGGTGAATGTGGGTATCCACGGGGAACGATGGAACACCAAAGGCTTGGGACATCACAACCGACGCCGTTTTGTGGCCGACGCCCGGAAGGGCTTCAAGGGCTTCAAAATCAGCGGGTACCTTACCGTTGTGGGTTTCGAGCAACAGCTCACTCAAGCGGTGGATGTTCTTCGATTTGGCTGGGGAAAGTCCGCATGGCCGGATGATGGCCTTGATCTGGTCCACGCTGAGTATTACCATTTGCTGCGGGGTGTTGGCGAGGTCGAACAGCGCTGGGGTTACTTGGTTGACCCGCTCATCGGTACATTGGGCAGACAGCAGCACGGCGATAAGTAATGTGTACGAATCTGTATGATCCAGCGGCACTGGGGGATTGGGGTACAGCCGCTGGAGTTCGTTCATAATGTATGCGACTTTCTCTGCTTTATTCATGGCACTGAGAACGGATGGGTTTGGTCGGGTCTTCCGATGTCATCCACAAGCGGAGGGAAGTGCCGTCCGTGGTTAACGTAAATTCATTGACTTGATCACCGAACAACTCAAAGAACCCACTGCTACTCGCAAAACACGCTCCATCAGCAGTCGACGGAGCTGATTCCAAGTAAATGAAGGTGATGTCATAATCGACTTCTTTCCCAACAAATGTCCATTCCAGGGCTTGCCCGGTCGAATCGGTGAGCGACCAGTTAGAGGTGGTGTACCCTGCGATGGCCGCATCGGATTGCGGATGCTCCCGTGCATCGCCCAGTCTCCACGCGACGGATTCCAATGTTCCGTGGCTCAAGGCCGCTTCGAGGTCATCGGTGAAGACACGCAAGATGCCCTGCCAGGTAGAGGTTTTTGCATTCCATTGCAATCCGAATCGGCTGTAGTGAAAATCGTGCACGTCTGCAGTGATTGATCCGCTTGCCTGTGGCGCAGCCACTAAAAGAAATCCCACAATCCATGCGCGTCCTTGCATGGAACAAAATTAGGACGTGGTAAATTGCGATGCATGAGGGAAGGCATAAACTTGTTGGAATCTGCTTCGTCGATCTTGGTGTCCGATGCAGCGCGAATGTGCTGGGATGACATGAAACCCGGTCAGTCGGTCGTTATCACGGCGCACCGTTCGCCGGATGGTGATGCCGTGGGCGCAGCATTGGGGTTGCATCATCACCTCAAAGCCGTAGGGGTTGATTCTTCTGTGGTGCTCCCGGATCGCTTTCCGGCTTTTTTGGATTGGATGCCCGGGACGGAAGGCATTTGCTTTTACGACGCGGATGCAAACGCTGCGACCGAATTGCTGAATGGGGCGGACATCATATGGTGTCTCGATTTCAATGGATTGGACCGCGTGGGTAAGATGGAGGATGCCCTGCGCAACGCCCCGGGTCAAAAATGGGTCGTTGATCACCATCAGTTGCCTGATGATTTCGCGGATCGCCTGCTCTCGGATCCCACGTGTGGCTCAACGTGTGAGTTGCTGGTGGATTTGATTGCGGGCTGGCGCCAAACGGACCGATTGACGCAGGACGCCATGGTGTGTTTGTACGTCGGCATCATGACCGACACCGGATCGTTCCGATTTCCTTCGGTTACGGCCCATACGCACGCAGTTTTGGCTCATTTCCTATTCTGTGGCCTCGACCATGCGGCCATCCACCAAAAGACGTTTGATGAGCAATCCTTGAATCGGGTTCAATTGCAGGGCTTTGCGATGAGTGAACGTTTGCACGTGTATAACGAACAGGGGTTGGCCATCGTTGCGCTGGAGCGGGGAGACTTGGATCGATTTTATTACGAATCTGGTGATACCGAAGGTTTGGTGAATAAGGTGCTTGGGCTGGCCGGGGTACGTGTCGCGATTATGGCGCGAGAAGCGGAGCCCGGATTGATCAAATTGAGCCTGCGTTCGGTAGGAGACTTCAGCGTCCGGGACCTTGCAGCGGCTGAATTTGACGGAGGTGGACACAAAAATGCAGCCGGCGGAATTGTAAAAGGAAAGACGGTCTCTGAATTCCTGACGTTTGTGAGCAATCGGCTGTCGGATTGGTTTGACGCAGGCCGATGATGACCAGGCCGCATTCATTGTTCTTCTGGTGGGTCGCTTTATTCGTTCTCACACGCTGCGGAACGGAGCAGCCGGTCCGTCCCAAGCTGAACGTGGTGACGCGCGAAGACTTACTAGCATTTAACCAAGCAAAAGCCGAGCAAGAGCGGATGTTCATTGATTCCCTTGTGGCTTCCATGCATAGTTCTGTGATGCCGCATTATGTGGAGATGGCCACCGGATTGCGGGCGTGGTCATCTGAGTCTTTTCAACAGGCAGTGCCCTTGCAACTCGGCGATACCGTGGAGTGGGTGGGTGAATTGATGCTCACGGATTCTACGGTTTTATCCACATGGACAAAGGAAGAGCCGTTCCGGTTTGTATGGAGCCGAAGTGATTGGCCAGCCGGTTTTCATGAATTGGCCTCTTTATTGATCGATAAACAGCGAGCCGTATCCATCGTGCCTTCCCACTTGGCTTGGGGGCTGACCGGTTATCCGCCGTTGGTCCCGCAGGAAGCGGTGCTTGTAGTAGATGTTGAGCAGCGCTTGCCGAATTCGAGCCAGGCCGCAGCCATCAACATACGCGAAAAGCGCGCCGTATGGAATGCTCTTCTCGATGGGATGGAACGAGGCGAGTGGCCTGGTGATGCCGATTGGATTGAAGCACCTCAATTGGCCGCTTCTCCTTGCATGGCATGGTATGAAGGAAGTGCGGGTTTTGCGTTTGAGTCGACACCGGAGCGTGTAAGCATTGAGCTACGTACGTTTCGCCTCTCCAAAAAGGACGGCATGCTCGATGATCTAGGGGCCTCAACGTGGGATTTTGATGTACGGAACGATGGTCAGCTATTTCCCGTGCTGGCTGATCTACAACGACTGTATCCGATGAGGCGGAAATGGGCTTGCTGGTGTCCTTCGGATGCGGTTCTCGACGAATCAGGCAGGGAAGCCCTTGGTGTCTCCGCGTCGGACGTGCTAGGATTTCAATGGGAATTCCAAGCGGAAGCCGATTCACTCAGTGTCCAATAAGAAAGAGGCATGGACGCTTGTCCAGTTCTGGTGCCATGCGGTGTTTCCAGTCGGATACGGCGAATGAACCGATCCATTCGGTTTCGAGTGTGATATCGACCGCGACACAAAGCTGTTGATCGCCAGGGAGGTTTTTCAGGCACTCCTTGAAGGCCTGACTGTTGCGGTACGGTGGTTCCATGAAGACCTGTGTTTCCTTTCTGCGAGACAGCCCTTCTTTCATCTCCTTCCAGATGCGTTCGCGCCTTTGCTGGTCGCGAGGCAGGTAGCCTTTGAAGGCAAACTGCTGGCCGTTCATTCCAGAGGCCATGAGGGCGAGCAAAATGCTGCTCGGGCCGATGTGCGGTTGCACACGCCATCCAGCGTTATGGGCCATGCGCACCGCGGCTGCTCCGGGATCGGCTACAGCAGGTGCGCCAGCGTCGGAAATCAAGGCAATGTCTTCATCCCTTTTGAACCATTGAAGCAAGTCGACAAGGTCCTCGGGAGTTGAATGTTCGTTCAACGGAAAGCTCATTTTCCGCTGCGGGTTTTCGTCGGGGAAGGCGTCTTTGAGCAGCCGCCTAGCGAATCGATCGCTTTCAACGATCATGCGGTTGCACGATTGTAAGGCGTGCAAGGCACTTGCAGGCAGGTGTTCAAGTGGGTTTCGCGAACCGAGTGTATTGGGTATGAGGTGGAGCGTTGGCATGTGCGTCTAAGCTTGGGACCACGCTTTGATCCAGCGTTCAGCCGCTTCATCGATCATAGTATATACCTGCTCAAAGCCTTGGTGACCTCCGTAATAGGGGTCTGGAACATCGTGCCCGTGAACGAACCGTTCTACGTTCGCCGTTCCTGCACCCATACGATTCACGTCGTTCAAGTTTTGTGAGTCCATGACCAAGATGTGGTCGAAAGTGAAGAGGTCCTCCGCGGTGAGTACACGGGATCGTTGGTCCGTGATGTCGTGTCCGTGTGTGTGCATGACGCCGATGCTGCGCGCATCTGCATGATTACCTTGATGCCAGCCAGAAGTTCCAGCGGAGTCCACATGGATATCCAATCCAAGCTGCTGAGCGTGGTGCTTCAGCAGACCTTCACCAATAGGAGAGCGGCAGATATTGCCGAGGCAAACGACGAGGACGCGCTTCATGGACGCTGTGCAACGTGTTCTTAGTGGATGGCAAGCTTCTTCTCGAGGTCTTCGAGGTACTTGCGGAAGTGTTTGTCCGTTTCCTGCAAGTTGTTCACCGTTCGGCATGCGTGGAGTACAGTGGCGTGGTCTTTACCACCGCAGTGCAGTCCAATGTTGGCCAACGAGCTCTTCGTCATCTTCTTCGAGAAGTACATGGCGATTTGACGCGCCTGAACAATCTCGCGCTTGCGAGTCTTGCTCTTGAGCAACTCAAGGGGCAAATCGAAGTAGTCGCAGACAACTTTTTGGATGTAGTCGATGCTGACCTCACGCGCTGTGTTCTTGACGAACTTATCAATCATCTGCTTAGCGAGGTCCAAGGTGATGGATTTCTTATTGAGGCTGCTCTGCGCGATGAGGGAGATGAGTGCCCCTTCCAATTCGCGCACGTTTGAGGTGATGCTGTAGGCCAAGTACTCAACCACTTCCCTTGGCAGTTCAATGCCGTCTGCATACATCATTTTCTCCAAGATGGCCATGCGGGTTTCCAACGAAGGAACCTGCAAGTCGGCACTCAATCCCCACTTGAAGCGCGAGAGGAGGCGCTGTTCCATGCCTTGCATTTCTACGGGTGGCTTATCGCTTGTCAAAACGATTTGTTTACCTGTTTGGTGCAAGTGGTTGAAGATGTGGAAGAAGACGTCTTGGGTCTTCTCCTTTCCGCTGAAGAATTGAACGTCATCAATGAGCAAGACGTCCACCATCTGATAGAAGTGGCTGAAGTCGTTGACAGAATTGTTTCGGACAGCGTCAATGAATTGGTGGGTGAACTTTTCGGAGCTCACATACAACACCGTCAATTCGGGGTTACGTTCTTTGATCTCCAATCCGATGGAGTGAGCAAGGTGCGTTTTGCCTAAGCCAGTGGACCCGTAGATCAACAAAGGGTTGAAAGATGTACCGCCCGGCTTGTTGGCCACCGCGAAGCCTGCGGATCGAGCAAGTCGATTGCATTCTCCTTCGATGAATTGCCCGAAGTTGTAATTGGGATTCAGGTTGGAATCGATGTTCAATTTGCGCAGACCCGGAATGACAAAAGGATTCTTAATAGGGGTGTCGTGAATACCGGCGGACAGGGGGACTGCTGGATTCTGTGTCGCTTGCCGATTGGCCATGGGCATCTTCACCGCATACGGGCTCGCTTGGCTGTTGCCTGTTGCCCCGGCGTTCTCCATGATGATGCTGTATTCAAGACGTGCATCTGGACCGAGTTCTTTGTGAATGGTCTTGCTCAAGAGTTGGATGTAATGCTCCTCTAGCCACTCATAAAAGAACTGTGACGGCACCTGAATCGTCAGTACTTTGTTCTCAAGTTTGAGCGCTTTGATCGGAGCAAACCACGTCTTGTACGCTTGACTGCTGATGTTGTCTTTGATTACGTCGAGGCAGTTGTTCCAAATGGACAGGTGGTCTTGGCTCATGGTGAAATGGGCTAGTTGGTCAGGTTGCAAAAAGAGTGAGTGGAAGGAAGACTTTGGTCAAAAAAACCGGTGTCTCTATCCGCATGCAAGATTCTGATAAACTCGCGGAAAAAAAAATTGATTTGGGGTTGACTTTTCGGTTTTTTCATTCCCAGGCTAGTTGACTCTAAAAGATGAGTCAAATTAGTCGATGATAATATCGAGTTAGTAAAATATATATCGCATAAGGTATTGATTATGAGTCTCTTGATTTGTAATCGAATTTTGTGAAGTCCCGTTAAAGTGGTATTTTCGTTCGCTCGGTATTATTTCGGGTTTATCCAAGAAATATGGTTCATAAGTACGATTTACGTGTGCGGTATTCCGACACTGACCAGATGCAACGGTTGCATCACGCAGCATATGTTGAGTACCTCGAAGTGGTGCGAATTGAGTGCCTTAGATCGATGGGGTTTTCATACGATGCATTGGAAAAATCAGGTTATTTGCTGCCTGTCAGTAAGTTGCAGATAAAGTACAGGCAAGGCGCACGCTATGATGAATTGCTCTCCTTTGATACCCGTGTCGAGGTACTCAGTGAAATTCGTCTCGTATTCCACAGTGAGGTCCATGTGTCGGATCGATTGATTGCAACGGCCGAAATTGAATTGGCCTGCATTGATGCGAATGGACATCGTCCACGAAAGATGCCTGAGCGATTGTTGCGTGCCTTGGAGGAGGCCTCAGTTTAATTGGAAACGTAGTTTTAGCTCGTTGTACGCTGCCTGTGCAACGCGCGGCCAATAGAATTGCGATGCAGTAGCATTCGCTCGTGTTCTGCCCTGATCGATATGCTGCAGCCAATGCTTCCACTTGGTGATCATTTCTTCAGGACCCTCAAAAAGAAAGTCCTCTGGAACCCAACTGAGGTAGGCTTGGTCAGATTTCAGAATGGGCATGACACCAAAAGACATGGCTTCGGCAACGCTCACGCCAAAATATTCTTGTACAGGTTGGTGAATGATGAAGTCACTGGCTTCGAGCAGAGCGCAGTACGCCTCCCTTGTTGATGCATAACCGTCGTGAACGATTCGGTGTTGGTGTTGTTGACGTATCAACTTAAGCACAGGATGTGCCTCTTCGTATTGTAATCCGCATAGGATGAGCCTGAAGTCATATCCGGCTCCTTCCAAAGCATTGAGATGATCCAAAAAGTGGTTGGGGCCTTTGTCGTATTCCCATCGGTGGTTCCACAAAATGGTCGGTGGATCACCAATAGGGCGCTCGAGGTCAACAGCGGTTGGCGCTTTAATTCCAACGGGTAAAACGCTCGATTTTCCGGCCAGGGACTTCATCGAGTACGCATCCCTTAGATCCGGCATGCGTTTCATGAACCGATCGGCGGCTTCGATGAATACGTCCCGGTGATACGATGAGTTGAACCACACCCAATCTGCAGCGGTGGCGGATTGGATGTTCATGAACTCATAGGTGTGATTGATACCCCGCGCTTTTTCGGCATCTCGCTCGCTCCACGGAAAGGTCAATTGGTTTTCATGGAAATACTGCACCACAGGAGTGCTCTTCCAATTTGCAGGCAGCAGGCCTTTTAAGCTGGCAACATCCAACATGTCTGTAGTTAGAATCAGATTAGGTCGGGAAGTGGCTGCTGCCGCCCGATGGGCAAATTCGCCGCCTGCTCCGTGCATCCGCCATTTCCAATGCCTGCCTGGCATGGTCCACAACTCAACTGCGACCCCTTGGATGATGGAGAGGTGATGCTGCATGCCCCTCGCCCAATGTGCGTGGGATCCAGCATGGTAGGGATCGAGGATGAGCACGTTCATTTGAAAAACCAATCTAGCACCTTTTTCCATCCGGTGCGCGTAGTAGGGGCTTCCACGGTAAGCACGGGCGACCCGGCTTCGACCCAGGCGCTGTACCACAAGGCGCTCAACCGGGAGCAAGCAGCCACCATACGCCGCTCAACTTGACCATCGAGCGCAGCGTGGTAGGCCTCTGCAAACGTAGGACTTCGCATCAATTGGCGAGTCCGGCCGCGCTCCACGTAAGCATCAATGCGCTCACCGGCAAAGGATTGACGTGTGGCCAGTTCGAATGAAAACACCGAGTCCAAGCAGGCGTGACTCTCCAGCACCGATTGCCAAATGATGGCGTCGGGCTCTTCAATCCAATGAATACGTGAGCCGTTTGGGAACAGATCATAATCGGCCATGAAGGCCTCCGGCAATTGCGTTTCCCACAATGCGTGGATGCCGGTTTGGTCCGTTTGCTTGCCATCGTAATTCGCGGATGTGTGCAATGGCACGTGAAGATCACTGATGTAATGAGCCAAATCCACGGCAAGACGGAGGATGGCATCTTCGTCCTTCTCATCAAAGGCGAGGACCAACCTTCGGTAAGTCTTCAAGGCATGCCATGGCCCGATGCCATGGGCGTCCAGGCTATCCTTTGACCACTTGTTTATGGCTTTGTCAAAGGGCATGGGAAACCAAGAATGCAGGGTGTCCGGCGATGGACTGTACCGATCGAGATCGATGTAGTGCCGAATCCCTTCATCGATCACGGTGTGCTTGCGAAGGTCGGCGTCGTTCACGTGGTCGTGTAACCACTGACCGTGTGTTTTGAAGAAGCTGTGAAGGGGCGGGGGAAGGTGGTGAATGGCAGCGTCGACAATCTTACGGTGCGCGGCAAATCCCCAAGCTGAACCCGATGTTGCCCAAAGCAATGCGGTGCCGAGCAAGGTGAAGCGTATGCTTCTACTCAGCGTTAGCCGCGGCTGTCGATTCTTGCACTGGCGAACCTCCATTGTTTTCATCCAATCGGACTAAATATCCATCGCGCAAAATCGGAATGGTCGAAAGGTTGTTAGGTGTCAAGCAATACTTCACGTCCTCGTTCAAATTGAGTCTGCGCAACCGCCTTCGGTGCGAGGATGCACGCAAGAACGCGAACATGTTGTCGCGAGCCGAGCGGTAGATGAATTTCGCCGCAATGGTGCTGTCTTCATCGGCTTTAAACCGACCGCTTTCGATGAGCTGATCTGCGATAGCGCCAGCACAAATGGTGTCTTCGAGGTTGAATTTATCCTTCCAGCCTGAAGCGAGCACCAGTACATTCTGATTTTGTTCCAGCAACCACTCGCTGAGCGCATTGAGGTTGTTGAGCGCACCAATGACTACCGTGTCTTTTTCGCTGGCGATGTCAATGGCTTTGGTGCCGTTGGTGGTGGTCAAGACTACGGATTTACCTGCAAGTTCCTCCTTCCGTTCGATGTAGGCAATGGGGCTGTTTCCCAAGTCAAATCCGGGAACGATTTCGCCGTTTCGCTCTGCTGCTCCGATGTGGCCTTTCGCCTTCCATTCCTCAGCTGCGGTCACAGATGCGACCGGTTTGATGCGTTCCACACCGTTTTCCAAGGCCGTGCAGATGGCAGATGTTGCGCGCAGCACATCGATGACTACAACCAATTCAAAATTCTCACGGTACAACGGATAATCCGCAGGGGAAAAGCAAACTTCAACGTAATTCAAAAGCCTCGGTTCAAATGAGTGAAAACGTAAGATACGAATTTCGACGAAATGTCTATTTCTTCAGGAATCCGGGGCGCACCACTTCCGCTGGAATGGCATTCTTGCGAATGCGCACATAAACGTTGTTGCCCAGCTGTGCCTCCGCTTTCGAAATGTACCCCATCGCAATGCTGTATCCCAGCGTGGGGGAGCTAGTTCCGGAAGTTACCCGACCAATGGTCTCACCGGCGGCGTTTTCGATGGCATAGCCTGTGCGGGGGATGCCGCGCTCGGTGATGACCAATCCCCGAAGCAATTCGGGCGATCCGGATTCCTTTTCCGCTTGGAGCTGGTCGCTGTCAATGAACGGTTTCGTGAACTTTGTAATCCAACCCAGCCCGGCTGCAATGGGAGAGGTGGACTCGTCGATGTCATTGCCGTACAGACAGAACCCGGCTTCCAAACGAAGGGTATCCCGAGCCCCCAATCCGCAGGGCTGCACGTTGGCTTCCATCAGTGCCTGCCATACGGGCGCGGCGTCGTCGTTTTTGAGGTACAGTTCGAATCCTCCGGCCCCGGTGTATCCGGTGGCACTGATGAGGCACGGTCGACCGCAAACGGTACCGAAATCGAAGGTATAGTACCCCATGGCCGCAACGTCAGGTCCCGAGCTCAATGGGGCAAGTACCGCAGCTGCATCTGGCCCTTGCAAGGCGATCAAAGACCAAGCATCGGATTCGTCTGTGACCTCTGCGTCAAAGGAATTGTGGTTTTGAATCCATTCAAAGTCCTTCAGCCGGTTGGACGCATTGACGACTAGCATGTACTCGTTCTCTGCAATGCAGTAAACCAACAAGTCATCCACAATGCCTCCTTTCCCATTGGGCATGCAACTGTATTGGACTTTGCCCGGTGTGAGTTTGCTGGCGTCGTTGCTGGTAATGTGTTGAATCAGGTCCAATGCTTGGTCACCTTTGACCCGAAACTCACCCATGTGTGAAACATCGAACATCCCGCAGGCTTGTCGCACAGCGTGATGTTCAATGACGAGGCCGGCATAGGAAACAGGCATTTCGAAGCCTGCATACGGAACCAATTTGGCTCCAGCTGCGAGGTGTTCCTTGTGCAAGGCAGTCGGGATGAGTGGGGAATTCGTTTGTTCCATGAGGCCGCGAAATTACATCAAGTTCAATGAGGGTGGGCCAAGTCTTCCAGTCGATGGGCTAATTCCTGAGGCCCTAGCACAAACAAGGCGTCGAGCACCGTACATCCGGGGATGAATCCGTGTTGTTGCTCGAATACCTGTGTATAGCGTTGGAAGGACCAACCGTCGCCTCCAAGCGCCTTTTTGAACCGGAGGTCATGAGTTATGGTACCCATTGGAGGGGCCGAATCAAGGGATGGTGACACGGTCCATCCGCATGTTGCGCCTACCCACTTAATGCTGGCAGTGCTCCACGCTTGAAGTGATTTCGTGTGCTCGCCTTTTTTTGGTAAATATTCCATCCACAACGCGTGAAGTTCGTCTTCGAAAAATTCGAAGAACGGGCTGCCACCGTAGGCGGTTTTCAGAGAACGCCATGCCAGCATGGGGGATTGGTGATCAGAGAGCAACAATGGAGACCCCGCCTCTAGACTGCTGACGGGAAACGTAACCACTTGTCGGCCTTGAGGACCGGCAATGATCAATCGATTCTGAAGGGATTGCTTCTGAAAGGTTGCACCGGCATCGATGGGAGCCCCTTGCTGCGCGAGTGCCCACCAATGCAACGGTGGAAACGGGCAAAGGGGAAGTACGCCGGTCACTTGACGCTTTTGAACATGCGGTCCCAGCGGATCCTGCTCTCCCCATGCTGGGCTTCGTTTTGCTTGGAAAACCAGACAAAGGAGGCCCGTCCAACAATGTGGGTTTCGGGCACAAAGCCCCACATGCGCGAGTCAGCGGATCGGTGTCGGTTATCGCCCATCATCCAATAGTAATTCAGCGCAAAGGTGTACGTAGAAGTGGACTGCCCATCGATGCGGACGTCATCACCCACGACTTCGACGTTATGACCTTCATAGGTAGAGATGGCCCGGCGGTACAGCGCGATGTTTCGGGGCGTGAGTTCGACAGTCATTCCACGAGAGGGCAAGGTGATGGGACCAAAATTATCCGGATCCCAAGCATTGAATTCAGGCAGGTACGCATTGGGGAACATTTCCAATCGTCCGCGGCGGTAGCTCAAATCTACGCGCTCGATGCTCGTTGCCATGCCGCTGCTTTCCAATTGGTTCTTTTCCTCCTCGGTCAATACCCAGACGGCTTCGAGGGCTCGGTTTTCCATGGAGCCGTCGATGTTGGTCAAGCCCAATCCTTTGTGAACCCGGCGCTTTTCCATGGGGGATGGGAAGGTGATGGTGTATTCGTATTGGACTCCGGCAGGAGGCTCCAATGCTTCTCCATTGATGAACAGTTGGCCGGCTTCAGCCGAGATGGTCTCACCGGGTAAGGCGACACAACGCTTGACGTAGTTTTCTGTTTTGTCCAGCGGTCGGGCCCGAATGCCAAAACGCTTTTCAAGGGCTGCTCGGGCTTGGGCTTCATACGCAGCCGGATCGTTGACGTACGTTTCGACGTTGCCTCCAGCCCGCTTGATGGCTTCCATGCGGAGGATGGCGTAGTAATCGTGCCCGGCCCATTGCGGATCGACCACAATGGTATCGCCGTGGGGGAAGTTGAACACAACGGCATCATAGCGCTCCACCTCGCGAATGCCCGGAAGCCGTTTGTAAGGAAGGGCAAACCACTCGGTGTAGCTAGGCGTCATGGATCCGGGCAACGCATTGTGAATGAGTGGCACGGAGACGGGAGTTTGCGGCACTTTAGGACCGTAACTGGTTTTGCTCACGTAGAGGTAGTCACCGACCAGCATGCTGCCCTCCATCGAACCGGTTGGAATCATAAAGGCTTCAAAAATAAACGTGCGAACCACGGTGGCCACCACCAGCGCCCACAGGATGCTTTCGCCCCATTCACGTCCTGTAGACTTTTTGATATTCGTCCAATCCCGCTTGCCGACGTACTTAAATCCAGAACGGCTCAGGATAGGCAAGAATACCCAAGGTAAGGCCCCTTGTTTCCATTGGTCAACGGTTGATCGTTCACCAAAGGCAATGCCCAATTCGACGTGCATGATGACCAACATGATCAGGTTCACTCCAGGGATTGCCAGGAGTAAGAGCCAATACCACGGCCGTCCAATGGCTTTGAGCCAGGTCCAATAATTCAATCCTGGAATGAATCCGTGGGTCTTGTTTAGCCCTGCTCGTTCGAACAGTGCGGGCAGAAAAATGATGTGCTCAATGAGCAGGATGCCAAGTAAAATCCAGGGGATCAATTCCATTTCTCATTTTTTTTTAGAGGCCCGATGTGCTCGTTTCGAATGCTCGAAGTTCGTGAATTTATGCCCTGCACGGCGCCAACGTATCACAAGTCCGGGCGCGAGCATCGCGGTTGTATGGGTGGCAGGAACGGGCCGGAGGTGCAGCGCTAAGTTTTCACTGATGTCAAAGGACAGCAGGTTGGCGTCGACGTGGGCATCCAAAACGCTCAGGGCATGGACGCCGATGAGGGCGAACCAACTCAGGTCGCGGTTTCGCCGGTAAAAAGCTTCTTCGCTACGTGCCGACTGGAGCTCGCTGGCGTAATTCGGGATCGTTGCTGGATCGGCTTCTTCCAATTCTATCAGACGGGTACGGGCGGCTGAGAGCTCGGTGCGATTGAAGTCGATTGAACTGACACACCAGTAGACCCCCCCCCAGACCACAGGGGCTTTCCAATATTTGCGGTTGGCAATTTGACCAGCGCCGGGGATGAATGCGGCCAATCGAGTGGTACGCGTGATGCGGAGGTCTTCTAGGGAATCTTGAGGAACCGAGTTGGATTGTCCCCAGAGCCAGGCTGTAGATGAAAACAAGCTAAATGCACACGTCCAAGCGGCAATCCGGAGTATCCGCATCAGATGCCTAACCGGTTAAGGAGGTTATCCAGCTCCGTCGCGTCCTTGAAATTCAATTCAATCCTACCGCCACCTTCCTTGTCTTTGCGTAGCCGCGAACCTTGGCCGTATTTCAATCGAAGGTCGGCTTGAACCTGTTGCTCATCAAAGGTGAGTACTGGTTTGGACTTGGACCGGGAAGTGGTTTTGTTTTTGCGCACACGTGCCAATTCTTCCACTGCTCGGACTGAAAGTTGTTCTGCCTCAATTCGGTCGAATACGGTCTTTTGCCATGCGGGGTCATCGATGGCAATAAGGGCACGCGCGTGCCCCATGCTAATGGTCTTGTGCCGAACGGCCAGCTGCATTTCAGCGGGGAGCTGCAATAAGCGAATGTAATTGGTGATGGTAGACCGGTTTTTGCCCAATCGTGCACCGAGGTTTTCGTGGGTAAGCTCACACTCATCAATCAGCCGCTTGAAAGAGATGGCAATCTCGATGGCGTGCAAATCTTCACGCTGGATGTTCTCGACGAGAGCCATCTCGAGGAGGGTCTGGTCATTGACCTCTCGTATGTATGCCGGTACTTCTTCGAGGCCCGCCAATTGAGCGGCACGGAACCTGCGTTCCCCTGAGATGATCTGGTATTTATCGGCGCGAACTTTGTGCACCGTGATGGGCTGTATGATGCCCAGTTCGCGAATGCTTTGGGCGAGTTCTTCCAGTAGGCTGGGATCAAACTCCCGTCGTGGCTGGTCGGGGTTGTTGTCGATTTGCGAAATGGTCAGCGAGCAAATATTGCCGGCCATAGAGCCAATTACTGGAGGCGCGTCCTTGGGCTGTGCATCAACCGTTGCCGGTGTGGGTGCGCCTGGAAGCAAGGCGCCAAGTCCTCTTCCGAGTGCTTGTTTTTTCGACATGCCGTGCGATTCAATCAGTTCGAAACGGGAATTATTTTTTCCTCGTCAGTCATCTGGGTCATCTGATTGCGTTGGAGGATTTCCCGGGCGAGGTTCAAATAATTGATGGAGCCTTTGGAAGACGCATCGTGCATAATGATGGATTCACCGAAGCTTGGGGCTTCGCCCAAACGCGTGTTGCGGTGAATGATGGTCTTCATGACCAAGTCTTGGAAGTGCGTTCGGACCTCATCCACGACCTGGTTGGCCAATCGCAGGCGTGTGTCGTACATGGTCAGTAAAATGCCTTCAACTTCGAGTGCATCGTTCAATCCGGACTGCACGATTTTAATGGTGTTGAGTAACTTTCCCAACCCTTCGAGCGCGAAATACTCGCATTGAACAGGAATGAGAACGGCGTCCGCTGAGACGAGTGAATTGATGGTGATCAATCCAAGGCTAGGTGAACAATCGATGATGATGAAATCGTAGTCGTCGCGAACCGAGTCCAATGCCTTACGCAATTGGTGTTCGCGATCTCCTTTTGAGATCAATTCGATTTCAGCACCGACGAGGTCAATCCGCGCTGGCAGCAAGTCAAGGTTGGGACTCGAAGTGGAAACGATGGAATCGGTGAGGTTGGTGTCCCCGAGTAGAGCCTCGTATGTGCCCTTATTTACAGTGGGTAAATCAATGCCAAGGCCAGACGTTGCGTTGGCTTGGGGATCGGCATCAATCAACAGGGTCTTGTATTCCAAAACGCCAAAGCAAGCACCCAAGTTGATTGCTGTGGTGGTTTTTCCTACACCGCCTTTTTGATTTGCTACTGCTATGACTTTGCCCATGACGTTCAGTTTATGCTTTTGGGTCGCAAGGACCGTTCCAATCTCTCAATGGAACGCGAATTGTGCTCGAATTCTTGCGAAATCGGACCCAACAAGACCCTATCCAAAGGTAAACGGTTGAAAAGAGAAGCGCGCGAAAAGTTATTCACCGTTTCGCGCGCTTTTGTGCAGTATGTATGGGGAGATCAGGCGCTCCGGGTGGTGGGACTAGAGGTCGTCAAAACTGATGTCATCAGAGGTGCTTTCGCTACCTGGTTCTGTTGTTTCTTCCGCCACCGGTCCGGCTTCCTCTTTCGCTTTGCGCTCAGCAATGGGATCCCGGTAGTTTCCGGTAGCCATCAGCTCTTGGATTTTCTCTACGGCGTCCACAAAGCCTTCCTCAAAGTTGGCAAAGTCTTCACGGTACAAGAAAATCTTGTGCTTTTGGTAGTGCACGTTGCCGTCGTCATCGAAACGACGCTTGCTCTCCGTGATGGTCATGTAGAGGTCTTGGCCTCGTGTGGCTTTGACGTCGAAGAAGTACGTGCGTTTACCTGCGCGGACGGGTCGGGAATAGATTTCCTCTCGGTTGTTTTGATCGCTCATCTTAGAAACTCTAGCATCGCTAATATATTCGACCCGGTGTAAGAACCAAAACGAAAGCGATAATTCTGCACGGTGTCAGCGCAGCAGTTGCAGGTGCCCGCGGTAGGTGTGGGGCATGGCGAGCAAGTCCGAAATAAAGACTTCGTAATAGTACAGTCCGTCGGGTGCGAAGTGGGAACCGTCGTTGACTTGACCGAGCCAAGGTTCGTCTTTGACGTCTGTTTGCCAGACCAACTCCCCCCAGCGATTGTAAACGATGAGCCGGTATTCAGAAACCCCGAGGGCAACGGGAACCCACACGTCGTTGATGCCATCGTGGTCCGGTGTGAAGGCAGTGGGAGCATAAAAAACCGTTCCTGAAACGGCCACTTGGCCAATGGCGGTGTTGGTACAGCCCGCTTCGTTGATTACGGTCTGAACTACATCGAAGTAACCGCCATCACTGAACGTGTAAGTTCCACTGCAATCGCTGGATGAACCGCCGTCTCCGAAGTTGTAGAAGCATTGCACATTGCCCGTGGCCAACGTTTCGTATTCGATGACGGGGTTGAGGATGTCCACCTGATTGGGCGTGATATCGAACCCGGCGCTAGGAATGGCTTGGACTTGGACCAATCCCGACTGTGTGAGCATCAACTCTTGGCTGCAGTAGCCCGTGGAATTCATGGTTAGCGTTACACTGTATGTTCCGGGATTTTCATAAATGTGCACCGGTTCAGCGGATATGGAGGTTGTACCGTCACCAAAATCCCACAAGTAGGTCGTAGCAGTCTCCGTTTCGCTGGTGTTGTTGAACGATACCGAATGCGGCGGACAACCAAGGGGAGGTCCTCCTTGAAAACCGATGCTCGGATCGACAATGACCCACACTTCTTGACTGGCGGTGACTTCGCAACCATTGGCAATGGCTGTGACCTCCACGGTGTAAGTGCCAGGTGCTGCGTAGACTAAATTAGAAACTGTGGCACCGTTGATGGTTGCGCTCACGGTTTCTCCTCCAAGATCCCAACTGTAAGTTGTGATGGGGTCGTTTTCCACTAGCGGTACCAAAGAGAAGTTGTTGGTGGAGAAACACTCCGGGTCGGGCGCTTCAAATGCAGGGTCAATTTCCGGAAATATTTCGACGGTCGAATAGGCGGTGTCGGCACACGTGTAGGGCGTGGTTACGATGAGCTCAACCGTGTAAATGCCATCACCAGGGTAGGTGTACGAAGGGGATTCCTCGGTGGACGTGTCGTCGTTTGTCCCGGCGACACCGAAGTCCCAATACCAGTTTTCTCCATTCTGAGAAAGGTTTTCGAAATCGAAGTCAAATCCTTGGCAAAAGGAGCTTTGGTCGGCTACCGCTGCCATGGGACTCGCCGGAGCATCCCACGTGAAGTTGGCCGAAGATTCACACCCATAATGTTCGGCTTCCAGTGTTACCGTCCATTCATCGGCATTGGCAAACGTGACCCAATCGGTGGTCAACCCCTCTTGACTGTTGGGCAAGCCTCCGATGAGATCCCACGTCAAATTGGTGTTTTCTGTAAATGCTCCGTTGGCTTGTAAGTCAAACGCTTCTACGCCGTTCAAGCATTCAAAATCAATGACTTCAATGTTCAAGTCGATAGGTTCGTACACGTAAAAGACCTGCGATGAGGTGTCGGCGCACGGCCAGGTGGGGTTAGCGATCAATGTCACCGTGTACACCCCTGTATCTGGATAGGTGTACGTAGGTTCATTGATGGTGCTGATGTCCGTGTCGATGCCCGGTACTCCAAAATCCCATAGCAAGCTTTGGGCACCGATGCTGTTTTCTATGAATGAAATCGTTTCACCGATGCACAGCTGGTTGTCTGTTTGCGGTTGGGCGGCCGAGATGATGGTCGGGTCGCACATGACGACGTTGAATTGGAAATCGCGCATGACCGTGCTCAGTAATTCACCGTCTCGGTATTCCGATACGCAGATACCGATGACATACGCACCAGGTGTTGTCGGAAATCCGGTGATTTGACCGGTCTCCGGATCGATGTCCAACGGGGGATTGGATGGGATGGGATTGATGGCGCTGAAACCTCCACCCCAGGGAATCGTTGAAAATGTCGAAGCCGGTTGGGGGTTGGGAGAGGGGTCATTCGGCGAACCACCATCCAGTGGGGTGCAAAACGAATACGCGAGCGAGTCTCCGTCTGCATCGGTCGCACTCTGGTCCAAGAAGAAGTCAAAGTTGGTGCAAATGGCTTCGGGCGGGTAAACGTTGAATTGTGGACTGCTGTTGGGGCTGCTATCGTCCGTGAACGGCGGAATTTGGGTGGTCAGGGTGATCCCGACGTCTCCGGGATTGGGAATGTTCGCAATGCCCGGATTCCGACAGCAGCGCTGGAAGATCAAGTCGTACCCTGTGTCGCTTGGCGGCAAGTTGACCACGATGGTATACTCCAATCTCTGCATGCACAGGTCGGGCGGCAAATTCCCACACGGGTTCTCGAGTAACGTCTCCAATGGCTCAATCGAAGCTTCGATGAGATCTACGTCATACTGCGCGTACAAGTTGTTGGCTTCGTAGATGCCCAATTTGATTTCGGGATCGAGGTTCGTTCCTCCGCTCTGCCATCCGCTGGGTTCGACGCTGCTGTTGTAGCATTCCCGGTAAAAAATCAGCGTGATTTCAAAATCACCATCGCCCAGGTAGTTGTAGTAAATCTCGCCGCCCATGGCGTGCGCGGCCAGCCCTTGGGTCGCTTGCAGAGCGCACAAGAGGAACAACATCACCTTCGCAAGGACAACAGGCAATTTCATTTATTGTAGATACGACGCAAGTATTGAATACGTTGGAGCGAAAATATAACACCGTTGATGCCGGTTTGGTTGCAATCGCCGTAACTTTCAAGCGTGGAAGAAGAAAATAAGCGCATGCGCTTTGATGTGATGCCGATGCACCCCGACGTGCTTGATGCACTCGAAGCCATGGGGTTTGAAGAGGCAACCCCCATTCAAGAACAGGCCATACCAACGATTCTAAAAGGCAAGGACTTTCTAGGTATTGCTCAAACCGGTACCGGTAAAACGGCTGCTTTTTTATTGCCGACCATTGACCGAATCCTCGATACAGAAGACAACGGCAAGACCAAGGCATTGATCGTCGTGCCCACCCGAGAATTGGCGATGCAAATCGACCAAGCGGTTGAAGGGTTTGGCTACTATGCCAAGGTCACAAGTTTGGCCATTTATGGCGGGGGCAGTGCCCATGATTTCACCCGAGAAAAAAAGGCCTTGACCGATGGTGCGGACATCATCATTGCCACGCCGGGCCGCTTCTTGTCTCATCTGACCCTCGGGTATGTTGATTTGTCTGAATTGCAATGCTTGATCTTGGATGAAGCGGATCGAATGCTGGACATGGGCTTTGTTGGGGACATCATGCGCATTGCAGAAAAATGCCGAGACGATCGACAGACCTTGCTATTTAGTGCCACAATGCCAGACCGCATCGAAGACCTCGCCAGAGACCTTCAAAAGGACCCGGAAGTCGTAAAATTGGCGCTTTCCAAGCCCGCAGAGAAAATCAAGCAAGGTGCCTATGTCCTCTTTGATTATCAGAAAGATGACGTGCTTGTGGAAGTGCTGAAGGACCGGGATGTGGCGTCGGGCATTGTGTTCACCTCGCGAAAGAAGACGGTGGGACAGGTCATACGCGTGTTGCGAAAGGCGGGAATCAAATGCGAGCGCATCTCATCCGATTCCGAACAAAGCGAAAGGGAGGAGGTCATGCTCGGCTTTCGCCAGCGCAAATTCCCGATCCTCGTGGCAACCGATGTGGTCAGCCGAGGTATCGACATCGACAACATCGAGTTGGTGGTCAATTACGATGTGCCGCCCAACGAAGAGGACTACGTGCACCGCATCGGCCGAACTGCGCGCGCCAACCGCGACGGAGAGGGCATTACATTGGTCAATCCTGACGATCAGCAACGGTTCGGTCGCATTGAGCGGCTGATTGAACGCGCGGTGGACAAACTGGACCTGCCAGAAAAAGTAGGCAAGGGCCCGGAGTACGATCCCAAAGGCGGTCGACGTCGTGGAGGTGGTGGCCATCGAGGAGGCAAGGGGCCGCGCAACCGTCATCATCAGGGCAACGGTAACAACCACCGAAAACCGAAGCGCAAAGGCGGCAATCGTCACCACGGCAAGGGTCCAATGCCTTCAGGTCATGGCCGTTGATGAGGGAGCTTTCCAGCCCAAGACGGAGCAGGAATGGTTGGATGCGTTGGGCGCCGAGGCGTACCGGGTAATGCGCCAAAACGGCACCGAGCGACCGTTCTCGTCACCCCTTCACCAAACCGGACATCAAGGTGAATTCCTGTGCAAGGGCTGTGGAACCAAATTATTCGATGCGGCAGCTCAGTTTGATTCCGGGTGTGGATGGCCCAGTTTCGATCAAGAGGCTTCCAAAGCAGCCCTGAAAGAGGTGCTCGACAAAAGCCACGGTATGGTTCGCGTCGAAATTCGGTGCGGTACGTGCGATGGTCACCTCGGACATGTGTTTCCCGATGGACCGACCTCAACGGGCATACGCTACTGCATTAATGGCGTTTGCCTGATCCCTCAGTAACGCTGAGGACCGCCTGGACGCTGACCTCCGGGGCGCTGGCCTTGACCGTTCCCGTTCATCCTGCGCTTCATTACTTGCGTTCTGAATTCGCGCTCCACTTGTTTGATCATCCCGGCGCGGCGGTATCCGATGAAGGAAGACATGCGCTCCACAACTTGATGCTGGAGCTCAACCGCCGTCAGTTGCAGTTGCTTCAATTCGTTGATCAATGCTTCAGCCTCCGCATCCGATTCCGCCTCCTTGAGTTTTGTTTCCAGCGTTCGGATGGCATCACCGTGGGTACGCAATTTATCTTGTTCCTCGTTCCAAGCGGGCCAGAATAGAGCACTTTCCTCAGGGGTAAGCGACAGTTCTTCAACAAAATAGGCAATGCGTAGGGCTTGCATGCGATC
>JBELBV010000001.1:0-42358 GCA_042095135.1 Flavobacteriales bacterium | reverse complement strand
CGTTTCCTCCCATAAGCAAGCGAATGTTTCGCAATGCTCTGCAGTCTCAGGAAGGGCGAAGAACAATCCAATGGCTAGAGTTGCAGCGATTCCCGCAGCCCATGTGTAGCGCTTCAACCCACCGATACGTTTCAGCTCGTGCTCAGTCGCTTGAGCTGAAATTTCTTTCCAAATAGCTTCTTGCTGTTGCTGGAAAAACCCTTTCGGTGTCGTGTATGGTGTTTTTTGTTTGGGCATTGTCTACGTGGATTGGACGAAGAATAGCGTGCAAGGTTTAATCGGTAATTGCCTTGAGGTGGTCTTGAACTTTATTCTTGGCGTGGAAATACGAAGCTTTTGCAGCCCCCTCTGATGTACCCGTGAGCTCAGCAATATCTGCATATGCCATCTCTTGAAAATACCGAAGGGTAAATACCTCTCGCTGACGGGTGGGGAGGAGCTGAAGTGCGGCATGGAGCTGACGCTCGGCTTCATCCCCGTCAAAAAAGGGGTCGGCCTCGAGGCGCGATTCCCAGTCAGAAGCATCCGGGTGGGCATGGCGCAAGCTTCGTTGCTTTCGTGTTCGAAGTGCGTCGAGCCCTTTGCGCCGGGCGATGGTGTACAACCACGTAGAAAATTTGGCCTCCCCTCGAAATGTATCGATTGAGCGAAGGACTTGGACGAACGTCTCCTGGGTTGCATCTGCGGCATCGTCGTGTTCGTTCAACATGCCCCTCAGAAACGAATAGATCGGAACATGCCAATCCTGCATCATCGATGCAAAGGCACGTTCACGCCGCAAGCCCGCAGCATCCCTTAAATCGCTGAGCCAAATGGGTTGTGTGGGAGCAGAGTGCATCGAAGATGTGACGTTCCCAACGCGTCAAGGTTTAACGAGCTGTACCGGCCGTTTTGCGTCCCAAAAGGAACCACAAGACCACTCCCGCCAGGAATGTGATGGTTGAAATGAGCTCCGCTTGGGTCACGGCCATGCCCAACAGGTCCATCTCGGCATTCACCCGGATTTTTTCGATGAAAAAGCGCTCGACACCATTGAAGACACAGTACAAAGCAAACAATCGACCTGGTAGGGTAATACGCTTGCGCAAGCTCCACAGCACCCCAAAAATCAGCACGGCCATTAGCGTTTCATAAAAGGCGGTCGGATAGACTCCAGGATCGAGGTAGGTGCCGTATCCATCGAAAATGGGCCAGGGATCTTCGGGTCCTATGAGCTTGCCGGTGTACCCGGCTGGGCGGGCACCGTAGACACCATTGACATTGTTCGGAAAGGAATAGGACCAGATCCAATCGGGCAGAAAGCCCATCCAATCGGGCTTAGGATTTGGGTTCGGAATGCCCCAGTCTCCGTCGCCACTGATTTGGCAACCAATGCGACCGATGCCATAGGCGAGCATCAGCCCAGGAGCTGTAGCGTCGGCGAGGGAAAGGAAAGTCAAGTTGTTCCGCCGTGCATAAATGTAAACGGACAACCCTCCGACAATTAGTCCTCCGTAGATGGTCAACCCTCCGAGGAAATTTTGCAAGGAAGGCTCGCGAAAAAACCGCACCATTTCATCCGGGTACTCGAGGAGGTGAAAAAATTTCGCTCCAGCAATTCCTCCGATAGCTGCTGCAGTAACAATGCCTCCAACATGCTGGCTTGCAGGCACTTTTACAGTTTTACTAATGGGTTTTAGACCTGCTTTTTGTGTTTCCCAGTAGCGCCATCCAGCGAAAATGGCGGCGAGCACTAACCCCAGAAGGGGACTACCTTCTAGGCTGAACAAGTGGCGCTGTGGAATGCCGGATTGAAAAAGCTCGCTTGCATTCACTGCGAGGTAAATGAACTTCCATCCGAGAATGAATCCCACCAGGGCTTGGGTGAGGTATTCGGTCCATGCGACAGGGCCACCAAAGGTGATCGTGGTCGAGGTCGGTTGGAAAATACCCTCTCCTTGTTTTCGGTCCATTTCCTTGCGAAGGGTGAAGGCGGCCGCTACAAAAGCCAAAGCGACGAACAGTCCAAAGCTGTTGATCAGCTTCAAGGCGGCAATTTCCCATCCAAACAGGTCGAACAAGGCGTGGTAGAGGGTGGGGTACATGGTCAGGCGGGTGTTGGTTCTGCTAGAACTCCAGAGGTGAATCCTGCGGCATGGACGGATTGAATGTGGATGGGGGCAATGGTGTTGGCTTGAGCAGCCAGTGCATCGATGCCTACCCGCACATATTCGGGAGTGTATCCAAAACGCAAGCCGTCTTCGACACTTTCTTCAAACAAGACGTATTTGGTGGTGCCCACAAATTGCTCGTAATGCTGACGCTGTTTTTTCAGGGACAGCATGCGAAGTTGCTTCGTGCGCGCCTTGCGGACTTCAACAGGAACCGATTCTTCCATGCGCGGCGCCGTGGTGCGGGCGCGTTCCGAGTAAGTGAAAACGTGGAGGTAGCTGACTGGAAGGTCTAGCAGGAAGGCTTGCGTTTCTTCAAAGGCTGCTTCCGTTTCGTTGGGAAATCCCGTGATGACGTCAACCCCGATGCTTGCATGAGGAAGCACCTTTCGGATGGCTTCTATGCGTTCGCGGTACAATGCCGTTCGGTACCGTCTACGCATCGCTTTCAACACCGGGTCTGAGCCGCTCTGAAGGGGAATGTGAAAGTGCGGTTGAAACTTGTTGCTTTCGGCGACCCAATCAATGATCTCAGGGGTCAAGAGGTTGGGCTCAATACTGCTGATGCGAAAACGCTCGGCAGGAACTTCTAAATCCAACGCTTGGACGAGCTCCAAAAACGTTTCTCCCGTCGACTTTCCGAAGTCGCCAATGTTTACTCCGGTCAGAACGATTTCCCTCGCCCCTTGATCCGTCGCAGCCTGGGCGGTGGACACCGTCTCTGCAATGGATGCATTACGCGAGCGTCCGCGTGCCAGTGGAATGGTGCAGAATGAACAGAAGTAATCGCACCCGTCCTGTACTTTCAAAAATGTCCGTGTCCGGTCTTGGCTCGAAAAACCAGGAATGAACGATCGGACCTCCTTGATGGGACCCACGGCCACTTCAGTTTGCGCCTTTTTTTCAGTGATGTGGTCGACCAAATTGAATTTTTCGGATGCCCCCAACACAATGTCGACGCCTTCAATTTCGCTGATTTCTTGGGGCTTCAATTGGGCATAACACCCGATAACGGCAACAAAGGCCTCGGGGTTGCTGTTGAGCGCCCGACGCACGGCATTGCGGCATTTGGCATCGGCTTGCTCGGTGACGCTGCACGTATTGATAACCACGACATCCGGGGCGTCATCGATGCCAACGCGTGCGTATCCGGCCTCGCTCAAATCTCGGGCAATAGTCGACGTCTCAGAAAAGTTGAGTTTGCAGCCTAGTGTGTGAAATGCCGCTGTTCCGCCGGGAGTCATGGTGCGAATTTAATTGAGTTTGCAGCGGCTTAGACACTTAGCAGTGCGAATTGGTGAAGTTCGGGGCTATATTGCACCACCTGTCAATTGAAACACTTGATCATGAGAAAACTTTTCCTCTCTCTCTCATTCGCTGCGGCATGCACTTTGGCCATGGCGCAATCTTTCTCCAATGCCTCTTCATCACTTCCAGGTGATTACAACAGCGGCAATTGCGTCGGTTTCACCGACATGGACAACGATGGCTTGGATGACATCATCGTTTTGGATCAGTCCAAAACGGTTAAAGTTCTGTACCAAGACGCCACCGGTGGCTTCACCGAGGTGGATTACGGCAACGTATCCAACAGCAACCAGTGGGGTATGACCATTGGCGATTACGACAACGATGGCCACAAAGACGTCTTTTCAGGCGGTGCCTATGACGGCGTGCATGTGAAGCACATTGATGCTGTAGGCGATTGGGTCGACATGGACCTCGAAAACGGTTCCATGTTCATGCAAGCGTGCAACTTTGCCGACATCGACAACGATGGTCAACTCGATGCGTTCGGGTGTCACGACGACGCACTGTCGCGCATGTGGAAAGGCAACGGAAGTGACTTGGACATCGATGCAACGTTGATCGGCTTGACCGATTACGATTTCTCCGATTACCCCAACACCGATCACAGCGGTAACTACGGAACGGTTTTCAGTGATTTTGACCAGGACGGCGATGTGGATTTGACCATTGCTAAGTGCCGTCAGTTCGTCAACGATCCTTTTGATCCTCGTCGCGTCAATCAAATCTGGTTGAACAACGGAGACGGCACCTTCTCAGAGGTAGCCGAAGAGCGCGGACTGGTGCTCAACGAGCAGAGCTGGACGGTTGATTACGCAGATTACGACAACGATGGTGATTTTGATTGTTTCTTGACCAACCACTCGACGACTATGACATTGTTGGAGAACGACGGCAACGGATACTTCAGTGATGTTACGGTCGAAGCAGGCCTCGATTTCAGTGGCTTCGTGCTTCAAGCGAAGATGGCTGACTTCGACAACGACGGGTTTGTGGATGTCATCGTATCCGGTGGGGTGCATCGGTACTACCGCAACAACGGTGACGGCACCTTCACAGAAGACAACCCGTTTACAGCAGGTGACACCATGCACAGCTTTGCTATAGGCGATGTGAACCGCGATGGAACCGTTGATGTGTACGCGAGCTATGGCAATGGCTACAATTCACCTGACAACGGCAACGATGACATTCTCTGGCTCAACTCCGGGAACGACAACCACTGGATTGCCTTCGATTTGGAGGGCATTGTGTCGAATAAAGACGCCGTGGGTACTACCGTAGTGTTGACGGGCGACTTTGGCACCATGATCCGTGAGGTTCGCGCCGGTGAGAGCTACGGCATCACGAATACGTTCGCGTGTATGTTCGGACTGGGTGCGCACGAAGTAGTTGAAACAGCTACCATCAAGTGGCCAAGTGGCATGGAAACCACCATCGAAAACCCAGCCATTGACCAATACCACAACTTCTTGGAGGCACCGTGTATGACGACGGTTGAATTGACGTCCCCATCGGAATTGGTGCTTTGCCCAGGAGAGACGCTCGAATTGGCGGTAAACGGGACGTTCGAATCGTATGCATGGTCTAACGGCGCGTCAACGGCATCAATCGAAGTCGGGGAGGCCGGACTTTACAGCGTGGTGGTTTACGACGCGGATGGATGTGCAGCCATCTCCGAATCAATCGCCGTTCAAGTCATAACCGCGCAAGCACCGGAGGTGCAAGTCGTTGGTGAGCTGACCTTCTGTGCAGGCAATGCGGTCGAATTCATTGGTCCCAACGGTGCAGAGTGGACCTGGTCCAACGGAGAAACAACGCAGAGCATTACCGTCACCGAATCGGGAACGTACTCGCTCATTCTCATCGATGAATGTGGCAATGACAACCCTTCAGAGGAATTCGTGGTCGAGGTCTTGGACGCACCAGATGTTCCAAGTGTCACCGTACCCGACGTGGTGAACGCCGATGAAGCCTTCACATTGACATCGTCTTCGGCTTCGACCCGCTGGTATGACGACGAGATGGCGGTGAACCCATTGTTTATTGGAGCGGCCTACGAAACGTCTATTTCCGAGACTACAACCCTGTGGGTCGAGGACATCAACGATTCTGGCTTGGAAGAAGGCAACGGCGGTCGCATGGGTATGGGCCAAGGTCAGTACCATGACAACAGCGTGCGCTGGTTGCTTTTCGATGCGTACCAGGATCTCGTCATTCACACCGTTGACGTATATGCGAATGGTGCCGGTGAACGCGAAATTGGTGTTATTGATGCCGAAGGCAATGTCTTAGCATCAGGGGTGTTTGATTTGACGGATGGCATGAACACTTTGACACTGGACTTCGAAGTTCCCGCTGGAACCAACTACGGTTTGCGTTCCTTCGCAGACGATCCTCAGCTGTGGCGCGATGGACCGGGAACGGACATGGCGTATCCCTATGAGCTGGGCACGTTGGGCTCCATTACCCAAAGCACAGCGGGAGGTAATAACGCGACGAATTACTACTACTTCTTTTACAACTGGGTGGTGCAAACGCCTTTCGATGGATGTCCATCTGATCGCGTGCCAGTGACCATCACGGTGGTTGGTTTGGACGAAGCTTCAAGCGCGTTGGAGTCGGTGTACCCGAACCCAACAACGGGTACGATTCAACTTACTGCGAATGCAGCGTTTGCCACAGCAGAGTGGAGTTTGCTCAATGCATTGGGACAGGAAGTTGCTGCCGGTCAGCTCAACGGAACGGTAAATGTTCTGGACTTCACCCCTCAAGCCGTGGGCCAGTACATGTTGCAGGTGCGCAACGAAAATGAAGTGCACACGGTGCAGCTCATCATTGAGTAACCGAGACAATAACGGATTCGAAAGGCGGTGGCTTCGGTCACCGCCTTTTTTATGGCATTCAGGCCTTGATTTGGCAACCGTACAGGTTGTCCAAGGCTCCGTGCAGCGCCGGGTACAGGGATGCCCTTACTTTAAAGTGCACTGTGCATGAATCCGTAAAGGATTGTTCTGCTATCCGGGCAAAGTGTTTTTCGCCGAGTGCCATGACAGCTCCTATCAAATCGTACGGGCATTGCACGGTAATGGACTTCTCGATGAATCGCTGGATAATCTCGCCGTTGTCCATGGCCATGAGCGTGGCGGTTCGGTACGCGTCAATCAAGCCACCCACGCCGAGCTTGGTTCCGCCAAAGTACCGCACGACCACGCCGAGGCAGTTGGTGACTTCTTTCGACTTGAGTGCTCCGAGAATGGGAGGGCCTGCGCTGTTCGCGGGTTCTCCGTCATCCGACGTGCGCCAGTCCTCCCCAGACGGTCTGAGTCGATAGGCGTAGGCATGGTGCCGTGCGTCGTGGTGTTTTTTGCGCAGCGCTTCGAGGTGCGTTTTTGCATCGTCTACGTTTTCGATTGGGAAGACGTATCCGAAGTGTTTTGAACCCTTTACCTTGTATAGGGCTTCAGTAGGTGCCTGTAGGGTGTTGAATACGTCTCCGCTCATTCTCCCTTGTATTCAGGGATGAGGGCGGAAAGGAGATTGCGGGTGGCCTCGTGATTGCCTTGGTCCTCAGCTAATGCTGAGATGGCTTTCAAGTGCGTAGGCTCCAATGTCCCCGGGGTTTGAGCACGCATGATTTTTTTATGGTGCGTGGGCAGGAGGGATTCCCGTTGAGAAAGCAATTCTTCGTGCATTTTCTCACCCGGGCGCAGTCCGGTGATGACCACTTCAATATCACGTCCAGCTTCCATCCCGGCCAAGGCAATCATTTTATTGGCGAGGTCCAGGATGCGCACGGATTCACCCATGTCGAATACAAAGACGTTGTTCTTTTCTCCTATGGCTGAGGCTTCGAGCACAAGGGAGACCGCCTCAGGAATGGTCATGAAGTAGCGTGTAACTTCAGCATCGGTGACGGTGATGGGGCCGCCTCGTTCGATTTGCTGTTTGAACAAGGGGATGACCGATCCGTTGCTCCCAAGGACGTTGCCGAACCGCGTGATAACGCAGCGCATATCGGATGTTGAACCTTCGTGAAGAACGAGCAATTCAGCCAGTCGCTTGGTGGATCCCATTACACTTGTTGGGTTCACGGCTTTGTCCGTGGAAATCATAACAAACCGTTCGCAACCTGAATCGATGGCTGCTCGCAGTGCTCGTTGCGTGCCTAAGACGTTGGTTTCAAAAGCCTGCCAGGGTTGTTTCTCCATCAGTGGCACGTGTTTGTATGCTGCTGCGTGAAAGACCACGTCGGGTTGAAAGGCCACCAAAGTCTCCGAAAGTTGCTGGCCGTCCCGAATGTCGCCTACCTGTAAATCAACGGCGTCTTGGCTGCTCGTGCGGTTCAGCTCCACGTGCAAATCATGCAGCGGCGTTTCGGCCTGGTCAATGGCGAGTACAGCAGCTGGCCTATGGATCAGCACCTGGCGAACGATTTCAGAACCGATGGATCCAGCGGCACCGGTGATGCAGATGCGTTTTCCCTCGATGCCACTCTGAGCGGCCTCTGCCGATAAGGAGATGGGTGTTCGACCCAAAAGGTCTTCGATGTTCAGCTCGCGGATCTGTCCCACCGATAGCTCTCCATTGATCCACCTGTCCACAGGAGGGACGTCCAACGGTCTAACCCCGTGTTTTAGCGCCAAGTCCACCATGCTGCGTCTCCGTTCAGTGCTGAGGTTTTGGATGCTCAAGATGACCCGGTCGACGCTGCCGCGCATGAATAGGCGTTCCGCTTCATCGGCGTTGAAGACGTCCACGCCTTCGAGTTTCTTGCCCACCTTTGTTCGGTCATCGTCGATAAACGCAACGACCCGCATACTGGAGTCGCCGAGTTCGCGATCAATCGTGTGTTTGGCGATGAGTCCCGCTTCCCCGGCTCCGAAAATGGCGACCAGCGTTTGCGCACCCGGTATCCTTCGGTTGTAGACATACAACCATTTTACAAGCCAGCGTCCAGAAATCATGGCGCCGGAGGCGATGAGCCATTCGATACCAATGATGGAAAACGGAATGAGGTAGGTGCCTTCACCCCAGGAATCCATTATGAAATTGGCTACAATGAAACACCCACTTCCTGTCAAATTGGCAATGAGCAGCCGGCGGGCGTCGGCAAGCCCAGTGTGCCGAATGATGCCTGCATAGGTACGATAGGCCAGTGCACACCCAAGGCGAATGGCAAGGAAGAATGGCAAGAAAGCTTTCCAAACGGCCCACTCTTGCGCCGGTATCGCGAATTCAAATCGCAACAATGCCGCAAAGTACAAGGCAAAAACTGCGATGCAGATGTCGATGCCCGTAACCATCCAGCGCGGAGCATGGGATTGGGGAAGCATTCGTTTCAGCATGCCGTCAGCATTTATCCTTCAAAGCAAATGGACAAGATGAAGGAGCGGGTTCTGAGCGATTCCAACGGTGCCGAATACCGGCTTTCGTCTTGAATCAAAATGTTGCGCCTTCCCAATTCGAATTTGCCCTCGACGCTGAATTTGAAGAACGGCAGGAAAATATCCACCCCGGCGCCGAGATCGATGCTGCTGTTGCCGGATTCTAGTCTTAAAATGAAGTCGCTTGCCAACTGCTGATTGGTCTCCTCTTGCGACTGCATGTCCTTGCTGAATTTGCCACCGACGAGCGCATAAGCGGCAAAATTGCCCACTCGGTCGGTTCTCAATTTGAGCAACAAGGGGAAATTCAAGTAAACAGATTCCGTTCGGCGCACCTTTATGTCCGTTTCACCTTCATTTTCGAACCGGTATTCCAACGCACGGTCTTGGAAGGAGAGGCCCGGTAGAAAGCGGACGTGAAAATTTTTCGTGGCATCCCAGGAAGCGACTAGGGCTAGATCAAACCCGGCTTGGGGCTGGTTGATGATGGCTTGAAGGCTGTCGCTGAAGCTGTAGTCAGGGGTCAACGCTAGGTTGAAGTCCGAACGATTTCCCGACAAGGCGAACCCAAAATGGTATTTCTTGGTGTCAAAAGCAGCAAGGTTTTTTCGTCCTTGCTGCGCCGCAAGTGGCCCCATCGAAGTCACCAATGCCATGCCAAAAAGCAAAAGATGTTTGCTTGAAATCAATTGGTTGGGGCGGGCTGAGCGGCTCATAGGGCGTGAATACGTTGTAAATCTACAAACGGAAGGCGAGCTCCTGTATTTCATTCTGGCCGCTCGTTCCAAATCTTGGGCATGACCGCGGCAAATGTGGCAGCCAGCGCTGCTGCGGTGAAAATCCATACCATCAACACGGTGCCAATGAAGAATACAGGCGAAAAGAAGACTTCGAGATTCGCTTCTTGTTGAGCGTAGATCTCATCGGCGGATTGCCGTCCCAAGGTGGTGTTCGTACTTTGAACATCCGCTAACGCCTCCGGATCGCTGACAAACGCCTCCAGCAGTTCCAGCTGTTCCGTTTTCCTTTGTTCAATCGTTTCGGGGACAATTCCATAGTACCAGATGCCCATCGAACAGGACAACAAGAAACTGTACAAAACGGTGGTTTTGGCGACGTTTTTCCAACGCATTAAAAAAACAGCCTCATCCCGATGAATGTAGCCAAGCAGCGCTGCGATGGATGTTACGCATGCGAGGTTCCAAAGGATGCCCGCTTGATTGGATTGCTCCCATGTCCATGTGCCCAAACCGTAGAGTTTGAGGGCGTACCAGGCGGCGATGCCCGTTGCGAAGAGTACGCGGACTTTAGCCATTCATGGAGGATAGGAACTCCTCGTTGCTTCGGGTTTGTTCCATGCGTTCCTTCATGAATTCCATGGCCTCGATGGGGTTCATGTCCGCGAGGTGCTTGCGCAGAATCCAAATGCGCTGCAAGGTTTCCTTATCCAACAAGAGGTCTTCACGTCGAGTCCCGGAGGTCAAGATGTCAATGGCGGGATAGATGCGGCGGTTGGAAATACGTCGATCCAACTGCAATTCCATGTTACCGGTGCCTTTGAATTCCTCGAAGATGACTTCGTCCATTTTCGAACCGGTCTCCGTAAGCGCTGTTGCGATGATGGAGAGAGAGCCGCCGTTCTCGATGTTACGAGCGGCACCAAAGAAACGCTTGGGCTTCTGAAGGGCATTCGCTTCGACACCACCACTGAGGATTTTACCTGAGCTAGGTGAAACCGTGTTGTAGGCTCGCGCCAAACGGGTGATGGAGTCTAGGAGGATGCAAACGTCGTGCCCACATTCCACCATGCGCTTGGCCTTTTCGAGTACCAAATTGGCGATGCGTACGTGACGATCGGCTGGTTCGTCAAACGTCGACGCAATAACCTCGGCGTTGACACTACGCTTCATGTCTGTGACTTCTTCTGGGCGCTCGTCGATGAGCAAAATCAAGAGGTACACCTCGGGGTGGTTCAAGGCAATGGCGTTGGCTACGTCTTTGAGTAATGTGGTCTTACCGGTTTTCGGTTGCGAAACGAGCATACCTCGCTGCCCCTTACCCACAGGCGCAAAGAGGTCCATCAAACGAGTGCTGATGTTGCCGCCGCGTGTGCTCAAATTGAACCGCTCTTGTGGGAAGAGGGGCGTCAAGAATTTGAATGGAATGCGGTCTCGAACCCATTCTGGTGAGCGGCCGTTGATGCTCATCACATCGATAAGCGGGTAGAATTTCTCCCCGATTCGAGGCGGTCGAACCTTGGCAATCACCGTGTCGCCGGTTTGTAGTGAAAACTGCTTGATCTGGCGAGAGGTTACGTATACGTCATCCGGAGAGTTCAGGTAGTTGTAGTCTGCTGAACGCAGGAACCCGTAGCCTTCCTGTTGAATTTCGAGCACGCCCTCTGCGGTGATGATGCCGTCGAAGTCGAAGCCGTGTTCGTCCGGCTCGCTCAGGAATTTGTCCCGGTTGTTTCGTCGGTCGTTGCGTCGGTCGTTACGTCGGTCGTTGTTGCGATCGTTGTTGCGGTCGTTGTTGCGGCGATCATTGTTGCGGTCGTTACGCCGGTCGTTGTTGCGGTCGTTGCGCCGATCGTTGCTGCGGTCGTTGCGTCGGTCGTTATCGCGGTCGTTTCGACGTGAATTGCCTTTGTCGTCGCCAGTGGTCTCCTTGGTATCCCCTGATTTGGCTGCTTCGGTTGATTCTTCTGCTGCCTTGCTTCGGGCGCGTCGTTCGCGAATGGCATCGCCGGGTTTGCGCTCCTTTTTCTCCTCAGTTCCGCCTTTTGAATCTTCGGATCTGCCTTTTGAATCTTTGGATCCGCCTTTAGAATCTTTGGATCCGCCTTTAGAATCTTCGGATTTCTTGTTGCGCGGCTCTTCTTTCGAATCCGATTCCGCCTTTTTCGTTCGGGTGTTCCGGGTTCGCTTGCTCGCGTCGCCGTCTTTCTTTGCTTTTGCTGGAGCTTTTTTCATGGCGGCAGGCTGAAGCGCCTGCTCATCTAAAATGCTGTAAACCAAATCCTGCTTTTTCAGCTTCTCAGCGCGAGCCACGCCAAGTTTTTTCGCAATTTCCTTCAGTTCAGGAACTTTTTTTGCGTTCAATTCAATGATGTCGTACATCCAGTATGTGTGTAATCTTGTTAGGTGCGCTACGCTTTTAGCAGTTCCTGTCTCCAACTTGGAAACGTCAACTCAGAAAGTAGTTAGGGAAAAGAATACTGTACCTCCTGTACAGCTCACATGCCTGCTCCTCGCATAGACATGGCAATAATACGTAATTATTCTCAGTTTGGTGCCTTTTTCACACGATTCCCGAGTTCGACTACGTGCATTTCAGTCAATTGACTTTGTTCGATTGAAAATTTGATCAGTGTGCGTTTTCGGTGAAAACCATGGATTCCTGCGGCACCGGGATTCATATAGAGGCCGTCAAAACTGGGGTCGCGCTGAACCTTAAGCAAATGGCTGTGCCCACAGATGAAGACATTCGGGCGGGTTTCGTTGAGCAGGCTGCGGATGCCTTTTGCATACCGTCCCGGCCGGCCGCCAATGTGGGTCATGCAAAAACGGAGTCCTTGAATCTCCCAATGCAAGGTTTCTGCGGTTTCAGAACGTATGCGGTGGTCGTCGATGTTGCCGAATACCACCCGCACGTGGGCATTGAGTTGTCCCATGGCGTCCAATACTGAGAGATCACCAACATCGCCTGCATGCCAGATTTCGTCGCAACCTGCCAAATGATGCGTCATGCGGTCGTCCCAATGGCTATGCGTATCCGATAACAACCCGATGTGGACGGTGTCCTTCGGCATGGTGTTTGGTTTGCTGCAAGGACGCCTATTTTCGAAACATGTACAAACGCCCCGTTAACCTCTTTTTCAACGGTTTATTCCTTGCTTTCGCTGCGCGCATAGTAGGGCTGCTTGTGCTTTTCATCGCATGTGCAAGCGGTGTTTCGGCCCAGACCAAGGTGCCCAAGCGGGCCCAAAAGCAGTTGGATGAAGCGGTGGAGCGATTCATGAACCGAGATGTGGAAGGGGCATTTGTAGCCGTGGATGAGGCGTTGGAGATATTTCCCGTGTTTGCCGATGCCTGGATGCTCAAAAGCCAACTGCACGAAGGACGGTCTGAATGGGAGGCGGCGGCAAAAGCCTTGAATCAGGCAATTACGAGCAATCCGGAGTTGCTTCGAAAGTGGAGAGAGAAGCTCGTTCTGTTTGAGTTCAACGCCGGGCAGTACTCGGCAGCACTGGCTTTAATCGAAGAGGTTGCCATCGGGGATTCATTACTGGAAGCTTCCATTCGATTTGCTGCGCAAGCCATTGAGGAGCCTGTGGAATTGAACCTTGCTCCGCTGCGAGGAACCGTCAACAGCGAGGCGCCTGAATACTATCCGGCTTTGTTTGCGACTGGAGACCGCATGATTTTTACGCGGCAAATTGGAGGGGATGCCCGCATGACGGGCCAAGAAGATTTTTTTGAGGCGAAGCTGTCCGAAGACGGAACGTGGAACGTATCGCGGGAGTTGGTGGAGATCAACACGCCCGGCAACGAAGGCGCTCCGACGGTACGTGGCGACGGCCGCCAGTTGATTTTTACGGCCTGCGACGGCTTGGATGGGCGTTATGGCCGACGCGCGGGTGAGGGCAGTTGCGATTTGTTCTATGCGGACTTAGACGTGTCGGAAAATCGGTTTCAGCTAGAAACGAATTTGGAAGCTGTCAATAGCAAGGCTTGGGAAAGCCAACCGTCGCTGAGTGCCGACGGACGGTGGTTGTTCTTTGTTCGGGCCTACCGCACCCAAGAAGGGCGTGTGGTGCAAGACATCTACCAAGCGGAGCGCCAAGACGACGAGGCTTGGAGCCGACCCTCGCGTCTTCCTACCAGCATCAACACGCCTGGTCGTGAGGAAAATCCGGTATTGCACAGCGACGGCAAAACGCTCTACTTCGCGTCCAATGGCCACGCGGGAATGGGCGGATTGGATCTTTTTGTGTCCCGACGACAGCCGGATGGTTCCTGGTCGCAAGCGGAAAACCTTGGTTTCCCGATCAATTCTAAAGGCGATGAAAACAGCTTGCAGGTTTTTCCAGACGGCAGAACGGCGTTGTTTGCCACTGATCGTGACTCCCCTGGTAACCTCGATTTATGGCAATTTGAGCTCCCCGGTTATGCTGCTGCGGAATCCGTAGCGTTGTGGCGCGGAGAGGTGCTCGATGCGAACTCCCGCCGTCCCATTCGGGCATCGGTTCTGGTGTTGGATTCACTAGGGAATGTGGTGGGAACACAATCCAGTTCAGCGGTGGATGGCGCGTTCACGCTGACCTTCCCAGCTACTAAGCGCGTCATCTTGCAGGTTGAGGAGGCAGGCTATGGCTTCTATTCCAAGGCGTTTGAACCGACGGAGGGCCAGGAACCTTTTGTGTCGATTGCATTGCAAAGGTTGGAAGTTGGGTCTGTTCTCGTGCTCCGTGACGTTCGTTTCCAGCGGTCTTCCTCAGTACTAGATGCTAGTTTTCAACCGGACTTGGAACAGCTAGCAAGGACCATGCAAAACGCCGAGTTTCGCATTCGCATCGCCGGCCATACCGATGGCGAAGGAAGTGTAGAGCGCAATCAAATACTTAGTGAGGAACGAGCTCTAGCGGTCGCCCAATTTTTAGAAGCCTTTGGTATTGAAGGCCGCCGTATGGAGACCATTGGATACGGGATGTCACAGCCCATAGCCACGAATGAAACAGAAGAGGGGCGCGCACTAAATCGACGCACGGAGATTGAAATCATCCAGTGAGTTTCCACCGCCAAGACACCCAAAGACTGCGAGGTGGAGCGGGATTGAAGTAGCGTCCGCCAAAGGCATTGGTCTGCAGCCAGCCGGAAAATTCAGCGTCCAGTACGTTGCGAACCCCCAGCTGTATGGCATGCTCATCGCAGTTAAATTGCACGGATGAATTGAGCCGGTGTTGTGGTTCTGCCCAATCGTCAAATGTGTTGTGCAATTTGATGCGATCGAACCACTGGTATTGCCACATCCATGCCCAACTTCCTTTGGATAAGGAGCCTGTTGTTCCGGCGCTGTGGAGTGGTGTTCCGGGCAACGTCGAGGCATAAGGGTCAAAGGCGTGCCGGTTGACGTTCAACCATCCATTGATGTTCAGTTTCGTGGCGTTTCCGATGGTGCCCATTGTTCTCACAGAACCTTCCAACCCTGACATCTTGAGTCCTTCCACATTGGCCATGAAAATCCCATCGGCAGGACCCGGAACCTGAGCGATCGCGTTGTTAATGCGCTGGTGATATGCCTGAACGGCACAGGCTAGCGCCCAACCCTGTGCGGTGTGGTTCCATTTCGCCCCCAATTCCAGTGCATTGGCCTGCTCGGCCTTCAAATCGTAGGGCTGATAGTCTTCAGGATTTACCAGTTCAAACGAAGTGGGATGGCTTCCTCCGCTTCCCCACTGGGCAAAAATCCTAAGGTTCGGGGTGGTTTGATACGCTAACTGGAGAAAAGGAAGCAGTTGAACGCTTGAGTAGGTTTCTGCATAGATGCCAGTGCTGTCTTGAATGACTCGGCGAATTCCATCGGTGGTCCTGCCGAAATTTTCTGCGGCAATTTGCGCATCAATTTGCCAGTGATTATCCCACTCGAATCGACTGCCAACACTTGCCCAGTGGCTGTGCGTAAACGATTCGATGGCGTAGCGAAGCGCTCCAGCAGCATAGTCATTATCGCTTTCTTGAATGGTTAGCCATTCGTACCGTGCAATGATGGACTGGTCCAATGTGAGTTTGCCTTTCGTGCCGATGGTGGATGATTGCGCCCTCCACCAGCGTAGGGAAGTGAATTCCTCATTTTCGTCCTTCACGCCATTGAAGAAAGGCGAGGTGCCAAAAGGGTTGGCTTTCGTTGAGCGTTGGCCGTACACCCAAATGCCGTTGCGGCTGTGGTCGTGCTGTGCGGTCCGGCTCCAACCTGCCCAGGATCGCTGTCGATTGACGTGGGCGTCGTACACAGCTCCGGGTCCACGGGTAGGGTTTTCGGTGGCGTCGCTTTGATTCAGCGCGCCGGGCAGTCCCCATTCGGCATCCATCCATCCAATCCAGGTGCGCTGCTCGGCACCTGATTTTTCGGTATGCATCACGTGCATTTCAGCCTGGTTGCGGTGGTTGTATTCTTGTTGGCGATAACCGGGCATATCGTTCCAAAACATGCGCACGTGCACGGCTTGGTCTTTGCGATTAGAGAGGCGTTGGGTGTGTGAAAATCCCGACTCCATCGACCAACTGCCATCAGCGCCTTCTCCAGGGCTGCGTAAAACCGCGTACCCAGCGGTGGTATTCTGGAGCCGTTGAAGCGCCGGGAGACTCGAACCGATGAGTGCGCCTCCATAAGCATTTCCATAAAGTGCGCCGACGGGACCTTTCACCACTTCTAGCCGGTGCAGCCATTGCGGGTTCCATAATTCCAATGGGCTGTTGCCACTGGCATTGGTCAGTACAAACCCGTCCATCAGCATGAGTACATTTCGCACACCAAAGGGAGAACGCAGGCCGCTGCTTCGCATTTGAAGCCTCCTGGATCCGCCGGTTCCGCGCGTCTCCATGAACACGCCGGGAATAGAATTCAAGGCATCTTGCAGATCCGGGGAGTGACCGTTTTGAAGGGCAGTAGCTTCTAGCACCGAAATGTTGGAGGCTACTTGTGCTGCGGTCGAGGGGATACGGAGAGCAAGTACTTCAGCCGCTTCGACGGTCGTCGTGTCGGTCGTTATGGTACTTTGTGCACCAGCGAAAATGGGGCCGCAGAAGTACGCGAAGAATGCGAGTAAGATCCGGGGCCGAATCATTCGTTACCGGCAACTTGGAAGGTTGCCGTTCGGGTACCGTGTGTGTGGGTCAAGGCGATGAAGTACGATCCACTGGACCATCCCTCGGTTTCAAGCGTCAATTGCTTGTTGTTTGCGCGTCCTTGGGCCACCGTCTCACCTGTGAAGGAATACACCGTGTACTGCGCATTGTGCAGATCATGATTCCATGCGAATTGAATGCGGTCGGTACAGGGATTGGGGAACGCCATCGGTTTCAAATCATCTGGGCGCTCCGATACGGTAGAGGTGAAAGCCTCGTTTCGGAATTCCTTGATGATGTTGGGGCCGCTTCCAGGGTACGAGGGGCCATTGAAAGCGACATAAACAGAGCCCGTGTATGGATTCACTGCCACGTCGCGGATGCGCTGATTGAAGCTTGAAAAGTACTGGTCTTCACTTGTGACGCTCAACCCATCTTCCGAAAGGTGCAGGACGCTCAAGCGCTCGTACTGACCTCCCAACCCGCCAAGCACAGAAAGCAATACGCTATGCTGCCATTCCGGAATGGCTTCGTGGTTGTAGTATTCGATGCCATTGACGGCGATGCACGGGGTCCAGGCCTTGAGTGGTTCAATCACGTTGTTTTCTGCGCAGAAATCTTCTTCTGCCGGAGTATTACAAAATCCTTCAACCTGCGGCCAGCCGTAATTGCCTCCAGTTTCAACGATGTTGAATTCGTCGTTGGAGTTTTGGCCGTGCTCGCTCGCGTAGATGATGCCATTCGGGCCCAATGCGAGTCCCTGGCTGTTGCGGTTGCCTAAGGTGTAGATGTACGAGTCGGGGAAGGGGTTGTCTTCCGGGATGCTGCCGTCCAAGTTCAAACGCAAGGTCTTTCCTTGGAGGGAATTCATCGATTGGGACAGCCCCGATGCCCCGACATCACCGGCTGTCATTAGCAGTGTGTTGTCGGGCAAGACGAGGAGCCGGCTGCCGTTGTGGATGCCTCCTGCGTCCAGGGTGAGCAAAAACTCTTCGTTGACCAGTTCGGTTCCATTCCAATCAAAAACGCTGAGGTATTCTTGGCCATTCCATGAGCTTCCTGCGCAGTAGACCACGTAAACTTTGGGAGTTGTCTCCCAATCGGGGTGCATGGCCATGCCCAGCATTCCCGGTTCGCCGTTTCCGCTGTTCATGACGTTTTTCTCCAACACGGTGGTGTAGTCGCCGGTCGCCGGATCAATGCGCAGGACTTCCCCTTTGCGCGAAGTCATCCACAGGTGGTCGTCAGGCCCCCAAAGGATTTCCCACGGGATTTGCATGCCGGTGACCAGATCGTATTCGGTCAAGGTGGTGTTGCCAATTTCCCATGTGGTTTGCCCTGATGCGGTGAGCGAAGCCAACCCGAAAATACCAAGAAGTGCAGATTTCAATTTCATGACCGAAATTTAAGCCACAAACCGTTCCTTATGATCGCCTTAATTTTACGTCTAGATGTACGCGATATACTTATTGCGACTTCACTGTTCCTGACTTCGAATGTGCACGGCCAGGCACCGGACTGGATGTTTGCCCTCGAGGGCACCTACGTTGGTCGCTATGAAATCCCTGCGCAAGGAGGCGAAGCCATGGAAGCCTTAGATGCCCGGCTGGATGGCAAGCGCAGTGGAGCTGAAGACGGGTTCGTTCTTCAATTCGCACGGGAGTCCACGATGGGCATCGTCAAAGAGGCCCAAATGTGGTCCTGGAATGCCTCAGTGGGTGCATTGGATGTCACTGCAATTCAAGACGGACAACGCAGCGAGACCCAGTGGTTTGCTGCCCCGAAAGGACTCGCCGTCAACCTCACCAGAGGGGGTACAGTAGACGGTGCAGCGGCCATTGAACGGTTGCGTTTGGAACGCTTACCAGGTCAACTTCGTCTCACCAAACAATTCAACCTAGGCGACGGAGAATGGACATTGCAGTGGCGTTATATCCTCGACGATTTTGTCGCGGAGGATTGACACACAATTTAATTCAGATTCCGTACACTTGGGCGGACGTCAAAAGCTGCGGCACCCCACGGCTTGATGGCGAATCCATTGGACGCATTTGTTTCCAACGTGCCCACGAGTGGCTTGAGCGGTTCCCCGGTAGCGAGTGTGAGGTCATAGGGCTGTCCAGTGGTATTGATTAGAACCCAGGTGTTTTCGCTTAAATAGCTGCGGTGAATAGCGAGCAAGCCGGGTGCCAGTTCGGTATAGGACGTCTGACCATAGAGCATGCTCATTCGTGATTTGCGCAAAGCGATCCATTTTTGGGTCCATTGATGCATCCAGGTTTCCTGTTCGTTCCAGCCGTCGAACTGCATCATGCGTCGGTTGTCGGGGTCGTTGCCGCCGACGTCTGCTATTTCATCGCCGTAGTATATACACGGAATACCGGGGCTAGACATTAAAAAGGCCATGAGCCAGCTCATCTTTCGGTAGCCGATGTTGCCTTGGTGTGAAATCTCACGGGTCCAGCCTGCGAACTTGGTGTCTTCTGAAGGGTCGAGTGCACCATCGGCGAGGGAAGTGAAACGCGGACGGTCTTGGTTGCCTGTGATGTTGCCCATGAGGTGATGAGCTCCGTACGTGTTCAAGCTCTGATTGGCGACTGCAATCAGCGCAGATAAATTCGCTGTATCAGCTGTAAATGCAGCAACCAGCGCATCGTAGAGGTTGAAATCAAACTGGGCGTCTAGCATACCGTTGGAGAGGTAACTGCGAATCAACTCGGGAGCGCCGTACGTCTCGCCGATTTGGAACATTGGTTGATCCTGTTTGCTCCGAACCTTCTGCGTTAGTGTTCTCCAAAACACCTCGGGGATGTGCTTTGTGGCATCGTGCCGGAAACCGTCAATGTTGGTGTTTTCCACCCACCACACCGCGCTGTCGGTCATGGCTTGGTAGACTTCCTGTCGTTCCAAGTCCAAGGTGGGCATAAAGGTGTCGAACCACGTGGTCAACCGCTGTTCGTCCCAAAGTTGGGTATTCAACGAGCCGTCCGGCAAGTGCAGGTTGGTGACCCAGTCCGGATGTTCTTGGTAAACGGGATGTTCTTCGTGCACGTGGTTCGCGACGTAATCGACCAAGATGTTTTGGTCCCTTTCGTGTATTGCATCGACCAGTGCATTGAACTCTTCCATCGTTCCGAACCGGCGGTCCGTCCCTGTTGAGGCGATTGGCCAGTAGCCGTGGTAGCCGCTGAATTTGCTGGTGACCTCTGTATTGGGGTCGGACCAGTAGCCCCATGCACCGTCGGGGTTTGGGGTGATTGGGCTAACCCAGATGGTATTGGCTCCTAGGTCATTGATGTAATCCAAGGATGACATGATGCCTGTGAAGTCCCCTCCGTAATGATTGGCCTCAGGTCGAATGCCGGGATCTTCACATTTCCAATCATTCGCCGGGTCGCCATTTTTGAATCGATCGACCATCAAAAAATACATGACCATGGCGTGCCAATCGTGCCGGTTCAGCTGTCTGGTTTGGGTGACCGGTTCGCCCGCTTGTAGCGGAATGAGTTGCGCTTGGCTCTTGTTGGAATCGGTAGATGTCCAAATGCGTACAAACGATCGCTCTTGGGCGTATGCAGCAGCGGGGATGCCCAACGAGAACAACCCGGTCGAATCCGTTTGCCCAAAACCGTAGATTTCATTGTTCCACCACGCGTAGAAGTGAGCATTGGGTACAGTGCGGCCCAAAAAGCCGGCGGCCTGTTGGACATTGCCCGCAGTAGCAGTTGGAATGTATTCCACCTTCATCGGTATTGGCCGTTCGTCCGAACCCACTTGAAGCATGGAGTTGAATCCGCCGAATCCATTGGGGACACGGTTCATATGGGACGGGTCGGGTTGCTCCACACCATCAATGACCAATTGGTAGAGGTGGGTTCCTTTATCGAGCATTAGGTCCACTTTGTGATAGCCTTGGCTACCGTCCATTTCGATGGGATTCGCTTGCCAATTGGTAAAGCTTCCGATGACTTGTACCGACTCATATGCCTGATAGGACAAGAGCATGAGCTCAACCGGTTCCTTGGTTGTTTTGAAAACGGGAACTTCGGCATGTGCACCACCTGACCACAATTGGAGAAAGCCAATTTGCCTGCGTGGTTGTTCGGTCAACTGGACCACGCGCTCTTCGCCTATTTGCGAAATGGGCAGCAACGCGCCATTTTCCCATTTCACGGAGTCGATGCTCGGCAGAATGCTGACGAAATCACTCAAATAGAGCGTGGTGGTGTCCGCATTCATTTGAATGGGCGTTAATTGCCGACCTACCGATTGGGGTGAAGGCGCCGAGGTGCAGCCAAACCAGAGTATGCCAATCAGGGCAGCAAAAAGCCATGCAAATGCATGGCTTTTCAATGGAATAGAGATTCGAGTCATGTGGCTATGCAATGCTTATTCGCAATCGAGCAATGAAATGATTTCGAAAGGAGGTGGACCAGGAGGGTAGGCAAACCCTTCACGGACGATGTAATACCAAATTTCCGACAAGGATTCTCCTTCGTTGAGGATCCCTGCAAAAAGGTCTTCCGGAATCATGGTGGTTCGGAATTTGCCTTCCTCGATAGAGGTCAATTTCAATTCAGGGTACGCAAAAACATCGTTTTCAGGGGCGTACTCATAACTCGTAAAGGCGTCGACTTTGCCCAGTAGGTAAATGTAGCAATCGTCATTGCCCATGCTTTGCAATCCTTCGTAGAGCACTTCTTTCGTGTTGTCATAGGTGATGGTCAGAAAATCATCCGCCTCCCGCAATTCGGGGAACACGCAGATGCGTGCAGCACACAACTGAGGAATGATGTCCACATGCATGTCTTCTGATTTCGCCTCAAAGCTGAAACCATCGACAGGGTATCCATTTTTGAGCTTCGCCAGGCAGGATATGCCACGGGAGAACAATTGCGGGCCATCCACGCCGTAGTATTGCGTTGGAACAAAGGTCATGGAGTACAATTTGGGGCCCACCTTGGTCAATTCTTGATGATCGGCGCTGTTGTCCCAATCACCATTGCCAGCGGCAGGACCGGAGGGGTTCCACGTCCAGAGGTAAACCGTCGTGTCTGGGAAGGCGTCCAGGATTGCGGAGAGCCCGTTGTTTTGAATCCCGTCTTCACTCTGGTTCATGTCGATGAACAACGTCAACTCTGAATTGGCGTCGGTTGGAGATGGAAGAACGTATGCTTTTTGAGCATAGGCGGTAGCGTGCAAGCAGGCCAGGGCGAGCAGTGAGAATAAGAGCTTCTTCATCAGTTCAGGCGATTGAATTCAAAGGTGTAAATGTTGGTGGCCGTTCCGTCGCAATCGCGTCGGTACTCAATGGCGAGTTGTTGGTCAAACTCGCGGACCATGCCGCCGAGGTTGTAAACCAACGTGTCTGTGGTTGAGAATAGCTCGAGGTAGGTCGGGTACAGGTCATCGTCGAAGCCCCATGTGCCTCCTTCGCCGAAATAATTTTTACCCATCTCCAATGCGATGGAGTAGGTGCGGTCGGCATTGAAGGTCAGCTGGAGCGGAGTAACGGTACCGTCGATATAGAAGGCGCTGAGATCGCGGGTTTCCTTCACAGGGCTGTTCAAGTCCTGTTGGGTAAAGCTGCTGAGCTCCCAGGTGCCCGTCATCCCGGAGACCTTGTCGAATGGATCACCCAATTCGCCAGTGGACTCGGGCTTGCACGCATTGAAGACAATGGCCACGATGACCGATGTCAACACGACGCTCAATGAAGTGTATGTGGTGTTTATGTTCATTCTAAAATAGGATTAGAGGCAGCCGCCTTCTTCGTTCAACTCAAAGCCTTGCACGGTGGACTCGGTGTTGGAGAACTGCAAGGACATGCCCGGACAATCCCATGCGGCATCGCGGATCGTGATGTCTTCTCCCATGGCGCCGCGTCGCAGCAGTTGGTCGGTCCAGAGTCCTTCACAGGCAGTCTCTTTACGGAATTCGTCGCGTGCAGCGTCGATCACTTCTTGTGCAGTTGCCGATTCACTCAAGTCATTGTTCCCGGCGCCGAAAGCACGTGCACGGATGGCATTGATGTCGGCAATGGCCGTGGCCAAATCCGAATTCGATTCCCCATATGCTTCAGCACGAATCAAGTGCATCAACGTCAAGTGCGCAAGCGGTACGTTGAAATATTCTTTTTCGTTGAAGCGGTTGATGAGTGCGCGTGTGCCTGCCGTCAACCACGCTGACCGGGCGTCTCCGCCGCCTGATAGGCTCATGAAGAATGCGAAGTCTTCGCTGAAGGCCAATTGCGGACTGGGGTTGTTGTCTGAACGAAGGTTGTCGCGGAACCAGGAGCTGCGGAAGTCATTGGGCATGCTGACGATGCCGAAGACCGTTTCAGTGTTGATGACATCCGTCTCAAAGCGGTCGAGGTCTTCATCCAAGGAGTAGCGCCCTGAATTGATGACGTCGCTAGCAAAGTTCGCGGCTTCCGCATAATTGCCCATGAGGAAGTGAACCTGTGCGAGGTAGGCACGAGCGGCGTCTTCTGTCGCGTAAACACCATTTTCCACTGGAAGGTTGTCGGCAGCGAAATTCAAGTCTTCCACAATCTGGGCATATACGTCGCCTACGCTGGCCCGTGGCAGCGGATCTTGACTTGGTGCAATGCGCAAGGGCACGCCAGCATGGCTGTTGTCCAACGTATATCCGTAGGGGCGGGCAAAAAGTTTAACTGCTCCCCAGTGACAGATGGCACGAATGAACCGGGCTTCGGCCTCTAAACGCGTGCGTTCAGCTTCGTCGAGGTTTTCTACGATGTCGAAATTCTTGATGACCACATTCGACCGGTAAATCGCGTAGTAGAAATCCGTGTAAATGCCGCCATTGATGCCTGTGAAGAACGTAGTCTCGCGGTTGTAAACAGCAGTGAAATCCAAGCTGTTGTCTGGCGCTCCAAAATTGGGTCCGCGCAATTCATTGACAATCTGGACCCTTCCCCCGTAAAGGTTGGCCACGACATCGTAGTTGCTGACCAGCAAGCGCTGGAGGTCTTCCGCGGTTTGAATGGCGTCTTCAGCGAGGATGACATCCCCGGGTTCAAAATCGAGTAAGTGGTCGCATGAGGTCAAACCAGCGGCCAATCCGGCAAAAAGAAGGAGGTGTTTGATGTTCATGGTTGCCGATTAGAAGTTGGTGGAAATGGAAAGGGTGAAGGCGCGCTCTTGAGGCGGCGTCAGGTAGGTGACGTTCGGACTCATGTTGCGGTCCTGTGCGTTTTCGAAGTCTCGAACCACCTCTGGATCCAATCCGGGGAAGTTGGTGATAGTGAAGACATTGGTAGCGTTCACGGCAATGCGGCAGTTCTGCAAGCCGCTGTCTTTGCCTAACGGCACGTTGTAGCCCAAGGTCAAGTTGCGCAGGCGCAAGTACGACGCGTCGAAAATGAATAGGCTTGTGTTCCACCAGGGGAATCCCGAAGGCAGGCTGTACGTGGTTTCATCCAACGTAAGGCGCGGGTAGGTGGCAATGTCGCCCGGTTGGCGCCAGCGGTCTAGTTTTTCGTCGCGCATGTTCCAACCGGTTACAACGCCCAATTGGCGCTTCGCGGAAGAGTCGAAGATTTTCGCCCCCACGCTGAAGGTTGCTAACGCGCTCAAATCCCAGTTGCCGTATCGGAAGGTGTTGTTGATGCCGCCGATCATGTCAGGCAGCCCGTCACCGACGTATTTACGGATGTCGTTGTTGTAATCGTAGGTCTCGTTGCCTTCCAAATCGAGGTAAACCGGTAGACCGGTCTCCGGGTCAACGTGACTGTGTTCGACGAGGAAGAACGAGCCGACCGGCCGGCCCACGATAACACGGGAGTCATTGGTGCCGCCGCTCACCGCATCAGGCGTGTAGTTTCCGATGTCCACCAACTCATTGTAGTTGCGGGCCACATTCAAGTCGGTGGTCCATTGGAATTTACCGATCAGGTTGCGCGATTTGATGGAAAGTTCCACACCGCGGTTCAAGATGGTACCCACATTATCCCAGAAGTTGGTGAATCCCGTGCTGGCCGGTGTGCTTACGTTCATCAACACATCGGTAGAGTATTTGTGGTAGAAGGCCAACTCCGTGGTGATGCGGTCGTCCAACAGGCCCGCCTCTACACTCGCATCAACGGTGCGGGAAGTCTCCCAACGAAGGGTTGGATTTTCCGGTTGGATGGGGAAAAGGATGGAATCGGCTGCATAGGTGATGCCGTTGTTGGCTGCAGAGTAGGTGCCAAATCGTGCGTAATCTGGCAGCGCCGCGTTACCGGTGTAGCCAATGCTGGAGCGAACCTTCAAGAAGCTGACACGCTTGCTGTTGAACCAATCTTCGTCGGATACGACCCATCCTGCTGACAGCGATGGGAAGAATCCGTATCGGCTATCCCGTCCAAAGCGTGAGCTTCCGTCTACTCGTGCTGTGGCTTGGAAGAAGTAGCGATCCTTCAGTGTGTAATTGATACGTCCGAAGTACGAAAGGAAGCTGTGCTGCGAAGGCAGATTCATGGTCTTGTTGACGTTGGCCGCATCTTCTATTAAGGAGTCGTTTTCGAAGATGGGGCCTTCCACTTGACCGTGGAAGAGGCTGTAGCCATAGTTGTCGGTGCGTTGGAATTCACTGCCCACCAGGAAGTTCAAGGCTTGGGTGTCATCCAATTCCCAACGGTAGTCTGCTGTTGCACTGTAGTTCCAGTTCAAAACGTAGTTCGCGTAACGGTTGGCGCTCCCAAGTTCTGTTGTGATGGACAAGGCACCGGGATTAAAGACGTCTTCGCGGAGGTGGAGGTAGTCAAAACCACCGCTCGCTTTTAAGTTCAAGTTGGCAATGGGTGAGTAAATCAATTGCGCGTTGCTAATGGAACGGTCTTCGGTTGTTTTCCACTTCTTCAATTCACGTACGGCGACGGGGTTTTTCGTACCGCCCCACTCATCAAACCACAGGAAATACTCGCCGGCTTCGTGCTCGATGTTGCCGTTGGCGTCGTATTCGTCTTCTTCGTAGCGGACCGGATAGTAGGGAAGGGCATTTGACATGGCATCGCCTAAACCGCCTGACCATGCGGCATCGATGCGGTTGTTTTCCCCTCGGCTAAAGGATGAGCTGAGGAGGACTTTCACTTTCTTTGACGGGCTCCAGTCGAGGTTGACACGGCTGCTGGTACGGTCGTAGCTGTTGCCTAAGAGGTAGCTCTGGTTGTTGTCCTTCGATACACCTGCGTACAGGTTGTAGCGCTCGCCGCCTTGCCGAACGCCGAAGTTCACAGCGTTCTTATTGCCGACGCCAATAGTCTGGTCCACCCAATCGGTGTTTGTTTCCAAGGCGCGCAAGTAGGCTTCACGGCGGGTAGCAGGGTCATCGGCCGAGGAAGTCATGTTCGGCAGCCAAACGTATCCGGTGCCGCCGTCGTTTTCCCAAGCTTCTTGGCGCAATGCCAAGTACGTATCGGTGTCCATCATATTCGGACGTGTGGCTGCGGTGCCGATGCCAGCGCGTGTGCTGAATTCGAACGACGTTCCCTTCCTACCGCGCTTGGTGGTGATGAGGATGACACCGTTGGCGCCGCGTGATCCGTAAATACCCGTCGCAGCGGCGTCCTTGAGGATTTCAACGGATTCGATGTCGTTCGGGTTAATGGCGGCAAGTGGGTTGTTATTCAAGGCGCCACTGTTGCCGCGGAGGAAGTACTCTTGTGTGATGGGAATCCCATCAACGACGTAGAGTGGGTCGCCCGCTGCAGATACTGAGGCCACGCCGCGAACGCGAATGAGGGATGGAGCCCCGGCCACACCCGACGATTGGCTTACTTGAACGCCTGCCGCTTGACCTTGAAGTGCAGCTTCAAACGATGGCGTTTGAACTCCGGTGATTTGCTTTGAATCGACCTTGACAATGCTACCCGTCACTTCCTTTTTCCGTTGAACGCCATAACCCACGACGACGACGTCCTCAATCAAGACTGCGTCGTCTGCGAGGGAAACGTTGAGGGTCACGTCCTCGGTTCCCATGGTCACCTCCTTGGTTTGGCTGATGTAACCAATGTAGGAGTATTGGACCGTATGGACGCCGGGTGACAGGCTCAAGACATACGCCCCATTGGCGTCTGTGAATTGCCCATTGGTGCCGTTGGCAACAACCGATGCTCCTGGCAAGGGATTGCCTTGGGCATCTGAAATCGTACCGCGCAGGGATTGCGCCTGCAGTGCGCAATACATGCCAAAGGTGGCGATCAGCGAAAGGGTGAATTTGGTCATCAGAAATGAATTAGTGGGGCGAAGGTACGGTCTAGTAGGTGTACTTTCAACACGAAGTACCGTGTGACTTGTCAACGGTTGTTTGAAAGCACCACGCGGGCATTGAATTGTTGCGTATCGGAACGGACCTGTACGGTATACACGCCTTCTGATAAGCTGTTGTTAACGAATTGAATAACGTATCCCTGGTGCTGAACCGTCGCGCTGATTCCAGCGGTTGCATCTCGGCCGTTTAGGTCAAAGATTTGAAGCGAGGTCATGTCCACCTGTTCCGGGAATTCAATGGCAAAGCTTCCTGCCGTGGGATTGGGAAATGCCACGGCATTGGACCGAACGAGAGGGGCCTCAGCAATGGCGGAAGGGAAGTTCACCGGTTGATCGACGTACACGTGGTATTCGCCTGGAGCGAATGACATGAAAGCGCTTACATCGGTCACTTCAATGGCTTCGCCCGTGAAGTAGTCGTACCACGTACCCGTATGCTGGAATCCAGGAATCATGCTAAGCTCGCTGACACGGAAATTAGCGACCACCACTGCGTCCATGCTACTTCCATTGAGGAGGAGGCGTTTGCCGTAGCCTCCCACGTCCCAGTTGTAATTGGTGCCTTGGAAGGGGTCTGGGTAGTCCATTTTGAGTTGACAGAGACCGGCAATGACTTCGTGGATGCGGTACCGGTTGGGGTTATCTCGGTAGTCCCATCGTACGGGTTTGGCTGTGGTCCGGCAGTCTTCGCTTATGGTGACACCGTCGCTGCACGTGTTGATGCTGTAGTCGTACCCGAGTTCTTCGAACTGCCAGAGCATCTTGGGTCCAGGCAACAGGATGTTGAAGCATTGAATGGCTTCTTGACGCGCTAGGGCCGTGTTGAGATTAGTCACCTGGTACGAACCCTCTCCATTGCCGTATTGCAGGGCCTTAAACATCAATCGTTCTTCGTCATGGCTTTCAGGGTAGGAGATGACTCCCGGATTGGACATGCTTTGGTTTTGGTAGTTTGCCCATCCGAAATCGGAAGGATACCCCATAGACGCCTCGTTGTAATCGTGTGTCACATTGGCCCACACCATGAATCCGTCGTTGACCAAGGTTTGGTTTTCGGACAGGTCCACCCAATGTTCCAAGATCATGTAAATGTCGGATTCATCCTGCCAGAGGTGGTTGGCATACTCATTGAGCAAGTTGATGCGGGCTTGGTCGTAGCCCCATACATTGCCCGGAGTTTGGGTCATGCCTTTGGAAAAGTCGAGACGGTATCCGTCGATGTGGTATTCATCAACCCAGTACTTCAATGCTCGTTTCATGAAATACTTTGTGGCTGGGCTGTCGTGGTTCCAATCGAAGAACCAGGTCTCTGGGCTTGGCGAAATTTCGTTGAACCACGGGTTGTTCGCCGCGGGCTGGAATGACGAGGCGTTCCAATACATCTTCAAGAACGGATTGGGGTAATCGGCGTGATTGAGCACCACATCGAGGAGCACAGCAATGCCGCGCTGGTGGCAGGCATTGATCAATTCCTTAAACGCTGATTTGTCACCGTAAGCCTTGTCCAATGCGAGGAAGAAAGTCGGATTATAGCCCCAGCTGTCGTTGCCATTGAATTCATTGACAGGCATGAATTCAATTGCGTTGATGCCCAACCGATCGAGGTAATCAAGGGTGTCGAGAATGGTCTGGTAATTGCGCTCGTCCGTGAAATCACGCACCAGCAATTCGTAAATCACCAGCGATGATTTGGCGGGTCGCTCAAAGTCCTGATCGGACCAATCAAAGCCGGCCGCGCCGGGTTGAAGGACAGACACCGGCGTGTTTTCTGTCAGCATATTGGGGAACGCCGGCATGTTCGGGTACGTCTCCTCGGGAATCCATTGGTCGTTCCATGGATCGAGTACTACCTCTGTGTAGGGGTCTGCCACGCGCATGTCGTCCGGCATGATGTGGTAGTGGAAGCGGTATTCGGTTCCGGCGTCAAGGCCATCAATTTCGATCCAGTGCTTGTTGCCGTCGGGGGTTTGGGTCATGAGGTAATCGAAACTCAATTGCCAATCGTTAAAGTCGCCTACCACGAAAACGAATTCCTTGCCCGGTGCGTGGAGCTGCAAGAAAGTGCTCGTGGTCGTGGGATAGTGAATCCCGTCTTCGGATCCAACGGGTGGCCATCCAGTAATGGGAGTTTCGGGCAGCACGGTAATGCTTGCTTCATCCGATGTGGATCCCGCATCGATGGTCCCTACCAAGGCGATGTCGTATTGCCCGGCGTTATCCGCCTCGAAATCATACGAAAGGGACGTACCCGTTACTGTAGTGACAACCTCCCCATTGATTTCCAGGCTGAGCTCGCACGTTTCACTCGCTTGTCCGAGGATGGAGTAGGTGTCGCCGAGGTCCAGCACAGCGTATCCGTTTTCAGGGGTTTGCAATGATGTGCTGAACGAACCGGTGCTGACTTCGTAAAAGATGTCCGATCCGTCGGCATTTCGCCCTACCAATGTGCCGCTGCTGTTTCGGAAGACCATGGCCAAACTTTCAACGGTTTCGCCTTCGTCGAGTTGGTAGTATTCACTGATGGTCAAACCATTGAATTCAAAGGTGTGGATGCCATTACCTTCCGGGTTGAGTAAAGCCAATGGATCTGAAGTCCCCCATGCGGTCTGCACGTTCTGCCAATCGCTTGGTCCGCTCGAATTGCTTGTGATGACCCCTGTGTGAATGTAAACGGGAATGACGCCTTGCAATTCACCATTGCCCAGGGCACTGTTATAATAAAGCGTGACCTGGTCGTCTACCGTGGGGAAAGCGGGTTCGGTCCACACGACCTGCCCTCGAAGAAAGCTCGGGATCAATAGACCCAAAGAAATGATGAAGCAGCAATGGAATCGGCGAAAAGTATTCATCGCAAGATGATTTTGTGGGTTGTCGAGCCAGTCTTGGCTTCGATGGTAAGGAGATAGATACCCGTTGGTTGTCCGTTGATTGAAATGGACATACCACTGGATTCAGTAACGAGTTGTCCATGGATATCGCGCAATGATGAACGTGTGCCTTGAGAAAAGTCAATCGCGCATGGTTGTTCGCAACTGGTGGGTAATGAGAAGGAGGCAGTGGGGTCGAGAATATGTGCGGTGGTTCCGTTTGCCGCATTTGGCGTTGGCGGGTTTGAGGAACTGGGATTGAACCACACCCAGTCGGGCGCTCCGTCGGTCGTGCGTCCAAGGCTAAAGTTACCGATGGCATCGTTCCAATTGATGGCATCTACGGCGCGCCATGCACCATCTTCTTTGGTGAAGAGGTACACTTCGTCCTCAGACCCGGACAGGGTGAAATTCGCATGCAATGGGCCCGCTTCGGTGTTGTCGTCGCACCACAAGAGCAAATGCTGACCAGGTTCCAATGTGACGCTCGGCAGCGGCCAACGCCATGGTTCCATCACCCGGTTACTGAGGTAGAGTCCGTTGCAATTGAACGGTGCAGTCCCTGCATTGATCAGCTCAACCCAATCGCCAGCGTTGCCGTTTTCATCGGTCACAAACCCGTCGTTGATCGGCATGACTTCATTGATCCGAAGCGGGGAGTCGGCCGAGGAATTCCAGACCCGTGTCAATGTGCAGGGCGAGTGTTGGACCGCGCCGGCTGGATCGGTGGCCAAAGCCCGCCAGAAAACATCTTCTGCACCATCAAGCGGCACGGTAGTGGCCCAACCATAACCGTGTAGGCTTCCTCCGGCGGGCTCGAGTACAACGGCCTCCACATTGCCGTCCCGTTCAACTTCGGCTTCAACGATCCACCCTGTGGCTGTTGTCAACTCAGGCGCCCAGCATTGAATGTGCAAGGAGTCATTGAGTACTGGCCCTTCGGCCCAGCATTGAACAATCGGGCTGATGTCCACAGGCATCGGATCGGATTGAATTTCGGCCCAGAAAATGCGTGAGTTCGCATAGTCCAGTGGGGAGTGCGCGACGTGGCTGCCCCAAGCTTCGGCTATGGAATTTTCAAAATCAACCGCATCGAACCCGTAGCTCAACGGATAGTAGGTGTCCTCTTCGATTGCGAGACTCATGAAGTTGACCAACCAAGTTCCCCGTGCCTCGACCCAATCGGCGGTGTAATACATGTCCATCCACCAATGGATATACCAGGTGAAGCGATCTCGGTAGGCATCGACATCGAGCAATCGGGTGTACAGGGCTCGGTCGTTTTCGTTGGTCCAGTTGTATATATCCTGATCCGTCCACTCCCCAAACCACTGAATGCCGGCCGTGTTATCCATATCGTACGGGATGTACATCAGTCGGCCGTCAGTGGTGCGCTCGTACAGGTAGAAGTTGTTCTTGTTGCCGATGTAATTGTCCCAATGGCCAAAGAGGATTTCACCTGCTGCGGCTTTGAGGTAGGCGTCGACATCGAAGATGGCCTCCAGCGCACAGGGCAACTCGTCCATTGGCGCGTTGTTGAGGACATTGATGAATTCGGCCAAGCTGCTGTAGTCGTCTTCTAGGTTGTTGGTTTTCAGTTCGTAAACGCGTTGGTCGGACCAGCTTGGGGTAAACTTATAGGCGTCGGGGTTGCTGCTGACGAAGGCCAAGTTGGCCGGATAAGTGCATTTCCAGAGGTTTCCGTGGGCATGGTCAAATCGCTTTTCTAACCACTCGCCATCGATGTGTTCAGTGTTGGAGTACAATCCGTAGTAATTGCCGTTGATGAAAAGCTTTACATGGGTGCTTCTCGAAACCGGCACGCCAGCATCGCGCAGGCACTCCCAAGCAAGTCGGGCGCGCATGGCACTGGGGTCATTGTGTTCACCGTTGAGGTTCATTTTTTTCAAACCCTCCCACGATTGGTCTTCGTCGAACGCATTGAATGAAACCTTGTACGATTTCTTGGGCGCACCGCGTGAGGTATTCCCGCGCAAACGGAACCCTACGTTTTCGACGGTGTCCGTTCCTAGAGGACTGATGAACACGAACGTTGCTGGATGTTCAATGTTGGAATACCAATTTTCTTGTTGCAGGATCCAGCTCATTTGTTCGCACGTGACATGTACCTCTGGCAGTTCTTCGCTTTGGTAAGCCACACCATCCAAGGGATGCCAATTGACGCCCACCTCTTGAGCCGTTGCAACGGTGATGCCGCATAGAACCATCAACACCTCTAACCACCTCAGCGCTAGTTTAATCATGTGCGATCTGCTCGGGATTGAAACTGAATAGCTGGGCGGGTTTGTGCATGACGCCCTGTTGTTTCTCGTCGAGCGGCACTACGTGGCTCATCTTCTTGACGTTTTTCCGGAAGTTCCGCTTGTCGAATTTTTTGTCCAAAACGGTCTCGTAGAGCGCTTGAAGTTGACTCAAAGTGAACTTCTTGGGGAGCAATTCGAAACTGATGTGGTGGCTTTCTAATTGCGTTTGAAGCGCCGCGATGGCCCCATTGAGAATGCTGTTGTGGTCGAAGGCGAGGGGGCCGACATCGTTGATATCCACCCAGCTGACCCCACCCGCGAATGAGGCCGGTTGTGGGTCGTAATCGTGCAAGCTGACGAGTCCGAGGTACCCGACTGTTACAACGCGCTGGTCTGGCATGGTACGGACATATCGCAGCCAAGCTCTGTCCTTGTGGTCCTTTACACGATTGGGATCTCCGTAAGCGTGGAATTGTTTCAAGTACACACCATTCACTTGCGTGAGTTCGTACAACACACGCTCTGCGGCTTCATCCAGACCTTCTTCGATTAAGATGAGATCCCCTGGTAGTTGTGACATCGGTTGGCCTTTCTCATGGGCATACGTGTCCGCTTTTTGGTTGATCAAGAGCACCTTAAGTCCGTCGTCGTCGTACCCGAATAGTACGCAGTCAACAGAGAGGTGGAGGGTCTCATTTGGTTGCATAGTGTCAAAAATACAATAAACCCCGCTGGGAATAAAAGTGTATTTTAAACACTTAGGCTGGGATGGTGTTATTTCCGGTGCTATCTTCGCGGCCGTTCCACCATCTAGTGGAACTCATAATTGAAAGCGTTTATATGAAGAAAATCGCGGTATTAACGTCAGGAGGTGATGCGCCAGGAATGAACGCTGCCATTCGTGCAGTGGTGCGAACGGCGGTATACCATGGTTGTGAGGCGGTCGGTGTATTCCAAGGCTATCAGGGTTTGATTGATGGGGATTTTAAGCGCCTCCATGTCCGTTCGGTAGCGAAAATTCTCGGCCGCGGCGGCACCATTTTGAAGTCGGCTCGCTGCGAGGCGTTTCGAACTGAGGAAGGACGGCGTAAAGCCCACCAATCCCTTGTGGAGAACGAAGTAGATGCCTTGGTTGTCATTGGCGGAAACGGGACGTTTACAGGAGCGATGTTGCTCACGCGGGAAACCGGCTTCCCGATCATCGGCTTGCCCGGCACCATCGACAACGATTTGTCCGGAACTGATTTCACCATTGGTTTCGATACTGCTACCAACACCGTTGTGGAGGCCGTTGACAAAATTCGAGATACGGCTGATAGCCACAACCGCCTCTTTTTTGTCGAGGTGATGGGCCGTGACAGCGGCTTCATCGCTTTGAATGCTGGGATTGCAACGGGTGCAGTGGCTGTCATGACACCCGAGTCAGGTCTGTCGATTCAGGATTTGGTTGACGTGTTGAACTTGGGGCAAGCATCGAACAAAACGTCGAGCATTGTCATCGTCGCTGAAGGCCACCCTGAAGGAGGTGCATTTGAGATTGCAAAAAAGGTGCACGCAATTGACAACAAATACGAAACACGCGTAACGGTGTTGGGACACTTGCAACGCGGCGGTGACCCCAGTTGTGCCGACCGTGTGCTGGCCTCACGCTTGGGCGTGGCGGCAGTTGAAGGCCTGCTTTCCGGAAAGAAGAGTGTCATGGCCGGTGTAGTGAATGACCAGTTGGTCTATTACCCCTTTGAAGAAGCGATCGAGAACAAGACGGCCACATTGGAAGACGAGGTCCGCATTGCGAAAATACTTTCCATCTAAACGAATAGAATTTAACCCTGATATGAAGAAAATTGCCATCAACGGTTTTGGCCGCATCGGCCGGTTGGCCTTCCGCCAAATGCTCGACCGCAACGATTTGAACGTCGTTGCCATCAATGATTTGACGGATGTCGACACCCTTGCCCACCTGCTGAAGTTTGACAGCATCCACGGAAAGTTCAACGGCACGGTGGAAGTTTCAAATGGAAACTTGGTCGTGAATGGATCGACCATTACCATTTCTGCGGAGCGTGATCCGGCTAATTTGCCATGGGGTTCTCTCGGTGTAGACGTGGTAGTCGAATCCACCGGTGTTTTCACGAGTAAAGAAAAGGCGGGATTGCACCTCGAGGCTGGAGCCGGTAAGGTGGTCATTTCTGCACCTGCCAAGGGCGAACTCAAGACGGTAGTGTTGGGTGTGAACGACACGATTCTAACGGCTGACGATCGCATCGTATCCAATGCTTCTTGCACAACCAACTGCTTGGCACCCATGGCGAAAGTATTGGACGACACGTTTGGCGTCGAGCACGGTTTGATCACCACCATTCACGCCTACACGGCAGACCAGCGTATTCAAGACGCACCGCACAAGGACCTGCGCCGTGCACGGGCGGCAGCGTTGAGCATGATTCCGACTTCAACCGGTGCGGCCAAAGCGGTTGGGTTGGTGCTGCCACAACTGGCAGGCAAGTTGGATGGTCTTGCGGTACGTGTTCCCACGCCAACGGGATCGGTCACAGACTTGACCGTCATATTGAAGCAAGAAGTCACTGCAGAAGAAGTCAATGCAGCGATGAAGAACGCCGCAGAAGGCGCCATGAAAGGGGTGATGGAGTACTCAACAGACCCGCTTGTTTCGGTAGACATTGTAGGCAACCCACACAGCTGCATCTTCGATTCCGGTTTGACCAAGGCCATGGGCAAGACGGTGAAAGTATTTGGTTGGTACGATAATGAGGCCGGTTACGCAACTCGGGTAGCAGACTTGGTTGAGCGTTTGTAACCCTCGAATAAACGATTCGGTTTTGAAGATTTTAATAGCAGATAGCGGTTCCACCAAGTGCGACTGGATGGTGATCGATGAGCAGGGAGATGCCCTGTCGGAATTTCACACCATGGGATTCAATCCCTATTTCCATGACGCGGATCTGGTGGAGTCGAAAATGCGCGAATCCAAAGAAGCTTCTGCGATTGTGGATGAAGTATCGAAGGTATACTTCTACGGTGCCGGAAGCAGTTCGGAAGCCTTGTGCGCGATTATACGCGAGGGATTGGAGCGCGTTTTCGCCGTTGCAGATGTGCACGTAGGTCACGATTTGGATGGGGCTGCGTACAGCACGTACGCTGGGGATCCTGCGATTACTTGCATCATCGGTACGGGATCCAATTCATGCTATTTTGATGGCAGTACAACTTCCGAAAAGGTACCTGCATTGGCCTACATCCTCGGAGATGAAGCCAGCGGATCGTGGTTTGGAAAACGCCTATTGGCTTTGCATTTGTACCACAAGCTGGACCCCACTGTGGATGCAGATTTTGAGAGTACGTTTGGTTTCAGTAAAGACGATATCGTTAATCGGGTGTACCAAGAGCCCAATGCGAACGTCTTCTTGGCCTCTTTCATGACCTTCATTGGTCGCCACCAAGAGGTGCCTCAAATCATTTCTTTGCTAGAGGAAGGGTTTCAGGCGTTTATCGATGTGCACGTCAAGTGTTACGACAACTATCAGGATGTGCCCGTCCACTTTGTCGGTTCTGTTGCATATCACTTCCAGCCCGTGCTTCGCCACGTTTGCGAGCGTGAAGGCATAGAAGTGGGGCATATTATCAAACGGCCCATTGACGGTTTGGCTGATTACCACGTGAAGTACATCCTTAACGCTTAAACAATGGCAGAAATTCGCGCATGCATTTTCGACTTGGATGGTGTAATCGTCGATACGGCGTCTCACCATTTTGTGGCATGGCGTCAATTGGCTGACGAATTGGGTGTACCGTTTTCTGAAGAAGACAATGAAGCGCTGAAAGGGGTGTCTCGCGTGGACAGCCTGGAATACATCCTGAATAAAGGTGGCTTGCTACTGGACGCAGCGACGAAGGTGCGCCTCATGGATCGTAAAAACACCCATTACCTTGAATTGGCAGGTAAAACCACGACCGAGGATGCTTTGCCGGGTGTTGTGAAGCTCATCGATGAACTGAAAGCTGCTGGGATGAAAGTGGCATTGGGCTCATCGTCCAAAAACGCCGAAATGATTTTGACGCGTTTGAATTTGATTGACCGCTTCGATGTGCTGGTGGACGGCAACCACATCACCCTGTCCAAGCCCGATCCTGAGGTGTTTCTCATGGGCGCCAAGGCCTTGAATTTGGCTCCTGAGCAATGCCTTGTTTTTGAAGATGCGCAGTCAGGTATTGATGCCGCAATCACGGGCGGATTTCCCGTGATTGGAATTGGAAGCGCTGATTCCTTGTCGAAAGCTGCAGCGGTGATTCCGGGTTTTGGTCTCGTCACGTGGGTTGACATCATCGCCCTCCTTTAACGTTCAATGAGGCGTCATGGCAGGTACGGTTGACCATTGGAAATTAGGGCTCTCCACGTGGGATGCAACGTGGGTCCAAGGCTTTGAATCCATCTTGTCCATTGGCAACGGAAGAATCGGCCAACGTGCCAATTTCGAAGAAGCCTATTCGGGTGCTTCGTTGCAGGGGTCATACCTCGCTGGTGTTTACTATCCGGACAAGACAAAGGTGGGCTGGTGGAAGAACGGATACCCCGAGTACTTCGCGAAGGTGTTGAATTCCACGAATTGGATTGGCATTGATGTGAAAGTAGACGGTGAGACATTGGACTTAGCCGCAGCCCGATCGGTGGATGCATTCCATTGGGAACTGAACATGAAGGAAGGGGTGTTGAGACGCACCTTCACGTGCACCCTTCAAAACAGTGCAGTTGTTCATGTAGTGGCGGAGCGGTTCTGCTCGATGCACAATCCGGAATTGGGATGCTTGCGCTACTCCATTGGTGCTGCGAGGCACCGGGTTGAGCTCACGCCTTATTTGGATGCCGGAGTGACCAATGCTGATTCCAACTGGAATGATGCGTTTTGGTCCATTCACGATGTGGAGCAAAGGGGACCGGGCCAAGCCTACGTTCGTGCGGAAACGAACAAAACACAATTCGGCGCTGCGTTCGCCATGACCGCACATGCTCACGTTGCCGACGAATCGGGGAAGTTTGAGCTCGCTCAAGCCAGCGCCAAATCGGATGAGGCACTTGTGGGAATCAAATTTGAGGCTGAACTGGCCCAAGGGCAAACCCTCATTCTAGAAAAGTACGTCGGCGTATGCACGACGCTCCAGCATGAGGCGGAGCACTTGGTGAAAGCAGCATTTGCACACAGTGAATTGGCAGCCTCGACCGGCTGGGATTCACTTGTGGTAGACCACGTTAATGAGTGGTCGCACATTTGGTCGCAGGCAGACATTGAAATCACTGGAGATGTGGCGTCTCAGCAAGCCATCCGGTTCAATATATTTCACCTGAATCAGACGTACCGTGGCGATGATGCCCGGCTGAACATTGGTCCCAAAGGATTCACAGGAGAGAAGTATGGTGGAGCCAGTTACTGGGATACAGAAGCGTACTGCATTCCATTTTATCTCGCTGGCCACCCTGAACACGTTGCGCGGCAGTTGTTGGTGTACCGATTCAATCACCTGGAGAAGGCCATCGAAAATGCAGAGAAATTGGGCTTTTCAGATGGAGCGGCCTTGTATCCCATGGTCACGATGAACGGAGAAGAGTGCCACAACGAATGGGAGATCACATTTGAGGAGATCCACCGAAATGGGGCCATGTCCTACGCCATTTGGAATTACGTCAACTACACTGGCGACCGGGATTACCTCAGAACCCACGGTTTCGCCGTTCTCCTCGGTGTGGCTCGGTTCTGGCAGCAACGAGTTCAATGGTCAGAAAACAATGGCGCTTACGTCATCCTTGGTGTTACCGGTCCAAATGAATACGAGAACAACGTTAACAACAACTGGTACACCAATTACCTTGCGGCTTGGTGTATGCGGTATGCGTTGGAGGTTGCACAGTGGCTGAAAGCAGAGCACCCAAGCGATTGGTCACGGCTTACGTCAGCATACACCATCGATGAACCGTCCATCTTCAAGGAATGGGATACCATTCCCAATCAGATGTACATGCCGCAGCTGGAGGGGACAGAGGTACGTCTGCAGCAAGACGGCTTCTTGGATAAGGAGCAACTCTCGGTTGATGACTTGAAGGCCGACCAGCGTCCCATCAACCAGAAGTGGAGTTGGGATAGAATTTTGCGTTCCATTTTCATTAAGCAAGCCGATGTGCTTCAGGGGCTGTATTTTTTCTGGGATGATTTTTCATTAAAGACGCACGAAGCGAACTACGATTTCTATGAGCCGAAAACGGTGCATGAGTCGAGTCTGTCTCCTTGTGTTCATTCCATCATCGCTTCCCGACTGGATCGCATGGATGATGCTTACAAACATTACCTCCGAACTTCGCGTTTGGACTTGGACGATTACAACAAAGAAGTGCATGAGGGGCTTCACATCACTTCAATGGCAGGCACGTGGTTATCTGTGGTTGAGGGATTTGGAGGATTCAAAGTGAAAGAAGGGAAGCCCTGCTTTAACGGAAAAATACCCCGTGCATGGCAAAACCTGAGATTCAGAATCAACTTCCGTAACCGATTGCTAGATGTCGTGGTATCGGAAGATGGCACGACAGTCAACTTGGTCAAAGGCAAGCCCATCGAAGTGGAGGTTAACGGCCAAGCGGTCCAGTTGGACACGCCGAGCCATTGACCATATTCTTGCAGATTTACTCTGGATCAGAAAGTCCCCAAGCACTGTTGGGCAACCCGGGTGTTCCGCCGAGCACTAAAGAAAACGTCCAAGAGTCCTGTGCCTCGTTGGGTAGGTTCACGTCGTACCATTCAAGGCTTGGTCCTTGGCCATCCGGTTCCGGGGGCCATCCGTCGTCGTCCTCATAAGCTACCGCAACTTGAATGATGTCATCAGGAGAACGAAGCTCGACTGTCTCACCGGTATTGTTTAGGCCTTCGCCGCTGTTCCATTGTGCACACGGGGCGGCAGCAGGCAAAACGGTTGAAAGAGAGTCCAGATTCCGTGCGACCGTAAAGAAGCCGAGCCCCGGAATGGTGTCGTTCCAATCGAAAGTGATGGAAACGGCATTGGATAATCGCCACCCCTCAAGTGGAACGGGTGCGTCGTTGGGATTGTACAGTTCGAGGAATTCCCAGTAGCTATCGTTGCCTTGAGCGGAGTTCGGATTATAATGGATTTCGGATAGGTGAAGCGGTGGAAAGGCTTCCGGACCGCTGTTGCAACTATCGCCGTAATGAACAAGCAAACTCAGTAAATCCTGTAGGTCAACCGTATGATCGTTATTCAAATCGCCGGTACACTGGGCGTGAAGTGTCTGCGAAATGGCCAGGAATGCAAGGGCGGCCAACCCTGATACGTTTCTCCTCATGCGTTCTGTTTTGTGGCAACAAATCAAGAACAGCAGAAGCAGGGACAAAATCGTAGCTTGTGGTCGGGCGCTTGTTTTTTGCCAATGGACTCAGGTGTCCAGCTCCACTGAGACTGGGCAGTGATCCGAACCAAAGACGGAGTTGTGGATGTTGGGCTGGCTGACGCTGGTACTCAGTCGTTCGCTGACCAACACATAATCCAATCGCCAGCCCACGTTTTTCTCACGGGCACCGCCGCGATAGCTCCACCAGGAATAGCCCACCTGGTCCGGATTGGCATCGCGCCAAGTGTCGCGCAAATGGGCATGCTCGAGCAGTGTACTCATGCCGTCAATTTCGTCTTGCGTGTAGCCCGGCGTTTTGTTGTAATTGGCGTCGGGCCTCGCGAGGTCAATGGCATGGTGTGCAACGTTCAAATCTCCGGTCACAACAACCGGCTTTCTTGCGTCTAACCCTTGTATGTAAGAAAGAAAGGCTGCGTCCCATTGCTTGCGAAAGGGAAGCCGCTTCAGACCGGATGAGGAGTTTGGCGTATAAACCGTGACGAAGAAGAATGAATCGAATTCGGCACACAGCACTCGGCCTTCTTGGTCCAATTCTTCAACGCCAATTCCAGCAGTGACGGCGAGTGGCGTGGTTTTGGTCAAAATGGCCGTTCCCGAATATCCTTTTTTGATGGCTGAACTAGAGTACACCTCATACCCCTCTGTGCCGTCCAACCCAAAGAGTGCTTCCCGGACTTGGTCATCTTGGGCTTTAGTCTCCTGAAGCCCCAACACGTCAGGGGCAAGTTCTTTCAGGATGGTGCCAAACTCTTTTTTCACCACGGCACGGATGCCGTTGACGTTCCAAGAATACAATTTCATACAGGGGGTATTTTATCTGAGCGCGTGGACCAGAATTGGATGTGTCGTAAGACCTCGGTGAGGCTACCTTCCGCAATGGGGTCGCCGTACTCCATCAAGTGCCCGAGGTAGGTTTGATGGTCCCCAAACTCACGAGCCTGTTCCATGTTGATGAAATGCTGTTCATCGGGACATGGATTGATGTGCGATAAAATGAAACCATCCCGTTCGGCACAATAGCCCACAGCACACATGCCATCCAAGTCATGTCCGAGTTCAAAAATCCAAGGCAGGTGCAAGAACCGGTCTTTCCAGAGCGGCATGTATCCCATGCTGAAGTAGGGGTAATACCAAGTTTTTGTAGGGATGTTTTCCTCCCGAAGCGCTCCAGCCAATTGGAACATGGCCGTGCGTAAGCGGTGGGCTACGCTGTGTTCCTTATTGAAGTTGGCGTATTTGCCCCAGCGTTTATTCGGCGTGTAATACTCCATCTCGCCGAGCTTCAATTTGTAATCGAAGGCCGACGGAAGGTCGAGCACATAGCCCGGATAGTACCACTTCCGACCAGTCTGTTGGCCATATTCGATTTCTTTGAGCATGGTGTACATGCCCAGGCTGTATTCGCTGTAAGCTTCGTCATACAGCGCAAGGAGGGACGCCATAGACCGATTGCCCAAGTCGAAAAATGAAACCGCAATGAGTCGATCGCCGTCGTACACGCACACTTCTTGCGTGTCAAATACGGTGGAGTGAAAACCAGCGTGCAAGTATTCGTCCAAGGTGTCGTGGATGAATCCCTTGAAACGCATTTTGTGTGCGGCATAGAGTCGCTGTCTGCTTTGGCTGATTTTGGACGGTCCGATGGCAACGGTAAAGCGACTCTCGACCTTGCGCTTAATTTTGCGCTGTGACTTTCTGAGTGCATGCTTCAGCAAATCCAAGCGGATGTTCACCACCGAGTATACGCGTGCATCGATGCACAGCAAGTCCATTTTGTACAGCATCACTGACCCGCGGAACCACCCCGACGCCAAGTACTGGTCGTACCGCGTGTGGGTCAGCTTTCGGGGAAAGTGGGTTTGAACGAGCACGCTAGGGCTAATTAGTCGGAGGAGGCGTTCATCAATTCTTTCAAACCGCCTACGCTGCTCATCAATCCGCTTGCCTCGTATGGCATGAAGACGGTTTTGCTTCCTGCTCCTCCTTCTTTGAGCACCTGTTCGATGGTTTCGATGTACTTTACTGCAATCAAGTACTGCGTTGGATCGGCTTTGGTGTCAGATACGGCAGCAGCGATTTTCTGAATGGCTTCAGCCTCGGCTTGAGCTACGGCTAATCGGGCAGTGGCTTCGCCTTGTGCCTTCAAAATGCGAGCTTGCTTTTGCCCCTCGGCTTCGTTGATGTCTGCACCTTTTTGACCCTCTGCTTGAAGGATGGCGGCGCGCTTGGTTCCTTCTGCATCAATAATTTGAGCGCGACGTGTACGCTCGGCACGCATTTGCTTCTCCATGGCCTCCTTGATGTCCACGGGCGGATTGATGTCCTGCAGCTCTACGCGGTTCACCTTGACGCCCCACTTGTTGGTGGCTTCATCCAAGATGGACCGTAGCTTCATGTTGATGGTGTCACGGGAAGTCAAGCACTCATCCAATTCCAACTCACCGATGACATTCCGCAGGGTGGTCTGTGTCAATTTCTCAATGGCATTCGGGAGGTTATTGATTTCGTAGACGGCTTTAACGGGATCCGTAATCTGGAAGTAGATCAACGCGTTGATTTCCGTTACAACGTTGTCCTTGGTAATGACACCTTGCTTGGGAAAATCGAATACGGTTTCCCTGAGGTCCACGCGGTCCTTCAACTTGTACTGCACCACTTTTTGCCCGTTGGGTCGTTCTGCGATAATGCGCCAAGCAATATCACGCGGACGATCGATGATGGGGATGATCACATTGATTCCAGCGGTGAGGGTGGTTCTGTACTTACCCAAACGCTCGATGACCATGGATTCGCTTTGGCGAACAATGCGAACGCCTTTTACGATGATGACCG